>CAWJLQ010000006.1:0-134770 GCA_963843705.1 uncultured Actinomycetes bacterium
CCGGCGCAGGCGGTCTGGATCAGCCGCACCACCAGCTCGAGCCGCTGCTCGAGGGTCGCCACCTCGATCCACTCCCCGTCCGTGTGGTCGTCCCCGCCGACGGGCCCGAGTCCGTCGAGCGTGGGGATGCCCCGCGCGCCCGTCCAGCAGCCGTCCGAGACGCCGCCCGAGAGCTCGTGGCCGATGCGCAGGCCCATGTCGGCGGCGTGCCGGAGCGCGGCGTCGAGCAGGTGCTGGGCGAGCGGCATCGGCGGCCAGGTGCCGCGGTCGGACAGGGCCAGCGTGACGCCGTCGTACGGGCTCGGCTGCTCCAGCGCGGCCGCCGCCACCTCCAGGTCGGCGGCGACGCTCGAGCGGATGTCGAGCGTGGCTCGGGCCGTGCCCGGAACGGTGTTCGCGGCGTCGCCGCCCGCGACGGTGGTCACGACGGAGGTCATCTCCGGGCGGCCGTCGGCGAGGCCCTCGATCCGCAGCACCTCGCGGGCCAGGGCCGACACGGCGCTGCGACCGCGGGCGGTGTCGGCTCCGGCGTGCGCCGCGCGACCGGTGAGCGTGAGCGTGCGCCAGAGGGCGCCCTTGCGGGCCGAGACGACGTCGCCGTTGCGGCGCCCGCACTCGAAGACGAGGGCGGCGGCGGCGCCGCGCGCGTGCTCGCTCGCCGCCGGCGCGCGCAGGCGGATCTCCTCGTCGGCGCAGATCAGCAGGCGCAGCTCCGAGAACGGGCGCGCCGGCAGGCCCGCCAGCCGCTCCATCGCCATCGCCGCCAGCACCAGGCCGCCCTTCATGTCGGCGACGCCGGGGCCCGTGCAGCGGTCGCCGGCACGGGCGAACCGCCAGCCGGCGGTCGTCCCCGCCGGGAACACGGTGTCGGGGTGGCCGAGCAGCGCGACCACGGCGCCGCCGTCGCCCGGCAGCGTCACGACGAGGCTGCGCGCCGGGTTGTCCGGCTCGTCCACCCAGGCGTGCGTGCACCCTGCGGGGGCCAGCCACGCGGCGACCTGCTCGGCGACGGCCTCCTGCCCGGTGCCGCCCGACGGCGAGTCGATGTCGACCAGCGCCTGCAGCCGGGCGCAGAAGACGTCGGTGGGCGAGACGGCCAAGGCGCCGTGAGCCTACCTGCTGATGGCTACCCTACGGGGATGGCGGCGGTGCTCGACCGAGCGTTCGTCCGGGCCAGCGGGCCCGACGCGGTCGCCTACCTGCAGAGCATGGTCTCGAACGACGTCGAGGCGGTCGCTCCCGGCGGCGGCGTCTACGCCCTGCTGCTGACGCCGAAGGCGCGCGTGATCGCCGACCTCGAGGTGTTCCGTACGGGCGGCGACCTGGTGCTCGCCTGCCCGCCCGAGACGGCGGGCGACGTCCTCGGCACGCTGATGCGCGCCCGGTTCCGCAAGAAGGTGGCGCTCGAGCCGGCGGACTACGCGCTCGTCTGGGGAGAGGCGGACGGGGCGCTGGCCGAGCTGGAGACGCCGGTCGGCGTCGAGCGGCTGCTCGCGGCGGCGCCGGCGAACGGCCCGGCGTCCGACCAGGAGTGGGAGCTGGCCCGGATCGAGGCGGGCGTGCCCCGGTACGGGCGCGAGTTCGACGCCGACTCGATGCCGGCCGAGGCGGGCCTCGAGGAGCGCGCGATCAGCTTCACCAAGGGCTGTTACCCCGGTCAGGAGCCGGTTGCGCGGCTGCACTACCGCGGCCACGCCAACCGCGGCGTGCGCGGCGTGCGCTTCGACGGGGAACCGGCCGCGCCCGGCACCCCCGTGACGGTCGGCGGCGCCCAGGTCGGCCGGCTGACGTCGGCGGCGGTCTCGCCCCGGTTCGGGCCGATCGGCCTGGCCGTCCTGCGCCGGGAGGTGGCCGACGGGGCTTCGGGCGAGGCCGGCGGCGCGGCCCTCACCGTCGTCCCGCTGCCGTTCGGGTAGCGGCGAGGGCCTACGTCTCCCACGCGCCGATCTCGTAGGCGGCGCCGGGCGTCGCGCCCACGCAGAGCAGGGTGGTCGGCGACGCCGTCGACTCGATCGTGCGGGTCACCTCCGGCGCGACCGAGATCATCCCGCCCTCGGGCACGGCCACCGTCTCGCCGTCCAGGGTCGCGGTGACCGCGCCGGCGTGCACGAAGTAGAGCTCCTGCTGACCCGACCGCGACTCGTCGTGCTCGGGGATCAGCACGTTGCCCGCGTCCTTGGTGACGGCGTTCACGCCGAACGCCGTGATGCCGAAGTGGTGGCGCACGGACTTCCACGTCGCCGGCCAGTCCGGCTTGACGGGCGGGATCTCGTTCACCGCGGCGACCTGCCAGCCGCCGCCCTTCGCTGCGACGCTCATGTCGGCTCCCTTCGGTGGAGAGCCGCGAAGCCTACTCCCCGGAGAACTCCATGATCTGGAGCCCGCGGTGGCGGAAGCCCTGCTTGACGTAGAAGTCGGGGATCCCGAGCTCGCGGTCGTCGGGCGTCACGCGCAGCTCGATCGACTCGATCCCGCGCCGGCGGCACTCGTCGACGGCGTTGCGCAGGAGGCTCGCGCCGAGCCCGCGGCCGCGCGCCGACGGCTGCACCCAGATCTCCTCGATCTCGGCGCTCGCACCGCCGCTGGCCGAGATCCGGATCGTGGTCGTCGCCACCGCCGCGTCGCCGGCCAGGGTGAAGAAGCCGCGGCCCGGGTCGTACAGGATCGCCTCGACGTTCTGGCGCAGGTGTTTCACGACCCGCCCCTCGTGACTGAAGAAGGCCTTCAGGAGCCGCGTCACGACGGCGGCGTCGTCGGGGTTGGCGATGCGCGGCGTCGCGGTGGTCATCGGGCCACCCCGCAGTGCTCGGCGGCGGCGAGCGCGATCGCCTGCGCGCACGTGACCAGGTCGGTCACCGGCACGTACTCGTCGACGGTGTGCGCCCACGCGATGCTGCGCGGCCCGTAGCCGATCGACGGCGTGCTGCCGAAGCGGGTGAACGTGGCCGCGTCGAACCACGAGTCGAGGCCTCCGAGCACGGCCGGCTCCCCGGCCCGCTCGCTGGCGCGCAGCATCGTCTGCACGATCGGCAGCGAGGGATCGACCTCCGCCGGAGGGATGTCGAGATCCCACTCGATGAGCGGGGGATGCTCGGCCAGCCACGGGTCGGCGGCCGCCGCCGCCGCGATCCAGGCCTCGATCTCGGCCTCCACGTCGCGCCCCCAGCCCTCCGCGTCGGCGCGGCCGGGCAGGTAGGTCACCTCGCAGGTCATCCGGCACGCGGCCGGATAGGTGACCGTCCACTCGCCGCCGCCGATCTTCACGGGCACGATGTCGCCCGGCGGTAGGTGCTCGTGGCGCTGGAAGGGGCTTCCGCGCCACTCCTCGCGCAGCCGGCGGACGGCGTCGAGGATCACCCCCATCTTCTCGATCCCGTTCACGGCGCCGCCGTCGCGCCAGTGCGGCTGGGCCATCTCCGCGTGGCCGGGGCGGCCGGTGACGGTGAACGTGGGCGTCAGCGAGCCGCGGCACGCCACCCACACCTCGAACGCCGTCGGCTCGGGGACGATGCCCGCGTCGGCCTTGACGCCGTGGCGCACGGCGGCCAGGCCGCCGGCGCCGGACGACTCCTCGTCGGTGATCGTGTTGACGATCAGGTCGCCCTGCAGGCGCACCCCGAGCCGGGCGAGCACCTCGGCGGCGTAGACCATGCATGCGACGCCGCCCTTCATGTCGCAGGCGCCGCGCCCGTACAGGTTGCCGTCGCGCACCTCGGCCCGGTTGGGATCGCTCGTCCAGCGGTCACGCGGCTCGGACGGCACCACGTCGATGTGGCCGTTCAGGAGCAGGCTGCGGCCGCCCCCCGCCCCCGCGAACCGGGCGGCGAGCTGCGGCCGGCCGTCGAAACGCAGGCCGGGAGGCATCTGCCGCGAGCCGGCCACGTCGGCGGGATCCGGCTCCCAGATGTCCACGGCGGCGCCGGCCGCCGACAGCCGGTCGCCCAGGTAGGCCTGCAGGTCAGCCTCCTGGCGGGGCGGGTCGTCCGGGGCTCGTGCGGTCGTGTCGAATCCGACCAGCCGTGCCGTCAGCTCGACCAGCTCGTCCCGCCCGGCGGCGACCGCATCCAGGATGCGTGCCTCCAACGTCACGGTCGGCGATGATAGTGAAGGGTGGGACGGACCGACGCACACGCACGCAGGCGGCCGTGGCGGACGCTGGCCGGACTGTGCCTGCTGGGCGCCTCCTCCGTCGCGTTCGGCTACGCCGCCCACGGCGTGGTGCGGCATGTGCACCACGGCCGCCACGCGGCCGCGCCGCGTACGGGCACGCCCGCCCCCACGACCGCGGTGAAGACGCAGCCGGCGACGACGCATGCGACACCGCCTCCCGATCGGCGGACGCTCACCGTCACCGCGGTCGGCGACACGATGCTCGGAGCGACGCCGGTGCTCCCGCCCTCGCCGGCGACGTACTTCTCGGCCGTCCGCGGACAGCTCCACGGCGACATCGTGTTCGGGAACCTGGAGGGCACGCTGACCGACGCGACGTCGGGGAAGTGCAAGCGCGCGTCGATCGGCAAGACCTGCTTCGAGTTCCGCGCGCCGCCCGCGTTCGCCGCCGACCTGCATGCGGCCGGGTTCACGGTCATGAACAACGCGAACAACCACTCGTACGACTTCGGGGCGGCCGGCCAGGCCCAGACCGTCGCCGCGCTGCACGCGGCCGGGATCGCCCAGACGGGCCTGCCCGGCGAGATCACCATGCTCCGCGCCGGCGGCCTGCGGGTGGCCGTGCTCGGGTTCGCCCCGTATTCGGACACGGCGTCCCTGCTCGACCTGCCCGCCGCCCGCGCGCTGATCGAGCGGGCCGGCTCGGCGGCCGACGTCGTGATCGTCGCCATCCACGCCGGGGCCGAGGGCACCGGGGCGATGCACGTCACCGGGGAGGAGGAGAGCTACGTCGGCGAGGATCGCGGCGACGCCGAGGAGTTCGCGCACATGGCGGTCGACGCCGGCGCCGACCTCGTGCTCGGCTCCGGGCCGCACGTGCTGCGCGGGATGGAGCTCTACCACGACCGCCTGATCGCGTACAGCCTGGGCAACTTCGCCGGATACCACAACTTCGGGCTCGACGGCGCCCTCGCCGACTCCGTCATCCTGCACGTGCGGCTGGGCGCGCACGGCGCCTTCCGCTCGGGCCGGATGGCCTCCGTGCTGATGGTGGATGCCGGCATGCCCGAGCTCGATTCCGGCGGGGCGGGCGCCCGGCTCGTGGCCGAGCTGTCGCAGGACGACTTCGGCCCGCGCGCCGTCGCCGTCGGCGCCGGAGGCCGGATCACCCGAGCCCGCTGACGGCTCCGCGGTAGGGGGCTCCTGCGATCACTCAGGCGGGGGATTCCCTCTCCGGCCCCTTCCGGCATAACGAGAACGACGCCTCCGAGGCCCCCCGAGCCCGGACCAGCGGCCTGATCCACCCCCATCCCCGAGGCCGCGGACGTCACCCACCCCGACCCCCAGCTCCGAGAGGGAGGCAGCGCCATGATCAAGTGGAACTACCCCGCCCTGCGTGTTGTTCTGGCCCTGGGCGCGATCGCGTCGTTCGTGATCGGCTCCGGCGCCGGCATCCGCTGGACCTAATCCGGCCCCGAGCGCTGGCAGCGGCTCATTTCGCCGCGCGTTCCGGCCGATAACGGAACGAACTCCGGTGAAATCCTCCGCCGCCACCACCGCTCCCGCCTCGATCCCGCCCCGGCTGCTCCGGTACGTCATCGCCGTCATCGCGCTGACCGTGCCGGTGGCGGTCGGGGCGGTGCTCAAGGCGGCCGCATCACCGCCCGACAGGTCGACCCTGGCGGGCGTTCTCGTTTTCGCGGCCGCCGCACTCGCCGCCGAGTTCAAGCCCGTCCCGCTCGACGAGCAGGGCGCTCGCAAGGTCTCGCTCGCGTTCGTCTTCCTGATGGCTGCGCAGATCCTGTTCGGCTGGCAGTACGCCGTCATCTCCGCACTCGTCGCGACCGCCATGGTCGAGTTCGTCGAGCGCGGCGTCTCGCTGCGCGGCTCGTTCAACGCGAGCGCCTACGCTATCTCGGCCTTCGCCTCGGCGCTGCCCGCCTTCCTGCTCGGCTGGAACGGTCACGAGATCGGCGCCGGCGATGCCGGCAAGCTGACCGTGCTGGCCTTCGCCGGCGGCGCCGCGTACGTCGTCACGAACGTCGCGCTCGTCGCCGTCGCCGTTGCGCTCGCCCAGCAGGTGCCGCTGCGCGAGGCGCCGCGCGGCTACCTGCGCCACCCCGGTCCCGCGTTCGCGATCATGGCCTTCATCTCGGCCCTGGCGGTCTCGCTGTGGAAGGTCGATCCGCCGCTCGAGCTGCTGCTCGCCGGGCCGGTCTTCGCGCTCGCGCTCTACCTGCGCTCCTCCTACCGCACCGTGGTCGCCGTGCGTGCGGCTGAGACCGACGCGCTGACCGGGCTCGGCAACCACCGCTCGTTCCAGCTCGACCTGCGCAAGGCGCTCGAGACGGCCACGGACGACGGGGAGATCGTCTCGCTGTGCCTGATCGACCTGGACGGCTTCAAGGAGGTCAACGACCGCTTCGGCCACCCCGTCGGCGACGCCGTGCTGCGCAAGGTGGCAGAGGTGATGCTCCAGGAGTGCGTCGCCGGACGGGCGTACCGCATCGGCGGTGAGGAGTTCGCCGTGCTCCTGCCCGAGCACTCCAGCTGGTCGGCCGACACGGCGTTCGAGCGCGTCCACCGCCGGCTCGCGGCGACGGAGTTCCCCACGGGCGAGCCGGTCACGGTCAGCGTCGGGCTGGCGGTCTACCCCGAGCACGCGCGCGACCGCGACTCGCTCTACGACGTCGCCGACGCCGCCCTCTACTGGGCGAAGAACCATGGCAAGAACCGCACCTGCGTGTACGACACGTCGGTGGTGCGCTCGTACACCCCGGCCGAGCTGGCCGAGGCCGCCGAGCGCCACGCGCGCCTGCGCGCCGCGGAGGGGCTGATCCGGGTGGTCGACGCGAAGGACACCTACGCCGGCACGCACTCGCAGACGGTGTCGCGCCTGGCCGAGGCGATCGCGACGGCCATGGGCCTCGACGTCGAGGTGGTCGAGCAGGTGCGGCTGGCCGGCCTGCTGCACGACCTCGGCAAGATCGCGATCCCCGACCGGATCCTGCAGAAGCCCGGCAAGCTCGACCCGGACGAGCTGCGGGTCATGCGGGAGCACCCCGTCCTCGGGGCGCGCCTGCTCGAGGGCCTGGGCGTCTCGCCGGTCGACCGCTGGATCCTGCATCATCACGAGTGGTGGGACGGCTCCGGCTATCCGCTCGGGCTGGCCGGCGAGGAGATCCCGCTGGGGTCGCGCATCATCCTCGTCGCCGACGCCTTCGACGCCATGACGTCCGACCGCTGCTACCGCGCGGCCGGCACGGTCGGCGCGGCCATCGCCGAGCTGCGCAAGCGCTGCTGGACGCAGTTCGACGCCCGCGTCGTCGCCGCGCTCGAGCGGCTCCAGGCGCAGAACCCGGAGCTCACCGACCTGCGGGCGGCCGGCTGATGGTGCTCGTCCTGGCGGTCGCCGTCGGGCTCGTGCTCGGACGGCTGCTCGGCGGGCGCGTGTCCGCCCTGGCCGAGCTGCAGCTGCGCGGCGTCTGGCTCTTCTACGTCGCGATCGTGCTGCAGGTGCTCGGCTACCCGTCGGGCGTGCTGCCGTGGAGCATCGGCGACTCGCTCGCGACCGGCCTCTGGCTCGTCTCCTACGCCTGCCTGATCGCCGCCGTCGTCGTGAACGTGCGTCTGCCCGGCGCGGCCATCGTCGGGCTCGGCATGCTCTCGAACCTGGCCGCCGTGCTCTCGAACGACGGGCACATGCCCGCGCGGGCCTCGGCGCTGCGCGCGGCGGGCGTCCTCTACAAGGGCGTGCACAACAACAGCGCCGTCGCCGCGCACCCGCACCTGGCCTGGCTGATCGACCGTTGGCCGGTGCCGGCGTGGATCCCGATGGGCAACGTCTATTCGGTCGGCGACGTCCTGATCGCCGTCGGCGGCGTCGTCCTGGTGGTCGCGGGCATGGGCGTGCGGCTGCGCCGGCGCCCGCTCGCGCCGACCGTCGCTCAGTAGAGCGCGCCGAGGCCCGCGATCTCGATCGCGGCCGGCGGCGCCGTCGCATCCGAGCCCGGCACCGGATGCCACGGGCGTCCGCGCGGGACGACGATCAGCGAGCCGCGCTTGTCGCCGGCGGCCGCGAAGCCGACGCCGTCGCCGCTCCAGCGGCGGATGCCGTGGCGCCGCTCGACGTCCGCCAGGAACAACGGCACGTCGTCGGCCGGCACGCCGACCTCGCCGATCGCCAGCAGGTCGCCCGGGCCGAAGGGCGGGTCGTAGGCGTCGTCCAGGTCGTGGTGGGCGATCAGCTCGAGCACGTTGCCGTCCGGGTCGCGGAAGTACATCGCGTCGGCGTTCCAGGCGGGGAACGGGTGCTCGCGCCCGCCCTGGTCGTTCGGGAGGAGTGTGGTCCGCTCGCCGAGCCAGTCCAGGGCGTCGGCGTACGCGGCCGAGGGGATGCGGAAGGCGACGTGCTGCGGCGAGGGGTCGCCGGGTTCGAAGGCGAGCGTGCTGTGACCGACGCGGACGGCGAGGGCGCCGGCGGGGGCGGCGAGCGGCTCCAGGCCGAGCCTCTCGACGAAGAGCTCGCGCTGCGCCGCGAGGTCGGCCGAGGCCAGGCGGACGGCGGCGATGTGCATCGGGGGACACTAGAGCCGGGGCAGCCAGCCTTCGCGGTACCGGCAGCGTGTGGGCGGTGGAAGGGCCGCGTACGCCTCCTCCGGCCTCGTGGTCTCACGATCGACGCCTGCCCCGTGCCTGCGCGCCGCGCGGTCGGCGAGATACACGATCCCCTTTCGCCCTCCGCGGGCGCCGACCGCGAGCACGACCGACGGCCCGTCGCCGGCGCCGAGGATCGCGTGCGCCGTGCCGCCGGGGCAGTGGAGGAAGTCCCAGGCTCCGAGCGTTCGCTCCTGCCCCTCCACGACCGCCAGGCACTCGCCCGCGAGCACCAGGAATCCCTCCTGGTGGCGTTCGCGGTGATACATCCCCAGCGGCTCGCCCGGCTCGAGGACGTTGATGTTGATCCCGACCTGCCCGAAGCGCCGTTTCCCCTGGAAGTCACAGCCCGCACCGAGCGGGCCGTGGTCGCGCCAGCGTGACTCCGCGCAGTTGACCACGAACCACCCGTCGCCCTCGGGAGCGAGTCCGAAGCGCGTTGTCCGCAGCGGCGTCTCGGGAACGGGCATCCGGCGATGGTAGCCATCGCCGCTCCCCCGTCGCGTGGTCGTGGCTGCCGCCCGCGGGGGGCGCCGCTCTCCACCGTCAGCATGTGACACTTGGCGCCGGTCCCGGGCGGCAGACGGGGCCGTGCCGGTAGGCTTGCCGCATGCCGGCTCCGCGTGCGTGGCCCTCGGGGCTGCCTACCGTCGTGCGGCTCGGCGGCCGCCCCGCGGCGCCGCTTCCCGAGCAGTTCGCGGCGGACGACGTCCGCTTCCCGGAGGAGCTGGTCGGTCTCTTCGTCGATCGCCTGACGGCGTCCGGCGACGTCGTCCTCGATCCGTTCGTCGGCTTCGGCACGACTGCCGTGGTCGCAGAGAGGCGGGGGCGCGAGGGCTGGGGCGTCGAGCTCGATGCCGCGCGGGCCGCGTTCGTGCGTACCCGCGTTCGGGCGCCCGAGCGGATCTTCGCGGCCGACGCCCGGGAGCTCGACACGCTCGCGATCCCGCCGGTCAAGCTCGCCGTGACGTCGCCGCCGTACTCGTCGCCGGGCGACCCCTGCGAGGCGCTCGCCGCGTACCGCGGTCCCAATCCCGGCTACGCCGCCTATCTCGCCGGGCTGCAGGTTGTCTTCGGCAGGCTGGCGGCGCTCCTTCGGCCCGACGGGTGGGTTGTCATCGAGGCGACGAACATCCGCGCGGGCGGCGGGGTCACGACGCTCGCCTGGGACATCGCCCGGGCCGTCGGCGAGATCCTGCCCTTCGCCGGCGAGGTCGTCGTCGAGTGTGCGCCGACCTCCCCGTACGGCTACGACCACAGCTACTGCCTGCTGTTCGGCGCCGAGGGGACGCCGCCCGCGGAGGCGCCGCTGTCCACCGTCAGCATGTGACACTTGGCGCCGCAGGCACGCGCCGCCCGCCGCCGCGCCGGCCCGATCGCCGCCTACGCCACGCGCGTCGCGCCGTCGTAATGCTCGGCGTACCAGCCGCCCGCGAGGCTGGAGATGCGGACGTGGTCGCCGGTGTGGGGCGCGTGGATGAAGCGGCCGCCGCCGACGTAGATGCCGACGTGGTCGAGGCCGTCGAAGAACACGAGGTCGCCGCGGCGCAGGTCGTGGAGGGCGACGTGGCGGCCGTCGCGGTACTGGGCGGCGGCGAAGTGCGGCAGCTCGACGCCGAGCTGCGCGTAGACGTACATGACGAGCCCCGAGCAATCGAAGCCGCTCGGGCCGGCGCCGCCCCACACATAGGGCACGCCCAGGTAGCGCTCGGCGATCGCGACGGCGCGGGCGCCGATGGGCGCGCGCCGGGGCGCCGCGGCGGTGTGCCGGTGATGCTCCACCGGGCCGCGCCGGCGCAGGGCGGCGAGGGTGTGGTCGCCGACCTGGCCGTCGACGACGAGCCCGTGGTGGGCCTGGAACGCGCGCACGGCGGCGAGCGTAATCGGGCCGAAGTCGCCGTCGGCGGTGACGCCGAGCAGGCGCTGGACGGCGGCGACCGCGGGCCCGGTCGAGCCCTCGCGCACGACCGCCTCGCCGGTGAACCCACGCCACTCCGCCTCGAGCGCCGCCCAGGTGTGGGTGCCGACCTGGCCGTCGACGAGCAGCCCGTGCTCGGCCTGGAACTGCCGCACCGCCCGCAGCGTCGCCTTGCCGAAGTGGCCGTCGGCGCGCACGCCGAGCAGCCGCTGCAGGTGTGTGACGTCGTGCCCGGTCGCGCCGAGGCGCAGGATGCGTCCGTCGCGCGCCCGCTTGCCGGACTTCGCCGCCGCCGTGGCCGCGGCCGGCGCGGCGAGCGACGTCGCGTTGGCGCCGACGGCGGTCGCGGCCACGGCCAGGGGAACGGTGATCCGCTTGACCGTGCGCCGGTGCCGGGCCGCCGCCCGGCGCCGCAGCGCCCGGTCCTGGGAGTAGCGCCACAGGTCCTCGGAGGCGAGGTCGCGTGAAGGAGTGCTCGTGCTCGTCATCGTCCCCCCGGCGTGACTCACCTGGCAGACGCTACCGATTCCGCGGCGGATGGGTGTTAGCGAAGTGTTCGGAGCGACGTCCGGCGGCCTCGATAGGGTGGCCGGGTGGGCCGAGTCGACCCTTCAGCCGAGCCGCGCCGGGCGGTCGTGGCGTGTCCGGCCGCCGTCCCGGGAGCCGGGGGCGAGCCGTGCCCGCGCTGCTCGGCGACGATGATCTGGACGAAGGCCTCGTGGCACTGCCTGGCCTGCCGCTACAAGGAGGGGTGCTGCTGAGCGGTCCACGTCCGCCCTGCCGCCTCAGGCCTCCTGGAAGCCGGTGCGGCGCATCGCGCCCCAGCCCCGCTTGCGCCGCGCGATGTCGTACACCCCGGCGAGCCGGTAGAAGTCGATCAGCTGCCGGAACCACATGTTCTCGAACACCGCCAGGACCATCATCCGGCCCAGGTCGCGGGCCCGGCGGTAGTTGCGGTAGCCCTGCTCCTCGAGGCCGCACGCCACCAGCGTGACGAGCGAGCCGAGCACCCACGAGCACAGGATGAACGCCGCCACGAGGTGCCAGCTGACGATGCCGAGGGCGAGGCCGATCGGGAACGCGACCCAGGCGGCGAGTTCCATCAGCGGGCCGCAGAACTCGAACACGAGGAAGTAGGGCAGGGCGACCATGCCCGGCGCGCCGTAGCGGCGGCGCAGGAGCATGCCCCTGTGCCGCCACAGGCACTCCCACAGGCCGCGGTGCCAGCGGCGGCGCTGGCGGCCGAGGCTGCCCATGTCCGACGGCACCTCCGTCCAGCACACGGGGTCGGGGGAGTAGGTGATGCGGTAGGGGCGGCGCTGCTCGCGCATGTGCTTGTGCAGGCGGACGGTCAGCTCGAGATCCTCGCCGACGGTGTCGGTCCAGTAGCCCCCGACCTCGTCGATGACGTCGCGGCGGAAGAGGCCGAAGGCCCCCGACACGATCACGAGCGCACCGATCGCGTCCCACGCGACCCGGCCGAAGAGGAAGGCGCGCAGGTACTCGATCACCTGGTACGCCGCCAGCCGGCCCGCCGGCAGGCGCGCCTCCATCACCCGGCCGGACTCGACCCGGCAGGAGTTGCCGACGCGGATCGTGCCGCCCACGGCGATCACGCGCTCGGGATCCTCGAGCACCGGACGCACCATGACGGAGAGCCCCTGGGGGTCGATGATCGAGTCGGCGTCGGTGATGATCACGTACGGGTGCCGGGCGACGTCGAGGCCGGCGTTCAGAGCGTCGGCGCGGCCGCCGTTCTGCTTGCGGATCAGGGTGACGTCGTGGGGGACGGCGCCGCGGTACATCTCGCTCACCGGCGCGTACTCGAGCTTCCCGCGCGGCGCGGGCGTCACCCGGCGCAGGTCGTAGGCGTCGATCAGCGTCTGCGCCGTCGCGTCGGTCGACCCGTCGTCCACGACGACGACCTCGAACAGCGAGTAGTGCTGGGCGAGCAGCGACGCCACCGACTCGAGGATCACCGTCTCCTCGTTGAACGCCGGCACGATGATCGAGATGCCGGGGGTGAGCGGCGACGCGAACGCCTCCTCGTGCCAGGCCCAGTTGCGGCGCCGGATGGTGCGCGTCATCCCGCGCCGCGCCAGCGGCCACAGGAGCAGGTACGAGAGGTTGAGCGCGAGCGCGTAGACGGTCGACGCGAGCCCGACGACCTCGACCGCCGTCCTCACGCGACGCCGGCCTCGAGCAGGCTGGCGGCGTGGCGCAGCTGCGGATGTGCCTCCGGGTCGCCGCCGAGCTCGCGGACGAGTGCCGGCGCGACGGCGGAGAGGGCGCGGGCGGCCACCTCGGCCACCTCGACGGCGTCGTGGTGGACGAGGCCGAGGAGGGTGGGCGCGCTGCGGTCGTCGCCGACCGCGCCGATGGCGGCGGCGGCCGAGATGCGCACGTCGGCGATGTCGTCGGACAGGAGCTCTTCGAGCGCGTCGCCGGCGTCGTCGGCGCCCAGCCGTGCGAGCGCCTCGCAGGCGCGGCGGCGCACGAGCGGGGCGTCGTCGCCCAGGCGGTCGCGCAGCGCCAGGCTGTCGCGCGGGTTGCCGAGCCGGCCGAGCAGCTCGACGGCGTTCGCGCGGGCGGCGGGGTCGTCCTCGGAGAGCAGGTTGCGGATGCCCGGCAGCGCGGCCGCCCCGATCGCGAGCAACGCGTTCGCCGCGACCGCGCGGGGCACGAGCCCCTGCACGAGCGCGTAGAGGAGCGGGCCGGCGGCGGTGCGTGGGCGCAGGCGGCCGAGGCTGCGCGCGGCGGCCAGCCGGACGTCGGGGTCGCGGTCGTTCAGGGCCTGCATCAGCGGCACCTCGGCGAGCGGGCTGCACATGTCGCCGAGCAGGGCGGCGTGCTCGGCGCGGCGATGCGCGCGCGGGTCGGCCAGCCTGCGGCTGACGCGCGTGACGGCGCCGCTCGCCTCGAAGTGGTCGGCGATCGCCTCGCGGGCCTCGCCGGTCAGTGCCGGGGCCAGGTCGGCGAGGATCTCGGTGAGGGCGTGCTCGTCGCGGCGGGCGGCCGTCCCGGCCGGCTCGCCGTCCAGGAGCGCGTGCGCGAGCGGCTCGAGGCGGGCGCGGGCCTGGGCGCGCGCCTCCTGTGCGCGGACGGCGTGGGCTCGCCGCGCCCAGAGCAGGAGGGAGTACATCACCCCGAGTGCGATCACGGAGAGGGCGAATTCGATGGGGGCCGCCATGCTTGGGCCTCTATCGACCCTCCCGCCGGGGATCCGCCCACGATTCGGGGGATTCGCCCTCCCCCAATTCGGGGAGTCTTGCGCCGATCAACTAATCATGTTAGTGTAAAGACTAATCTCACAAGCAACGCAAGGAGCGGCCCCGATGCGCGAACACACCGAATCCACCACCCTCAGCCGGCTGACACGCCTTGGCTTCGTGAACGCCTACCTCGTGCGCGAGGAGGATGGTCTCACCCTCGTCGACACGATGTTCGCGGGCAGCGCGGACGGCATCCTGGCGGCGGCCGGGCGCGTCGGCGCGCCGATCGCCCGCATCGTCCTCACCCACGGCCACAGTGACCACGCCGGCTCCCTCGACGCGCTGGCGGAGCGCCTGCCGGGCGTCGAGATCGCCGTCTCCACGCGCGAGGCGCGGCTCATGGCCGGCGACCGGTCCCTGGGCGCAGACGAGCCCGCGGCGAAGCTGCGCGGCGGCTGGCCCAAGGTGGCCGCCCGTCCGACCCGTCTGCTGGACGACGGGGATCGGGTCGGCTCGCTGCGGGTCGTCGCGGCGCCCGGGCACACGCCGGGGCACATCGCCCTCCTCGACGAGCGCGACCGCACGCTGATCGCGGGGGATGCGTTCTCGACGCTCGGCGGCACCTCGACGACGGGCCGCGTGAATCCGCGCTTCCCGCTCGCGGGCATGTCGACCTGGGATCGCGGCACCGCGAACCGCACGGCGGCGACGCTGGGCGGGCTCGACCCGGCCGTCCTGGCCGTCGGCCACGGCCGCGTGGTGCGGAATCCGGCGGCGGCGATCGACCGCGCGCTCGCGGCGGTCGGGGCCGGGGGCCGCTGATGCGGCGCGGGCTGACGCCGGCCGCGGTCGCCGAGACCGCGGGCCGGCTCGCCGACCGCGACGGCTTCGACGCCCTCACCCTGGGTGCGGTGGCTGCGGAGCTCGGCGTGCGCACCCCTTCGCTCTACAACCACGTCGACGGGCTCGGGGGGCTGCGCCGCGCGCTCGCCCTGCGCGGCCTCGGCGAGCTCGGCGACGCGATTCGCGACGCCGCCGTGGGGCGGTCGGGGGACGACGCCGTGGTCGCCCTCGCCGACGCCTACCGGGCCTTCGCCCGCCGCCGGCCCGGCCTCTATGCCGCCGTGCAGCGGGCGGCCGACCCGGGCGATGCGGAGGTTGAGTCCGAGGCGGCCCGCCTGCTTGGCCCCGTCCTCGCCGTTCTGCGCGGCTTCGGGCTCCAGGGCGACGAGACGATCCATGCCGCCCGTGCGCTGCGCAGCACGATGCACGGGTTCGTCGACCTCGAGTCGAGGGGGGGATTCGGGATCGACCTTGACCTTGACGAGAGCTACCGCCGGTCCGTGCTGGCCGTCGCCGCCGGGCTGCGCAGCTGATTCCAGAGATTTCCAGCAGCCGGCGTCCCGGGGGGTTGAGCGCCGGCCGTCCCGCCCGTACCGTGGAGCTGTGAACGCCGACCTCCAGCTGTCCGTGGCGCCGACCGCCCACACCGCCGATGCCGTCCGGCTCCTGCGGGCCGCGCGCAGGCAGGTGCCCTGCGCGGGCTCGCTGTGCGCGGCGGTCGACCTGGCCGATCGCGACGGCGCCCTCGCCGGAGAGGTGTATGCCGAGTGCATCGCCGCGCTCGATGTCGGCGCACGTGTGTTCGGCTACGACCACGCCACGGAGATCGGCGCCCACACGGACGACGCGGCGCTCGTCGTCGATGTCGCCGTCTACAACCTCACCGGCTCCGCGGGCGACATCCCTGCGGCGCTGATCGCCTTCCGTCGCGCGGCCGGGCCGCTGCTCGAGCCGACGCGCCACTGACCGTCCCGGCCGGATGCTCGAGGGGAGGGCCGCCCGCGCCGTTCGCGCGGTGCGGCCCTCCCCATCCGGCTGCCTGGATCTAGCGCACGTGGCGCAGCTCGCCCAGCAGGCCGTGCGATTCGTCGTCCGGCCCGGCGCTGAAGAGCAGCGCGTTGCGCGCGCCGGTGACGCCGTTTCCGAAGCGCAGGCCCCACAGGCCGTCGATCACGACCGGGCCGCCGTGCGGGCGCCGCAGCGTTCCCAGCATGCGCCCCGTGTGGATGTCGTACGCGTGGATGCGCCCGTCGCCGAAGTTGCCGACGAGGAGCGCGCCGCTGAACCGGCCGAAGTGGCGCGGCGCCTGGGCCAGCCCCCAGGGCGCGTTCAGCGCCCCGCGTGTGACGAGCCGGCGGATCAGGCGGCCGTTCGGCCAGTACACGTCGACGTAGCCCAGGTGCGGCGCGTCGACCTCGTCCGGCGCCGTCCCCTGCTTCGCGTAGCTGACGTAGATCCGGCCGCGGATCGCCTGGATGCCGAACGGCGCGAATCCGTGCGGCAGGCGCGGGTCGGTGAAGCCGCCGTGCGTGTCCACCGGGTGGAAGCGGTTGTCGAAGACATCCACGGCGCCGTTGCCGAAATCGGACGCGAACAGCCGCGGGCCGTGCCCGTGGACGCGCGCGAGCGCGAGTCCCTTGAAGATGGCATTCGGCACCGTCCACTCGGTCACGGCCGTTGTCGTGCCGGGCGCCCACGCGGCGATCGACCCCGTCTCGGTGTCGAAGATGAAGAGCGACGGGGTCGGTGTTCCGGCGACATCCTGGGCGAAGCCCGGCGTGGGATTGAACACCTGGCCGGTCGGGTCCTCGGCCGGGACCGAGACGACGAGCGGCGCGATCGAGATCGGCGTCCCGCTCGTCGCGCCGGCGTACAGCGTGGCGACGCTCGTGCCGTTGTCCGCCACCCAGAGCGGCTTCCCCGGGCCGGCGGCGAGGCCCCAGGCGTTCACCAGGTTCGGGTCCGTCACCTGCGCCGTGCCAGGCTGGTCGGACACCAGGTTCGTCTGCCGGTATCCGTGCCCGAACGCGGTGGCCGGCACCGCCAGCACGGCGATCGCCGCGAGCGGCGCGATCGCGAGCCGGCGGCGGTGCGCGCGTCTCATTCGCTGCATCACGATTCCCCTCCTCGAGTGGTCCGGCGCCGGCGGCACCGGGGGACGGGGGCGAGTACCATCGCGGCCGGGCCTGCGGATTGTGGGCTGCGTTACGTCGGCGGATGTGGGGAGAGGAGCTGCGATGAGCGAGCCGCGTGAGATCGCCGAGCGCTGTGAGCCCGTCTCCGCCCACCTGTGGCACTGGCGGATCGCGAACTCCGCCATCGGCGGTGCGACCTCCAGCTCGCAGGCGGTGGCGGCGGGAGGCGAGGTGGTCATGATCGACCCCGTGCGGCTCGCGCCGCGGGCGCTCGCGGAGCTGCCGGCGCCGACCGCCGTCTGCCTGACGGCGAAGTGCCACCAGCGGGCGGCGTGGCGCTACCAGGAGGAGCTGCACGTGCCCGTCTGGGCGCCCGCGGGCACCGCGCCGATGGACGGCGAGCCGGAGCACCGCTACCGCGCCGGCGATCGCCTCCCGGGCGGGCTGCTGGCGGTGCACACCCCGGGGCCCGAGGACGTGCACTTCTGCTTCCTGCTCGAGGAGGGCGCCCGGGTGCTGTTCTGCTCCGACCTGCTCTCGCAGCGGCCGGGGGCGGAGCTCGACTTCGTCCCACTCGAGTACCACGACGATCCCGCCGCCACCCGGCGCAGCGTCGAGGGCCTGCTCGACCTGCGCTTCGGGATCCTCTGCCTGGACCACGGGCCGCCGGTCGTGGACGACCCGAAGGCCGCGATCCGCGCGCTGCTCGAGCGCACCGCCTAGTTCACGCGGCCCCGCAGCAGGATCTTCGTGTCGAGCCAGACGCCGGCCTCGTCCGGGGCCATGCGGTCGGCCAGCAGCTCGCGCACACGGGCGGCCGGATCGCCGGTGCAGCCCACCCGCGCCAGCCAGGCCTCGAGCGGATGTCGCTTGGGTTGGCGCGCGACCCGGTCGACGTCCAGCCCGGCGGAGGTGAGGTAGCCGCGCCACTCCGTCTCGGTGTAGGAGCGCACGTGCGTCGGGTCGCGCAGGCGCTCGGCCTCCTCGACCCGCTCGCTGGCGTAGAGCGTGTCCTCGATCACGACCAGGCGCCGGGCGACGCGGGCCATCTCGCGCACCGCCTGGGCGACGTCGGTGAAGTGATGGGCGGCGATCCGGCAGGCGACCACGTCGAAGCTCCCATCCGCGAACGCGAGCGCCTCGGCTGCGCAGACGACGTCGGGGCGCATGCCCGGCGCCGGGTCGCAGGTGGTGACGGCGCAGTCCGCCGCGGCCAGCCGCCGGCCGACGTGCCCGCCGCCCGTCGCGACATCGAGCGCGGTCACGCCCGCGCCGGGCTCGCACCACTCGACGAGGGCGTCGAGGTCGTCGCCCTCGCGATGTGTGGCGCTCGTGCGATACGCCTCCGCGCGCTCGTCCCAGGCGTCGCTCACACCGGCATCATTGCCGGTCACGACCGGTCGAGCCGCCGGATCGGTCCACAAGCACGCGCTGGTTCACACCGGGGTCTGACCCCGAACGCCGCCCGTTGCAGTTCTGTTGCAGATCCGTTCGGGGTCTGACCCCGGCGACGTCCGACCCCGGCTACGTCCGGGCGACGTCGGGCACGAAGCGGTCGACCTCGACGATCTCGTCGACGGGGACGTTCGCCCGCCTGGCGGCGGCGACGATCTCGTCCGGCGAGGGCGCCTCGTACAGGCAGTACGAGCGGCGGCGGTCGGCGGACAGGAAGGAGAACAGCCAGCGCACGCCCTCGTCGGCGTTCACGTCCTCGATCAGGCGCACGTCGTCGTCGGTCAGCTCGAGCTGGTCCGCGAAGCTGCGTTCGATCAGGTACAGGGGCATGGGTGGATGCTACTCGCGGCCCGGGGCGTGTGCGAGCCCGCGCCGGAAGGCGTAGGCCGCCGCCTCCGTGCGGTTCGCGCTGCCGGTCTTGCGCAGGATGCTGCGCACGTGGTTCGCCGCCGTGTGCTCGCTGACGACGAGCTCGGTGCCGATCTCGCGGTTCGAGAGACCGCGGGCGATCAGGCGCAGGATCTGCAGCTCGCGCGGCGAGAGCCCGTCGGGCGCCTGCGGCCGGATCGCCTGGCCGGTCTGTGACCTGATCCGGCCGAGCAGCACCGGCATGCCGATCCGGGTGGCCAGGACGCCGGCCTCCTCGAGCAGCTGCGATCCCCGCCGCCGATCCTCGGCCGGGCCCGCGGCGAGCAGCCGTCCGAGGTGGTACTGCGTATGGGCGAGCCACGTCCAGGCGCCCATGCGGTGGTCGCTTGCGAGCGCCGTCTCGAGGTGGCGCGCGGCCAGCTCACGCTCGCCGGACACCGCCGCGACGATGCCGAGGTACCGGTCGGCGGAGCCGTAGCACGCCACGCCGTGGCCGATGGTCACGATGCTGCCCGCGTGGGGGGCGAGGCGCGGGTAGAGCTCCGCCGCGAGCGCCTCGTCGCCGACGATCCCGCACGCGTCCGCCAGGTAGGTGAGCGCCCCGAGCCAGAGCCCCGCGCGCAGCTCGTCGATCCCGCGGCTGCGCACGCGCTCGAGCTCGCGCCGCGCCTCCTCCACCATGCCCAGCTCGGCCAGCATCGCCGCCAGGCCGGGGCCCCAGGAGCCGCCCTGATCGCCCTTCGCCGCCAGCACGCGCAGCACCGGCGCGAGCTCGACCAGGCGGCCCTGCTCGCGCCGGATCCCGAACATCTGCACGCCGTACGTGCCGGTCGGGTCGCGGCCCGTCATGACGTTCGCCCAGCCGGCGGATCGCTCGGCGGCCGCGTCGGCCTCGGCCAGGCGTCCGTCGCAGAGCGCGATCGCCGAGAGGTAGTGCTCGGCCACGTGGATGATGAACGGCTGACCGACGCGACTGGCCATCTCGTGGACGTCCGCCAGCTCCGTCCGCGCTGCCTCCAGGTTCCCGAGCGCGACCAGCGCCGAGATCCGCCACTCCGTCGCCTCCGCCTGGAGCTCGACGTCGCCGAGCTCGGCGGCCAGGTCGCGTGCCTCCGTCAGCATGTCCACGATGTCCTCGAGCGGCGTCCGGCCCTTCGCCCAGTACGCCCGCATGAGCACCGTGGCCAGCGCCCGCCGGTCGTCCAGGCGGCGGGCCATGTCGACCGCCGCGAGCCGCATGGCGGCGCTGCGGTCGTGGTGGCCGGCGAACGCGCACGCCCGTGCCAGCCCGCTCAGCACGCTGACGCGGAGGTCGCTGTCGCGCGGGTCGAGGACCTCATCGGCCTCGTCCAGCAGGGTGAGTGCGCCGGCGTCGACCGCGGACATGCGCCAGCACGCGTTCTCGTATCCGACGCCCGCGCGGGCGAAGAGCTCCGCGTCGCCGAGGTCGCGGGCGATGTCCGCCGCCGCCCGGAACGCCGTGAGCGCCTCGGAGCCGCGGCCCGCGCGGTAGCAGGCCATCCCCAGCTCGACCTCGATCTCGGCCCGGCGGGCGGGATCCGTCACGCCCAGGCCGAGGGCGGCGCGCAGCGATGCCGCGGCCTCGTCGAACGCGAGCGCCCGCGTCGCCGCGTGCGCGGCGCGCAGGTTGTACTCGATCGCCCGGTCGCCGACGCCGAGCGGGGCGGCCGCGGTGAAGTGGTGGGCGAGGTCGGCGAGCGTCCGCGCCGACGGCCGCGGCGAGACGGCCTCGATCGCCTCGCCCGCGCACAGGTGCAGCTCGGCGCGGCGGGCCGCCGACAGGTGGTCATAGAGCGCGCGGCGGACGAGCTCGTGGGCGAAGCGGAACTCGAGCGGGCGCTCGGGAACGGCCACCACCATCCCGCCGCGCACAGCGCGGTCGATGCTCGCGAGCAGCTCCGGCTCGTCGATCTGCAGCCCGCGCGCGAGCACCGCGAGGTCGAACTCCGAGCCGAGCACCGCCGCCAGCTCGAGCACGCTCGTCGTCGCGGCGCCGAGTCGCGCCAGGCGCTGGGTGACAACCTCGCGGACGGCTTCCGGGCTGCCCAGCTCCGCCGGCGCGCGCAGGAGGCGGGCATGGCCGCCGGCCACCACGAGCGCGCCGCATTCGACCAGCTCGCGCCACAGCTCGATGACGAGGAACGCGTTGCCCTCCGTGAGGTCGTGGATCGCCCTGGCCACGCCCGGCAGGTCGGGGCCGAGGTCGCCGCCGGCGGCCCGCTCGACGAGCTCGGCGATCTCCGCGCTCGACAGGCCTGTCAACCGCAGCGGCACGACCCCCTCGCTGCGGCGCAGGTCGACGAGGGCGGCCGAGAGCTCGGCCGGCATGTCGGGCTCGAGGTCGCGGAACGTGGCGACGAGCAGCATGCGTGCATCCGCGGCCGCGCGGGAGAGGTGGCGCAGGAGGAGCAGGGTCGGCGTGTCGGCCCAGTGGACGTCCTCGAGGATCACGAGCAGCGGCCGCCGCCGCGAGACGTTGACGAAGAGCGCGGCCACGGCCTGGTGGAGGCGATGCCGCTCCGTGTCCTGGTCGGCGGACACCGGATCGGGAAGTGGGCCGGCGCGCGCGGCCAGGTCGGGGATCAGGCGCTGGAGCTCGCCCCCGCCCGCGCCCAGATCCTGCCGCAGCGCGTCCGGGTCGCTGAGCCGCGTGAGGTGGTCGAGCGCTTCGGAGATGGGCTGGTAGGGGATGCGCACGACGGAGTCGCACGCGCCGTAGAGCACGACTCCGTCCTCGGCCGCCACCTGGTGGGCCAGCTCCCGGACGAGCCGGCTCTTGCCCGAGCCGGCCTCGCCGCCGACGAGCGCCATGCGCCGCCCCTCGCCGCCCGCTCTGGGCATCAGCGATCCGAGCAGCGCGAGCTCGCGCGGCCGGCCGACGAAGGGGAATGACGGCGTCAGGCGGAGCGGGCCGGGAAGCGTGGTGGCGGAGCCGAGCATCGCCATAGTCAGAATTGATCATGCCACCATGCGCGGCCCCGCGCGAAGTTTGGGTCAATCCCGGTCATGCGCGCCGTGCCGGCCGGCCGTAGCGTGCCGTTCCGAGGGGACACCCACCCAAAGGAGCATCTGTGGCAACCACAGCATCACTTGCAGATCTGGCGGAGCGCGAGCTGGCGGGATTCGCCGGCGAGCTGATCGGCCCGGGCGACGGCGGATTCGACGCCGCCCGTGCCGTGCACAACGCGATGATCGACCGGCGCCCGGCGCTGATCGCGCGGTGCGCCACTCCGGACGACGTGGCCGCCGCGGTCGGCTTCGCCGTCCGCCACGACGCACTGCTGGCCGTCCGCGGCGGCGGCCACAACGGCGGCGGCCTCGGCGTCGCCGACGACGCGGTCGTCGTCGACCTCGGGCTCATGCGCGAGGTGACGGTCGACGCCGACGCCCGCAGCGTCCGGGTCGAGGGCGGAGCGACCTGGCGCGAGGTCGACGCCGCCACCCACCAGGTGGGGATGGCGACGCCCAGCGGCATCATCGGCACCACCGGCGTCGGCGGCCTCACGCTCGGCGGCGGCATCGGCTACCTGGCCCGCAAGCACGGACTCTCCATCGACAACCTGATCGGCGCGGAGATGGTGCTCGCCGACGGCTCGCGCGCCCGCGCGAGCGCCAACGAGAACCCCGACCTGTTCTGGGCGATCCGCGGGGGCGGCGGCAACTTCGGCGTCGTCACGGCGTTCACGTTCCGGCTGCACCCGGTCGGCATCGTGAATGCGGGGCCGACGTTCTGGCCGATCGAGCAGTCCGGCGAGGTGCTGCGGGCATACCGCGAGTTCCTGCCCGCGGCCGATCGCGACACGAACGGGTTCTTCCTGTTCGGGTTCGTCCCGCCGGCCCCGCCCTTCCCGGAGGCGCTGCACGGGCGCCAGGTGTGCGGCATCGTGTGGTGCCACCTGGGGTCGGAGGAGGCGGCGGAGCAGGCGATGGCGCCGATGGTCGGCGTCGGGACGCCGCTCATGCACGGCGTGCACCAGGCGCCGTTCCCGGGCCTGCAGGGCGCGTTCGACGGCCTCTACCCGGCGGGGCTGCAGTGGTACTGGCGGGCCGACTTCGTCCGCGAGCTCACCGACGCGGCGGTCGACACGCACGTCGAGTGGGGCGCGAAGACGCCCACCGGCCACTCGACCATGCACATGTACCCGATCGACGGGGCGGTGCGGGACGTCGCGCAGGACGCGACGCCGTTCAGCTACCGCGACGCGACGTGGGCCGAGGTCATCGTCGGCGTCGATCCCGACCCCGCCAACGCGGGCGTCATCACCGACTGGACGAAGGCGTACTGGGACGCCACGCACCCGTACTCGGCCGGCGGCGCCTACGTCAACTTCATGATGGACGAGGGCCAGGAGCGCGTCCGCGCCACCTACCAGGGCAACTACGACCGGCTGGCCGGGATCAAGGCTGCCTACGACCCGAAGAACACCTTCCGGGTGAACCAGAACATCCGGCCGGCGTCGTAGCGCTTCCGGGCTCGACGGTGCCTGGCATCGGCCTTCGCCGGTGCCAGGCACCTCCTGCTTGGCTAAGGCGGACGGGTCAGCCAGCGGCGCTGTGAGTGCCAGCGTTGGATGGTGCGTCGGCTGGGAGGGGTGGCGGGCGCGTCGGCGTAGCGGGCGTGGACCTCGGGGGCGATGGCGGAGGGTATGGCGCCGGCTGCGTATCGCTCCTCGAGGCGGCGGCGCAGGGCGGGCCAGGAGTAGCTGCCGGGGCGGGGTCGCGTCGGCGGCGGGCCGGTGAGGCGCTCGAGGTGGGCGTCGAGGGCCCGGCTTCTGGCCAGGGTGAGGCAGTCGTTGGCTTGCCAGACGCCCATCAGGGTGCGGACGAAGTCACGACCGCTGCGACGTGTCTGGAACTCGGCGCTCGCGTGTGCTTCGCAGAGGTGGACCGACACGCGGTGGGTGAGGCGGAGCCTCTGCGTCTTTCCGCGGGTGCGGTCGACGCAGATCGCGCAGACGGGTTGTTTGGTGGGCACGCCGCGGGCTTTGTAGAGGGTGGGGAGCGGCGTCCAGGCCATGAGTCCGAGTCTGCGCCATGTCCCTGTCGCGTGTCTGTCGCTAGTGGTGACATGAGCGCGCCGAAACTGCAAATGCCGCGTGGACGACGTGACAAATGGCGTGTCCCCCGGGGCGGGGGCCCCATCCCGGTTCGTGCTCGTCCCCGCGCCGCCGGGCCATCTCGTCGGCGAGGCTCCGGTGCGCGAGAGCATCGCCGCCATGGGCGCGGAGCTCGACGATCCCGAGTCATTCCTCGACCAGGCCGGGGCCGTCGCCGAAACGCTTCGCGGCCGGGAGAAGGTCCTGCCGATCAACCACCGGCTGGCGCGGCGCCTGATCGCAGCCCACCGGGAGTGGATCGCCGAGCTCGTGCGCAAGGTGCAGTAGGCGGCCGACGCCAGAATCCGCGCATGCGGGTCGGCATCGCGGATCATCTCGGGTGGGCCGTCATCGTCGCGGCATCTGAGGAGCAGCACCAGGTGGTCGACCGGCGTCGGATCGCGCTGGTAGAGCCCGGGCTCTCGCCGGCACCGATCCACCACGAGTCGCGGCGGCTCGACCTCGCCGCCACCGAGGCGCTGGTTGCGAGCGTGCGTACCTCGATCGCTCGCACCGCGGCCGCCGCGCTTGACGATCTCGCGGCCGTGCTGCCCGCCCCGATCCGCTTGATCTCGCTGCGGGCGTGGCCGCTCGACCTGCCGGCCGACATCGCCGTCCAGCGGCGTCCGCCGTATGAGGCCAGGGCCGACGCCGTCATGTACCGCCAGGAGTCGGCCGAGCTCGCCGACGCGCGCAGCTGGGACGTCCAGTCTACGACGCGAAGACGGTGGTGGGCCAGGCGGCCGGTCTGCTGGGAGCTCGGGCGGACCAGATCCCCCACGGGCCTCGCGCGTGGCTAGGGGCGCCGCGGACGCTAGGGGCGCCGCGGACGCGGGATCACCGGCAGGCGCTCGCCGTGGCGATCCTGGCCGGTTAGGCTCCGCCCCTCACCGGGAAAGGACGCGGGAGCGATGCAGCAGGTGAAGCTCGGCAGCCAGGGGTTGACGGTGTCCCGCCAGGGGCTCGGGTGCATGGGGATGTCCGAGTTCTATGGGGAGCGCGACGACGCGGAGTCGGTCGCCACGATCCACCGCGCGCTCGAGCTGGGGGTGACGCTGCTCGACACGGCGGACATCTACGGGCCCGAGGCGAACGAGCGCCTGGTCGGCCGGGCGATCGCCGACCGGCGCGACCAGGTGGTGCTGGCGACGAAGTTCGGGATCGTGCGCGACCCGGCGAACCCGGCCGTCCGCGGGGTGAACGGCCGTCCCGAGTACGTCAAGGCCCGGTGCGAGGCGTCCCTCGCCCGCCTCGGCGTCGACCACATCGACCTCTACTACCAGCACCGCGTCGACCCGAACGTCCCCATCGAGGAGACGGTCGGCGCGATGGCCGAGTTGGTCGCCGCCGGCAAGGTGCGCTACCTCGGCCTCTCGGAGGCCGCGCCGGCGACGATCCGCAGAGCGCACGCGGTGCACCCGATCTCGGCCCTGCAGACGGAGTACTCGCTCTTCGCCCGCGACCCCGAGGCGGAGATCCTGCCGGCGCTGCGCGAGCTGGGTATCGGCTTCGTGCCCTACAGCCCGCTCGGGCGGGGCTTCCTCACCGGATCGGTGCGGTCGCTCGCCGACCTCGACGAGAACGACTTCCGCCGCGGGCAGCCGCGCTTCCAGGGCGAGAACCTGACGGCAAACCTGGGAATCGTCGCGCACGTCGAGGCGGTCGCCCGCGCCCATGACGCGACCCCGGCGCAGGTGGCGCTGGCCTGGGTGCATGCGCAGGGCGAGGACATGGTGCCGATCCCGGGAACGAAGCGCCGCCGCTACCTCGAGCAGAACGTGGCCGCGCTCGACCTCGTGCTCACCGACGACGAGCTGCGCGGTCTCGAGCAGGCCGGCGTCGCCCGCGGCGCCCGGTACGCCGACATGTCCGGCGTCAGCCGCTAGGACGCTGCGGCCACGCCGCCGGCCGGGCGGGTGCCCGGCCGGGGCGGACCGCCGTTACGACGGTGGCGCTGCGGCGCAGGTCGCGACCGCGGTGATCGATTCGAGATGGTTGTCGTGGGCGCGGACGATCGTCCAGCTGCGGTTGCCGGACGGATACGAGCCCGCCACCTCGCCGCCGATGTTGCCGCCGCCGAGGACGATGTCGCCCTTCGGGCAGGTCACGGTGACCATGTGTCCGGTGCCCGTCTTCTTGACCTGGGCGTAGCCGGCGACGGCGCCGGCCACGCCGCCGGCCCCGCCGTTGATGCGCCGCGTCAGACACGTGAGCTTCGTGTCATGGCGCGCGTCCTCCCACACAAACGCCGTGCGCAGGTTCTTCCACGTCGGCGCGATCGGCTGGTCGATCTCGTGGTGGAGGAACTTGCATGTCCTCGGGTTGATCGACAGGTACCCCTCCGGGAATTGCCCCCGGGTGCTGTGCTCGACCGCGGCCCATGCGGCCGCCGGAATGATCAGTCCGGCCAGGGCCGCAGCGAGCACGATGAATCGTGTCCTTCTCGTCATCTCCCCTCCTTGGGTTGCGCCACAGGCCTCCGTCCCCGGGCCCGCAAGGCGGTATGGGTGACCCAACGCCCCTGCCGAGACCGTACCAGTTATCAGCCGCCGGCGACGTCCCGGCGCAGGAAGATCAGGTAGGCGCCGACCCCCATCGGGACGGCGTAGGCCGCGCACACCCACGCCGCCCGGCCGATCGGGAGCCAGTCGGTCGGCACCTGAAAGAAGCCCTGCCACGCCTGGAACTGGGTCGTCAGCAGGTACGGCTCGGCGCCGCCGAGGCCGGGCAGGATCCCGATCAGCTGCATCAGCAGCGCCGCCATGAGCGTCCCGACGACCGCCGCCGCGCTGTTTCGGGTCACGGCGGAGAGGAAGAGGCCGATGCACACGATCGCCAGCGTCGGCATCAGGTAGACGGCGAAGCTCGCCAGCACGAGCAGCAGCCCGTGGCTCGCCGAGACCCGGGTGCCGGACAGGCTGACGATGCCGTTGAAGCCGGACTTGGCCGTCCCCGCCGCGAGCGCGACGGCCCCCATCATCACGAGCGCGAGCAGCGCGTAGGTCGCGGCCGCGAGCAGCTTGCCGGCGAAGATCTGGCCACGGTCGAGCGACCGGGTGAAGATCGTCTTGAGCGTGCCGTTGTGGTGCTCGGAGGCGATGATGTCGCCGGCGACGAGCGCGGTGACGAGTGGGAAGAGCCACACCGACCCGAACAGGAGCAGCACGAGCGGGATCGCCAGCCCCGACTCGCGCACGTACTTCCCGAAGGCGACGTCGTTGGGCGAGCCGCTCTGGAGGGAGAGCGCCGTGACGAAGATGATCGGCACGGCCACCGCCGCGCCCAGGCCGAGATAGGTGCGCTTCTGCGAGACGAGCTTGCGCAGCTCCCACCGGTACGCCGTCAGGAAGGTCGGCATCAGCCCACCGCCTCCAGCGCCGGCTCTGGTGCCGGCGCGGCCGCCCCGTCGGACTCGGTCAGCTCGAAGAAGACCTCCTCGAGCGTCGCCTGCTGCGGCACGAGCGCGCGCACGCCGACGCCGGCCCGTCCGAGCGCGATCGTGAAGGCCTCGACGACCCGCTCGTCGGCGCTGAAGCGGAGCGCGCCGTCCTCGACGCGGACGTCGGTCAGGGCGAACCCTGCGGCGACCCGCCTGGCCTCCTCCACGTCCGACGCGCGCAGCCGGTACCACGTCCCGAGCGAGTGCTTCAGGTCGGCCACGGCGCCCTCGTACAGGATCCGGCCGCGGTTGATGATGGCGACGCGGTTGCACAGCTCCTCGACGTCGGTCATCTGGTGGCTCGAGAGCATCACCGTGATCCCCTCCGCCGAGAGCCGGCGCACGAGCGTCTTCATGTCGCGCATGCCCGCGGGGTCGAGCCCCGTCGTCGGCTCGTCGAGCAGGAGCAGCTGCGGCCGCCGCAGGAGCGCGGCCGCGATCCCCAGCCGCTGCTTCATGCCGTGCGAGTAGGTACCGACGCGGTCGCCGCCGCGGTCGGCCAGGTCGACCGTCGCCAGCATCTCGCCGATCAGCGATCGCGCGTCGCCGCCGTCGTAGGCCGCGCACAGCTCGAGGTTCTTGCGGCCGGACAGGTATGGGTAGAACTGCGGCGCCTCCACGAAGCCGGCGACGCCCTCGAGCGCGCGGCGGCCGTGCAGCACGGGATCGCGCCCGAACAGGTGCGCCGTGCCCTCACCCGGCCGGATCAGGCCGAGCAGCATGCGCAGGGACGTCGTCTTGCCGGCGCCGTTCGGACCCAGGTAGCCGTACACGTCCCCGTGCTCCACCGTCAGGTCGACGCGGTCGACGGCAACCAGGTCGCCGTAGCGTTTGACGAGCCCGCGCGCCTCCACCGGGCGCGCGGGGGAAGAATGCTCGCCGCTCACCTCAGCCGATCGCGCGCGCCGCCGCTTCGGCCGCCGCCTGCGGCAGCGATCCCACGATCGTGTAGCGCACCCCGCCGCGGTCGAACTGGATCAGCGTCCCGAGCGCGGTGTCGAGCTCGTGCGCCCTGGCGCCGTCGATCGAGACGGTCGGGAGCGCGGTCAGCGGCGAGTGCGCCTTGGCCGCGTTCCCGGGAACCGGCTGCTCGAGCACGACGAGCGCGCCGAGGCCCTGGCCGTACACGGCCATCGCCGTCTTCGAGCCGCCGAGCTCGACCAGCCGTACGGAGTGGCGCGGCAGGCCGACGACGCTCGCCGGCGCCCGCAGCCGGAACGGCACGGCCTTCGCGACGGCGGCGGTGCCCGTGACGGCCGGCCCGTGCGTCCGCGCGGCAGCCGCCCCCGACGGGTGGGTGGGCATGTGCACCGGAACGACCTTCGTCCCGGCCGCCAGCGGCACCGCCAGGTCGGACGCCGCGACCTTGCCGAAGCTGATGTCGGTGACGGTCAGCGAGAGCACCGGCGCGGAGTCCGTGCGGCTGTAGACGGCGAAGCGGAGCGGGACGCCGTGCGTCGCGTCCCAGGCGAGCTGCACCGAGCCGAGCAGGCCGCCGCTGTGCCGGGGCGAGACGCGCACCGTGTAGCTGGGCTGCCCGGCGATGTCGCCGGGGATCGCACCGGAGAGGTCGACGTGCTGCGAGAGCTTCGCGAGCGCCTTCCTGATGTCCGCGATGCTCGGCGCGGCATGGTGCTGGGTCGTCGCGTCGGCGGCATGGCGGTGGTGCGGCACGTTCATGGTGTACGCGGTGCCGGAGGCGACGTCGTAGAGGGTGACCTTCGACCCGTCGAACGCGATCTCGGTGTCGCCGGCCGACGACTGCAGCTCGACGCGCACCTTGCCGTCCCCGGCCCAGATGCGGCCGGTCGCGCCGGTGATCAGCGGTGAGGCCGATCCCAGCGAGCCGGACGGGATCAGGTGGTCGGAGAACTGCACCCGAGCGGTCACGCCGTGCACGGGCTTGGCGACGGCGGCGCGTTGGAGCGCGTCGGCGAGCGAGCGGCGCGGCGGCTTGGGGCCGCTGCCGCCGGCGAAGGCGACGGCGCTTCCGGCCGCCAGGGCGATGACGGCGACAATGGCGATGAGCAGCTGCCGGGTGGAGGCTCGGCGCAGGATGTTCATGGTGCGGCCCCTTCTGGTTCGTCTGCGGGAGTTGTATCCGCATCCCCTGAAAGGCGCGTGAGAGCGGGCAGGACGATGGCGAACCGGGGCCCGTCGATCTCGAGCCTGCCGCCGTGCCGCTCGGCCGTCGCCCGGACGAGCGCGAGGCCGAGGCCGGAGCCCGGCCGGGCGCGCGCCTCCTCGCCGCGCCAGAACCGGGTCGTCGCCGTCTCCACCTGGTCGGGCGCGATGCCGGCGCCCGTGTCTGCGACCTCCAGCCGCACCTCCCCGTCCGCGCGCGACACCGCCACCGTCACCGGCCCATCGGGTGGCCCGTGCCGGAGCCCGTTCTCGATCAGGTTGCGCACGGCCCGGGTGAGCGCCGCGGCGTCGCCGCGGACGAGGCCGGGATCCTCCACCCGGGCGGAGACCCGGCCGCCTGCGGCCGCTCCGGCGACGTCGCCCAGGCGCACCGGCTCGTCGGGCAGCCCGCCGGCATCCTCCCGCGCCAGCTGCAGCAGCTCGTCCACCAGCCGGCTCAGACGCTCGGCGTCCTCGCGCAGGTCGGCGAGCGCCTCGGCGTCGGCGCCGTGGCGGGCCAGGTACTCGGCGTTGCCCTGCAGGGCCGCGAGGGGGTTGCGCAGCTCGTGGGACGCGTCGGCGACGAAGCGGCGCTCGCGCTCCCGTGAGCGTTCGAGTGCCGCCAGCATGCGGTTCAGCGTGTCGGCCAGGCGGGCGATCTCGTCCGGCGTGCGCCGCCCGGGCAGGGCGCCGGGGAGGCGCAGCGACGGGTCGCCGCGGCGCTCGATCACCTCGGCGCCCGCGGCCAGCGCCTGCAACGGGCGCAGCGCCCGCCCGGTGAGCGCGTAGGCGATGGGGACGACGAGGAGCGCGGCGGCGAGGGCGGAGGCGATGATGAGTGTGCGCGACTCCCGCAGGGTGGCGTCGATCTCGGCCGTGCTCGAGGCCACGACGACCGCGCCGCCGGCGGCCGGGCCGCCGAGCCGGGCCAGGGGAGCGGCGTAGAGCCTCGTGTCCTGGCCGGCGATCGTGGCCTGCCCGTAGCCGCTGTGGCCGTCGTGGATCGCCCGGTGGACGAGCGGTCCGAGCGGGAGCGTCGCGCCGGCCAGGCGGCGGCCGTGTGCGTCGACCACCTCGACGTCCAGCCGCCGTGCCTCGACCGACGACTCGAGGACGGTCGGTGAGGTCAGGAGGGCGGGCGCCGTCGCCGCGAGCTGGGACACCTGGGCCGCACGGTCGCGCAGCGTGCGGTCGAGCGACTGGTGCAGGTGGCGGGAGAGCAGCACCTGCACGGCCGCGCCCAGGACGACCACGGCGATCACGACGGCGATCGCGGCCGCGGCGACCACGCGCGTCCGCAGGCGGGGGGCGCGGCCCGGCACGGCGCTCACCGGCGCAGCACGAAGCCGGCGCCGCGCACCGTGTGGATCAGCGGCGGCGGGCCGAGCTTGCGGCGCAGGTAGGCGACGTAGCGGTCGACGACGTTCTCGGTCGAGGCCGCCCCGTCGCTCCAGACGCTGGTCATCGCCGTCCGCCGCGAGACGACCCGGCCGGGGTGGCGCATCAGCAGCTCGAGCAGCGCGCACTCGCGCTGCGTCAGCTCGATCGTGCGCCCGGCGCGGACGGCCACGCGCGCATCGACATCGAGCGTCACGTCCGCGAACGCCAGCGCGGGCGGCCCCAGCCCGCGCCGCAGGAGCGCACGGATGCGGGCGAGCAGCTCCTCCGTCGCGAAGGGCTTCACGAGGTAGTCGTCGGCGCCGGCGTCGAGCCCGGTGACGCGGTCGGAGACGCCGTCGCGGGCCGTCAGCATCAGGATCGGCACGGCAACGCCCTTGGCCCGCAGCCGGCGGGCGACGGCAGGGCCGTCCATGCCCGGCATGATCGCGTCGAGCAGGATCGCGTCCGGCGGGTCGCGCTCCACCGCCGCCAGCGCGCCGCCGCCGTCGGGCGCGAGCTCGGTCTCGTACCCCTCGGCGCCGAGCGTCCGCGCCAGCGTCCGCCGCACGGGTCCGTCGTCGTCAACGATCAGCACCTTGGCCATCGATCCTCGCCCGCAGAGTACGACCTGCGCGGTCCGGTCGCATACCATCGTCCAATGGACGACCGGCTGCCGTTCACCGTCGAGGAGTACCGCGACCGCGCCGCGCGGGTGCGCCGGCGCATGGCCGAGCGCGGCGTGGACGTGCTCGTGGTGACCAGCCCGCCGAACCTCTACTACCTGACCGGGTTCGAGTCGATCTGGTACCCGCCCCGTGCGCCGGTCGCCGTGGCCGTCTCCGCGGCCGACGACCGGCTCGTCTTCCTCGACTACGAGCGCCACGAGACGCTCGTCCGCGAGACCGCGCACTACGACGATGCCGTCTTCTACCGCTACGAGGACGTGCTGGACGCGATCGCCGCGGCCTTCCGCGAGCGCGGCTGGCTGGGCGGCTCGATCGGCCTGGAGCGCTGGTCGCAGGCGCCGGGCGCGCCGCTCGTGGAGGCGCTCGCGCGGCGGCTGCGCGACGGCGGCGGGGAGGTCGTCGACGGCGACTGGATCGTCGACCGGGTGCGGCTGGTGAAGTCGCCCGCCGAGCTCGCGTGCGTGCGCCGTGCCGCCGCGATCGTCGACGCCGGCTTCGCCGATCTGGTCGAGCACGTGCGACCGGGGCAGACGGAGCTCCAGATCGGCGCACGGCTCGACTCGGTGATGGCCGACCACGGCGGCGAGGCGGCGGCGATCCGCACGATGGTGTCGGCCGGCCCCGGCGTGTGGTGCCGGACGCACGCCCCGCCGTCGCGGCGGCCGGTCGAGGCCGGAGACGTCATGTACGTCGACGCATGCGGCGTCTACAACCGCTACCACGTGGACGTCTGCCGCACGTTCGCGATCGGCCGCGACCATCGCGAGGCGCGCGCGATCCTCGACGTCACCGCCGGCAGCGTCGACGCCGTCCGGGCGGCGGTGCGGGTCGGCGACCCGCTCGACGTCGCCCAGCGCGCCGCCGAGGAGCACGTCTTCGCCCGCTTCCCACGCGAGCAGGTGTGGTGGGTGGGCGGCTACGCGCTCGGGATCGCCATGCCGCCGAACTGGGTCGGGCACACCTACCTCGCCAACGACGCCTTCGAGCAGTTCACCTGGGAGCCCGGATACGTGACGAACTACGAGAACGTGCTCTTCGACCGTGAGGCCGGCTACACCGCCAGCTACATGGAGACGCTGCTCATGACCGAGAGCGGGATCGAGGTGCTGTCCAAGCGGCCGCGCACGCTGACCGTGGTCGCGGGCTGACCGCCGGGATAGACTCGGGGGCGTTGGATCGACCCTCCGAGGGAGCGCCTGCGGTGATCGGAAACGACGAGATCGCGCTTCCAAACACACAGGTTCACTATCTGCCGTCGGCGCATGTCGGGGACGAGTTTCGGATCGTCGTCGGCGGCTGCGAAGGTGCTCCCGCCGGGGTCGGCGTCCTGGTAGTGACGGATGCGTTCTTCAACTTCGGGACGGCACTTGAGACGGTGCGGCTGCTGGCGATGGCCGAGCACATCAAGCCGCTGCTGGTGGTCGGAGTCGGTTATCGGCCGGCGACGGTCGCGGATACGACGCGGCTGCGGGGGCGGGATTTCAGCCCGGTGGCCGACCCGCGTGGGGCGGAGGGCAATCCGGCGATGATGCATGGCGCGGACCAGTTCGCGAGGTTCCTCGAGGAGGAGTTGAAGCCGTGGATCCTTGGCCGCTTCGACGTGGCCCGAGACGAATTCGGCGTGTACGGCTACTCGCTGGGCGGCTTGTTCGCGACCCACCTCTTGCTGACCCGGCCGTCCGCATTCCAGCGCTACGCGATCGGCAGCCCCTCGTACTGGTACGGACCGAAGGTGATCTTCGAGACCGAGGCGAGCTATGCGAGCACCCACGCCGACCTGCCGGCCAAGGTGTACGTGTCGATCGGAGAGTACGAGAACCCGGCTGGAGACGATCGCCACCGCGAGCAGATGACTCCGGAGGCGCGAGAAGCGTCGCTTCGCGCTGAGGCCGAGTTCCCCATGGAAGACGAGGTCGCCTACGCCCGCGACCTGGTGGACCGGCTGCGGAGCCGCGGCTACCCGAGTGTCGACATCGCGTTCGAGGTGCTTCGGGGCGAGTACCACCCGACCGCGCCGCCCGTCACCATCTCGCGCGCGGTGCGCCACCTCTACGACGCGCCAAACTAGCGCGCGAATTCGTTCGAGCCGCGACGGCTCGGCAAGTCCGTCGCCCACCGGCCGTGGGCGAACCGGTCGAGCATGCCGCCGGTCATCATGCACGTATCGACGACGCTGCCGGTGCTCGTGCGGTAGCGGCAGTCGAACATCGTCAGGCGTCTGTACGGCGCACCGATGACTTCTCGGCGAGCGCGGCGTCCAATCCACGAGCGCACGCCATCCCCGACGCCCCGAGACCAAGGAGTCCCATATGCGGAAGCTGATCGCGCTGGTGTTCCACTACTCGCTCAACGGCCTGCTCGCCGACGAGGGCACCGAGTACTTCCGGTTCTGCTTCGAACTCCTGGACCAGGGTGGCGGCGCGAGCCAGGACGACGAGTCGCTCGACTTCCTCAGCGGCGCCCACGCGCACGTCATGGGCCGCACCGCGTACGAGGGCATGGCGAAGGGCCTGCCGGCGAACCCCGACCATCCCTGGTCGGACATCATGAACGCCGGGCGCAAGGTCGTCTTCTCCCGCACGATGCAGACGGCCGACTGGGCCAACACCACCATCGCCTCCGGGGACACCGTGGAGGAGGTCGACAGGCTCAGGCAGGGCGGAGACGGCCACATCGTGGTCTGGGGCGGCGTCGGCCTCTGGCGGTCGCTCATGCACCTCGACCTGATCGACGAGTGGCACCTCGGCCTGCACCCCTGGATCGCGGACGAGGGCACCCGGCTGTTCGAGGATGTCCCTCCGTCGTACCGGCTCGACCTCATCTCCAGCACCCCCTTCGCGCAGACCGGAATCCTCGAGCTGCAGTACCGGCGGCACCGCTGACCCCGCCGCCGAGCCCCGGGTCGCTCAGATGAAGGGGCCCTTCATCGTGCGCGCGTTGCCCGCTTCCAGGTGTGCCCGGTCGCGGAGCACGGCCTCGAACGCGTCCGGCTCGTCGGGGGTGACGATGGGGCTGACCGTGCCTCCGAGGTCGACGACGAACCCGGCCGTCTTCCTCGGTCGCGCCGGGTCGAGGTTGGCCCAGTAGCGGGGGTTGCCCGTTCCCCAGATGCGCCATCTGCCGGACAGGACGCCCGTGATCTCGAAGCGCTGGAGGCCCTTGATCCGGGCGTAGGGGACGCTCTTCGTCCCGAACGGGAAGTAGTAGCGGTGGATCTCCAGCCGGTCGGGGGTGCACACGATCGTGCCGTCGTCGTAGGCGTCAGCCATGTTCCGAATGGTACGTCCGAGTGGCGGTCGTCGGAGCGCGATCCTCTAGGCTGCGGCCGTGCCTGCGCCCAGCATCCCCAGGGCGATCCGGGAGTTCCTCGCCCGGCCGAACATCGCCGTCGTCTCGACCGTGATGCCGAGCGGGTCGCCGCACACCGCCGCCACCTGGTACGACTGGGACGACGGCCGCGTGCTCCTGAACATGGACGAGTCGCGCCGCCGGCTCGAGTACATGCGCCTGAACCCGCGCGTCGCCCTGACCGCGATGGAGGAGGGCAACTGGAGCAAGCAGGTGAGCGTGATGGGGCGCGTCGTCTCGATCGAGCCCGACGGCGACCTGCGCGACATCGACCGGCTGGCGTTGCGCTACACCGGCGAGCCGTTCCACAGCCGCACGCAGCGGCGCTGGAGCGCCTGGGTCGAGGTCGACCGCTGGTACGGGTGGGACGGGGCGAGCGCCTGGCCCGAGGGGCGGTAGCCGTCGGGCTCTTCGTCGGGGAGCGGCGGCCACCGTTTCTGATCGTACTCCGATAGAGTTCGCACGACGATGGGCGTGATCGCCGCACTGTCGTGACGCGCCGCGGGCCGGTGCCGCCGGAAGGCGCCTTCGCCGTCGTGATGGCGACGTCGGTCGTCGCGCGTGCCGTCCACGCGTCGCTGCCCGGCGTCGCGCGCGGGCTCGTCTGGGCGAGCGCGGCGACGTTCGCGGCCCTCGCGATGCTCCTCCTCGCGACCCGGCCGCGGCGCAGCGGCTGGTGGGACGCAGCCACGTTTGCGGCCGCTGCCGCCGCAACCGGTGCCGGCCTCGCAGCCGACGGCTGGAGGACGCCTGGGCTCGCGCTCGCGGGGGCGGCCATCGCCGGCTGGGCGTGCCTGCTGGCGTTGCCCGCGCCGTGGCGAGGCGGCGGCCGCGCCGACGCCGCGTCGGGCCGGCGCTTGCTCGCGGTTGTCGCCACCCAGTCGGCCGTGCTCGCCGCCGTCGCGCTGGCCCGTTCATGGCACACGTCCGCGCTCGCCGGTGTCGCGGTGGCGATCTGGATCGCCGGCATCGCCGTGTACGCCGCCATGATCGCGCCGGTCGCCCGAGGGCTCGCCGCCCGCGCCCGGATCGCCGAGTTCCGCGCGGACGACTGGATCGCGATGGGCGCGCTGGCGATCTCGGCGCTCGCGGCCGCCGAGCTCCTGCGCATGCCCGGCGTGCCGCTGCACGCGGCGGTCAGGGCCGCCGGGATCGTGCTCTGGTGCGGCGCGTGGCTGTGGGTGCCGACCCTCGTGCGCCTCGACGTGCGTGCGGCCGCGGCGGCACGCCGCCGGTGGCCCGGCGCGGATCGCTGGAGCATGGTGTTCCCGCTCGGCATGCTGTGCGCGGCGTCGCAGGCGCTCGGGTCGGCGGGGTCACTGCCGGGCTTCACCCGTCTCGGCCGCGACGCGGCCTGGATCGCGCTCGCGGCCTGGGCGGTCGCCGCCGCCGGCGTCCTCGCCGGACAGGGGGCGCGGCGGCATGCGCCACCAGGACGCACCCCGGAGCCGGCGGCAGGCATCGCGGCCCCGCCACCGTCTCGGCGGGGCTGACGATCCGCCGCTCCGGCGACGACCTCAGCCGCCGGAGTAGTACGGGCTGCGCAGCGAGTCGCGGCGCTCGACGAGGGCGCGCGCCGCGCCGGGCTCGCGCCCGGCGACCGCCATCCCCACGGCCGTGCGTCCCGCCCGCCGCGCCGCCTCGCGCACCGCCGTCTCGTCGGTCGCACCCGGGTCGATCCACACCGCGAAGAACACGATCGTGTCGTCGGTCGGCTCGAGCAGGCCGTCGGCGACCGCGTCCAGCACGCCCTGGCCGAGGCCGAGCTGGGTGGCGCCGTAGGTGATCTTCGCGTGGCGGTCGCCGGACAGCGTGGACTTGTTCATCATGAGCGTCGGCGGCCAGATGGGCTCGTAGCTGTCCTTGTCCTCGCCGACGCAGATCAGGATCGGGCTGTGCCCCTGGCGCGGCGTCGTCATCGCCGTCATGAGCGCGGCGGCCGTCGGGCCGCCGCGGCGGGCGAGGACGACGTTCACGTGGCAGCCGTCCGGGTCGACGCCCGACCAGCCCTCGCCGATCGCTCCGTCGATCTCGCGCTCGCTCGTGCTCATTCGGTGACTCCTTGGCGGTCGGATTTCGGGCGCGCGCCGGGGTCGTCGGGCGGCGGGCACGCTGGTAGGCTAGATCGAGAACCTGTCAAGAAGGGCCACGGGGAGGTTGGTGCACATGGGCGTGACCCGGCGGATGGCATTCGCGTGCGCGACGGCGCTCGCGGCCGCGCTCGCGGGCGGGGGGTCGGCGGTCGCGGCGGCGCCCGGCACGATGATGGCCTGGGGTAGCGACGCCGACGGCCAGCTCGGAAACGGCGCCGCCGGCGGGCACCTGCGCCCCGGGCCGGTCAGCGTCCTCACGAACGTGACCGAGATGCACGGCGGGCGCGAGCACGTCGTCGTGCTGCGGCGCAGCGGCAAGGTGTGGGCGTGGGGCTTGAACAACGACGGCCAGGTCGGAGACGGCACACGGACGAACCGTGCCACGCCGGTGCCGGTGCAGGGGCTCGCGGGCGTCACCGACGTCGCCACCGGCCACTACACGAGCATGGCGCTCAGGAGCAACGGCACCGTGTGGATGTGGGGCCTCAACAACTTCGGCCAGCTCGGCAACGGCACGCACACCTCGAGCGACGTCCCCGTCCAGGTGAAGGGGCTCACAGGCGTCGTCGCGATCGCGGGCGCGCGCGACCACTCGCTGGCGGTGAAGGCGAACGGCACGGTGTGGGCCTGGGGCGACAACGAGTTCGGGAATCTCGGCAACGGGTCGACCACGTCGAGCGCGGTGCCGGTGCAGGTCAAGGGCCTGAGCGACGTCGTGTTCGTGGCCGGCGGGCGCGACCACAGCATCGCGGTCGAGAAGAACGGCACCGTGTGGACGTGGGGCTGGAACGCCTACGGCCAGCTCGGCGACGGCACCAAGACCAACCGCGCCGTGCCGGTGCGCGTGGCCGGGGTGGCGCACGTCGTCATGGCGGCCGCCGGGGCGAACCACAGCATCGTCCTCACCCGTGGAGGCGGCGTGTGGGGGTGGGGCCAGAACAGCTTCGGTCAGGTCGGCGACGGGACCGGCGTCGGCCGGCTGCGCCCGGTGCACGTCGTGGGGCTCGCGAACGTCGTCTCCATCGGCACGGGCCGCCTGCACTCGCTCGCGATCGAGCAGAACGGCAGCGTGTGGGCGTGGGGCGACAACGACTTCGGCCAGCTCGGCGACGGGAACCAGGCGAACCGGCGCGCACCCGTGCACATCACCGGCATCGCCGGCGCCGAGGAGGTCGCCGGCGGGCGCGACTACAGCGCGGCCCTCGTGCGGTCGCCCTAGACGTTCAGGCGTCGCGCGTCGCCATGCGCCATCCGCCGGCGGCGAGCGGGAGGACGATCCAGCCCACGAGCACGGCGATCGCGGCGGCGAGCGAGACGTGGAGCGCCTGCGCCGCGTCGCCGCCGGCTCCGCCGGGGCCGGTGAAGGGCTGGACGCGCGTGGTCGCCGCCGAGAGCAGGAGCTCGCGCAGGACGCCGAGCTGGGAGATGTTCAGGACGAGCGGGGTCACCGCCAGCTGCCAGCCGAGCAGGACGCCGATCGCGATCCCGCGCGAGCCGATCAGGGAGGCGATCCCCATCGAGGCGACGGCGGCGATCCCGGTCACCATCAGCACCCACAGCCCGTCCTTCACGATCGCCGTCGTTCCCGGCGTGGCCAGGCCGCCGGCGAACGCGAAGTCGAACGCGACCGCCACCGCATAGGCGACGAGCACGAGCGGCAGCCAGAAGAGCAGGATGCCGGGGATGCGCGCGGCGAAGAGGCCGATCCGCGAGCGTCCCGTGACGATCAGGTCGCGCATCACGCCGGCGGTGAGGTCGCTCGTGCCGACGGTCGCGCCGAGGATCGCGGCGGCGACGGAGCCGACGAAGCTGACCACCGTGATTCCGTGGCGCAGGTTCTGTGCGCCTCCGGCCGGGCCGTTGTGCACGGAGTCGTTCAGGTGGAATCCCTGCGCGATCAGGTAGAGCGCGCAGACGGCGCCGGTCGTCATCAGCACCATCCACACCATCAGGGCGCGATTCTTGCGCAGCCGCAGCACCTCGGCGCTGACCATGCGCGTGTTCACGCGGGCGCCCCCAGCCTGGAGGTGACCTCGAGGAAGCGCTCCTCCAGGGACACGCGGGCCGGCTCCAGCCGGTGCACGGCGATGCCGGCTTCGACCAGGCGCCGGTTCACGTCGGCGATCGCCTCGTCCGAGCCGTCGGCGAGCACGACCCGCAGCCCGTCGTCGGCCTCCGCCGCGTCGGCCACGGCGGGATGGTCGCCCAGCATCAGCCGGGCCGCGGCGGGGTCGTCGCATCCGATCGCGATCGTCGGCCGGCCTCCGGCGGCCAGCTCGGCCACCGTCCCCTGCATGAGGATGCGGCCGCGGTCGACGATCGCGACCATGTCGCAGATCTTCTCCACCTCGTCCAGCAGGTGCGAGGAGAGGAACACCGTGCGGCCCTCGTCGATCATGCCGCGGACGAAGCTCCGGAACTCGGTGATGCCCGCCGGGTCGAGCCCGTTGGTCGGCTCGTCGAGGATCAGGAGCTCCGGATCGGCCAGCAGGCAGCGGGCGATGCCGAGCCGCTGGCGCATGCCCATCGAGTAGGTCTTCACCCGGTCGTCGGCGCGCTCGGTCATGCCGACACGGTCGAGCGCCGCCGGGATGCGGGCGTCCGCGTCGGGCTCGCGGCATGCGGCGGCGATGCGCAGGTTCTCGCGGCCGGTCAGGTGGCCGTGGAAGCGCGGCTCCTCGACGATCGCTCCGACCCGGGCGAGCGCCTCGGCGCGCCGCTCGGGCACGGGCAGGCCGAGCAGCCGCATCTCGCCGGCGGACGCATGCGTCAGTCCGAGCAGCGTCCTGATCAGGGTCGTCTTGCCCGCGCCGTTCGGCCCCAGGAATCCGAACGACACCCCTCGGGGAACGTGCAGCTCGGCCTCCGCGAGGGCGACCCTGTCGCCGAACCGCTTCGTCAGGCCGGTGGTCTCGATTGCGGGGGCGCCGCCGGTCACATCTGTCTCGCCCATGCGTTCCCAGCGTAGCCCCGCCGGAGCGCGGTGCGACGGCCGCCGCGCAATCCGGCTCCAATCTGCCCGCCGGCGAGGGGCGCGCGCCCGGCGCGCCCCTCGTCCACGCCGGCCGTTGCTAGCCCTTCGCGTACCGCGGCACCCAGAGCGTCGCGTGCACCTCGCCGAGCGTCAGCGTGCCGGTGTCGAACAGCACGGCGAGCGGGGACGCGGCCGGGGTCAGGGTGCCCCGGTAGCGCAGGTTGGTGTACCGGTGCGTGTGACCCTCCCAGACGCAGGAGTGTCCCGGCGAGACGCGCGGCTTGCCCGTCGCGTGGAAGGCCGCCGCGCCGCCCATGAACGGCACTCCCTGCGTCCGCACCGCCATGTGCATCCCGTCCCCGGTGTGCACCGGGGCGGGCATGTCGGCGCCGGGGCCGAGCCCGATCGCGAAGTGGCCGGTGCCGGTCGGGCCGAACGGGTTCGACTCGACGTCGCCGACCTGCACCAGCCGGCCGCGGCGGTAGCCGAGCTGGCTCACCCAGAACGTCGTCAGCGACGTGTGCTGGAGCGTCGGCCCCGTGCACGGGAAGCGGAACACCCGCGCCGCCTGCACGAACGACGAGCAGCCGGGGTCGTGGACCACGGTCGCCGTCGCCGGCGCGGTGGTGATGTCGCCGAAGAACGGGACGGTGCCGGTGGCGACCTTGAAGGTGGCCGCCGAGAGCGTGCCGGTGGCGACCTGGAACGTGCCGCGGCCGCCCGTGGCGAGCGTGCACGGCGTCTGCACGACCGAGCCGGTGGCGTGGAAGCGCATGTCGATCGCGCTCGGGGCGATGCCCGTGCCGGTCTTCAGGTGGGCGTGCGTGAGGGCGGGGTTCGTCGTCAGCGTGAGGCCGCTGAGCGGGGCGTAGTCGTAGGAGTGGTCCTGCTCGCCGGTGAGCATCCCGCCTCCGGCCGTCGTGCGGTCGAGCTGGACGTCGAGCTGCGGCGCCTGGTCGAACGCGGCCGGCCAGTTGAACGCGCTCAGATAGAGCGTGTAGGTCACGCCGTTCACCGTGACGTCCTCGGGGTCGGCGTAGAGCTGGGTCGAGTCGAGGCTGAGCGAGCCCGCGGCGTGCGGCAGGAAGCGCGCCATCCGCCGGGCCAGCACGCTCGGGAGCGAGACGGCCGGCAGCAGCCGTGGCGTGAACGCGTGCATCCGCGCCGCATGCGTCGCGGCCGTGGCCGGCGCGCCCGTCGCGGCCAGCGTCGCAGCGGCGACCGCCATCGCCGCCGCCATCCTCGTGAACCTGATCCGTCGCACGTTCGCTCCCTCCGCCTCCGTTGCCTCGAATGTACAGGCACCTGACAAACGTGCAAATCTTCCACATCAAGCTGTCTTCAATCCAGCAGAACCGGCTCGGGGGCGAGGTCGTCGAACCGGTCGATCGTGCGCAGCTCCGGGAACCGCCAGGCCCAGACGGCCGCGACGGCGATCGACGCCGCGCCGCCCAGGACGACCGCCGGCACCGCGCCCAGCACGGCCGCCGCCGCGCCGGACTCGAAGGCGCCGAGCTCGTTCGACGCGCCGATGAAGACGCGCTCGACGGCGCTCACCCGGCCGCGCAGCGCCGGCGGCGTGAGCAGCGGCGAGAGGGTGCTGCGCACGACCATGCTGACCATGTCGGCGCCGGCCAGGGCCGCCAGCGCGAGCAGCGACAGCACGAAGCTGCGCGACAGCCCGAAGACGACGGTGAACGCGCCGAAGAGCGCCACGACGGTGAAGAGCGTGCCGCCGACGCGGCGGCGCAGGGGTCGGGCCGAGATGCACGCCCCGACCACGACGGCGCCCACCCCCGGGGCGGCGCGCAGGAGCCCGTTCCCGGTCGCGCCGACGTGGAGGATGTCGCGCGCGAACACGGGCAGGAGCGCGGTCGCGCCCCCGAACAGCACCGCCATCAGGTCGAGCGAGATCGCGCCGAGCAGCGGACGGCTGCGGAAGATCAGCCGCACGCCGTCGAGCACGTCCTGCAGCTCGGGCTCGTGCTCGCCGACGTGCGCGATCCCGGCGGCGCGCGGGACCAGCGGCATCAGCGCCGCCGCGGCGGCGGCGAACGCCGCCCCGAACAGGTACGGCGCGGGCGCGCCGAGCGACTGCGTGATGCCGCCGAGCGCCGGTCCCGCGACCATCGCCGCCTGCCCGGCGGAGGTGACCATGGCGAACGTGCGCGAGAGGTCGGCGCTCTCGATCCCGCCTGCGAGCAGCGGCCCCAGGGTCGGCCCCACGAAGGCGTTGCCCACCCCCCAGCCGAAGGCGAGCACGTAGAGCGGCCAGACGGCGGTGTCGCCCGCGCCCGCGTCGAGCGCGAGCGCGGCGGCGATCGCGGTGGAGAAGACCAATCCGGCGCCTGCAACCGTGCGCCGGTCGTGGCGGTCGATGACGTGTCCGGCGGGCAGGGCGAGCAGGACGGCGGGGACGAACTCGGCCAGGCCGAGCAGCCCCAGCACGAGCGGATCGTGCCGGCGGGCGTAGGCCTGCCATCCGAGTGCGGTTGCCACGGCGCCGAGCGCAAGGCTCGAGAGCAGCTCGACCGCCACCATCACGGTGACCATGCGGTTCTCCGCCCGGAGCATCAGCGGCACTCTACGGTGCCGGCGGGACCGCCAGCGGCGCGGCGTCAGGCCGGCCGGCGGCGGGGTGTGAGCACCGCCGCGATCTCGTCCAGCACGGCTGGATCCTCGATCGTCGACGGCGGCGTCACGTCGCGCCCCTCGGCCATGGCCCGCATCGTCGCCCGCAGGATCTTCCCCGACCGCGTCTTCGGCAGCCGCTGCACGATGCGCGAGTCGCGGAAGTAGGCGACGGCGCCGATCCGGTCGCGCACCATCGCCACCAGCTCGGCGCGCAGCTCGTCGGGGTCGCGCTCCGAGCCCGCCTTGAGCACGACGAGCCCGAGCGGGACGTGGCCGCGCAGCTCGTCGGGGATCGCGAACACCGCGCACTCGGCCACGTCCTCGTGGGAGGCGACCACCTCCTCGATCGCCCCCGTCGACAGGCGGTGGCCGGCGACGTTGATGACGTCGTCGATGCGGCCCATCACGAACAGGTAGCCGTCGGCGTCGAGCATCCCGCCGTCGCCCGTCGTGTAGTGGCCCGGAAAGGCCGTCAGGTAGCCGGTGCGGAAGCGCTCGTCGTCGCCCCACAGGGTCGGCAGCGTGCCCGGCGGGAGCGGCAGGCGGATGGCGATCGCCCCCTCCTCGCCCGGGTCGGCGGCGGTGCCGTCGGCGCGCAGGATGCGCACGTCGTAGCCGGGCACCGCGCGGGTCGGCGAGCCCGCCTTCACGGGCAGGCGCTCCACGCCCAGGCAGCTGGCCGCGATCGGCCAGCCGGTCTCGGTCTGCCACCAGTGGTCGATCACCGGGCGCCCGCCGAGGACGCGCGTCGCCCAGTGATAGGTGTCCGGATCGAGCCGCTCGCCGGCCAGGAACAGCGACTCGAAGCGCGACAGGTCGTACCGGCCGACGTGCTCGCCGTCCGGATCCTCCTTGCGGATCGCCCGGATCGCGGTCGGGGCGGTGAAGAGCGTGCGCACGCCGTGGTCGGCGGCGACGCGCCAGAACGCGCCCGGGTCGGGCGTGCCCACGGGCTTGCCCTCGTACATGACGCTCGTGCACCCGACCAGCAGCGGTGCGTACACGATGTAGGAGTGGCCGACGACCCAGCCGACGTCGGAAGCGGTGAAGAAGACGTCGCCCGCGTGCAGGTCGTAGACGTTGGCCATGCTCCAGGCGAGGGCGACGGCATGGCCGCCGTTGTCGCGCACGACGCCCTTGGGCCGGCCGGTCGTCCCCGAGGTGTAGAGGATGTAGAGCGGGTCGGTGGCCGCGACCGGCACCGGGGCGGCCGGAGCGGCCGCGGCGACGGTCTCGCGCCAGTCCAGGTCGCGGCCGGGCGTCATCGCCGCCTCCGCCTGCGGCCGGGCGAGCACGACGACGTGCTCGGGGCGGTGGACGGCCAGCTCGAGGGCGCGGTCGAGCAACGGCTTGTAGGCGATCACCCGGCTGACCTCGATCCCGCACGACGCCGACAGGACGACCTTCGGCCGGGCGTCGTCGATGCGCACGGCCAGCTCGTTCGCGGCAAACCCGCCGAACACGACGGAGTGGATGGCGCCGATGCGGGCGCAGGCGAGCATCGCGATCGCCGCCTCGGGCACCATCGGCATGTAGATCACGACCCGGTCGCCCCGGCCGACGCCCAGCCCGGCGAGCATACCCGCCGTCCACGCCACCTCGTCGCGCAGCTCACGGTAGGTGAAGCGGCGCACGCTGCCCGTGACCGGGCTGTCGTGGATCAGCGCCGGGCGATCGCCGTGGCCGGCGTCGACGTGCCGGTCGAGCGCGTTCTCGCAGGTGTTCATCACGCCGCCGGTGAACCAGCGGTAGAACGGCGCCGCCGAGTCGTCGAGCACGCGCTCCGGGCGCGTGCGCCACGTGATGGCCTCCGCCGCCTCGCCCCAGAATCCGTCGGGATCGGCAAGGCTTCTGGCGTGCAGGGCTGCCGTGCGATCGGTCACGCGGAGGCGAGTGTACCAGCGGCAACGAGGTCGCCTGAGCCGGAAAAACCTGGAAAAACCCCTCATCCGGCGGAGGCAGCGTACGTCGATCCGGGGAGGGGCCGCGTCCGCGGACGGATCTAGCATCCTTTCACGGTGCACGGACAGACGACGACCCACGGTGGCGCCTCACCGGCGCGCATGTCTGCGCCGGTGGTCGCCGCGCGGCCCCGGCGGATCCGGCTGCTCGTGATCGAGCCGGACGAGGTCGCGGTGCGCCAGCTCCAGCACGAGATCGAGGCCGCCGCGAGCATCTTCGACGTGACGGCGGCCGGCACGCTGGACGACGGCCTCTCCCAGCTGGAGGCCGCGGGAGCCGATGCCGTGCTCGTCGACCTCGCCCTTCCCGACAGCGGCTTGCGCACGCTCGAGGCGCTGCGCGACGCCGCGGCCGATCTGCCGATCGTCGTGCTCGCCGGGCGAGACGACGAGGAGCTGGCGCTGCGTGCGCTCGGTGCGGGCGCGAGCGACTACCTGCCGAAGGGGCGGGCGAGCGGCGAGCTGGTCGCGCGTTCCGTGCAGTACGCGATCGAGCGTGAGCGCCTGCTCGCCGCCGAGCGCGAGTCGCGCCGCGACGCGGAGGCCGCACGCGACACGGCGCTGCGCGCCCAGCATGCGCTGGAGACGAGCGAGCACCGCCGCCGGACGCTGCTCGGCTCGATGCTGCGCGCCGAGGAGGCGGAGCGGCAGCGGATCGCGCTCGAGCTGCACGACGACACCGTCCAGGTGATGGTCGCCGCGCTCGTGGGCATGGACGCCTGCCAGGCGACCATCGACCGTGAGGACATGGGCGGCGCGGCGGAGAGCATGGCGCGTACGCGGGCGACGCTGTCGGAGGCGGTCGACCGCGTGCGGCGGATGAGCTTTGACCTGCGGCCGCCGCTGCTCGACGCGCAGGGCCTCGGCCCCGCGGTCACCCACCTGATCGCCGAGGCCGGCGCCGACTGCGGCCTCGAGACGACGGTGGACGTGACCGTGCGCCGGTACGCGCCCGAGATCGAGATCCTGGCGTACCGCACCCTGCGCGAGCTGGTCGCGAACGTGCGCAGGCATGCGCACGCGCGCAGCCTCGAGCTGCGCCTGCACGAGCGGGCCGCGGCGCTCGTCTGCGTGCTCGCCGACGACGGCGTCGGGTTCGACCCGTCCCGGTTCGAGCGCGCCGCCGGCCGGCGCGGGCCGGGGCCGCATCTCGGCCTCGACGCCACCATCGAGCGCGTACGGATCGCCGGCGGGACCTTCGCCATCGAGTCTGCCGCGGGCGGCGGGACGACGGTGCGGTTCAGCCTGCCGATCCACCGCCAGGGGGACGTCCGCGCCGAGTAGCCGCGGTCCGGCCTCCGGCGGCGCTTTGTTGGACCATGCTTGACACGACGCTTGCGCGGTTCCCGCGTCGCTCTACGCTGGAGGAAGCCCGAGGCAGGGCGTCCAGGCTTTCCAACCACCGGGGAGGGGTCATGCGGAGAGCGTCAGCGTGGGTGTGGGTGACGGCGGCTGCGGCAGCAGCGATGCTGGCGGGGCCGGCGGCGGCACAGGCGGCGCCCACCACGACCCTCGGCAGCGCTCCCGTCGCCACCTGGCAGGCGGAGGGGCGCGTGAGCGTGATCGCGATCGCGAACGGCATCGCCTATCTGGGCGGCTCGTTCACGACCCTCACCTCGCACGGCACACGGCAGACCGTGACGCGCGAGCATCTTGCGGCCGTCAACGAGTCGACGGGCCGGCCGACCGCATGGAATCCGAATGTGAACGGTGCGGTGCACGCCCTTCGGGTGGTCGGAAACCGGGTCTACGTCGGCGGGAAGTTCACGTCGGTCGGAGGCCACGCCGTCCGCAACCTGGCGGTCGTCAGCCGCTCGACCGGCAAGCTGGTGACGTCGTTCCGCGGCGCCGCCAACGGCGAGGTCGACGCGATGGCGGCCTCGGCGACGCGGCTCTACCTGGGCGGCAGCTTCTCCCGCGTCGACGGCGTCGCGCGCCGCAACCTGGCGTCGGTCGGGCTCGCCCGCGGCGGTCTGGCGTCGGCGTGGCGCGCGGCCGCGAACGGCCCGGTGCACGTGCTGCTCGGCGATCCGGCGGCGGGCCGGATCTTCGTCGGCGGCCACTTCAGCGCGGTGGACGGCGCCTCGCGACCGTTCCTCGCCGCCGTCGGCGGGAAGAAGGGCGGAGTATTCGCGTGGAGCACAGCCCCGCTCGGCCAGGTGTGGTCGCTCGCCCTCGGCTCGACCTCGCTCTACGCGGCGGTCGGCGGCCACGAGGGCGGCCAGCTCGACGCGTACGACCCGGCCACCGGCCGCCGGCGCTGGAGCCGGTTCGCAGACGGCGACGTGCAGGCGGTCGCGCTGGCCGGCAGCGAGGTGCTCGCGGGCGGCCACTTCCTGAACGCCTGCGGCGACACGGCCGGCGCGCCCGGCGGCGGCAGCCCGTGGGTGTGCACGGCGCCCGTCCAGCGCGAGCGCTTCTTCGCCACCGACGCCGGCGGGGCGATCCAGCCGTGGAATCCCGGCGGGAACAGCCTCTACGGCGTCTGGGCGCTGCGCGCCGATGCGACGCACGTCGACGCCGGCGGCGACTTCACGCTGGTGGACGGCGCGCACCAGGCGCGCTACGCCGAGTTCCTGCGCTAGATGATTGATTCCACGCCGCTGTGCGGTCTGGGCGGCTGCGAACCGAGCAGCGCAAGGACGCAGGGAGTGTTCATACCGGGTCGTATGGGCGCGACCGAGGACGCAGCGATGCGACGGTTCGCAGCCGCAGCCCCACCAGCGACCCAAACCCCCGCCACCACCTGACGTCCAGGCGCGCGGGGGTGTGGAATCAATCATCTAGCGGCGGGAAGCGGGGACAGTCCCCCGAGCGCCATCGCCTGCGCCGTCCGGGGCACCCGCTGCTCGACCTCGAGGGGGCGCGCCGGCGCTCTCAGTCCTCGATGGTGAGGGCGCCGACCGGGCACGTGTCGCACAGCGCCTGCGCGCGCTCCTCCTCCATAGGGTCGATCAGGACCCGGGCGCAGCCGTCGTGGATCTCGACCGCCTCAGGGTCGAGCCCGACGCACTCGCCGGAGCCGATGCAGATGCCGGTGTCAACGACGACGTGAACGGACATCGTGTTCTCCTCTCCTCGTGGATGTTCAGGCGGCGGCCACCAGCTTGCGTGCGTCGCCGAGGCGCGCCGGCGCGTCCAGCAGCAGCACACAGGACGGGCGCCCGTGCTCGTCGCGCCCGACCCAGAGTCCGTCCTCCTCGGCCCATTCGACTGCGGCGGCCGCGAGGCCGACCTGCTGGATCCGCAGCGGGCCGATGTCGCTGAAGAAGTACGGATCGCGCACATACGGCTCGCGCGATCCGGTGATCGCCCCGGCGACGTGGCGGCCGCTCCAGAGCGCATGATCCCAGTGCGGGATCGCCAGCCGGCCGAAGCGCGGGTGGGGGAACGACACGCAGTCGCCGCATGCCCAAACGCCTTCGTGGCCGGCCACGCGGAGCGTCTCGTCGGCCTCCAGCGCCAGCGGCCGGGGCGTGGCGGGGGCGAGCTCCGGCGGCAGGCTGGACCGGAAGCCGGCTGCCGAGACGACGACGTCGGCGCGCATATCCCCGTGGGTCTGCGTACGCACGACCCAGCCGCGCGCGTCGTGTTCGGCCGACTCGATCCGGCACTCGCCGGCGAAATCGACGCCGAGCGCCGCGAGCGTGGCCGTCGCAGCATCCGACACGACCGGGAGGAACCTGGCGAGCGGCCGCGCCACCATGTCGAGCAGGGTCACCCGATGGGTCGCGGCAAGGGTCGCGGCGGTCTCGGTGCCGATCAGGCCCGCGCCGATCACGATCACGCGCTGCCCGGGTCGCTCCAGCCGCTTGACCAGGGCCATCGCGCCGGCGCCGGTCGCGTTCTCGTCGCAGTCGTCCAGGCCCGGCACCGGCGGGCGCGGATAGCGCAGCCCGGTCGCCCACACCAGCCGTGGCGCCTCGACCTCGACGGGTCCTCCGCCGCCGCGCGGGGCGACGGTCACGCGCCGCCCGCCGAGATCGACGGCCGTGACGACGCCGTCGATGTGAGCGATCCCGCGCTCGGCCAGGGTGTCTGCCGCGGCGAGCAAGGGAAGGCGGCCGGTCACGAGCGCGCGCTTGGAGAGCGGTGGGCGATCGTGCGGCAGGCCGGGGCCGATCATCGTCACGGGCTCGCCGGCGAGAGCGAGCTTCGCGGCACACGCATAGCCGGAAACGCCGTTTCCGACGATGACGATCGGATCGGTCATGGCGCGGCTCGGGCAGACGGCGAAGCCATGCGTCCATTGGAGCGCCTCCGGCCGCCGCGCGCATCGGTGGCTTCGCCGAACTCGTACCGACGCGAGTGCGTACAACTCCGTACGGAGGATGCGGGCTCTCGCCGATGCGGCGCCGTGCTCGCCGCGGGATGATCGAAGCGCGGCAGGAGCGAAAGGAGTCCGCGATGGCGGTAGCCCCGGGAGGCGCGACTCGCCCGGCCGAGCCGAGCCGGCGGCAGTTGATTGCGCTCGCGCTCGCTCTCACCGCGACCGTGCTCACCGGCGGCGTTGCGATCGCCGGTCTCACCCGGGCGCCGTCGCCCGCGCCGGCGGGGCCGTCGGTGCAGCAGGTGCAACCCGCGACCACCGCGCCCGCGAGGACGCAGCAGGTGGAGCCAGGAGGCTGAGATGCGAACCGTGTGGGTCACCGTCCTTTCGGTGTGGGCGCTCTTCGCGGTGGTGGCCGTGCTGGCCTGGACGCGTCAGCAGCCCGCCTCCGGGTCGGTCACCCCGCAGGTCGTCGTGGTCAAGGGGAAGAACGGCACCAGCAACCTCGTCGTCCAGAACACGGCCCCCCAGGCAACCACGCGGACATCGCCGGTAGGAGCGGGATGACCGTCCTCGCCACGGGCGTCCCCGTCGCCTGGCTGATCGCGCGGGCCGCCGGGCTGGTCGCGTTCGGCCTGCTCGCGGTCGCGGTGACGCTCGGGCTGCTCCTGAGCACGCGCGTGCTCGGTCCGAAGCGCGGCAAGGCCCTGCTCGAGTGGCATCGCACGATCTTGTGGGCGAGCCTGTGCATGGTGGCGCTGCACGGCGTCGCCCTGCTGTTCGACCCGACGCTGCACTTCGGAGTCCTTGCGGTGCTCGTCCCCGGAACCGCGCCGTGGCGCCCCGTGTCGGTCGCCGCGGGGGTCGTGACGGCGTGGTTGATGCTCGTGCTCGCGACGTCGTTCCGAGCGCGGCGCCGCATCGGCCAGCGGCGCTGGCGGCAGCTGCACTACGCGAGCTTCGCGGGCTTCTCGCTCGGGCTCTGGCACGCGCTCACGACCGGCAGCGACCTGGTGGACACGCGCGGACTCGTGTTCGCGGCCGTCGCGCTCCTGCCGGTGCTGTGGCTGACGTTCCTGCGCATCCTCGCGCCGCGGCCGGCGCCGAAGGCGCAGCGCCCACGCCTGCCCGCCCCGGCGCCGCCGAAGGACGAACCGGCCCGCCCGACCCCGGTGGCCGTGTGATGGCGTGCAGGCTGGAGACGCTGCCGTTTCGGGCCATGGGCACCGCCTGCGCGGTGTCGGTCACGGCACGCCGCGACGAGGGGCTGCAGGCACGCCGGGCGATGCAGGCCGGCCGCGCCGAGGTCGTCGCCTGCGAGCGGGCGCTCTCGCGGTTCGATCCACAGAGCGACCTGTGCCGGATGAACAGCCGCGGCGGCGAGTGGGCACACGTCGACGAACGGCTATCCGACGCGCTCGAGGCTGCGCTTCGCGCGCGGGCGGCGACGGCGGGTCGGTTCGACCCCACCATCCTGCCTGCGCTGGTTGCGGTGGGCTACGACCGCTCGTTCGAGCAGATCGCCCCGCATACGCATCGGATCGCGCCGTCGTGGCGTGCGGGTGCCTCGATCGAGATCGACCGCGAGCAGCGGCGCGTGCGCATCGAGGCGGGCGCGGAGGCCGATCTCGGTGGGATCGGCAAGGGCTTCTCCGCCGCTCGCGCCGTCGAGGCGATGCGTTCCGCGTGGCCCGGACTCGCCGGCGGGCTGGTCGACCTCGGCGGCGACATCGCCGTGTGGGGCGCGTCGCCCGACGGCGGCCCCTGGCGCATCGGCGTCGCCGACCCGCGTGTGCCGGGCTCGAGCCTCGGCGTCGTGCGCGTCGTCGCAGGCGGCGTCGCCACCTCCGGCCGCGACCGGCGCCGGTTCGGCCCCGGGAACACGCTCCATCACCTGATCGATCCGAGCACGGGGGCGCCCGCCAAGGGCGGCCCGCTGGCGGTCACGGTCATCGCCGAAGACGCCGTCGCGGCGGAGGCGCACGCCACCGCCCTCGCGGTGACGACGGCGCGTGCCGCGCGCGCCTACATCGCCGAGCGGCCCGGTCTCGGGGCGGTGGTCGTGCCCGACGCCGGCCCCCCCATCCTGGCCGGAGAGCTCGAGTTCGCCGCGTACCGGCCGCCGGTGCGCGTCACGCTTCCGACGATATGAGGAGGGACATGATGGGCGCGAACACCGAACATGGGCGAGGCGGAGGACGTCGGCGTCGCGGCGCCGTTTGGGCCCTGATCGGCGCGACCGCTGTGCTGGCGGTGGCCTCGGCGGCCGGGTGCGGCGGCTCGGCGGGCGGCGGGTCCGGCGGCAAGGAGTCGGCCCCGGCGTTCGTCCAGCGGATCACCACCGAGTTCGCGCGCGGGCAGTCCGGGCGCCTGTGGGATGAGCTCGCGCCGGCCGATCAGGCGGTCGTGAGCCGGGCGCGCTACACCGCCTGCCTCGGCAACGAGGGGTTCACGCTCAGGTCGGTGAAGGTGCTGGACTCCTACTCCGAGCCCGTCGAGGTGGACGGGGCGTCGGAGCGCTCCGACGCCGTCACCCTGCAGGTGACGTCGGACACCGGCGTGACGACCGCGACCATCCATGCCCTGCCGATCGGGGGCACGTGGCACTGGATCCTGTCGTCGGCCGACCGGGCTGCGTTCACCGCCGGCAAGTGCCCGTGAATCAGCCGTAACGCGGCCACCATGGTCCACGACCCCGGGCACGAGCCGGTGCGCGGCTACGCGGTCGCCGGCTCGCGGGCAGGCGCGCGCGACTCCCGCACGATCAGCACCGTCACCGCGACGATCACGAGCGCGTTCACGACGTGCAGGCCCCCCAGCAGCGGCGCGTCGCTGGCGCCCCAGCCGCCCAGCAGCGCCTGCACGATCATGAGGCCGAACAGCAGCCCGCTCATCTGCGTCGCCCGCGGCGACCAGCGCCCGATCGCGGCGACGACCACGAGGATCAGCGCGAGCAGGATCAGCCCGGTGCCGAGGGCGGCGTGGGCGTCGAAGTTCGAGTCCTTGTAGTGCTTGTCGTGGATCGTGGTGAACGCGCCCAGGCCGGCCAGGAAGAACTGGACGACCAGGAGGCCCGCGAACAGGTGTGCGAGCCCGGCGTGGAATCTGCGCATTGAGGTCTCCTCCTGCGGGGTGACTGCCGCGTCAGTCTCGCGCATCTGCGTCCAGGAACCGTTACGGTCCCCGGCATGCCGGCCGGCCCCGTCATCCTCGCCGTCGACCAGGGCAGCTCGAGCACCCGCTGCATCGCCTACGACCCGCGGCTGGAGGCGGTCGCCTCGGCGGTGCGCCGGGTGGAGACGTCGCGGCCGGGGCCGGGCATGGTCGAGCACGACCCGGACGCGCTCCTCGACGGCGCGCTCGCCGCGATCGGTGAGGCCCGCGCGGCGGCGGACGGGGACGTGGCCGGGATCGGGATCGCCAACCAGACCGAGACCTTCGTGCTGTGGGAGCGCGGCTCCGGGCGGGCGGTGACGCCGATGGTGAGCTGGCAGGACCAGCGCGCCGAGGAGCTGTGCGCGTCGCTGGCCGGACGGCCGGGGGCCGAACGCGTCGCCGCGGTGACCGGGCTTGCGCTCGACCCGACGTTCTCGGCGCCCAAGCTGGCGTGGCTCTTCGGGCGCGACCCCGCGCTGCTCGCCCGGGCGCAGGCCGGCGAGCTCGCCTTCGGCGACGTCGCCTGCTGGCTGGCCTGGCACCTCTCCGGCGGGGCGGGGCACATCAGCGAGCCGTCGAACGCCTGCCGCAGCCTCGTCCTCGACGTCGAGACGATGTCATGGGACGCGGGCCTGCTCGACCTGTTCGGCGTCCCCGCGGCGGTGCTGCCCGAGGTGCGCGACTCGGACGCGTCCGGCCTGCGCACGTCCGCGGACACCGTCGGATTCGAGGCACCGGTCGCCGCCATGCTGGGCGACCAGCAGGCCGCGCTCTACGGCCAGGGCTGCACCCGGCCGCGGATGGCCGCGCTCACGCTCGGCACCGGCGCGTTCGTGTGGATGAACGCCGGCCCGGCGCGGCCCGATCCGCCTGAGGGCGTGCTCGCGACGGTCGCCTGGCAGACCGCGCGCGAGGGCCGCACCTATGCGCTCGAGGCCTTCGGCGCGAACGCCGGAAATGCGCTCGGCGTGCTGCGCGCGAGCGGGATCGTCGCCGCCGACTGGGCGTCGCGTGCGCCGGCCTGGGACGCGCCGCATCCGGTCGTCGTGCCGGCGCCCGCCGGGCTCGGCACCCCCCACTGGCACGGCGCCGACCGCGTCACCATCGTGGGTGCGAGCAGCGGGACGACGGCCGACGACCTGGCGGCGGCCTGGCTGGCCGGCGTCGCCCACCAGATCGCCGACGCGCTCGAGGCCCAGGCGGCCTCCGGCGGCATCGACGTGCTCCGCGTCGGCGGCGGCCTGGCCGCCGATCGCGTGCTGCTGCAGGCGGTGGCCGACCTCTCCGGACTGGTGCTCGAGGTCGCGCGCGACCTGGAGGCCACGGCGCGCGGGATCGCGACGATGGCGGCGGCGGCCGCCGGCGTGCTCGACCCGGCCGCGTCCGGTCACGCCGTCGCCCACCGGGTCGAGCCCGTGCTCGACGCGGCCGGGCGTGCGCGCGAGCGGGCCCGCTGGCGCGACGCGCTCGAGGTGCACGTGCGCCCCGCGGCCGGCGGGTGAGCGGCGGCGTCCTCGGCCCGGGCGAGCGCGTGCGGGCGCTCGACCGGCTGCGCGGCGAGACCTTCGACCTGCTCGTGGTCGGCGGCGGCGTCACCGGCGCCGGGATCGCGCTCGACGCGGCCACGCGCGGGCTGTCCGTGGCGCTGGTCGAGGCGCGCGACATCGCCGCGGGTACGTCGAGCCGCTCGAGCAAGCTGATCCACGGCGGTCTGCGCTATCTGGAGATGCTCGACTTCGGCCTCGTGCGCGAGGCGCTGCGCGAGCGGCGGCTGCTGCTGACGCGGCTCGCGCCCCACCTCGTGCGGCCGGTGCCGTTCCTGTTCCCGCTGCGGCGGCGCGTGTGGGAGCGGCCCTACATGGGCGCCGGGCTGCTGCTCTACGACTCCATGGGCGGCGCCCGCCACCTGCCCCGGGCGCGGCACCTGTCGCGGCGGGCGGCGCTCGCGCAGGCGCCGGCGCTGCGCCCCGACACGCTCGTCGGCGCGGTCACGTTCCACGACGCGCAGGAGGACGACGCCCTCTTCGCCGTCTGCGTGGCGCGGACGGCGGCCGCCCATGGCGCCGCGATCGTCACCCGGGCGGCCGTGACCGGATTCCTGCGCGACGAGGGCGGCCGGGTGGCGGGGGCGGAGGTGAGGACGGACGGCGAGCCGTTCCCCGTCCGCGCCCGGCACACGATCGCCGCCGTGGGCGTCTCGACCGACCGCGTGCTCGAGCTCGCCACCGGCCGTCCGCATCACGCGCTGCGGCCGTCGAAGGGGATCCACGTGCTGGTGCCGCGGCGGGCGATCGACATGCGCGACGGGCTCTTCATGCGCACCGAGAAGAGCATCTTCCACGCCATCCCCTGGGGCGGCGGGCACTGGCTGCTCGGCGACACCGACACGGAGTGGGACGGGGAGCCGGACGAGCCGGTCGCAAACCGCAGCGACGTCGAGTACGTGCTCGCCAAGGTGAACAGCGTGCTGCGGACGCCTGTCCGGGCCGCCGACATCTGCGGCGTCTACGCCGGGCTGCGGCCGCTCGTGGCGGCTGCCGGGACGGCGGCGACGACGCGCCTCTCGCGCGAGCACCGCCTGTTCGCGCCCGTCCCGGGGCTGACGGCGATCGCCGGCGGCAAGTACACGACCTACCGGGTGATGGCCCGCGACGCCGTGGACGCGGCCGGCCGCGACCTGGGCGGCGTCCCGCCGTCGCGCACCCAGACGGTGCCGATCGCGGACGTCCGGGACGAGGTGCGTGCGCTCGCCGCATCCGATCCCGAGCTGGCCGCGCCGGTGCCGGGGTCGGGGCACCACACGCTCGCCGAGGCGGTGCACGCCTGCTCACACCAGGGCGCGCTCGACCTCGACGACGTGCTCTCGCGCCGGACGCGGGTCGCGATCGAGGTGCCCGACCGCGGCCGGGCGGCCGCCGCGGCGGTCGCGCCGCTCGTCGCGCCCGTGCTCGGCTGGTCGGACGCGCGCGCCGCGGACGAGGTCGCCCGCTACGTGCGCCTGCGCGACGCGGAGGCGGCCGCCGAGGCGGCGCCCGACGACGCGGCCGCGCGGGCGGCCTACCGGGCGGTGCTCGAGCGAGGCTGACCGGATCCGCCCCGCCGGGGGTACGCTGGTTCGTATGAGCGCGACGAGCGCCCCCAGCCGGCGCATCACCGACGAGGTCACCTCCTGGAGCGGGGTCACGGCCGGCCCCGGTCGCCGGGGCGAGTGGAGCTTCCAGCTCGGCCGGCGTGAGATCGGCCACCTGCACGGCGACCGTTCCGCCCACTTCATGTTCCCGAAGTCCGTCTGGCGCGAGCTCCGGGCGGAGGGGCGGATCGAGCCGCATCCGGTGTTCCCGGGCGCCGAGGGCCCGGGCGCCCGTCCCATCCGCACCGACGCCGACGTGGACGAGGTGATCGCGCTGATGCGCCTGAACTACGACCGCGTCGTGCGGCTTCACGATTCCGACGCCGGCCCGTGACACGATCGTGACGACGCGCTCGTATGCTGGGCGCTGAACGGTAACTCCACCAGGAGGCGGTCATGCGCGGGATCCGGGATCGGCGGACGGTGAGGCTGGCGGTGGTGCTCGCGGCGGCTGCCGGGATCGGCGCCGCCGGGGCGGCGGCGACTCACGCGTCGGCGGCGGCGGCGAGCACGCCGCGCTGCCGGCTGCACCAGCTCGCGCTGGCGCACCCGAAGTCGAACGGCGCGGCCGGCACCATCCGCCTGCGCTTCGTCTTCACGAACACGAGCGGCTCGACGTGCAAGCTGTTCGGCTTCCCCGGCATGCAGATGCTGAACGCGAAGCACAAGGCGATCCCGACGCACGTGCACCGGGGCACGGGCAACGGCGTCCCATCCGAGCCCGAGACCGACGTCGTCATGACGCCCGGCCAGCACGGGTCGTTCTACGCCGGCTACTCGGACGTCCCCACCGGCAGCCAGAAGTGCCGCGTCTCGACCTACGTCGAGGTGACGCCGCCGAACGACTTCAACCACTTCACGCAGAAGCTCAAGATCCAGCCGTGCGGCGGCAACATCACGGTCTCGCCGGTCGTGCACGGGCGGCTGCCGGTGTGACGGCCGGCATCTAGGCCCGCGCGCCCGGCCCGTAGGCGAGGCGCAGCAGGCGGCCCTCGGCGAAGCGCCCGGGGCGCAGCTCGGAGACGTCGACGGGGGGTGTGCGGCCGGTGATCTCGGCCGCCACCACCTCGCCGACGGCGGGAGAGAGCTTGAAGCCGTGGCCGCTCCAGCCGACGGCCAGGTAGAGGCCCTCGATACCGGGGCACGGGCCGAGGATCGGATTCCAGTCGGGCGTGATGTCGTACGGCCCGGCGAACGCGCGCTCGACCCGGAACTCGGCCAGGCCCGGATAGCGCTCGGCGAGGCCGCGGCGCACGACCTCGTCGTAGCCCGGCGAGGCGGCGTGGTCGCAGTCGTCGGCGCGGGCGAGGGCGTCCTCGCCGGCATAGGCGACGGCGCAGAAGCGGCGGCCGCGGTCGGGCCGCACGACGACGTTCGACACGGCGTCCGAGCAGACGGCCGACGGCAGCGTCTGGCCCGGCTCGCGGCAGGCCACGAGCACCTGCAGGCGGCGCAGCTCGATCGGCTGCTCCGCGCCGACGGGCCGCAGCAGGTCGTTCGCCCACGCGCCGGTGGCGAGGACGACGGTGCCCGCCGCGGTGAACCCGGCGTCGGTCTCGACGCCCGTCACCCGGCCGGCCTCGACGCGCAGGGCGCGCACGCCGCAGCCGAGCCGGTGGTGCAGGCCGCGCGAGCACGCGGCCGTGAACCATCCCAGGCACATCTTCTGGGCGTCGGCGAAGCCGCCGTCCGGCTCGTAGGCGGCGCCGGCGACGCCGTCGAGCGACAGCGCCGGCTCCACGTCGCCGATCTCGTCCGGTTGGAGGAACCGCGTCTCCAGGCCCAGCCGGCGGAGGCGATCGACGTTGTCGCGGCAGGCCGCCTCCAGCCGCTCGGGCACGGTCAGCAGGTAGCCGCAGCGCACGTAGCCGGAGTCGGCGACGCCGACCTCGTTCTCCCAGTCGGCGATGGTGCGTGTCCCGGCGATCGCGAGGCGGGCGGTGACCGCGTTCGAGTAGTGGCGGCGCACCATCGAGAAGGAGCGGCCGGAGTCGCCCGAGCCGGGCCAGGCGCTGTCGAACAGGGCGATGCCCCGGTGGCCGTCGCGCGTGAGCGCGTGGGCCGTCGCGAGGCCGTTGATCCCCGCGCCGACGATGACGATCTCGGCGGAGTCGATCACGGACGCAACGCTACACGGAGAGGGCCTGGCCTCGCACGCGGGGCCAGGCCCCGCTGCTCGGGTCGGACCAATAGCTGGTATTTGCTTTTTGGTCTGGTATTCGGTACGTTCCGCGGCGATCGCGCGCATGTACGACTACGGCTTCTTCTCCTACGAGTCCAAGGACGACTTCCTCGACCGGTCGCGGGAGTTCTGGAATCCCGACAAGACCGACTTCTGGCAGGAGGCCGGCGTCGACCTCGTCATCGACCGGCGCGAGGGCTACTTCTTCTGGGACATGGCCGGCCGTCGGCTGGTCGACCTGCACCTGAACGGCGGCACGTACAACCTCGGCCACCGCAATCCGGAGCTGATCGCCACGCTCGAGCAGGCGATGCAGCGCTTCGACATCGGCAACCACCACTTCCCGGCGCTCGCCCGCACCGCGCTGGCCGAGGCGCTGGTGAAGACCTGTCCGCCGAACATGCGCCGCGTCGTCTACGGCGCCGGCGGCGGCGAGGCGACCGACATCGCCATCAAGACCGCCCGCCACACCCGCAAGCGGCGCAAGATCGTCTCGATCCTGAAGGGCTACCACGGCCACACCGGCCTCGCCGTCGCGAGCGGCGACGACCGCTTCTCGAAGCTCTTCCTGTCCGACCGCCCGGACGAGTTCGTGCAGGTGCCGTTCAACGACGTGGACGCGATGGAGGGCGCACTGCGCGAGGGCGACGTGGCCGCCGTCCTGCTCGAGACGATCCCCGCCACCTACGGCTTCCCGCTGCCGGAGCCCGGCTACCTGCAGGCGGTGAAGCGCCTGTGCGAGCGATTCGGCGCGCTCTACATCGCCGACGAGGTGCAGACCGGCCTCATGCGCACGGGGGAGATGTGGGGGATCGCGAAGGCGGGCATCGAGCCGGACATCATGGTGATCGGCAAGGGCATCACCGGCGGCATGTACCCGATCTCGTGCGTGGTCGTCTCCGAGGAGTGCTCGGCGTGGCTGAAGGAGGACGGCTTCGGCCACATCTCGACGGGCGGCGGCGCCGAGCTCGGCTGCATCGTCGCGCTCAAGGTGCTCGAGATCTGCGGCCGGCCGGAGGTGCGCTCGATGGTGCACTACATCGCCGACCGGTTCGGCCGCGGGCTGCGCGCGATCCAGGAGCTCTACCCGGACTGGTTCGTCGGCATCCGCCAGGACGGCGTCGTCATGGGGCTCGAGTTCGACCACCCGCAGGGCGCAAAGATCGTCATGAAGCACCTGTACGAGAACGGCGTCTGGGCGATCTTCTCGACGCTCGACCCGCGCGTGCTCCAGTTCAAGCCCGGCATCCTGCTCGGCCCCGAGCTGGTCGACGAGGTGCTCGACCGCACCGAGGTCTCGATCGGCCAGGCGCTGCAGGAGCTGCGCGGCGGGCGCGCGGCGGTGGGGGCGGCGCGGTGAGCGCGGTCGCCGCCGAGCCGGCCGGCGTCCCCCGCGCCCGCATGATGCTCCAGCGCGCCCACTGGGCGGCGACGGCCTTTGCCGCGTACGACCGCGAGCGCACGCACCGGATCGTCGAGGCGGTGGCCGAGGAGGCGCACCGCAACGCCCTGCGCTACGCCGAATGGGCGGTCAAGGAGACGGGCATGGGCGTCGTCGAGCACAAGCGGCGCAAGAACGAGGCGTGCTCGAAGGGCCTGCTCGAATGGTACGGCGGCCGCGACTACGTGAGCGCCCGGATCGACCCCGACGCGAAGATCGTCGAGCTGCCCCGGCCCGCCGGCGTCGTGCTGGCGCTGACGCCGTCGACGAACCCGATCGCCACCGTGTACTTCAAGGTGCTGCTGGCGCTCATGACCCGAAACGCCGTCGTCGTCAGCCCGCACCCGCTGGCCCGCGAGGTGTCGGCCGATGCCGCCCACCATCTCGCCCGGGCCGCGGTCGAGGCCGGCGCGCCCGACGGCTGCGTGCAGGTCGTCGAGGAGCCGACGATCCCGCTGATCGAGGCGCTCATGGGCGACCCGACCACCGACGTGATCCTGGCGACGGGCGGCGTCGCCGTCGTCCGCGCCGCGTACCGCTCCGGGAACCCGGCCATCGGCGTCGGCCCCGGCAACGTGCCGTGCCTGGTCGACCACACCGCCGACCTGGGCGCGGCCGCCGAGCGGCTGATGGACTCGAAGAGCTTCGACAACTCCATCCTGTGCACGAACGAGTCGTGCGCGATCGTCGAGGAGCGCTGCGCGGCCGCGTTCGAGCGCGAGCTCGGCCGCCACGGCGGCCATGTGCTCTCGGAGGACGAGGTGGCGATCGTGCGCGAGAAGCTCTTCCCGGAGGGCCGGATGCGGCTCGACATGATCGGCAAGGACGGCCCGGCGCTGGCCGCCGAGGCCGGGCTCCGCGTCCCGCCGAAGACGCGCGTGCTGGTCGCGCCGTTCGCGCTGGTCGTGCCGGAGGAGCCGCTGGCGCGCGAGAAGATGTTCCCGCTGCTCGGCCTCGTGCGGGTGCCGGACGCGCGCCGCGGCATCGACGCCGCCTGCGCCATGCTGCGCATCGGCGGCGCCGGCCACTCGGCCGTGATCCACTCGCGCGACCCGCGCACGATCATGGCCTATGGGGCCGCGGTCAAGGTGCTGCGGGTGGCGGTGAACGTCGGCGGCAGCACCGGCTCGGCGGGGCTCGACACGAATCTCGCCCCGACGATGACCATCGGCACCGGCTTCTACGGCCGCTCGTCGCTGGGCGAGAACCTGGAGCCGCGCCACCTGATCAACCTGACCCGGGTCGCCTATACCTCCGACCCGTCCGAGCCGTTCGGCGACTTCACCGGCCTGGAGCCGTGGACGGCGTCGCCCGAGCCCGTGCCGGTCGCCGCACCGGCGCTGTCGGCCGAGGCGAGCGACGCCCGCGAGGAGATCCGCCGGATCGTCCTCGAGGAGCTCCGTGAGCTGGTGAGGAGGTAGGCCGTGGCCGAGCTGCGCTCCTTCATCTTCCTCGACCAGCTGCAGCCCCAGACCATGTGCTACCTGGGCACGTGGATCCGCGGCCGGCTTCCGCGCACGAACATGGCCGCGCAGATCATCGAGATCGCGCCCGGCCTCGACATCGAGCCGCTGACCGACGTCGCCCTCAAGTCGACCGAGGTGCAGGCCGGGATCCTGGTGGTCGAGCGCCAGTTCGGCTACCTCGAGATCCACTCCCGCTCGACGGCGGAGGTGCACGCCGCCTCGAGCGCCGTGCTCGAGGCGCTCGGCGCGACCGCCGCGGATGCGATGCAGCCGCAGATCCTGGCGTCCGAGATGATCACGAACCTCGACCACCAGCACGCGTTCCTGATCAACCGCAACAAGCTGGGCTCGATGGCGCTGCCCGGCGAGTCGCTGTTCGTGCTCGAGATGCAGCCCGCGTCGTACGCGATCCTGGCCACGAACGAGGCGGAGAAGGCGGCCCGGATCAAGGTGGTCGACTACCGCATGATCGGCGCCACCGGCCGCGTCTACCTGGCCGGCATGGAGGCCGACGTGCGCACGGCCGGCGACGCCGCCGTGGCGGCGCTCGGAGGTGCGGTGTGAGCACGCCCGACGACGCCGACCAGCTGCGCAGCGTCACCCGCGAGGTGCTGGCGGAGCTCCTGCCGGGCCTGCTCGAGGAGGCGCTCACCGCGCAGCCGGCGACCAACGGCAACGGCAACGGCGGTGGGGCCAGGCCCCAACCGTTGGGGCCTGGCCCCGCTTCTGCGCCGCCAGAGGCCGTCGCCCGCGTGCCGGCGCCGCCGGTGGCGGCAGTCCACCGCCCGCCCGGCTGGCGGCCTCCGCCCGAGTCCGACACGACGCCCGCGCCAATTGGCGCTGCCGGGGTGCGCCAATTGGCGGCCGCGGCCGACGTCGAGGTGGTCGACCTGCGCAGCGACGCCGACCTGGACGCGTTCGTGCGCACGCTCGTGCGCCGGTTCGAGAACCCGCGCGACCGCATGGCGATCCGCTCGGGCAAGGTGCGCTTCCGGCTCGGCGCAACGGCTTCAGGCTCCGCCGCCGCCCCTGCGCCGGCCGTCGTCATGCGGATCGAGAAGGGCGCGGTGACCGAGCGCACCGTGCGCGACGCGGCCGCGGCCGGCGCCCGGCTCGTGCTCGCGCCGAAGGCGGTGCTGACGCCGATGGCGCGCGACCGCGCCCGCAGCCTGGGAGTCGAGATCGAGAAGGAGCGGCCATGCTGAGAGCGACCGTGACCGGCGCAGTCTGGGCGACCAAGCGGATCGAGCACATCCCGAGCGGCGCCTTCCTCGAGGTCGAGGCGGAGGGCGGCGGCCGGCTGGTGGCCTTCGACGTGCTCGGAAGCGGCGTGGGCGAGCGCGTCCTGATCGCCACCGGCTCCGTCGCCTCGGGGTGGTTCGGCGACGAGCATCCGCCGATCGACGCACTCATCATCGGATCCATCGACGAACGCGAATAAGGAGGAGTCATGGCGCAGAACGCAATCGGGATGATCGAGACCAAGGGCTACGTGGCGGCGCTGGCGGCCGCGGACGCGATGGTCAAGGCGGCGAACGTCACCATCCTCGCCCGCGAGGAGGTCGGCGACGGGCTGGTGTCGGTCGTCATCCAGGGCGACGTCGGCGCGGTCAAGGCCGCGACGGAGGCGGGCGCAGAGACGGCCTCGAGCGTCGGCGAGCTGGTCTCCGTGCACGTGATCCCGCGGCCGCACGCGGAGCTCGACAAGCACTTCGTCCACGCCGTCACGGCGTAGCGCGTGGCCGGGCCCGACACCGCGGTGCAGCTGCGGGTCTACCTGCCGATCGCCAACCTGGGCCGGCAGTTCGCCGCCTACCTGGGCACGCCCACGCGCGCCCGCGGCTACCCGGCGGTTCAGGGCGACCATGCGCTGATCGTCGAGGTGGCGCCGGCGCTCGCGATCGAGCGCGTCACCGATCTCGCGCTGCGGTCGGTGCCCGAGATCGAGCCCGGCATCCTCTACGTCGAGCGCCAGTTCGGCGTGCTCGAGGTGCACCACCGCGACCAGGCGCTGGTCGACCGGGCCGGCCAGGCCATCCTCGCCGGCATCGGGGCGACGCCCGCGGACGCCCTGCGTCCGCGTATCCTCTACGCCGACGTGATCGAGGACATCACCGACCAGCACGCGGTGATCATCAACCGCAACCGCGAGGCGTCGATGGTGCTGCCGGGCGAGACGCTGCTCGTCTACGAGGTGGTGCCGGCGCTGCACGCCGCCGTCGCGGCGAACGCGGCCGAGCGGGCGGCGCCCGAGGCGACCCTGGTCACGGTGTCGATGATCGGCGCGGCCGGGCGCATCTACCTCGCCGGCGCGACCGAGAGCGTCGTGCGGGCACGGGACGAGATCACGCGGGTGCTCGAGGCGGTGGAGGGCCGTGAGCACTGATCAGGCGGCGATCGACCGCCTGGCCGCCGCCGCCATCGGAAGCTACGACCTCGACCCGTCGTCCTCCGTGGGCTTGATCAACGTCTCCGAGAACTGGACCTACCGGGTGCAGGAGCCCGACGGGCGTGCCTTCGCCCTGCGCGTGCACCGGCCGACGTACCACACCGCGGAGGAGATCGCCTCGGAGCTCGACTGGATCGACGCGCTGCGCGACGACCGCGTCGTCGAGACCGCCCACGCCGTCGCCGGGCGCGCCGGCGGCCGCGTCTGCCAGGTGCGCACCGACGACCTGGGCGAGCGCAACGTCGTCCTCTTCGAGTGGCTCGACGGCGAGATGCCCGACGCCGACGCCCACGACCTGCTGCCCGGGTTCCGCACGCTGGGCGCGGTCTCGGCGCGGATGCACGGCCATGCCCGCGCCTGGACACCGCCGGCGGGGTTCGCGCGGTTCCGGTGGGACTACGACACCACCCTGGGCGCACACGGCCACTGGGGCCGCTGGCAGGACGGGCTCGGCATGGGCCCGTCCCAGCTCGACCTGCTCGGACGGCTCGACGCGACGTTGCGGCAGCGGCTCGAGGCGTATGGCCAGGGACACGAGCGCTTCGGCCTCATCCACGCCGACATCCGGCTCGCGAACCTGCTCGTCGCCGGCGAGCACGTGCGCGTGATCGACTTCGACGACTGCGGCTGGTCGTGGTTCATGTACGACTTCGCGACCACCGTGTCGTTCATCGAGGACCACCCGGACGTCCCCCGGCTGAAGCAGGCCTGGATCGAGGGCTACCGCTCGGTCGCCGGCCTTGACCCGGCCGACGAGGCCGAGCTGGACACGTTCGTGATGCTGCGGCGGCTGCTGCTCGTGGCCTGGATCGGCTCGCACCACCTGTTCGCGACCGAGGCGGCCGAGCTCGGCGCCGGCTTCACCGAGGGCACGTGCGCGCTGGCCGAGACGTACCTGGCCACGCACGCCTGAACGGGCTACTTGATGTTGACGACGAGCCGCAGCCGGCCCGAGCGCGGCACGTGGATCGTCCGCGGAACGGGTTGGATCGGCCGCCCGTCCGCCTGCGGGCCGCCCGAGGTGATCGTCACCCGGTACGTGCCGGGCGCCAGCTCGATCGCAAAGCGCCCGGCCGTGCCGGTGCGCACGGCGGCCGAGCCGTCCGTGCCGGTGAACCGCAGGTGGACGCCCCCGAGCAGGACTGGCCCCGCCGGGCGCGGGGCCGCCGACGCGCACGAGCTGGCCATGCGTCCGGACGAGGTGGTGAGCCGACCCGCCGCCGCATCCGGACACGAGGAGCGCAGACCATCACGGCCGCTGCGCGGAACCAATTCATGTCGCATTGGACCGTAGAATGGGCCGCCCAGTTCCACCATCGCCATCGATCGCACGAGGAGGAGCAGATGTTCACCCCACTCACCGGCCGGACCGTTCTCGTCACCGGCGGCACCAAGGGCATCGGCAAGGGCATCGCGGGCGAGTTCGCGGCGGCGGGGTGCAACGTCGCCCTGAGCGGCCGCGGTGAGCAGGCGGGCGAGACGGCGGTGCGCGACCTGTCCGCCCGCGGCGGTCACGTCTCCTACTACCAGGGCGACGTCGGCAATGCGGACGACTGCGAGCGGGTGGCGGCCGAGGTGGCCTCCCGCTACGGCGGCATCGACATCGTCTGCGCCAACGCCGGCGTGTTTCCGGACGTGAAGCTGGCGGACATGACCGAGGCCGACATCGACGCCATCTTCGCCACGAACGTGAAGGGCACGATGCTGACCGTGAAGGCGTGCATCCCCTACCTGGAGGCGTCCGGCCACGGCCGCGTGATCCTGACGAGCTCGATCACCGGACCGATCACGGGCTTCCCGGGCTGGTCGCACTACGGCGCCACCAAGGCCGCCCAGCTGGGCTTCCTGCGCACGGCGTGCATCGAGCTCGCGCCGAAGCGGATCACCGTGAACGCGGTGCTGCCCGGCAACGTCGAGTCCGAGGGCATGGACGAGCTCGGGGCCGAGTACCGCGCGTCGATGGAGGCGTCCATCCCGCTGGGGCGGCTCGGCTACCCGTCCGAGATCGGTGCGGCCGCGGTCTTCCTCGCCACCGACGAGGCGGGCTACATCACCGGCCAGACGATCGTGGTCGACGGCGGCCAGGTGCAGCCCGAGTCGCTGGCGGCGCTCCAGGCGGCGCAGTAGGGACCGGCGCCGCGCCGTGACCGAGCCCGTCCCCGGACTGCCGGCCGCCTTCGCGCCCCTGGGCCCGTCGGCATCGGCCCTGCGCGACCGGCTGATGGCCGAGATCGAGGCCGGCTCGCCGCCGCCCGGCGCCCGTCTGGGCGCCGAACGCGAGCTGGCGGCGCGGCTGGGCGTCAGCCGCTCGACGCTGCGGGCCGCTCTGGACTCGCTCGAGACGGCCGGGGCGGTGCACCGCGTACGCGGCCGAAGCGGCGGCATCTTCGTCTCCGAGCGCCGGGTGGAGCGCGACCTGACGAGCCTCACCAGCCTGCCCGCGTACCTGCGCCGGCAGGGCTTCCAGTCCGGCGCGCGGGTGCTTTCGACGGCCACCGTGGGCGCCGACGCCGAGACGGCCGAGGCGCTCGACCTGCCCCAGGGCGCGCTCGTGCTCGAGGTCGTGCGGGTGCGTCTGGCCGACGAGCAGCCGATCTCGCTCGAGCGGGCGCGCTTCCCGGCCGAGCGCTTCCCCGGGCTGCTCGACCGGTCGCTGGCGGGATCGCTGTACGAGCTGCTCGAGTCGGGCTACGGCCTGCGTCCCAGCGAGGCCGAGGAGCGGGTCGAGGTGGTGGGGGCGACCGCTGCCGAGGCGCGCGTGCTCGAGGTGAGGCCGGGCGCGCCGCTGGTCGCGATCGTGCGCACGGCGTGGGCCGCCGACGGCCGGCCGTTCGAGCGCTCCCACGACCTGTTCCGCGCGGATCGCGTCCGCATCGTCACCCGCGTGCGCACCGCCGATCCGGCGGCGCTCGGCAGCTCGGTCGAGGTGGTCGGGTGAGTGTGGACGGCGAGCGCATCGCGCGCTACGCCGACGTGCTCCTCGACACCTGCCTCGGCGTGCAGCCGGGCTGGCAGGTGCTCGTCTGGGGGACGCCGCTGGCGAGGCCCCTGCTCGAGGTGGTGATGGCGAAGCTCGCGCGGGGCGGCGCGTATCCGCTCCTTCGGCTGACCTTCGGCGGCGGGCTCGTGTACCACCACGCCTGGCTGCGGCATGCGCCGCTGGACGTGATCGCACGCCCGGCCGAGATCGAGGCCGACGTGCTGCGCCGGTGCGACGCCGTGCTCGCGATCGGCGCGCCCGAGGACACCCGAGCGGGCGCCGACATCCCCGCCGAGCGCGCGAGCGCCGTCGCCGCGGCCTACCGGCCGGCCACGGCGCGGCTCGAGGAGAACGAGGTGCCCTGGCTCATGTGCTGGTATCCCACGCCGGCGCTCGCGGCCGACGCCGGCATGACGCTGGCCGAGTTCGAAGACTTCCTCTACGGGGCCTGCCTGGTCGACTGGGAGGCCGAGCACGCGCGCATCTCCCGATACGCCCGGAGCTTCGATGCCGCCTCCGAGGTGCGCATCGCCGGCCCCGGCACCGACCTCGTGCTCTCGATCGCCGGCCGCAGCGCCGACGTCGACGCCGGGTTCGGCAACATGCCCGGCGGCGAGCTCTTCCTGTGCCCCGTCGAGACCTCGGCGGAGGGCACGATCGCCTTCACCGAGTTCGCGGCGGTGCGCGCCGGCCGCCGGGTGCGTCGCGTGCGCCTGCGGTTCGCCGAGGGCGTGGTGGTCGACGCGGGGGCAGAGACCGAGGAGGCGTTTCTGCTGGACACGCTCGACACCGATCGGGGCGCACGCCGGATCGGCGAGCTCGGGATCGGCTGCAACCCGGGGATCGACCGGCACGTCGGCAACGTCCACTTCGACGAGAAGATCGACGGCACCGTGCACCTCGCGCTCGGGTCGGGCTTCGCCTACCTCGGCGGCACGAACGAGTCGGCCGTGCACTGGGACATCGTGAAGGACCTGCGCCGGGGCGGCCGCATCGAGCTGGACGGCCTGGTCGTGCAGGCGAACGGCGTCTGGCTGCCGGCTGAATAACGGGTGCCTGGCACCGGTTATTCGCGCCATGCGCGCTGCGAGCGGGCGACGCAGCACGAGCGCCCCACCATGCAGAGGGCGCGGTCGGCGGCGCGCAGGACGCGGATGACGATCGTCACGGACGTGACCCTATCGGAGATGCCATACTCTGGCGACCGGGATGGCCGATCATCTGATCACCCGCGACATGCCCACCCACAGCAGCTGGGACGTGGGCACCGAGCCGGTGGTGCGGATCCGCTCGGGCGACATCGTCACCGCTGACACCGACGACTTCGCCGGCGGCCAGATCACCCGCGGCTCGATCTCTGCCGACCTGCCCAAGCTCGACTTCGGCCAGATCTACCCCCTGGCGGGGCCGATCCACGTCGAGGGCGCAGAGCCGGGCGACGCCGTCGCGATCGAGTTCGTCGAGTTCGAGCCGCCGGAGTGGGGCTGGGCCTGCATCATCCCCGGGTTCGGCGTCCTGCCGCCGGACGAGTTCACCGAGCCCTACATCAAGTTCTTCGACATGACGAACGGCTCGACGATGGCCTTCTGCGAGGGCGTGACGCTCCCGATCGAGCCCTTCTGCGGCACCACGGGCGTGCCCGGCGCCGGGATGCACGGCGTGCCGATCCCGCCGCCGCACTCGCACGGAGGCAACATCGACATGCGCCACCTCACCAGGGGCTCGACGCTCTACCTGCCGGTGGGCGCCCCGGGCGGGCTCATCTCGCTCGGCGACGCGCATGCCGCCCAGGGCGACGGCGAGGTGGCCATCTCCGGGGTCGAGTGTGCGATGCGCACGACGATGCGGATCTCGGTCGTGAAGGACATGCGTCTGCGGACGCCGGCGCTGCGCAAGCCGCCGGGCTCGCTGACTCCCCGCGTCGACTCGGGCGGGTGGTTCGCCACCACCGGCGTCGAGCCGGATCTGATGGAGGCGTCCCGCTCGGCCGTGCGCGCGATGATCGACCACCTCGGCTCCGAGCGCGGGCTGTCGCGCCAGGACGCGTACATGCTGTGCTCGCTGGCGGCCGACCTCAAGATCATGGAGGTGGTCGACGCGCCGAACTGGATCGTGGGCTGCTTCATGCCCGACGCGGTGTTCACGAACGGGGAGGTTGGCTGATGAGCGAGCACGAGGTGCAGTTGCGGGAGGCGCTGGAGCGGCTGGCGGAGCACGACGGCGGACGGCGGCTGCTGCAGCTCGCCCTGCGCAGCATCGAGTCGGGCGACCGGGAGCTGGTCTCCGGGTGCTGGACGAACCGGGGCGACGCGGGCTGCCTCTTCCAGCACGCGTACTGGCAGGGCGTCGCCGACGGCGCGTTCGCCGACGACGGCAAGGTGCGCGCCTGGGTGAGCGGCGTCGCCGGCCGGCGCGCCTACCACCGGGTGATCGACGTGATCGCGGCCTTCGACCGCCTTGCGCGGGCGGAGTACGCCGTCGAGCTGCGCCGGTTCCGGCCGCCAGTGCTCCACACCGAAGCCTGGAGAGCGCGCGTCGCCGGCCTGCTCGTCGAGGTGCTCGGGACGGACGGCGATCGCGCCGAGGCCGTCCGCCGTCCGCTGCAGACGGCGTAGATGCATCGCATGACGACAGAGATCCCTCGCAGGGCTTGACCTGCGCGCGCCGTAAATGGTACAAACGGCCTCGCAAGCTGTCTGACAACTTCGGGCCGAGTCTGTCCGAAACCCCGAGGGAGGTGGTCGAATGAGCAGTGAAGGCGGAGGCATGCATGAGCATCACGAGGGCATGCTTCCCGTGGTCGACAGCGTCGACGTCTCGACCCGTGAGGACGTGCACAAGCTGCACGGCGGCGCGGTCGGCCTGCTGGGAGTGCTCTTCCTGACCGTGACCGGCTCGGCGCCGATCTCGGCCATGCTCTTCAACACGCCGCTCTCGGCCGGCTACGGCAACGGGATCGGCACGCCGGCCGGCTTCATGGTGGCCACGATCGTGCTGACCATCTTCTCGGTCGGCTACGTGGCCATGTCCCGCAAGGTCACCGCGGCGGGCGGCTTCTACAGCTTCATCAGCCACGGCCTCGGCCGCGAGCTGGGGATGGCGTCCGGCCTGGCGATGGTGGCCGCGTACTCCGTCTTCGAGGTGTCGCTCGTCGGCGGCTTCTCCTACTTCGCCACCGCCAAGCTCGCCCAGTACGGCTATCACGTGTCGTGGTACTGGCCGGGCCTGTTCATGATCGCCCTGATCTCGGTGCTGGCCTACTTCGACGTGCACATCTCGGCCCGCGCCCTCGGCATCGCGCTGATCGGGGAGATCATCCTGCTCGTGATCTTCGACCTGGTCGTGTTCGGCCACGGCGGCAACAACGTGCAGGCGGGGGCGATCAACCCGCTGAACGCGTTCAAGAGCCTGCCGGCGGGACACGACGGCGGGACGGCGATCGCGGCGGGCGCCGCCGGGATCGGCATCTTCTTCGCCTTCTGGTCGTGGGTCGGGTTCGAGATGGCCCCGAACTACGCCGAGGAGTCGAAGAACCCGAAGAAGATCGTACCGCGGGCGATGTACATCTCGGTCATCGGCCTCGGCGTCTTCTACACCATCACGTCGTGGGCGGCGATCTCCGGCTACTCGAGCACCGAGGCGGCCGCGAACGTCGCGCAGAACAACGCCGCGGAGTTCTTCTTCATCCCGGCCAAGCAGTACGGGAACGAGCTCCTGAAGGACCTGCTGAGCTACTTCATCATCACCGGCTCGTTCGCCTGCGGCATGGCGTTCCACAACACCACCGCCCGTTACATGTACTCGCTGGGCCGTGAGGGCGTGCTGCCGCGGCCGCTGGGCCGCACCCATGCGCGCCACCGCAGCCCGCACATCGCCTCGATCACCCAGTCGGTGATCGCGGTGCTGATCGTGATCGCGTTCGTCGCGTTCGCCCATGTGACGAAGGGCTCGACCGCCGCCAACGACGTCGCCTACATCCAGGTCTACGGCCTGATGGCGGTGATGGGCGTGGTGTCGATCCTGGCCATCCAGGCGCTGGTCTCGATCGCGATCCTGAACTACTTCCGCACGCACCACGCGGACGAGCATCACTGGTGGACGACCACCCTCGCGCCGATCATCGGCGCGATCGCCCAGGTGTACGTGCTCTACCTGGCGATCCACAACCTCGACTTCCTCGGTGCCGGGTCATATCCGTACGCGAGGTGGCTGGTGTGGGGTGATGTGGTGATCTTCGCCGGCGGCCTCGCCTTCGCCTTCTACCTGAAGTCGAACGACCGGGCCAAGTACGAGACCATCGGACGCATGATCAACGAGGGGCTCGACCACGAGCTCTCGCCGTCCGGCGACTGACCGCCAGCGGCGGTGGTGTACGGCCCCTCGGGGCCCTACACCACCGCCGTCGCGGCGTCCAGGGCGCAGCGCAGCTGCTCGTCGAGCGAGCCGCCCTCGACCAGCTTGCCGTCGAGTGCGGCCGTCCCGATCGTGAACGCCCACACGCCCCGCTCGGCCAGCGCCTGGATGCGGGCCGGCGAGTCGACCGAGCCCGCCGCGATGACCGGCAGCGACGTCGCGCCGACGACCGCCTCGACGAGCGCGTCGACGTCGCCGTCGTAGCGGTAGGCGAGCAGGTTGATGCCGTCCACGCCGGCCGCCTCGGCCCGGCGGGCGTCCTCGGCGATCCCGGCGATCGAGCCGCGCAGCAGGCAGGGGTGATCGACGATCTGGCCGACGTAGGGGAAGAACTTGATGCCGGTGCCGGCGATGATCTCCTGCACGGGCTCGATCAGCGTGCCGCCGATCAGGTAGTCCGGCCGGATCTCCGCGGCCGCGCGGGCCGACTCGAGGGTCGCCTCCGGCGTCTCGGACACGACCTCGAGGTGGCTCGTGTGGCCGTTCCCGCGGATGTCCGCCATGAGCGCCTGGAGCTCTGCACGCGGCAGGCCGATGTCCTTGCAGCCGACATGTCGCACGCCGCTTTCGGCGATCGAGGCGTACACCTCGCGCGCGTCGGAGAGCGTCTTGTCGTCCCGCGTCAGCATGAAGATGAACTCGATCACCGGGCCCCCCAAGTTGTAGGACAACTCGGTATGATACTGGCTCGAACGGTTCTGTGCGACGAGGGAGGCGGCGGTGCGAGCAGCGATCTGGGACGGCCCGGGCGCGATGTCTGTGGGGTCGGTGCCCGATGCCGTCTGCCCCGAGGACGGCGCGCTCGTGCGCGTGACGGCGTGCGGGATCTGCGGGACGGACGTGCGCACGTTCTACAACGGTGACCGGCGTATCTCGCCTCCGTGGGTGCTCGGCCACGAGATCAGCGGCGAGCTGATCGACGCCGGCCCGCGGGCGGCCGACGAGGTGGCGGCGCTCGGGATCGAGACGGGCGACCTCGTCCACTGCATCTCGACGCTCTGGTGCGGGCGCTGCCGCCTGTGCCGCAGCGGCAACGAGCACCTGTGCGGGAACGGCGGGCTGATGGGGTTCGACTACCAGGGCGCCTACGCCGAGCTGGTCGCGATCCCCCAGGTCGCGCTGAAGAACCTGTTCGCGATCCCCGACGGCCTCTCCGACATCCACGCCACCTTCGCCGACCCGCTCTCCGACGCGATCTGCGGGCACAAGGACATCGCCGTCGGCCTCGACGACACCGTGGTCGTGATCGGCGCCGGGCCGGTGGGGACGGCGCATGCGGCCATCGCCCGCCTGGAGGGCGCAGGCCGGGTGATGCTGATCGAGACGGCCGCAGCGCGGCTCGACCTCGCCCGGGCGATCCTGGGCGACGATCGCATGACCTACGTCGACACCTCGGACGCCGACGGCATCGCCGCGGTGCGCGGGGCGACAGACGACGTCGGCGCCGACGTCGTCATCGTCGCGTGCTCGAACGACACGGCCCAGGAGCAGGCGATGGAGATGGCCGCGCCGCGCGGGCGGGTGCTCTTCTTCGGCGGCCTGCCGAAGGGCACGACCCACATCAACTTCCCGTCGAACGTCCTGCACTACCGCGAGGTGCAGGTGCACGGCTCCTACGCCTCCCGGCACCGCGACCAGGTGCACGCCCTGGACATGCTGGCGTCCGACATCGGCGGGCTGCGCGGCGTCGTCTCGGACGTGGTCGACCTGGACGCCGCGCCGGCGGCGTTCGGCCGCATCCGGGCCGGCGAGGTGCTGAAGGTCGTCGTGACCCCGTAGGATGGGCGGCCCATGACCACGGTCGCCCGCCGCTCGCTGCGCCACTCGATCGCCGACGCCCTGCGCGAGCGGGTGGTGGCGGGCGAGTTCGGGCCGGGCGACCGCCTGCCCGGCGAGCCGGAGCTGGCCCGCAGCCTGGGAGTCTCGCGCAGCTCCCTGCGCGCGGCGATCGCGCTGCTCGAGGAGGACGGGCTCGTCCGGCGGCTGCACGGATCGGGCACCTACGTCACCGACCGGCCGCTGCTGCGCAACGACCTCAGCCGCAACTTCGGCGTCTCGTCGCTGATCGCCTCGATGGGCCTCGAGGCGGGCACGGTCGACGAGATCTGCACCGGCGAGGCGGCGACGACCGAGGTGGCCGAGGCGCTGGGCGTCCCGCCGGGCACACCGACGAGCGTCCTGCGGCGCGTACGCACGGCCGGCGGCCGGCGCGTGGTCGACCAGACCGACTGGTGCCGCTCCGATCTCCTCTCCCCCGCAGAGATGGCCGCGGCGGCCGAGGGCTCCGTGTACACGGCGCTGCACGAGCGCGGTGTGACCGTGCACCACGGCGTGGCCACGATCTCGCCCGACGTCGCCGTCGGCGAGGTCGCCCGCCGCCTGGCCGTACCCCGCGGCACGCTGCTCATGACGATGTGGCAGGTCGATTCGACGGCGGACGGCGCCGTCGCGCTCGCCTCGCGCGAGCACCACCTGGCCGACGCGTTCGAGATCACCGTCTACCGGCGCGGCCCCGGCGACGCCGAGGAGGAGCGATGAGCGACGAGCTGGTCTGCGGCGTCGACGTCGGATCGCAGGGCACGTGCGCCCAGGCGATCGCCGCCGACGGCACCCACGTCGCCACGGCGTACGTCCCCCACACGCTCTCGTATCCCGAGCCGGGGTGGGCCGAGCAGGACGCGACGGAGTGGCTGGGCGCGGTCGCACAGGCCCTGGCCGAGCTGCGCCGCGAGGTCGGCGGCCGGCCGCTGCGCGCGATCTCGTTCGGCTCCCAGCTGGACGGGCTGGTGCCCGCCGGGGCCGACGGCGAGCCGCTCGGCCCGGCGCTGATCTGGATGGATCGCCGCGCCGGCGACGAGTGCGACGCCGCCGCCGGACGGCTCGACCCCGCGCGCCTGCGCGAGCTGACCGGCTGCAACCTCGACCCCGGGCACGTGGCGGCGAAGATCGCCTGGCTGGCCGTCCACCGCCCCGACCAGCACGCCGCCGCGCGCTGGTTCATGCTCCCCGGCTCCTACGTCGCCTGGCGAGCCTCGGGCGAGGCGGCCGTCGATCCGTCGAACGCCTCGTCCTCGATGCTGCTCGGCATCGAGTCCGGCGACTGGTCGGCCGAGGCGTGCGCCGCCTTCGGCATCGACCCCGGCCGGCTGCCTCCCGTCCGTCCCGCGGACTCCGTGCTCGGCCCGGTCGCGCCGTGGCTGCGCGACGCGGCTGGGCTCGACCCACAGACCCTGGTGGTGCTCGGCTGCGGCGACGAGATGGCGGCGACGTTGGGCGCCGGCGTCGTCGAGCCGGGGGCGGTCTGCGACGTGATGGGGACGGCCGAGCCGGTGTGCGCGGTGGCGCCCGCCCCGGCCCTCGACCCGGACGCGGTGACCGAGCTGCACCCGCACGCCGACCCCGGCGGATGGCTGCTCGAGAACCCCGGCTGGCTCTCCGGCGGCGCCTACCGGTGGTTCCGGGACGAGCTCGGATCGGTGGAGGCGGCACGGGCCGCGGCCACCGGCGCCGACGTCTACGAGCTCCTGAACGACCTCGCCGAGGGCGTCCCGGCGGGCGCCGAAGGCGTCCTCTGGGTGCCCGCCCTGGCGGGCGCGATGGCGCCCGAGTGGAACGCCGACGCCCGCGCCGGATGGTTCGGCCTCACGGCCGCGCACGGCCGCGCGCACATGGCCCGGGCGCTGCTCGAGGGCAACGCCTACGCCCTGCGCGACGTGCTCGAGGCGATGACGGCCGCGGGCCTTCGGGCGACCGAGCTCGTGTGCGTCGCCGGCGGCGCGAAGGGCGACCTCCTGCGCCAGATCCGCGCCGACGTCACCGGCCTGCCGGTGACCCGGCCCGAGGACGTCGAGACGACGGCCCGCGGTGCGGCGATGCTGGCCGCCGCCGGCGCCGGCCTGCATCCCGACGCGCGCAGCGCCGCGCTCGCGATGGCCGGGCCGCGGGTCGAGCCGGTGCATCCCGACCCCGAGCGGCGCGCGCTCTACGACGGCCTGCACGCCCGCCACCGCCAGCTCTACGCCGCGCTGAAGCCGCTGTTCGCCGCATGACCCCGGAGGACCCGCGCCCGGACGACGCGCTGGCGTCCCTCGCCGGCTTCCCGCTCCTCGACGCGCTCTACGGCCGCCGCTCGCGCCGCTTTCCGATGGGCGGCGAGATCCCCGACGGCCCGCTCGCCTACCGCTCGGCGCACGCCCACGTGCCGCTGAGCGAACTGGAGACGCTGCTGATCCTGACGACCATGGCCGGCACGACGGGCTGGCACTACGGCATCACCCGCCACGCCCGCTACGCGCCGCACATGGCCAACTACAACGGCGCCGCCGCGGGGCGCACGTTCCCGTCGGCGGCCGGGTTCCATACGGCCGAGCTGTTCTACACCGACGACTCCGGGCTCTACTTCTTCCCCACGCGCGACGCCGGCGCGCTGGTCGACCCGGCGGTCGAGGAGATCACGCCCCGGCTGATGGTCGAGCGCCACCGCGACCGGATCGTGAAGCTCTCGGACGACCGCCTCCATCTGCCCCGCGAGGAGCCCTACCTGGAGGGCCACAACACCTGGATCGCCAACGAGCCGGGCTCGCTGCTCGCCATCCCCGTGGCCGACATCGCCCAGCACCACATCGCCAACATCTGCTTCTTCACGCAGAACGGGTTCTGCCTGTACGACGACCTGCACGGACGCTCCATTCCCGGCATCGAGCGCTTCGAGGGGCTGGTGGACACCGCCCAGGCGGTGCCGCTGTCGTTCGTCGAGCAGTACTCGCTGACGGAGGCCACGGCCGAGCTGATGGTGTCCAGCTACAACGGCGCGCTGCTCCTGCAGGCGATGGGCCTCGGCGGATGGTCGTACGACGGCATCGAGCACATGGCCCTGCTCGGCGCCTCGGGCGAGCCCGACGTGCCCGGGCTCGGCTTCCGCTACGACACCGACCCGCGCTGGGGCGTGCCGAACCCGACGGGGCGCACGGACGGGACGTTCCACGCGTTCTGTCCGCCGCACTTCCCGACGATGGCCGCCGCGGTCGAGGCGTTCGCGCGGCGCAAGTTCGGGCCGGGCGGGCCGTACCATCCGGACACGCCCGGGGCGTGGTCGGAGTCCGCCGCGATCCGGGCCTCGGCGCAGCCGTACTCCGACGAGTTCAAGGCGTGCGTGACGCTCCAGTGCGACTACACCCTCGAGACCTGGGGCAAGTTCCCCGGCACCGTCCCCAGCGTCTGGGTGATGAACGTGCTCCAGGCCCAGCACCTCGACCTCGACTTCTACGACCGCTTCTTCCGCCCCGGCGCCGTGCTCGAGACGCACCGGCGCCACTTCGACGTATGGCACCCGTGAGCGGCACGCGCATCGCGCGCGTGGAGGTGTACGGCTACGAGCTGACCTATGTCGGGGACGAGTACGTCATGTCGGGCGGGCGCTCGGTCGCGCGGCTCGATTCGACGGTCGTGCGGGTCGTGACCGAAGCCGGCGTGGACGGCTACGGCGAGACGTGCCCGCTCGGAAGCACCTACCTGGCGGCGCATGCGGAGGGCGCCCGGGCGGCGCTGCGCGAGCTGGTGCCGGCCGTCGTCGGCGCCGACGTGACGGCCACGGGCGTGCTCGCGGACCGCATGGACGCCGCGCTCGCCGGCCACGAGTACGCGAGGAGCGCGATCGACGTCGCCTGCTGGGACGCGGCCGGCAAGGCGCTCGGCGTCCCCGTCTCGGCGCTGCTCGGGGGCGTCCGGCAGGAGTCGTTCCCGCTGTACGTGGCCGTGCCGCTGGGGCCGCCGGACGGGATGGCCGCCCACGTGCGGACGCTCAGGGCCGGCGGCATCGCCCGGTTCCAGCTCAAGGTGGGCGACGACCCGCGCGCGGATGCCGAGCGGGTGGCGGCGGTGCTCGAGGTGTGCGGTCCGGACGACGTCGTGATCGCCGACGCCAACGGCCGCTACACGACCCAGGCCGGCGTCGTCGCCGTCGGGCTCCTGGCCGGGCGCGACCGCGTCTACGTGGAACAGCCCTGCGCGACCCTCGAGGCCTGCCGGTACGTGCGCGGCCACACCGACCTGCCGTTCGTCCTTGACGAGTGCATCTCCGACCTGCCGTCGCTCGTGCGGGCGCACGGGCTGGACGCGATGGAGGCGTTCAACCTGAAGATCTCGAAGGTCGGCGGCCTCACCGCCGCCCGGCGGATGCGCGACCTGGCCGAGGCGCTCGGCCTCTCCGTCACGATCGAGGACACGTGGGGCGGCGACCTCGTATCGGCCGCGGTGGCGCATCTGGCGGCCTCGACGCGGCCGCAGCACCTCTTCACGGTGTCGTTCATGAACGACTGGACGAGCGAGCACATCGCCGGCCACGTGCCGCGCTCGGCGGGCGGCCGCGGATCGGCGCCGACGGCGCCCGGGCTGGGGATCGAGGTCGACAGAAACGCGCTCGGAACGCCGCTTTTCGCCGCCGGGTAACGGGCCGGTGAACGACCCGCGGGCTTCCAGAAATTCGTGAGACAATCGCGACGGCCTGGCGCGTCCCGTCGCTGTGCCGACCCCCGAGGAGGAGGCTCATACATGTCGTTACACCCACGCAGGATGCGGCGAGGCGTCGTCGCTGCCGGTCTGGCGGCGGTCGCCGCGGCCGCGATCGGCGCCGCCCCCGCCACGGCGTCGTCGATGACGCTCTACGTGTCGCCGAACGGAAGCGACGGCAACCCGTGCACGAGCGCGAGCCCGTGCAAGACGATCGGCCACGCCGTGTCGACCGCGTCGTCGGGCGACCGGATCGTCGTCCGCCGCGGCACCTACGCCGAGATGGTGACGGTCCCGGTGACGCTGCACCTCGTCGGCCGGCACCGGCCGACGATCGACGCGTCGGGCCAGCAGAACGGCGTCGTCATCGCCGGGCCGGCGGCCGCCGGCTCGTCGCTGCGCGGATTCACGATCGAGAACGCGACCCAGGAGGGCGTGCTGGCGATGCAGACGTCGTGGGTCACGATCGCCGGCAACCTGGTGGCCGGGAACGACCAGGGCATGTTCTCGTCCAGCCCGACCGGCGAATGCGCCGCCCTCGGCCAGGTGCCGGGCGATTGCGGTGAGGGCATCCACCTGATGACGGTCAGCCACTCGCGGGTCGTCGGCAACCGCGTCACCGGCAACGCCGGCGGCGTGCTCCTGACCGATGAGTTCGGGCCGACGCATCACAACGTCGTCGGCTGGAACCGCGTCTGGCGCAACGACTACGACTGCGGCATCACGGTGCCGGGGCACAACCCGAACGCCGTGTCGCCGACCGGCACGCCGCAGCCCTCGATGGGCGGCGTCTACCACAACTGGATCGTGCACAACGTGGTCAGCCGCAACGGGCTCAAGGGCGAGGGCGCCGGCATCCTGTTCGCCGGCGCGGGGCCGGGCACCGGCTCGTACGACAACTTCGTCGGCTGGAACACGGCGAACGGCAACAACCTCGCCGGCATCACCGTCCACAGCCACGCGCCGGACACCGACGTGAACGGCAACCGGTTCGTCGGCAACTGGGCGAGCCACAACAACCGCGGCGGGGACCCCGATGCGGGCCTGACGAAGACCGCGGACATCCTCGTGTTCAGCGCGGGCGACCCGATCACGGGCACCGTGGCCAGGGGCAACCACCTGAGCCACGCGTTCTTCGGGATCTGGACGCTGAACGCCCACACGCGGCTGGCGCACAACCACTTCCGGCACGTGGTCGTGCGCGTCCACCAGGGGTAGCACCCCGGCCCAGCGGCCGGCGGCCCGTCAGGGCCGCCGGCCGTCGGCCGGACCGGCGAACAGCAGGCTGTCGAGCCCGCGCACGAGCCCCGGCCGCAGGCACACCTCGCGCGCGGCGAGCAGCGATCCGGCGACGAAGATGGACGGGTCGCCCTGCTCGTCGTGGCGGATCACGAGCCGTTCGCCGGGCAGGCCGAACACCACCTCGACGGCGGGGCTCGACCCGTGCAGGCGCAGGGAGTGCACCCGGGCGCCGCCGATCGCGGCGCCGCGGGCCTCGGGCGGGCCGACGGGCTCCGCCGGGTCCGGCGTGCGCGGGGCGGTGCGCTCACGGGCGAGCAGCTCCGCCAGCTCCCTGGCGGTGCCGCTGGGCGCGTCCGGCTTCGTCGCGGATCCATGCTCGACGACCTCCCAGTCGGGCACGTGCCGGGCGGCGATGCGGGCCAGGTGCTGCATGAGCGCCGCCGTGAGCGAGAAGTTGCCCGTCGCCGCGCCGACGCCGGCGGCGCGGGCGGCTGCGTCGATCCGCTCGAAGTCGGCGTCGGTGAGCCCGGTCGTCCCGATCACGACGGGGATCGACCGGGCGAGCGCGAGCTCGACGTGGTCGCGCACGACCGCCGGGTGGGTGTAGTCGATCAGCACGTCGGGGCCGCGCGCGAGCGCCCGCTCGAGGTCGGGCTCGACCGCGACGCCGGCCGGCCGTCCCAGCACGAGCTCGCCGATGTCGCGGCCGGCCTCGCGCCGGGCGACGGCCGAGTGCAGCCGGCAGCCCGGGTCGGCGTCGATGCCGCGCACGAGCGCGCGGCCGACCGCGCCGAGCGCGCCGGAGAGGCAGATCGCGAGCGGGTCGCCGGACATGCGGCCAACCGTACAGGCTCACCGCGGGGCGGTATCATGCCGCGCCGAAGCGCACGTGGCTGAAGGCACGGATACGGGGCCGGGACTGCGCGAGGCCGTCGCGCTCTGGGGCGCCTGGGCGGTGGTCACAGCGATGGTCTTCGTGACCTACGCGCGGCTGCCGGCGGCCGACTTCTACAACGTCTCCGGAACGGGCGTGCGCGCCGGCGCCGGGCGGGCGCTGGTGCTCGTCAACTGGCCGGTCGCGGTCGCCACGATCGCGCTCGCCGCGGTCGCCGCCGACCGCCTGCTGGCGGCGCGGCCGTCCCCGCGGGAGCGGCGGGCCGTGATCGCCCTCGCCGTCGCGGCGGCGATCCTGTGCGCCGTCGTGGCCGTCCCCGGCGTCGTCACCCAGTCCGACCTCGACGCCAAGGCCGCGAACGCCCCCGCCGCCGCCGGCGTCGCCCTGGCCGTTGTGCTGACAGTCGTCGCGCTCCGTCGCACGGGAGCGGGCGGCTCCGACCGCCGCCGCGGCGACGGCGCCGCGCTCGCGCTGCTCGTGGTCATGGGCGTGGCGGCGCTGCCGTGGATCCTCGCGAACGCGGGCGTCTACGCGGGCTCGGTGCCGGGCCTGGGGCACGTGTTCATGTCGAGGCAGATCCTGCCGGAGCCCGGGCACCCGCACCTGCGCGCCGTGCACCTGGGAAACCACGAGGGCCTGGACGGCTGGCTGCTGGCCGCGACGGCGCTCGGGCTGCGCCGGGTGCTCCCGCAGATGCGCCCGACGCCGCTTCGGCCCGTGCTCGCCGCCTACCTGGCCGTGATGCTCGCCTACGGCGTGCTGGTCGCATTCGGCGACGGCTGGAACGAGCAGGTCGTGAAGCGCGGCTGGACGTCGTGGCAGCCGCCGGGCGTGCTCACCCCGAGCATCGGCGTGGGATGGGCGATCCTGCTCGCCGCGGCCGCCGTGCTGTATCTGGCGGCGTTCCGCGTCACGCCTCGGCGGGCCCCGGCTGCGGCGCCCGCCACATGATCCACGCGACCGGGGAGACGACGATCGCCGTCGCCCCCACCGCCAGCGCGCCGACGCCCGCCGACTCGAGCCCGTCGCCGCCGGCCGCGACGAAGGACCAGGAACCCGGCCGCCGGCACCGGGCGCCGGCCGTACCGGTCCATCGACCGGCCCGCGACCACCGCCGTCAGGCCCGACGCCGTCAGGAAGAGCGCCGGATCGAGCCCCAGCAGGCCGCGCTGCCCGGTCACGAGGACGAATGTCGCCGACGACACGGCGGTCGAGGTCGGTCACGCGGAGACCCTCGCGGATCGCCGCGCCAGCCTATGATCGGGCCGACCTCGTGCCATCCTCTCCGACCCTCGAGCTCGACGCCGCCGGCCGCACGGTCACGGTGTCCAACCCCGACAAGGTCTTCTTCGCGGAGCGCGGCGAGACCAAGCTCGACCTGATCCGCTACTACCTGACGGTGGAGGACGCGGTGATGCGCGCCCTGGGTGGGCGGCCGGTGCTGATGGAGCGCTACCCCAACGGCGCGGGCGGGCCGTCGTTCTTCCAGAAGCGCGTGCCGGCGAACGCCCCGGAGTGGCTGGAGACGACGACCGTGCAGACACCCAACGGCACGCCGTCGCGCGCGCTCGTCGTCGCCGACGTCGCCCACCTCGTCTGGGCGGTCAACCTCGGGTGCATCGGCTTCCACGTCTGGCCGTACCACGCCGACGATCCGGAGCACGCGGACGAGCTGCGCATCGACCTCGACCCCTCGCCGGGCGTCACGTTCGCGATGGTGCGCGAGGCTGCGGCCGAGACGCGTGCGCTCCTGGACGGGCTCGGGATGGTCGGCATGCCGAAGACGACCGGCCGCAACGGCATCCACATCTACGTGCGGCTCGAGCCGCGCTTCGACGCGATCGCGGTGCGCGAGGCGGCGGTCGCGGTCGCCCGCGAGCTCGAGCGGCGGCGGCCCGACCTGATCACGGCGGCGTGGTGGAAGGAGGAGCGGGGGAAGCGCGTCTTCTGCGACTTCAACCAGAACGCCCCCCACAAGACCGTGATGGGCGCGTGGGTGGTGCGGCCCCGGACCGGCGCACAGGTGTCGACCCCGTTCCGCTGGGAAGAGCTCGACGGCATCGTGCCGGACGAGCTCACCATCGCGACGGTGCCCGCACGGCTGGCGGCGCAGGGCGACCCGTGGGCGCCGATGTCGGATGCGCCGCAGCCGCTTGAGCCGCTGCGTGAGCTGCACGACCGGGACATGGCCGCGGGCCTGCGCGACGCGCCGTGGCCGCCCGTCTACCCGAAGATGCCCAACGAGCCCGACCGGGTCGCGCCCAGCCGGGCCCGCAAGAAGCCCGCTGAGGCGGACTAGATCGTTGATTCCGAATTCACGTGATGTCCTGGGCGGTGGCGAACCGAGCAGCGCAAGGACGCAGGGAGCGGTCATACCTGGTCGTATGGGCGCGACCGAGGACGCAGCGATGCGACGGTTCGCAGCCGCAGCGTCACCAGCGCGACGCCGTGCGGTGAGCCGTCCGTGCGTCCAGGCGCGCGTCGAATTCGGAATCAACGATCTAGAGAACGAAGTGGGCGGTGAGCGCCGAGAGCTCCTCGGCGGTGCGGGCCAGGTCGGCGGCGCTCGAGGCGATCTCGTGGGCGGCCGCCGAGGTCTGCTCCGTTGCGGCCGTCACCTGCTCCGTCGCTGCGGACGCCGACTCGGCCGAGCCCGCGATCTCCGCCGCGGCCGTCGAGATGCTGCCGGTCTGCTCCGAGACCGCGCCGATCGCCTCGGTGATACGGCGGAACAGCTCGGCCGACGCGTGGGTGCTGCCCGACGCCTCGTCCATCAGCTCGTTCCGCAGTGCGCCGATCTTGACGACGCCCTCGGTGTCGGCCTGGACGTGCCCGATCAGCTCGGAGATCTGCGCGGCCGCGCGCTGCGAGTCCTCGGCCAGCTTCCTGACCTCCTCCGCGACGACTGCGAACCCCCGGCCCTGCTCGCCGGCGCGGGCTGCCTCGATGGCCGCGTTCAGCGCCAGCAGGTTCGTCTGCTCGGCGATGCCCGAGATGGTCTCGACGATCTGGCCGATCTCCCGGGAGCGCGAGGCGAGGCTGCCGATCCGGTCGCTGGTCTCGCCGGCCGTCTCGTGGACGCGCTCGAATGCATCCGTGCTGGACTGCATGGCGGCCATGCCTTCGGCGGCCAGCTCGGCCATCTCGCCGGCCGCGGCCCGGGTGCCGTCAGCCGCCTCCCTGGCCTCGCCGCTCATCCGCGCCTGCCGCTCGGCGCCGGATGCCACGTCGCTGACGGCCTGGGCGATCTCGGCGACCGCCCGGCCCGCCTCCTGGGAGGTGGCGGCCATCTCCTGCGACGCGGCCGAGAGCATCGTGGCCGAGCTCGAGATCTGCTCGATCAGCTTCGCGGTCTGCGCGCGCATGGCCGTGTAGCTCTCGATCCCGGCGCGGACACGTCCGAGCATGCGGTTGAACGTGGCCTGCAGCTGGCCGAGTTCGTCGCGGGAGCGCTCGTCGAGCGGCTCCGTGACACCCGCGACGGTGTGCGTCAGGTCGCCGGCGGCGACCGCCTCCAGGCCGGCGGTGAGGTCGCATAGGTCGTCCTCGTCGAGGCTGCGCAGGCGATCGCCGAGCCGGGAGATCCCCGCCAGCAGGTAGCGCGAGAGCAGGATCGCGATCCCGATCGCGAGCGCGACCGCGACGGCGGCCGCGGCGACGGTGATCTCGGTCGAGCGGCTCTGTGCCGTGTGGAAGCTGCCGGAGGCGACGGCCGCATCGGCCTCGGCTCCCTTCAGGTAGGGCACGCCGGCCTGCACGAGCCGCGCGTACGCCGCGGACGCCGGGCCGAGCGCGAGCCGGGTCGCCGCGGCCGTGTCGCCGCGCTTCACCGCCATCCAGACGAGCGCGTCGGTGTGCATGTATGCGGCGTACTGCGCCGTGATCGCCTTCGCGTTCGCGAAGTCGGCCGGATCGACCGAGACGGCCTTCAGGTGCGCCAGCTGCTTTCGGAAGGCGGCGGCCGAGCGCAGGAACGCGGGCCGGCTCGTGCCCTGGTCGAGCACATAGGCCTCCTGGCGCCCGACCAGGTCGGCCGCCGCGTAGGCGATCTGGTGGCCGGCCTCCGTCTTCGGCGTGGCCACGTTCACGATGTGGTCGGTGGCGGTCGCCATCCGGCCCTGCATCACGATCACGGCGCCGACGAGCAGCACCATCACGGCCACGACCGCGCCGAACCCGGCGAAGAGCTTCAGGCGCAGTGAGAGGTTGCGGATCGTCGACATTGACGGCCTCCTGCCGGTCGCGGTGGTGCAGAGGGGGAACGCGCTTCGTCCCCGTAGTCGTCGTGTCCGACCGGGGATCGAGCGCTCGAGCGCCTCCCCGGCGCAGGTGCCGTAGTAACCCGAAGCGGCGCCTCCCCGCGACGCCGGCGAGGCCCTCCTCGGGCGGGGGATACTGCGCGCTGCCATGACCGAGCCGCCCTCCGATCCGCTGCCGCTCGCGTCCCGCCGGGTGCGGCTGCGGCGCTTCCGGCCCGCGGATCTGGAGCGCTTCCAGGCCTACCGGCACGACGCCGAGATCGGCCGCTACCAGGGCTGGGAGCCGGTGGCGGACGATGCCGCGCGCGCCTTCATCGCCGAGATGGCGGCGGCGCCGTTCGGCCGCCCCGGCGAGGTGGTCCAGCTCGCCATCGCCGACACCGCGGATCTTCTGATCGGCGACGTCATGCTGGACGTCGCGGCGGGCGGCCGGGAGGCGGAGCTCGGCATCACGCTGGCCCGCCCGGCCCAGGGCCGGGGCCTCGCGGAGGAGGCGTGCCGGACGCTGATCGACGGCCTGCGGGCGCACACCGGCGTTCGCCGCCTGATCGCGATCACGGACACGCGCAACGTGGCCAGCGCGCGGCTCCTGCGCCGGCTGGGGATGACGCTCGAGGCCGAGGAGCGGGCCGAGTTCCGTGGCGAGCCCTGCCGCGAGTGGCGGTTCGGACTCTCACTCTGAGGCGTTCGCTCGGCGGCGTGTTTGAAGCCGCCCGGCTGAGGGGTATCCTTTTCAGGCTTCACGGGCAGCACCGGCGTGCTGGAGCACGCTCTTCGGCAGGTAGTGGCGGCGACGCCGCCAAGAGCTGGGGAGGTTGGGCAAGATGGCGGACGTGGCTGGGCGATCAGGGTCGACGCATCCGGAGCGTGGATGGCGGTGGTTGCCGGGCGTGGTCCTGGCGATTCTGCTGGCGGCCGCCCTGGGGGTGTTCTTCGTGGTGCGGCAGGCGGTCGACGACCAGAACGGCCGCATCCTGCGGGAGCGCACCGGTGAGATCGGGCTCCTGCTGAAGAGCCTCGTGGGCAACATCCCCGCGACGATGAGCGGTCTCGGCGTTGCGTCGCGCCTGGGCGGCGTGCCGGCGCAGGCGTTCCTCCGCGAGGCCCGCATCCAGCCGGGGCTGAACCCGACCCAGACCGTCGCGCTCGTCCATCGCAGCGGCACCCGGCTGACGGTGCAGGCGGTGGCGGGGCTGCCGACGCTCTCCGCGGGTGACGTGCTCACAGGCATGCGGGCGGCGGCGGTCGAGCGCGCGCTCGCCGGCCGCACGGCCTCGACGCCCGTGCTCGGCCATGGCCAGACGCGCGTGCTCGGGTTCGCCGTCGGCCCCCCGATGACCGCTCCCGGCACGGCGATCTACCTGCAGGCGCCCGTCGACCCGGCCGCCGCGGCGCGGGCGCCGGTCACGCACGCGCGGCCGTTCGACGAGCTCTCGGTCGCCCTGTATGCGGCGCCGCACGCCGACCGGTCCCAGCTCGTGCTGGCGACGACGACGACGCCGCTGACCGGCCCCGTCGCCCGGCAGACGATCGCCGTCGGCGGCCGCAGCTGGCTCCTGGCCGCCTCCGCGCGCGGGCCGCTCGTGGGCACCTTCGCGAACGCCGTGCCGTGGGTGATCCTCGTGGTCGGCGTCCTGATCGCGCTGAGCTCCGGCGCCGTCCTCGTCGTCTTCCAGCGCCGGCGCGACTACGCCTTCGCGCTCGTCGACGTGCGCACGCGTGAGCTGGCGACGTCGATGGCCGAGCTGGAGGAGATGCAGGGGAAGCTGGTCTTCCAGGAGCGGCTGGCGGCGATCGGCCAGATGGCCGCGGCCGTCGGACACGAGCTGCGAAACCCGCTCGCGGTGCTGACGAACACGCTCTACCTGATCCGCTCTGGCTTCTCCGGGGACGAGGAGCAGCGGATGGGCCGCCACGTCGACCGTGCCGAGCGCGAGGTCGGCGCGGCCGTCGTGATCGTCGAGAGCCTGCTCGAGTTCGCGCGCGCCCGCGAGCCCCTGGACGAGACCGTCGATCTCGGCGACCTGGTCGACGAGGCGCTGTCCGTCGCGCCGCCGCCCGAGGCCGTCGAGGTGGTGCGCGACGGGCTCGACATTGCCCCGGTCGTGTGCGCCGATCACCAGCAGCTGCGCCAGGTGCTGCTCAACCTGATCACCAACGCATACCAGGCGATGGGCGGAGACGGCGTCCTTACGATCCGCGCGCAGGCGGACGCGGACGGCGGGGTCGAGCTCGCCGTCTCCGACACGGGCGCGGGAATGGACGCCGAGACGGCCGCGCACGTGTTCGACGCGTTCTTCACCCGCAAGGCGAAGGGGATCGGGCTCGGCCTCGCCGTGACGAAGCGCATCATCGAGGCGCACGGCGCGGACATCGCCATCGAGTCGGAGGTCGGAACCGGCACGACGTTCTCGATCAGGCTGCCGCACACGCGGGTGGCGGAGGGGGTGCCGACATGAGCGTGCTGGTCGCCGACGACGAGCTCGGCATGCGCGAGACGCTGACGGACATCCTGCTGCAGTCGGGTTACGACGTCCGGGAGGCGGCCGACGGCGAGGCCGCGCTCGAGGCGATCCAGAGCGACCGGTTCGACGTCGTCGTGATGGACGTCCGTATGCCGGGCCGCGACGGCGTCTCCGTCCTGCGCGAGGTCGGCACCCCGCCCCCGGCCGTGATCCTGATGACCGCGTACGCCAACGAGAGCCAGCTGGCCGAGGCCCGGCGGGCGAACGTGTTCGCCGTGCTGCGCAAGCCGTTCCCCGTACCGCAGCTGCTCGGTCTGGTCGCCTCGGCGGCGGAGGCGGCCCGGTGAGCGCCGCGCCCGCCTTTGCGTACGACCGTCGTGCCAGAGGCGCCGGAACGGTGCTCGTGGTCGACGACGACGAGTCGATGCGCGAGACGGCGGTCGAGATCCTCGTCTCCACCGGCCTCCGGGCGAAGGGTGCGGCGTCGGCGGCCGACGCGAGGACGCTGCAGGTGACGCTGCAGCCCGAGGTCGCCCTCGTCGACCAGCGCCTGCCCGACTCGACCGGCGTCGAGCTGGGGAGCGCGCTCAAGCAGCAGGACGACGACATGACCGTGCTGCTCGTCACCGGGTACGCCAGCCTCGAGAACGCGATCGCGGCCGTGTGGGAGTTCGACGGATACCTGACCAAGCCCGTGCCGCCCGCGGAGCTCGTGCGCGTCGTCCGCTCCGGCCTCGAGCACACCGTCCTGCGCAGGGAGAACCGCTCGCTGGTGGAAGAGCTGCAGCACGCGAACGCGCGGCTGGAGGAGAGCGTCGCCGAGCGCACGCGCGAGCTCCAGGGGCTGGTGCGGCTGGCCGAGGGCCTGGCCGGGTCGGGAGACGTCGACGCCGTCGTCGCCGCCTGCCTGGAGACGGTCGCGGCCGTCACCGAGGCCGGCTACACCGGGCTCTATCTCGCCGACGAGGACGACGCGGACGCGTCCGACCTGCGCCTCCGCGGCGCGATCGGCGACCGTCCCCTGGCGGAGGTGCTGCGAACGTGGGCGCGCCCGAACGGTTCGGCGCGGGGCGACCTCGTGTCGGCCGAGGACGTCGTCTCGCTCGCCGCCGGCGGACGGCCGGTCGGCGCGCTCGTCATCGGCGGGGCGGCGCGGCGCCAGCCGATGTTCCTGAGCACGCTCGCCGCCTCGACGGCCGTGGCGATCCAGAACGCCCGGCGGCTCGGCCGCGAGCGCGAGACGGTCGAGCGGCTCTCGGAGCTCGCCCGCATGAAGACGACGTTCCTCGCCGCCGTCTCCCACGAGCTGCGCACGCCGCTGGCCGCGATCCTGGGGCTGGCCGAGCTGCTCGGCACGCGCCTCGATCGTCTGGCGCCGGAGCGCACCGCCGAGATGATGGCCCAGATCCTCGACCAGGGTCACCGCCTCGGCGGCCTGATCGACGACCTGCTCGACGCCACCCGGATCGAGTCCGGGGGGCTGCGGGTGCGGCTGGCCGAGGTGGATCTCGCCACGGTGCTCGAGCACGTCGAGCGCTCGGTCCGGGCGACGGGATCGCCGGTCGCGCTGCGCATCGAACCCGGCCTGCCGCCGGTCCGCGGCGACGCCGCCAGACTCGAGCAGGTGGTCGGCAACCTCGTCACGAACGGGTTCAAGCACTCACCGCCCGGCACGCACGTCACCGTCGACGCCGGCCTCGACGGCGACCGCATCCGCATTGCCGTCACCGACTCCGGGAGCGGCATCGAGCCGGAGCTGCTCGATCACCTCTTCGAGCCGTTCACCCAGGCGTCCGGGGCGACCGCCCGCCGCGACGGGCTCGGCCTCGGGCTCTACATCGTCCGCGGCCTGCTCGACCAGATGGGGGGCTCGATCGAGGTCGAGAGCACGGTGGGGGTCGGCAGCCGGTTCACCGTCACGCTCGAGCGCGCGTAGCCGTTGGAGCCGGTCGCGGTTGCGGCCGGATGCCCGTCACTCGTCGCGCAGCCGGAAGCGCCCGATCAGGCCGTTCAGCCCCTCCGCCGTGGTGGCGAGCCCGCGGGCGGCAACGGCGATCTCCTGTGTCGAGGCGGACGTCTCCTGGCTCGCGGCAGACACCTCCTCCGCGGCGGCGGAGGACATCTCGGTGACCTGTGCCAGGTCGTCGGTCGTGCGCACGATCTCGGCGATGCGCTCGTTCATGGCCTCGATCCCGGCGCCGATCTCGAGGAAGGTCTCGCGTGCGCGCTCGACCACCGCCGTGCCGCTCTGGGTGCGCTCGCCGCCCTCTGCGACGACCTCGACGGCGCGCCGCGTCTCGGTCTGGATCTCGCCGATCAGGCCCGAGATCTGCTCCGCGGCGTGCTGCGACTCCTCGGCGAGCTTGCGCACCTCGTCGGCGACGACCGCGAAGCCGCGGCCCTGCTCGCCGGCGCGGGCGGCCTCGATGGCCGCGTTCAGCGCCAGCAGGTTCGTCTGGGCGGCGATGCCGGTGATCGTCTCGACGATCTGGCCGATGCGCTCGGAGCGCTCGGCGAGCTGCGTGATCGTGTCGTTCACCACCTGGGAGGACTCGCGCAGGCCCTCCATCGCGCTGCTCGCCTCGACCACCGCCTCGACGCCGGCGCGCGCGAGGTCGTGCGCCTGCGACGCCGACTCGGCCGTCGAGCCGGCGGTCGCCTTCGTGTCGTCGACCATGTGCACCTGGCGGCCGGCGCCCTCGGCGACCTCGGTGACCGCCGTCGCGATCTCGCCGACCGCCCGGTCGACGTCGTTGGACGTCGTGGCGACCTGCTGCGAGGCCGCCGACACGCCGGCGGCGGCGTCCCGCACCTCGACCAGCAGCCGCGTGAGTTGGTCGCGGGTGCGGTCGTAGGCCTCGACCGACCCGGCCATGCTGGTGCGGATGCCGTTCACCGCGGCGGCGATCTGGCCGAGCTCGTCGCCGCTCGCGTCCTCGAGCGGCTCGGTGACGACGGCCGCCGAGAGCGTCAGGTCGCCCTCGGCGAGCCGCTCGAGGCTCGCCCGCAGGTCGGCAGACTCGTGGTCCTGGAGCGACTGCATGCGCTCGAGGAGCGGCCGCATCCGGCGGACGATCGAGCGGATCGTCGTCACGATGACGAGCAGGAGGATCGGCAGCGCGATCGCCAGCACGGTGACGACCGTGGTCGTGCCGAACGCGGCGCTCGACGCGGCGCTTCGCTGGCTCGCGATCGCGTCCCCGTCGAGCATGGAGCGCAGCTTGCCGAACTCGACCGGGAGGGCGTTCGAGGGCGCCAGGTTGGCGACCGTGGTGTCGTGGACGGCCCGCGCGACGCGGCCCGCCTGCGCGTCCGCGCGCATCTGCAGGCTGAAGTGCTGGAAGCTGCGCAGGTTCGACCGGAGCTTCGCGAGGAGGGCCTTCTGCGCCGGATCGGTCAGGAGCGGCGCGAGCTTGGCGAGGCCGGCGGCCGACTGGCGGTATCCGGCGGCGGCCTGCCCCCACGTGGTCTCGGCCAGCCTGTGCTTGGAGGGGTCGCGCAGGGCGACCACTGCGACGTACATGTTGTTCTGGTCGTCGTTCGTGATCCACGCCTCGTATGCGTGGCTGAGGATCAGCGACCGCTGCTGGTCGGCCGTGGAGGTCTGCACCTGGCCGCGCACGCCGCGCATGATCAGCGTGCTGGCGCCGCCGACGACGGCGAGCGCGAGCACCGCCACCGCTCCGAGCGCGATCAGGCGCGTGCGCAGCGTCAGCGAGGGGATCAGTCGGGACAGCCGGTGCATGGGGAACCTCCGGGAGGCGGTCGTCCCCACGGTCATCGTCGCGCGTCAGGGGCGATCCATGGGGGTTTTCTACGCACCCGGCGGGCGCGGATCGGGCTCGCGGTAGGGCGCCGAGACGCTCTTCGGCACCACCATCGCCCAGGCGTCGACGACGACGCCGCGCATCTCGGCCGCGTCGATCGCCGCCAGCCGCACGACCACCCAGCTGTAGCGCATGTCGGACGGCCGCGGGAGCATGAACTTGCCCGGCTCGGTGCCGACCAGCCACTCGCGCTCCTCCTTGGGAAACCCGAAGCCCATGAGCGTCTCGTCGCGGGAGAAGGCGGCGTAGACGATCCGGCCCACCCGGAACTTGACCCGGCCGCGCACGAACGCCTCGTGGGTGCGGGGGAGCGCGAGGGCGACGGTGCGGACGTCCTCGAGCGTCACCATGCCCGCCAGGGTAGTCGCGGCCCGCCCGCCCCGGCCGGCTCTACGCCGGAGCGTCGTCGGCCCGCGGTTCGCCGGCGAGCACGCACGCGTGCAGCGGTGCGAGCGCGCCGGCCGGCTCCCCGGGCAGCGCGCGCTGGATGCTGACGTCGGCGCGGCGGCCGTCGATCTCGACGATCCCGATCGAGTTCTCGTAGGTCGGGCCGGCGCGGTGGCGCCAGCGCACGGACGGCGGGCGTATGCCGGCCAGGGCGGCCATGGCACGGAACACCCCCACCACCGGCGGCGCGGCCGTCAGCCGCACCAGCCGTCGCTGGCGGGGCGCAAGCGGATTGCGGAACGGCGAGCACACGATCTGGTGCACGCGGCTGCGCGAGGGGTCGCGGCGGCCGAGCGACACCTCCGCGACCGAGGCGTTGTGGACGTCGCCGCCGATCAGGCTCACCGACGCGGGCGGCCGCCGCGCGCCGCCGCCGCCCGTGGCGACGTCGCGGACGAGGTCGACCATCAGGGCGAACGAGTCCTGGAACGCCGGCCAGTGCTCCAGATCGAGCGCACGCCTCAGCCGCTCGCCCAGCCGGGCGGCGGGGCGGCCCCAGACGCCGGCGCAGACGGCCTCGTTCCATGCCTCCAGGTGGTGGATCCCGGGCGACATGAACACCGGCAGCGTGCTCACGACCAGCAGGTGGTCGACGTCGGCCCGGCTGCGCTGCACGATCCACTCCCACTCGTCCGGGTCGACCATGTGGCGATGGTGCTCGTCGAGCACGCGGGCGGCGCGCGAGTCGATCACGAGGACGCGCGACCGGCCGAAGTCGCGCATGGACGCCCATCGCGTCGCGGCCGACTCGCGGTCGGCCCGGCGGGCGAACGTTTCGAGCTCGTCGCCGCCGTCGCCCCGCGCGGCGACGGCGCGCCGGTACATCGGCTCCTCCTCGAGCTCTCCGGCGGTGAGGTTCCCGAGGTGCTGGTAGATCCAGTAGGACATGAACGCGCCGGTGATGCGGGCGTCCCACCACGTCGTCGCGCGCACGTCGCGCAGCCACTCCCAGGAGATGTTCCAGTCGTCGATGACGTCGTGGTCGTCGAAGATCATCACGCTCGAGACGGTCGCCAGCAGCCAGCGGATGTCGGGATCCGTCCACGATTCGCGGTAGAGGCGCGTGTACTCCTCGAAGTCGGCGACCTCCTCGCCGGGCGGCCGGGACGTGTCCCTGCGCGATCGGATGAACGCCCGCGTGGCCGGGGACACCTCGTCCGCGTACACCTGGTCTCCGATCAGCAGCAGCCCGTCCGGCCACTCCTCGATCCCGGCCTGGAGCCGGCGCGAGTACGCCCACAGGGCGTCCACGCCGTAGCCCTCGTCGTGCTCGCCGGGCGGGAGCGTGTAGGGCTCGCGCTCGGGGGCGCCGACACGGCACGATCCGAACACGAGCCGCACGCGGTGCTCGTCGCCGCGGGTGTGGATCGCGCACGGCGGGCGCGGGTCGCCCGGCGCCGGCCACACCTGCTCCCCGTCGAGCGTCACCGTGTACGGGACGACGTCGCCCTCGCGGAGCCCCGTCAGGCCGACGACGGCGTAGTGGTGGCCGCGCACCTCGAACGTCGGCGCCGTGCGGCCGAGGACGCCGACCGCGCACGCGCGGTCGGCCTCGACCCACACGGTCGCCTCCGTCCTGCCGGTGTAGCGCAGGAGCGGTCCCAGGACGAGCGCGGGCATCGACGACGATTCTAGGCTCACCTTCCGCTGTGTGCCCGGCCGCGGCCTCTGGTACGCTCGCTGGTCCTGACTGACGAGTCAGTCAGCCCAAAACGCCGCTCCTGGAGGTCACGCCCGATGGTCACCCTGCCCGCGACGACGAAGCTCTACTTCGGCCCGTGGTACCGGCGCTCGCCGTACTTCGAGGCCACGCTGAACGCCGGCTGCAAGGCGTACGACGTCTACAACAAGATGTACCTCCCGGCCGAGTACGACGACCCCGAGGTCGAGTACTGGGCCCTGAACGACGGCGTCACGCTCTGGGACGTCGGCGTCGAGCGCACCGTGCAGGTCAGCGGCCCGGACGCCGACCGGCTGATCGACATGCTGACGTGCCGCGACCTGACGAAGTGCGCCGTGAAGCAGGGCAAGTACATGCTCGTTCTGGCGGCCGACGGCGGCATCGTCAACGACCCGGTGCTGCTCCACGTCGACGAGAACACCTGGTGGATGCAGCTCGCCGACAGCGACGCGGGGCTCTACGCCATGGGCGTCCTGCAGGGCTCGGGCCTGGACGCCGAGGTCAGCTACCCGGACGTGCACCCCGTCCAGGTGCAGGGCCCGCACGCCGCGGCGACGCTCGAGAAGCTCGTCGGTCCGGCGATCTACGACATCCGCTACTACTGGTGCGACCGCTTCGTGATCGGCGACATCCCGGTCGTGATCAGCCGCACGGGCTGGTCTGCCGTGCCCGGCTTCGAGATCAACCTGCTGGACGGCGCCCGCGGAACGGAGCTGTGGGATGCGATCACGGCGGCCGGCGAGGAGTTCTCCATCCGGCCCATCGCCCCGAACGAGGCCCGCCGCGTCGAGGCGGGCATCTTCAACTGGGGCTCCGACATGACGCTCAAGGACACGCCCTTCCACGTGATGGGGCTCGAGCGCCTGGTGGAGGAGCAGCCGCAGGACTACATCGGCAAGGCGGCGCTCGAGCGCATCCGCCGCGAGGGGGTCGACCGCAGGCTGGTGGGGATCGAGTTCGACCGCGAGGAGCCGTTCCCCGGCATCACGGTGAGCTGGCCGGCCAGCCACGCGGGCGTGCGCGTGGGCAAGGTGACCGACGCCGTCTGGTCGCCCGGGCTCTCGAAGAACATCGGCTACGTGTGGGTGCCGATGGAACTCTCCCAGCCCGGACACGTGATCGACGTCGACTGCGAGCACGGGCCCGTCACGGGGCGTACGGCAGCGATCCCGTTCGTCGACCCGCGCAAGGAGCGTCCGGCCGGCTCCCTGCGGCCCGCGGCGGGTTGAACCGATGCGCGACCCGCGCTACGACGTCCTCTTCGAGCCGGTGCCGCTGGGTCCGGTCACGGCCCGCAACCGCTTCTTCCAGGTGCCGCACTGCAACGGGATGGGCCACGCCCATCCCAGCGCGCACGCGGAGATGCGCGGGGTCAAGGCCGAGGGCGGCTGGGCGGTGGTCTGCACCGAGGAGGTGGAGCTGCACCACTCGACCGACGTGGCCGGGTTCATCGAGGGCCGCCTGTGGGACGACGCCGACATCCCGATGCACGCGCGGCTCGTCGAGAAGGTGCACGAGCACGGGTCGCTGGCGGGGATCGAGCTCGTCTACAGCGGCATGACCGCCGCGAACCTGTACGTGCGCCAGCCGCCGATGGGCCCGTCCCACCTGCCGGTGCAGACGACGGACCCGGTGCAGGCGCGGCGGATGAGCACGCGTGACATCGCCGACCTGCGCCGCTGGCACCGGGCGGCGGTCGAGCGGTCGCTCGCGGCCGGCTACGACCTCGTCTACGTCTACGCCGCCCACGGCCTGACGACGCTGCAGCACTTCCTGTCGCGCCGGTTCAACGACCGCACGGACGAGTACGGCGGCAGCATCGAGAACCGCGCCCGGTTGTTGCGGGAGATCCTGGAGGACACGGTCGAGCAGGTCGACGGGCGGGCGGCGGTGGCGTGCCGGATCTGCGTCGACGAGCAGGTGGGCGAGCGCGGGATCGAGCGCGGCGAGATCGAGGCCGTGCTCGGCATGCTCGGAGAGCTGCCCGACGTGTGGGACTTCATGGTGGGGGAGTGGGACTTCGACTCGCTCACCTCGCGCTTCTCCGAGGAGGGGTCGCAGGAGCGGTATGTGCGCGGCCTGAAGGCGCTGACGTCGAAGCCGGTCGTCGGCGTCGGCCGGTTCACCTCGGCGGACACGATGGTGCGGATGGTGCGCGACGGCGTGCTCGACATGATCGGCGCCGCCCGGCCGTCGATCGCCGACCCCTTCCTGCCGCGGAAGATCGAGGAGGGCCGGTGGGAGGACATCCGCGAGTGCATCGGCTGCAACATCTGCGTCACGGGCGACGCGACGGCGACCCCGATCCGCTGCACCCAGAACCCCAGCATGGGCGAGGAGTGGCGGCGCGGCTGGCACCCGGAGCGGATCCGGGCGAAGGCGGCGGACGCGAACGTGCTCGTCGTCGGCGCCGGCCCCGCCGGCCTGGAGGCCGCGATGATGCTCGGCCGGCGCGGCTACGACGTGGTGCTGGCCGAGGCCGGGGAGGACGTCGGCGGCCGCGTTGCGACCGAGGCGCGGCTGCCCGGCCTGGCCGCGTGGATCCGCGTGGTCGACTACCGCCGCGCCCAGCTCGCCCGGCTCCCGAACGTCGAGGTGGGCGTGGGCGGCCGGCTCACGGCCGCGGAGGCGCTCTCATACGGCTTCGACCACGTCGCGGTGGCGACCGGCGCGCGCTGGCGGGCCGACGGCGTCGGCCGCTGGCACACCCGGCCGCTCGATCTCGGCGCCGGCGTGCAGCTGCTGACGCCGGACGACCTGCTCGCGGGCGCCCGGCCCGAGGGCGACCGGGTGGTCGTCTACGACGACGACCACTACTACCTGGGCGGGATCCTGGCCGAGCTGCTCCAGCGCGAGGGCCGCCGGGTGACGCTCGTCACGCCGGAGCCGCTCGCCTCCGCCTGGACCGTGAACACGATGGAGCAGACGCGCATCCAGGCCGCCCTGCTCGACGCGGGGGTCGACGTGCGCGTGTCGCGGGCGCTGGGGCGGGCGGGGGCGGGCACGGCCGTGTCGGCCTGCGTCTTCACCGAACGCGAGGTGGAGCACGCCTGCGATGCCGTGGTGCTCGTGACCGGGCGGCTTCCGGACGACGCCCTCGCGCTCGAGCTCGGGGCGGCCGGCGCGGCCTCGGTGCGCGCGATCGGCGACGCGGCCGCCCCCGGGACGATCGCCGCGGCCGTGTGGGACGGCCGCCGCTACGCGGAGGAGCTGGACGCGCCGGCGGGCGACGACGCGCTCCCGCCCTTCCGGCGCGAGGTCGTCGCCCTCGCCGCCGAGTAGCCGTTCGTCAGATGCGCCGGTAGCGCGACTCCGTGATCGAGAACATGCCGAAGGCGATCAGGCCGGCGGCGACGACCGCGAGGAGCACGGTGCCGTAGGTCTGCCGGGACAGCGTCTCGAGTGCGCCGTCGAGCCCGACCGCCTTCTTCGGCGCGTAGTCGACGGCGGCGCGGACGACGAAAAAGCCGATCAGGAGGAAGACCACCATCCGGGCCAGGTACCCGACCATGCCGATGCGCGGCATCCACGTCCGCATGACGGGGCCCATCCGGTCGGTCTTCTCCTCCTTCAGGAAGTCCTGCGAGACACCCTTGTAGCCCTGGTAGACGCCGACGGCGATGAACGCGACGCCGGCGATGCCGACGATCCACTGTCCGCCCGGCCAGCCGAGGATGCCGGCCGCCGACTTGTGCGGGTTGCTCGAGCTCTGGCTGGAGGCTCCGAGCAGGAGCGAGACCGAGAGCGCGCACATTCCGGCATAGGCGCACCCGCTCATCGCGGCGGAGACACGGCCGAGCTTCGAATCGTCGCCGCCGCCCTCTGGCCCCTGACCGGCGGCGGCCTGCACGAACCGCCAGACCGCGTATCCGCCGAGGCCGATCGCGGTGAGCACGAGCAGCCAGTGGCCGAACGGCTGACGCTCGATCGTCTCGAGCGCGCCGCGCTGGTTGGTCGCTGTCCCACCGGAGTGCGCGGCGACCTGGACGGCCAGGACGCCGATGATCGCGTAGACCGTGCCCCGGGCCACGAGGCCGAGCCGTGCCAGCGCCTCGAACGCCGGGCTGTGGGTGGTCTGCCGGCCCGCCGTGCGGGCCTGTGCATGCATGCTGCTCATGTCGATACACCTCCGTTGGAATCGGTCGGCACGAGGATCGTGATCGCCCGAGGCTCCACCTTGAGCCGGTACGTCTTGACCTTGTCGCGGGCGCCGCCGTCGAGCTCGTAGCGCACCTTCCGATCCAGCTTCACCCGGAATGTGCGGCCGCGCGTCAGCCGGCAGTTGGGCGAGCGTTCGAGCCGGCCTGTGACCGCCCGACCGACCGTACCCGCCCACTGGGCGAGCCCGTCCGCCGTCATGACGGCGAGGTCGAGCAGGCCGTCGTCCGGCTCCGCGTCCGCGAACACCTCGACCCCTGCGAAGAGCGCGCCCACGTTCCCGGCCAGGATGCAGCTCGCCGGCCCGTTGTACCAGGGGCTGCCGTCGACGCGGATCCTGGCGGCGAAGGGCTCCGCGCGCAGCGCCTTCGCGCCCGTCCAGATGTAGGCGCCCCGCCCGAGCGCGTCCTTGAGCCGGCCGTCGGTCCGGTGGATCATGCCCGCATCGAACCCTGCGCCCGCCATGACGGCGAAGCGCTCGCCGTTCAGCGAGCCGACGTCGAGTCGGCGCGGACGGCCGTGCAGGCAGGCCATGACCGCCGCGTCGATGTCTCCGGGGATGCCGAGGTTGGTCGCCAGCAGGTTGGCCGTGCCCGCGGGCACGATGGCCATGGACGCGTCCGTTCCGGCGAGGGTGTCGATACAGCGCTGCGCCATACCGTCGCCGCCCCAGACCAGGAACCGCTGTGCGCCCCGGCCGAGCAGCCGCCGCACCTGCTTGGGGGCCTTCCTGCTCTTCGGCACCTCGACCCACATCGGGTCGCGCACGCCGTGGCGCGCGAGCACCCGGCGGAGCTCCGGCAGCCCGCCGCCGACCGACTTGCCGGCGTGGGCGATGACGGCGACGGTGCTCATGCGCGGCGGGCTCGAGTCGCCTCGGACGCCTTCGCCGCCCGTGCGGCGGCCGTGGCGACGACCAGCGTGCCGATCCCGACCAGCGCACCGGCGGCCACGTCGGTTGGGTGGTGCATCCCGCGGTAGATCCGCGAGCCGGCCACGGCGAGCGGGAGTGCGACCGCGGCGGTCCAGATCAGCACTCGCCCGCGCGCGTTCCGAACCGACGCCGCGAGGAGCAGGGCGACTCCGCAGTACACCGCAACCGAGGCCGCGGTGTGGCCGGAGTAGTAGCTCGCGTTCACCGGCAGGTCGTCGAGGCGCGGTACGCGCGGGCGGTGCCGGTGGATCGTCAGGGTCACCACCCGGTAGGTGGCCGCCTCGACGGCGATCGCCGTCACGATGAACGCCGCGGCGCGCCATCGGCGGCGCATGGCTGCGACCAGCGCGGTGAGCGCGACGACTGCGGGGATCGCATAGACGTCGCCGATGCCCGACACCCAGTACGACGCGTCGTTTCGGGCCCGGGTGCGGTGATGGGACAGCCACACGTTCACGTGCTCGTCCGCGCGGCCGACGCCGTGGTCGGGCAGCACGTAGGTCTCGAGGGCCCAGCCGGCGAGCGCGGCCAGCGCCGCGAGCAGCAGGAGCCCCGCGACGGCGACCGCCAGGAACGCAAGCACCGGACGCCCGGCAATGCGCCGCCCGGCCGTGCGGGCGGGGCCGTGCGCACGCGGCTCGAGGAAGCGCGGCCCCTGACCGCGGCCGCCCGGCGCGGCGCCCGCTCTCGGCGATGCCGCTGTGGCTGGAGCATCAACCTGCACGGCCGAACGTTTTCCCCGGCCCCGTGCCGGGCAAACGTTGCTCCAAGCACGTGATCCCGCTCGCCGCCCTCCTGCTCGCAAGCGCCGCATCCGCGATCGCGGCCTGGGCGGGCGGTCGGGCGGTGCAGCGCATGCCCCGCCCACCGCTCGCCGCGGCCGCGGAAGGGCGCGCCCTTCGGGCGCGACCGCAGCTGCGCGCGTGGGTGCACAGCCGGCTGGACGCCGAGGTGGCGACCGGGCTCGGCCTGACGCTGGCGCTGGGCGCGATCGTCCTGGCCGGGTTGGTGGTGGGGCTGCTCGCGATCGCGATATCCCACCTCGACGTGGTCGCCGACCTCGACTCGTCAGCGGCGGCCTGGGCGCACCGCGACGGCGGTCCCGGGGCGAGGGAGGTGCTCGACGCCGTCACCGCGCTCGCGACGACGCCGGTCGTCGCCGTGCTTGCCGTCGCCGTCGGCCTGGCGGAGTTCGTGCGGGTACCGAACCGGTCGATCCCGGTCTTCCTCGTGCTCGTCACCCTCGGCGACTCGCTGATCACGCATGTGGTGAAGGACGTCGTCGATCGCGCCCGGCCGGACATCGTGCCCGCGGCGGCATCGCTCGGCCCGTCGTTCCCGAGCGGCCACTCGTCGACCGCCGCCGCCTTCTACGCCGCGCTCGCGCTGCTCGCCGGGCGCCGCCGTCCGGCCCGCGACCGGGCGCTGCTCGCGGCGGCCGCGGTCGGGATCGCCGTCGCGGTCGCCTGCAGCCGCGTGATGCTCGACCTGCACTGGCTCTCCGACGTCGTCGCCGGCCTCGCCCTCGGCTGGGGCTGGTTCGCGGTCTGCGCTCTCGCGTTCGGCGGCCGGCTGCTGCGCTTCGGCGAGCCGGTCGAGGAGGCTGTCGAACTCAGAGCTCGATCGTGCCGCGCACGCACGTGACCGTACCGCCGCCGACCCAGACCTGGCCGTCGCCGTCGGCGGAGACGTGCACCCGGCCGGCGCGGCCGAGCGCGGTGCCCTGGGCGGCGACGTAGGGCGCCTGCGCACGCCCGCTGCGCAGCAGCCACTGCGCGACCGACGCGTTCAGGCTGCCGGTGACGGGATCCTCGGTGGTGGCGCCGTCCTTGGGGAAGAACGCCCGCAGCTCGAACGCCTCGGGCGATCCGGGCGGGTGCGGTCCGACCAGGCCGACTTCGTGGTCGACCAGGCCGGGCGTCACCGCCAGCACCGCCGCGGCCGAGTCGAGCAGGATCGCGATCCACCCGGGGCCGTTGTCGGCCCACTCGGCGGCCACGATCGCGTCCGCGTCGAGGTTGATCGTCGCGGCGACGTGCGCCAGCTCATCCGGGTCGACGGGGCCGGAGCGGATGAGCGGCGGCGCGGCGAACGCGAGGCCGTCCGGGCTGCGCCGGATGTGGACGAGGCCGGCGGCGCACTCCTGCACGATCGCGTCGCCGGCGGCGGGCGCGCCGCCGTGCTCCAGCCACGCATGGCAGGTCCCGAGCGTGGGGTGGCCCGCGAACGGGAGTTCGGCGACGGGGGTGAAGATGCGCACCCGGTAGTCGGCGCCCGGCCGGGTCGGCGGCAGCACGAACGTCGTCTCCGACAGGTTCGTCCAGTGCGCCAGCCGCTGCATCTCCTGGGTGTCGAGGCCCTCGGCCGCGAGCACGACCGCGACCGGGTTGCCCCGGTAGGGAACGGTCGTGAAGACGTCGACCTGGGCGAACGGGCGCGGCATGCCGAGAGTCTCGCAGAGCGCCGCGCCAAGGAGGGTCGGACCCCCTTTCGGCGCATGGCCGGGCGCGCTGCGCCCTCAGCGTGAGTCACGGCAAACGCCCACGGTCTGCAGGTAGGCGCCGGTCGCGGCGCCGAACCGGAACCCGCAGTCGCGCATGTCCAGGTAGTCGAGGCCGCGGCCGAGCAGGAGCCGCAGTCCCACCTCGCTTCCCCAGACCGACGTCGCCGGGGCGGCCAGGGCGATCGTGCCGCCCGGCCGCGTCACCCGCAGGAGCTCGCGGGCGGTGCGCGCCGGATCGGGGCCGGCGGCGACGCCGAACGCCCACACGACGGCGTCGAACGCGCCGGTTGCAAACGGCAGCGATCCCGTCCCCGCCTCGTCCGCGCCGAGGTCGAGCACGCGCCAGCCCGGCTGCAGGTTCGCCGCGTCGCGCAGGTGCGCCGCCACGGCCTCCATCGACGGGGAACCGTGACCCCGCTCCCCGGACGCAGGCCCGTCGCGAACGCGAGGACGGCCGTCGCAGCCGCTCCGCCATCCTCGACACGGCCGCGCGCGTCGCCACCGTCGAGGGGCTCGACGGCCTCTCGATCGGCGGACTGGCCGAGCGCATCGGGATGAGCAAGAGCGGCGTCTACGCCCACTTCAAGTCGAAGGAAGAGCTCCAGCTCGCGACCATCGACCGCGCCGGCGAGATCTTCGCCGCCGAGGTCGTGGCGCCGGCCCGGACGCGGCCGGGCGGGCTCGCCCGGGCGTGGGCGCTCGCCGACGCGTTTCTGGTGCATCTGCAGCGCGGCGTCTTCCCGGGCGGCTGCTTCTTCGCATCCGTCGCGGGCGAGTTCGACACGCATCCGGGCCGCGTGAAGGACGCGATCATGGCGTTCCAGGACGGCTGGGGCCGTGAGCTGGCCGCCGCCGTCGCCGAGGCGCAGACGCGCGGCGACCTGCCCGAATCGCCCGATCCGGCCCAGGTCGTCTTCGAGGTGAACGCGCTGCTGCTCATGGGGCACTCGAGCTACACGATGTACGGCGACCCGGCGCTGCTCGAGGCCGCCCGCCGCGGTCTCGAGCGCCTGCTGGGCCCGCGGCCGGCCTGACCGGCCGGGCGCCGCCGTAGACTCACGCGGCCGTGCCGCTGCGCCACCGCCAGATCATCGAGACGATCACGCCGACGCGCTATCTGCCCCGGTTCCACTGGGAGCTGCTCGTGTGCGCGGTGCGCGGCCACCGGGTGATCGGGGCGGACGTCGCGGCGCTCGCCGCCGACGACGCCGTGGTCGCGTTCGACGACCCGCACGGGACGCGCTGGCTGCGCTGCCTGCGCTGCGACTCGTGGCTGCCGGTCGAGCCGCCGTCGGCCCCCGCCCGGGAGCGGATGCCGCCGCGCGAGGAGGTCGACCTGCCGCTGCGGGGCAAGGCGCTTCGCGACCGGATCGTCCTGCGCCTGATCGCCGTCGACCGGGCGCTGCACGTGCTCGTCCTGGGCACCCTGTCCCTGGCGGTGTTCTTCTTCGCCGCCGACCGGGCGCACCTGGTGCACCTGTACGCGAACGCGCTCGTCGCCTTCGACGGCCTCGATCCGAGCGCGCCGCCCAGCCAGCTCTACCACCATCACGGGGTGCTGCACCAGGTCGACCGGCTGTTCACCGCCTCGCACGAGGCGCTGATCCTGATCGGGATCGCGCTCGCGCTCTACGCGCTGCTCGAGGCCGCCGAGGGCGTCGGCCTGTGGTTCGGACGCCGCTGGGCCGAATATCTGACCTTCATCGCCAACTGCCTCTTCCTGCCCTACGAGATCTCCGAGCTGGTCACCAAGCTGACGCTGTTCCGGGTGCTGACGCTGGTGGTGAACATCGCCATCGTCCTCTACCTCGTCTGGGGGAAGCGCCTCTTCGGCCTCAACGGCGGCGTCGCCGCCGAGCACCGCGAGCGCGCGGCCGAGATGGGCTGGCCGGCGCTCGAGCGAACGGCGCCGCGGCTCCCGCCCCCGGCGCCGTCGGGCTGATCGCATCGACGTGCGCGCGTGCGGGTCCGGCGCCCGCGCCGAACCGGTACCGTCTCCTGCATGCGGCGCTACGACGCGATCGTGGTCGGGGCCGGCCCGGCCGGCTCGACGACGGCCTACCGGCTGGCCGCTGCGGGCGCGTCCGTGCTCCTGCTCGACCGGGCCGAGTTCCCACGCGACAAGCCGTGCGGCGGCGGCGTCACGGTGCGGGCACAGCGCCTGCTGCCGTTCTCGATCGAGCCGGTGGTCGAGGGCGTGATCGAGGCGTTCGACGTCCGGGCCGGACGCACCCGGCTCGTCCGCCGGTCGGCCGCGCCGCTCGCCTCCATGACCCAGCGCCGGCGGCTGGACGCCTACCTGGTCGAGCGAGCCGTCGGCGCGGGAGCCGAGTTCCGTTCCGGCGTCCGGGTCACCGGAGTGCGGCCGGGAGAGGTCGACGCCGCCGGCGAGCCGCTGGCGGCGACCGTGATCGTCGGGGCGGACGGGGTGAACGGGGTCACGGCGCGCTCGCTCGGCCTTCCCACCGACCGCGTCCACTGCGTCGCGCTCGAGGGGAACGCCGCCTACGCCGCACTCTCGGTTCCGGTCGCCCGCGACACGATGGTGCTCGAGTTCGCGCTCGTCCCGGGCGGGTACGCCTGGGCCTTCCCGAAGGGCGGGCACGTGAACCTGGGCGTGGCGGGATGGGTGTCCGAGGGCCCGCGGCTGCGCGATCACCTGGCTCGTGCCTGCGCCGGGCACGGCGTCGCGCTGGACGACCTGACCGACCTGCGCGGCTACCGGCTGCCCATGCGCCGGCCCACGGGCGCGCTGGCGTCCGGGCGGATCGCGCTCGTCGGCGACGCGGCCGGCCTGGTCGACCCGCTCAGCGGCGACGGCATGTACGAGGCGTTCCTGTCGGGCAAGCTCGCCGCCGAGCACGCGATCGCGATCCTCGCGGGCGAGCGGGAGACGTTCGCCGCCTACGCAGCCGAGCTGCCGGCGCACCTGGACGCCCTCGTGCGCACGTCGTGGGCGGCCAAGCATGCGCTCGACCGGTTTCCGCGCCTCTCGCTGGGCGTCTCCCGGACGCCGCGGCTGTGGCCGTTCGTGATCCAGATGATGCGCGGCGAGGCGCTGGCACCGCGCGACGCCACCGGCGCCGTGAGGGTGCCGCTGCGCGTGCTGCACGCGATCGCGGCGGTGGCGGCGTCGCGCAACCGCGCCGTCCAGACGTCGTAGCCCCCGCCGGCTACGAGGACAGCGCCGGCCTGCGCTTCACGGTCTTCATCGTGAACTGCGAGTTCACGCGGGCGAACCCGGGCAGCTCGGCGAGGCGGTTCATGTAGAAGGCCTCGTAGGCGGCCTGGTCGGCCACGGCCACCCGCACCAGGTAGTCCGGCAGGCCGAACATGCGCCGGCACTCGACCACCTCGTCGAACGCGGCAATCCCCGCCTCGAACGCCTCCACGGTCCTGCGGTCCTTCAACGCCAGCTCCACGTGCACCGTGACCTCGAAGCCACGGCCGACGGCGGCCGGATCGATGTCGGCGTGGTAGCCGCGGATGGCGCCGGCGCGCTCGAGCGCGCGCACGCGCCGCAGGCACGGCGAGGGGGAGAGCCGCACGCGGTCGGCGAGCTCGACGTTGGTGAGCCGCCCGTTCGCCTCCGCACCTCCCCGCCGTGTGCTCGGGCGCGCCGCCGGGATCGGGATCGCGGTCGGGGTGTACGGCGTCTCGTTCGGCGTGCTGGCCGTGGCGGCCGGAATGAGCGCGGCGCAGGCGTGCGTCATGTCGATGCTCGTCTTCACGGGCGCGTCGCAGTTCGCCTTCGTCGGCGTGCTCGCCGCCGGCGGCGGCCCGGCGGCCGCGATGGGGCCGGCGGTCATGCTCGCTCTGCGGAACGCGGCGTACGGCCTGTCGCTGGCTTCGATCCTCCCGGCGCGCCTGCGCCACCGCTCGGTCGCGGCGCATCTCGTGATCGACGAGACGACCGCGATGGCGCGGGCCGAGGAGCGCCCGGATGCCGCCCGGCGCGCGTTCCTGGCGACGGGGGTGAGCGTGTGGGTGTGCTGGAACGCCGGGACGATCGCCGGCGCGCTCCTGGGCGCCGGCATCGGCGATCCGCGCTCGCTGGGGCTCGACGCGATGTTCCCCGCGGCCTTCCTGGCGCTGCTCGCACCCGCCCTGCGGCGTCCGGGCGCCCCGGCCGCGGCCGTCGCCGGTGCCGCGATCGCCCTCGCGCTGATCCCGTTCGCGCCGTCGGGCGTCCCCGTGATCGCGGCCCTCGCGGGCGTCGTCCCGGGCGTGCTCGTTGCCGAGGGGGCGCGGTCGTGACGACCTGGACGGCGATCCTCGTGCTGGGCGCGGTCTCCTACTCGCTGAAGGCGATCGGACCGGTGTTCGCCGGCGGCCGCGCGCCGGGGCCGCGCGCGGCGCGCACGCTCGAGCTCGTGGCCGTCCCGCTGCTGGCGGCGCTGGTGCTGGTGCAGACGCTCGGCGACGGCCGCGCGCTCGTCCTCGATGCCCGTGCGCCCGCGCTCGCCGTCGCGGCGGTGCTCGTCTGGCGGCGCGCCCCGTTTCTCGTCTGCGTCCTCGCGGCGGCCGCCGTCGCCGCGCTTGTGCGCGCAGCCGGCTGATGCGGACATGTTGGCCGACCCGGCCGCCTGTCGTCGCGCGGCCGGGTCGGCGTACCGAACCCGTCGAGGTCGGCGCGCCCGAACCCCCGTTCGATCCAGGCGCAGGGTCACGGTATTCCGCGGGCCTGGGAACCGCATCGGGGAACACCCCGAACCGCCTGCGGGATGTCCGCAGGCGTCAGGTCTGCGGCCAGCCCGGCCCGATCACCGCCGGCGTGCGCTCGATCGCCTCGATCGTGAATCCGGCCACGAGGTCTCCGGGCACGAGCGACTCGCCGGGGCCGGCGAGGCCGAGGGTGTGCGCCAGCGCGCCGATCACCCGTGCCGGCGGCAGCCCGGCGTCGCGCAGGCTCGCGATCGAGAGGCCGGCGTCGGCATGCCGCTTGGCGAGCCGTGCGCCGTCGTGCCCGAGCACGAGCGGGACGTGTGCGTGCGCCGTGCGCGGCAGGCCGAGCACGTCCTGGAGCGCCGCCTGGGCGGGCGTGGACGGCCACAGATCGTCTCCGCGGACGACGTCGGTGACGCCGTCGGCCGCGTCGTCGACGACGACCGCGAGCTGGTAGGCGTGCAGGCCGTCCGCCCGCCGCACCACGATATCGCCCGTGTCCGCCTCGGGATCGGCGGCGACGCTCCCCAGCAGGCGGTCGCAGACCGTCACCGGCTCCGGCGGCATGCGTAGCCGGAGCGCCGCGCGCACGCCCGCCCGGTGGCCGGCGTCGCGGCAGGTGCCCGGGTAGCGCCTGGCCGATCCGTGCGGCGCGGACGCCGCCGCGAGGTCGCGGCGCGTGCACGTGCAGCGGTAGAGCAGCCCGCGCGCGTCCAGGCCGGCGATGGCGGCGGCATACGCATCGGCGCGCGTCGACTGCGGCGCAGTCTCGGCGTCCCAGTCAAGGCCCAGCCACTCCAGGTCTCGGCGCACGCCGTCGGCCAGCTCCGGCCGGCAGCGGTCGCGGTCGAGATCCTCGACGCGGAGCAGCATGCGCCCGCCGCGGGCACGCACGTCCAGCCACGCCAGGAGCGCGGTGCGTGCGTTCCCCAGGTGCATGGCGCCGCTGGGGCTGGGGGCGAAGCGGCCGACGGTCATCCGGGCAGGGTAGAGCGGGTACGCTCTCGATCGATGACGGAACGCCGCTACGCCGTCCGGGCGCTCGACGAGTCCACCTGGCCGGCGTTCGCCGCGCTGGTGGAACGCAACAACGGCATCTTCGGCGGCTGCTGGTGCATGGGGTTCCACCAGGACCCGGGCAAGAGCTCGCCGGAGCGAAACCGCGAGCGCAAGCTCGAGCGCGTCCGGTCGGGCCGGGCGCACGCGGCGCTGGCCTTCGACGGCGGGGAGTGCCTGGGCTGGTGCCAGTTCGGCCCGCCCGCCGAGGTGCCGCGGATCAAGAGCCGCGCCGCCTACGAGAAGGGGGCGACGACGCCGCCGGACTGGCGGATCGCGTGCTGCTACGTCGGCAAGGGGCACCGGCGGGCGGGCGTCGCCGCGGCGGCGCTCGCGGGCGCGCTGGAGCTGATCGCGGGGCTGGGCGGCGGCACCGTCGAGGGCTATCCCGAAGATGCCCGCTCGGTGCCCGCGGGCTTCCTCTTCAACGGCGCGCTCTCGACCTACGAGCGGCTCGGGTTCGTCCGCGACCGCAAGATCGGCAAGCACCGGTGGGTGGTCGCGAAGGTGGTCGACCCGGACGGAGAGCGCGTCAACGCACTCCCCACGCGGAGCTCATCTTGACCATGTCGAGGTAGAGGAACGTCTCGGTCGATGTGACGCCGTCGACCCTGCGCAGCCGCCGGACGACGTCGACCAGGTGGCGGTTGTGCTCGCACACGACCTCGACCAGCAGGTCGTAGCTGCCGGACGTGATGACGATGTAGCTCGTCTCCTCCCAGGCCGACACGGCGGCGGCCACGTCGTCCAGATCGCCGGAGACCTGCACGCCGACGAGCGCCATCACCTCGAACCCCAGCTTGAGCGGGTTCGTCACGGCGACGATGTCGAGCGTGCCGGAAGCGGTCAGGCGCTGCACGCGGGCGCGCACGGCCGCCTCCGAGACGCCCACCTCGCGCGCGATCGTGGTGAACGGGCGGCGGCCCTCGTGCTGGAGGATCTCGATGATCCGGCGGTTGACCGGATCGAGGCTGGCCCCTGTGCTGCGCATGCGCTGCTGCCCCGACGGCTCCCCGGTGCGATCAGCCGGGAGCGCGGCTGGAGACGAGCCGGTTGACGACGAGCAGGACCATCCCGCCGAGGAAGATCAGCGTCCCCATGACGAACACCTGCGGCGGGATCCCGGTCTTGACGGCGCCGTAGACCCAGATCGGGAAGGTCAGCGTCTGGCCGGCGACGAACGAGGTGATGATCAGGTCGTCGATCGACATGGCGAACGCGAGCAGCGCCCCGGCCATCACGCCGGGGAGGATCAGCGGGAACGTCACCCTCCAGAACGCCACCCACGGCGTCGCTCCCAGGTCGGCCGCGGCGCGGTCGAGCGCGCGGTCGAGGCCCGACAGCCGCGCCCGCACCACCACGACGACGAACACGACGCTGAACGCGATGTGCGCGATCAGGATCGTCAGCAGGCCGCGCGGGATGTTCAGCGTCAGGAAGAACCCGAGCAGGGACGCGCCCACGACCACCGACGGCGCGGCGATGTCGGCGAAGATGACGACGTCGGTCAGCGTCCGCCCCCAGAAGCGGTACCGGGCGAGCGCGAGGGCGAGCGGCGTGCCGAGCAGCACGGAGATCAGGGCGCTGCCGAAGGCGACCTCGAGCGAGTGCTCGAGCGCCTGCGTCAGGCCGTTGATGGCGAAGGCGTTCGAATACCAGGTGGTGGTGAACCCGAACCAGTTGAACGCGATCCGGCCCGACGGCGCCTGGTTGAACGAGAAGACGATCATGAACGCGATCGGGACGAGCGTCCACGCGATCACGAGCCAGCCGAACGCGTGCAGGGCCAGCCGGCCCAACGGCGGGCGCCGGCGCGGCGGTCGCAGTGCGGTGCGGGCCGCGGCGGCCGGCTGCGCCTCGACCGTCACGATGCGTACTCCTGGATCGACTCCGTCCCGAAGGTGCGCGCGTAGAGGAAGATCGCGACCAGCAGGAGCAGCATCAGCACGGACGAGAGCGCCGACGCCATCGGGTAGTCCTGGTTCGTGAAGAAGCTGTCCTGGATGACGCTCCCGATCATGTAGGTGCCGGTGCCGCCGAGCAGCTGCTGGTTGATGAAGTCGCCCACGTTGGTCACGAAGACGAGCAGGAAGCCCGCGAAGACCCCCGGGACCGAGAGCGGCAGGATCACCCGCAGGAACGTGCGCGACGTGTCGGCGTAGAGGTCGCTGGCCGCCCGCACGACGCGCCGGTCGATCCGCTCGATCGCCACGTAGATCGGCAGCACGTAGTAGGGGATGCTGTTGTAGGTGAGCCCCCAGATCACCGCCCATGACGTCGCCAGGATGTGGAAGTTCTGGGGCATGACCCCCCAGTCCTTCATGTGTCCGAGCACGAGGCCGCGGTCGGCGAGGATGAACTGCCACGCGAGCGTCCGGATGATGAACGAGACGAAGAACGGCAGCAGGATCAGGAACAGGTATGTCGACTTGTTGCGGCCGCCGTGGAACGCGATCCAGTACGCCACCGGATACGCGATGGCGAGGGTGAGCACCGTCGAGGCGGCGCCGTACCAGAACGACCGCACGAGCTGGGTCTCGTACGTCGAGACGGCCGTGCGGAACTCGGAGAAGTGGCCGGTGTAGCGGTAGCCGATCTCCGGGTTGCCGGTCGCGATCGAGAGCGCCAGCACCGAGCCGAGCGGGATGACGAAGAACAGCACCAGATAGCCCCAGCTGGGCAGGCTGAGCGCGTACGGCGTCAGCAGGCGGGCGAGCCGCGGCCGCCGCGTGGCCGGAGCGCCGATCGGTGCCGGTATCGTCGGATCCGCCACTACGACTGGATGATCGGGTTGAACGTGTTGTTCCAGCGGGTGTAGTCGGCGTAGTTCTTGAAGGTGTAGTAGTCGTGCGCCTTCGCGTACTCCGCCTGCGTCGGGAACACCAGCGGGCTGTCGGCGACCCCCGGATCCTTGATCACGTTCTTGATGTACTCCTGGGCGCCGGGGACGGGGCAGATGTAGTTGACCCAGTCCTCCACGACGCCGGCAACCTTGGGCGTGTAGTAGAAGTTCATCCACGCCAGGGCGCTGAGCGGGTTCTGGGCGTGCAGCGGGATCATCATGTTGTCGTGCCAGTACATGACGCCCTGGTCCGGGATGACGAACTTCAGGTCCTTGTAGCCCTTCAGGTTGGCCTGGTAGATGTCACCCGACCAGGCCTGGGAGATCCAGACGTCGCCGTTCTGGAGAGCGGTGATGTAGCTCTGGTCGTAGTACTGGCGCACCAGCGGCTTCTGCTGGTTCAGGATGGTCGCCGCCTTCGCCCAGTCCGAGGGTTTCGAGGTGGCGGGATCGATCCCGAGCTTGAGCAGCGCGACCGACCCGAGCTCGGTGTTGTCCGACATCATCCCGATGTGCCCGCTGAACTTCGGGTCCCACAGGTCGTTCACCGACGTGATCTCGCGCCCGGTCAGCTTCGGGTTGTAGCCGATGCCGGTGAACCCGGACTGCCACACCACCGAGTACTTGCTGTTCGGGTCGTAGGAGGGGTTCTTCACGCTCGGGCTGGCGTACTGCTGGAAGTTCGGCAGCTTCTCCGTCCACAGCGGGATCAACCAGCCGTTCGTGAGCAGCTGCGTCAGCTGCCACCCGTTGGTGATCACGATGATGTCGTAGCCGGTCGACTGACCGGCCTGCAGGACGGGGGCGATCTGCGCGTAGAACGGCGCGTTGTTCTGGATCACCTCCTTGTACGTGACGTGGATCCCGGTCGCCTTCGTGAACATGTCGAGCGAGGGGTGGTCCTTGCCGTTGTGGTCGGTGTCCAGGTAGTACGGCCAGTTGGCGAAGACGAGCTGCGTGGTCGGCTTCTGCTTGCTCCACCACGCCTGCCAGTCGAACTGCTTCGACTTCTTCGCCGAGGCGGCCGTGCCGGCGACGCCGCAGGCCGAGAGCGCGGGCGCGAGCGCCATCGCCCCCAGCGCGCCGGCGCCCGCCCGGAACAGTCCCTGGCGGGAGATCCGGGCCTCGGTGAGGCCGCGGGCGAGGGCGGGGTCGAGGCCGTATCCGTGCTGCTCGTCTGCGTTGCTCATGTCTGCTCCCCTCCGGGCGGCGCCGTCCCGTCGCTCGTGATCACGAATGTGTGCTCCATGTGCCAGAGGAGCCGCACGCGGTCCCCCCGGCTCGGGGGCGAGTCGCCCCCGAAGTTCTGGGCGTACACGGTCAGCGGGTGCCCGTCGGGGCCCTCGACCGAGTACTGGTGGCTGACGCCGATGTAGGCCGTCATGCCGATCGTGCCTTCGATCGCGTTCCAGCCCTCCGCCACCGGGGCGTCGAGTGGCGCGATCCTGATCTTCTCGGGCCGCACGCCGATCTGGATCCGGCCGGCGTTCGTCCCCACCCGGTCGGCGGGCACGCGCAGGACGGCGCCGTGGGCGAGCCGCACCGTGGCCTCGCCGCCGCCGGCCGCGACGACCTGGCAGGAGAGCAGGTTCGACGCCCCCAGGAACCCGGCCACGAACTCCGTCGCCGGCCGGTCGTACACCTCCTCGGGCCGCCCCACCTGCTCGATCCGCCCGGCCACCATCACGGCCAGCCGGTCGGACATGACCATCGCCTCCTCCTGGTCGTGGGTGACGTAGAGGAAGGTGATACCGATCTCGGACTGGATGCGCTTCAGCTCGAGCTGCATCTGCTTGCGCAGCTTCAGGTCGAGCGCTCCCAGCGGCTCGTCCAGCAGCAGCAGCTTGGGCCGGTTGACGAGCGCCCGCGCGAGCGCCACCCGCTGCTGCTGGCCGCCGGAGAGCTGGCCCGGCTTGCGCCGCTCCATCCCCTCGAGGTCGACCAGGCCGAGCGCGTCCCTCACGCGGCGGCGGATGTCCTCCTTGGGCACCCTGCGCCGGCGCAGCCCGAACGCGACGTTCTCGAACACGTCCAGGTGGGGGAAGAGCGCGTAGGACTGGAACACGGTGTTCACGTCCCGCCGGTACGGAGGCTGGTCGGTGACGTCGACGCCGCCCAGCCGGACGCTGCCCGCCGTCGGCTCCTCGAACCCGCCGATCATCGCCAGCGTGGTCGTCTTGCCGCATCCCGACGGTCCCAGCAGGCTGAAGAACTCGCCGCCGTTGATGGTCAGCGAGAGGTCGTCGACCGCGACGATGCCCGAGAAGACCTTCGTCACCCCGTCGAGCCGGACGTCGATCCGGTCGTCGGCGCGGTGGCGCGGTTCGGTCTCGCTCTCGGCGGCCGGCCCGGGGCCGGCCGTCAGTTCACCCTCCACGGGCGAGCATTGTTCGTAACACGATGCATCAGCGTAACGCGTCGCGTTTCGGCTGTCAACGTACGAATTTCGCACCTCCGCGGCCGCAACGGCCTCGAACTCGGCCGGATCTACGCCTGGGGGAGCTTCTTGGCACCGCGCCTCGTGACCGGGTTCGAGGGCGGCGGCACCACCGGGCCGATGTCGCCGTCCGGCGCCCGGTCGAGGTCGACGATCACCGGTGCGTGGTCGCTCGGCCCGCGGCCCTTGCGGGCGTGCCGGTCGACCCACGCGGCGCGGACGCGGAGGGCGACCGGGTCGCCGGCCAGGATGAGATCGATGCGCATGCCCAGGTCCTGGTGGAACATGCCCGCGCGGTAGTCCCAGTACGTGAACACGCGCTCGCTCGGCCAGCGCTCGCGCACGACGTCGTGCAGCCCGAGCGCCATCAGCCCGGCCAGCGCCTCCCGCTCCCTCGGCGTGACGTGCGTCTGGCCGGCGTAGGCGTCGGGATCGAACACATCGGCGTCCGCGGGCGCGATGTTCATGTCGCCGCACACGACGGTGGAGTCCGGCGCCGCGGCGACGACGTCGCGCAGCGCCGACAGCCATGCGAGCTTGTACTCGTAGTGATCCGACTCCGGCACGCGGCCGTTCGGCACGTACACCGAGTGCACGCGGATGCCGTCGCAGGTCGCCGCCACGGCGCGCGCCTCCTGATGCGGGAACCCCGGCGCGCCCGGCAGCCCGTTCGTGACGTCCTCGAGGCCCACCCGGGAGAGGATCGCGACGCCGTTCCACGCCGTCTCGCCGTGGGCCGCGACCAGGTACCCGCGGGCCTCGAGCTCGCCGTCCAGGAGCTCCGCCAGCGCGTCGTCGGCCAGCTTGGTCTCCTGCAGGCAGACGACGTCGGGCCGCCGCTCGTCCAGCCACGGCAGCAGCCGGGGCATGCGCTGCTTCAGGGAGTTGACGTTCCAGGTGGCGATCCGCACGGCCTACACCGTACCGGAGCCGACGCGGCACGCTCCGTCGCGCGCGACGACCGTACGGGATACGTTGCGTATCCGCCGCAGCCGCGGTAGTCTTTGTGACGCAAAGTGTTCCTTCCCGGGGAGGGATGGACATGCACCGGGGCCCCGAGACCTGCCGGGAAGCTCCGCGGCGAGCGGGCCGCGCGGCCAGCGCCGCCCTGCTGGTCGCGGCGCTGACGGCCGCCGTCGCGGCGTGCGGCGGACAGTCGGCGGGCGACCGGCTGCGCGCGCGCCTGCTCTCCGCCACGGACCTGCCCGCGGGATGGTCGGCCGCGGCGGCGACGGGCAAGACCACGCTCACGGCGACGGCGCCGTGCCTGTCGGGCCTGTCGCGGCATCCGCATGGGGTGACGTACGTGACCGCGGCGTTCGTGCAGGGGACGGCGATCCCGAACGTCAGCGAGGTGCTCGCGAGCGGCCCTCAGGCCGGACGGTCGTGGGCTCGCCAGGACGAGGCGCTGGCGCGCTGCCGCACCGCGTCCCTCACGCTCGGGGGGACGAAGGTGCAGGTCGACGTTCGCCACGTGGCCCTGCCCGGAGTTGGCGGGCGGTCGTCGGCGTATGCGTGGCGCTTCCGGCTGGCCGGGATCCGCTTCGGATCCGACCTCGTGCTCTTCCGGGGCCGCGGGTACGACGGCGAGGTCTCCTATGCCGACCTCGGCGCGCCAGCGGCCGCCACGGTGGCGGCGTTCGTCCGGGCGGCCGAGGCGAAGGCGTTGCACCGCTCGACGGCCGCCGTCCCGAACGACGTCTCGGTCGCCTCGGTTCCGGTGCGGATCGCGCACACGGCGAAGGGCGACGTCGCCTACCGGGCGATCGGACACGGCCCGCCGCTCGTCCTCATCACCGGATACAGCGGCACGATGGAGAGCTGGGACCGGCGCTTCGTCGACCGGCTCGCCCGCGACCACCGCGTCGTGATCTTCGACAACGCCGGGATCGGCGCGACGCAGGCGCTCCCGGCGCCGCTCAGCGTCGATGCGATGGCCGGCCAGACGAGCGCGCTGATCGCGGCGCTCCACCTGCGGCGGCCGGACGTGCTCGGCTGGTCGATGGGCAGCATGATCGCGCAGGCGCTTGCCGTGCTGCACCCGGCCCAGGTGCGACGGCTCATGCTGTGCGCCTCGTTCCCGGGTGACGGCAGCGCCGAGCCGCCGTCCCGGACGGCGCTCGACTCGTTCGAGAGCGGCCAGCCGCAGAAGGTGATGGCCGCCCTCTTCCCGCCCGGCCAGACCGCAGCGCAGAATGCCTACCTCGCAGCCGTGTCCAGCTATCCGGCTTCCCCGCCCGCACCCGCGGGCGTCGTGTCCGCGCAGGGTCACGCCGTGGATGCCTGGTGGGCCGGGACCGACCCTGCGGGAGGCGGCGCCGGCGGCATCACGGCGCCGACGCTGGTCGCCGACGGCACACAGGACGTGCTCGATCCGACCTCGAACAGCCACACGCTCGCGGCGCTCATCCCCGGCGCGAAGCTCCTGCTCTACCCCGACGCCGGTCACGCCTTTCTGTTCCAGGACCAGGCGGCGTTCCTCCCGGCGCTCGAGTCGTTCCTGCGGTAGCCTGGAAACGTCGTTCGCATCGCCAGGAGGTGGAGACCATGGATGTGCCGGGCGAGGGGGGCTGCGCCTGCGGAGCGGTGCGCTACCGGGTGACGTCGGCCCCGCTCTTCACGCACTGCTGCCACTGCCGCGACTGCCAGCGCCAGACCGGGAGCGCCTTCGTGCTCAACCTGCTGATCGAGGCCGACCGCGTGGAGCTGCTGGCGGGGTCGCCGCGCCCGGTCGACGTCGCCCGCGAGGAGGGCCGCCCTCCGCAGCGCATGTTTCGCTGTCCGGACTGCCAGGTCGCGGTCTTCAGCGAGTACGGCCGGCCGCAGCTGCGCTTCGTGCGGGCCGGGACGCTCGACGATCCGTCCGGGGTCGCCCCCGACGTCCACATCTACACCCGGTCCAAGGTCGCCTGGCTGACGCTGCCCGAGTCGGTGCCGGCATTCGAGGCGTACTACGAGACGCGGGCGCTGTGGCCGCGGCCGAGCCTCGACCGGCTGCGCGCGGCGATCGGAGGCTGAGTGATCGACTGCGTCGTGCACGCGGAGGTCGCGTCGGTGCAGCAGCTGGTCCCGCACCTGCCGCCGCACTGGCGGTCGGTCGTCTCGGAGACGGGGTTCCGGGGGCCGTACCTGCCCACGCAGCCGGCCGGGGCGCCGACGGTGTGCGCGCCGCGCTTCGCCCGCTCCGACGGAGCGGTCGAGGGCAGCGAGCCGGCCCACGTCGCCGCCGTGCTCGACCGCTGGTCGGCCGACGTCGGCATCCTCTGCTGCGACTACGCCGTCGAGAGCATTCGCAACCCCGACGCGGCGGCCGCGCTCGCCGCCGCCGTGAACGACTGGCTGATCGAGACCTGGCTCCCGGCCGACGACCGGTTCCGGGCGTCGATCGTGCTCCCGATCGCACAGCCTGATGCGGCGGCGGCCGAGATCGACCGTCTCGCGGGCCATCCGCGCGTCGTGCAGGCGCTGCTTCCGGTCCGCTCCGCCGCCCCCTACGGCGACCGCCGCTACCTGCCGGTCTTCGCGGCGGCGGCGCGGGCCGGGCTGGCGGTGGGGATGCGCGTCGGCGGCCACCCGGGCAACCCGCCGACCGGCACCGGCTGGCCGTCGTACTTCGCCGAGGAGCACGCCGGCATGCCGGCCGTGTTCCAGACGCAGCTCCTGAGCCTGATCGCCGAGGGCGTCTTCGAGCGCTTCGCCGACCTGCGGCTGGCGCTGCTCGGCAGCGGGTGGAGCTGGCTGCCCGCGTTCGCGTGGCGGCTCGACAAGGAGTGGCGCAGCATGCGCCGCGAGGTGCCGTGGGTGCGCCGCCTGCCGTCCGCCGCCATCGCCGAGCACGTGCGGATCGCGCTGCAGCCGATCGACGCTCCGGCGCGGGAGCTCGCCGCGCTGCTGGACGAGCTGCCGGCCGACGACATGCTCATGTTCTGCACCGACCATCCCCGGTGGCAGTTCGAGGCCGACGAGGACGCGCTCCCGGATGCCATCCCGCCACCCCTGCGCGACCGGATCGCCGGCGCCGCCGCCCGCGACTTCTACCGCCTGGCATGACGGTCGAGGCCGCCCATGACGCGACCGCCGCCGCCCGGCCCGCCCGGCCCGCGATCGTCGACGCCGACATCCACAACACGTGGCCGGATCCGTCCGCCCTCGATCCGTACCTGCCGGCGCGGTGGCGGCGCCTGCGCGCGCAGTTCGGCGAGCGCATCCACGCCGGCGCCCACTACCCGCGCCTGAACCCGGCGGCGGCGCGGACGGACGCGTGGCCGCCGGGCGGCGGCCTGCCCGGCTCGAGCCTGGAGCTCATGCGCGAGCAGCTGCTCGACCGCTGGTCGGTCGGGCACGGGATCCTGAACCCGCTGCTGGAGGCGGGCGAGCTCCTGAACCTCGACTACGCCGCGGCGTTCGCCCGGGCGATCAACGACTGGCAGGTCGCCGAGTGGCTGGAGCCGGAGCCACGCCTGCGCGCCTCGATCACCGTGCCCTACGAGGACGCGGCGCTGGCCGTGGCCGAGATCGAGCGGCGCGCGGACGACCGCCGCTTCGTCCAGGTGCTGCTCGCCTCGCGCACGCTGGAGCCGCTCGGCCGCCGGCGCTACTGGCCGGTGTACGCCGCCGCAGAGACACTCGACTTGCCGATCGGAATCCACTTCGGCGGCGCCGGCGGCTTCCCGACCACCGGCGCCGGGCTGCCGTCGTTCTACTTTGAGGAGCACGCCGGCATGGTGACGGTGTTCCAGGACCAGCTGACGAGCCTCGTCTTCGAGGGCGTGTTCGAGCGCTTCCCGCGGCTGCGCGTGGTGCTGATCGAGGGCGGGTTCGCGTGGCTCCCGCCGCTCATGTGGCGGCTCGACCGCACCTGGCGCATGCTGGCGGACGAGCTCCCGCACGTGACCCGGCCGCCGTCCGCCACGATCCGCGAGCGCGTGCACCTGACGACGCAGCCGATCGAGGAGCCGCCGCGGCCGGAGCTGCTGCTACGGCTGCTCGAGCGGATGGACATGGACGACCGCCTCCTGTTTGCGACCGACTACCCGCACTGGGACTTCGACGCACCCGACCGCGCCCTGCCCCCCGGGCTCGGCGAGGCGCGCCGCGACCGGCTCCTGCGCGGCAACGCCCGCGCCCTGTACGGGTTCGGCGGATGAGGCAGCACGCCCTCGGCCCGATCGGCGACTTCCCGCCCGGCTCGCGCCGGATCGTCGACCTGGACGGCCGTTCGATCGGTGTCTTCAACGTCGGCGGGCGCCTCTACGCGCTCCGCAACCGCTGCCCCCACCAGGGGGCGCCGCTCTGCCTCGGCCCGGTCGCGCCGCTCGTGACGGCGCCCGCCCCCGGCCGCTACGTCGCCGAGGCGACCGACGTCGTCCGCTGCCCCTGGCACGGGTGGGAGTTCCGGCTGGCCGACGGCCGGTCGTGGGTCGATCCCGGCGGGACGCGGGTGCGCGCGTACGCGGTCGAGGTGCGCGACGGGCAGGTGCTGGTCGAGGCCCCTGGATGAGTGATTCCGCGCCGAGGCGTGGAATCACTCATCGAGCTCCGCTCAGGGCCGCTCCTCGACGAGCATCACCAGCGTCTCGGGGAGCACGCCGTCGTGCTCCATCGCCGTGATCACCTCCGGGGGCGGGGACTGCAGGGCGTGCATGAACTGTGCGACGTCGGGCACCTCCAACAGCACGCCGACCTTCGTCCGATCCGCCGGGCTCACGAAGGTGCGGATGCCCGTGATGCCCATCGGCCCGAACAGCTCCTCCCGCTTCGGCGAGGCCAGCCAGTGCTCCGTGTCCTTCACGTCGTGGTGTCCAAAGACGGTCGGCATGCCGGTCTCCCTGTTCGGATGGTGGCCGGGATCGGCCGCGCCGATCCTACCGGGCGGCCGTTCGAGGGTGGGCGGACGACCACCGGATCCGGGCCGTATCATCCCCGCCGTGAGCGGCCTCGATCACGACCGGCTCGCCCCCCTCGTCGAGCAGATCGCCGGCCTCGATCTGGGCCGGCTCGACGACTCGCGTCTGATGGCGCACCTCGGCGAGCGCCTTGCCGAGGTCAACCTGGGACTGGTCAGGGTGGCCGATCCCGAGCGCTTCTCGTGGCCCGGGCGCTGGATCGCGGTGGTCGAGACGGCCGGCGGTGTCCGCCGGGGCGTGCTGATGTTCGGCGTGCCGTCCGGCGCGCTCGACCCGGCCGACGCGGTCGCGCTCCGCGAGGGGACGGTCGTCGCGGGCTATCTGATCGCGCCGCTCGATCTCGAGCAGCCCCACGGCGCCGGCATCCGCCGTGCCACGGTGGGCGGCGCGGGCGTCGTCACGGCCGTCTTCACGGCGCCGGAGTCCGGCGCGGACTGCATCTCGCACGACGCGCGGCGCGCGCTCGCCGGGGTCGGACTGGAGGGCGACCGCTACGCCACCGGCCGGGGCGAGTTCTCGGCGCCGGGCCGCAGCGGGCAGGCGCTCACCGTGATCGCCGAGGAGGCGATCGCGCAGGCGCAGGCGAACGGCGCCCGGATCGACCCGGCGACGGCCCGCCGCAACGTCGTCACGAGCGGCATCGAGCTGGAGCCGCTGATCGGCCGGCGGTTCGCGATCGGCACCGCAACGCTCCGAGCCACACGGCCGGCCGAGCCGTGCGCGCACCTCGAGCGGCTGACGCACCCCGGCGTCCTGCGCGGGATGGTGCACCTCGGTGGCATCAGGGCCGACGTCCTCACCGACGGCGACATCCGCGTCGGCGATGGCGTCCGTGTGCTCCCGGAGCCGGGCGACGATCTTGGCCCGGCGGCCGCGATGGGTTAGGGTGGTGGCGCTGTAGAGGCGGGCAGTGGCCGTGCCTCCTGCCCAGCGTCGGACCGGTGGGAGGATGTCGTGCAGGCAGGAGACAGGGGAGGCCGACCGACCGCCGCCGTGAGCGTCGTGATCGTGGGCGGCGGCGTCGGAGGCCTGGAGTGCGTGCTCGCGCTGCAGCACCTCGCCGGTGACCGCGTCGACGCGGCCCTGATCTGCCCGGAGCCGACGTTTCGGTACGCGCCGACGTCGGTTGCCGTCCCGTTCGGCCGGGGCGACGTCCGCGGCTTCCCGATCCGGTCCCTGGCGGACTCGGCGGGAGCGCGTCTGGTGGCCGCCTCGGTCGAGCGGGTCGACGTCTCGGATCATGCCGTCGTCGCGCACGGCGAAGGGCGGGTTGGGTACGACGTGCTCGTGATCGCATCCGGCTCGCGGCGCCGCGCAGCGGTCGAGGGTGCCGTGACGTTCCGGGGCGAGGACAGTGTCGAGGACATCCGCCGGCTGCTCGCCGAGCTCGACCGCGGCGAGGTGCGGCGGGTGGCGTTCGCCCTGCCGCGCGGTGCGACGTGGCCGCTGCCGCTCTACGAGCTCGCCCTCATGACCGCCGCGCACGTGGCCGAGCGCCGCCTTCGGGGCGTCGAGATCGTCGTGGTGACGCCCGAGCAGGAACCCCTCGGCCACTTCGGCGGAGCGGTTGCCCGGGCGGTGGCCGAGCTGCTCGAGGAGCGGCATGTGAGGATCCACCTGAACGCGTATCCCATGCGCGTCGTGGGCGGGGGGTTGATGGTCGCTCCCGGGGCGACGATTCCCGCCGATCGGGTCGTGTGCATGCCGGAGGCCTGCGGGCTTCCGTTCCCCGGCCTGCCGCACACGCCGGACGGGTTCCTGCCGATCGACGACGATTGCGCGGTCGTCGGAGCCGCGGACGTCTATGCCGTCGGGGACGCCACCACGTTCCCGATCAAGCAGGGCGGGATCGCGGCGCAGCAGGCGGATCACGTCGCCCAGCTCGTCGCCAGGCGGGCCGGCGCCGAGATTCCCGACCCGGGCTCCCTGCGGCTCGACCTCGACGCGCTGCTGGTCACCGGCGGGGAGCCGCTGTACCTGCATGCGAGCCGGGGGACTTCGGGGCACCGGATCGCCGAGGTCAGCGCGGCGCCGTTCGTGGCGCCCGGCGGAAAGATCGCCGCCCGCTATCTCGGCCACTACCTGGCCCAGGCCGCCCGCGACTGAGCCGCCGCGGGCGGTGCGGTGCGCCGCGGACGTGCTATCGTCGCCCGCGGCGGGCCTCCTTGCGAGGGAGATGCATGGCTGATCGGCGGAAGCAGACCACCGATTTTCCGTGGGCGGAGGTCCTGACCGTGGGCGCGATCCTGTTCGTGGTCGCGGGCCTGGTCGGCGCGGGCCTGAACTCGATCTTCCACGGCGGCGGCGGCTCCACCACGACGACGACGGTCACGTCGGCGGCGGGCGGGGGGTCGACAACGTCGGTCAGCTACCCGAAGGTGACGCCGCTGGTCGCCGAGGGCGCCCACGATTTCGTCCGCTTCGCGTGCAGCCAGTGCCACGGGATCGACGGCAAGGGCGGGGTCTCGCCCGACGTGCCCTCGCTGGAGACGCTCGCCCCGAATCTGACCCCGGCGGAGCTGACCAACATCATCAACACCGGCCGGGGCATCTCCGGCAACCCGACCAAGCCGTTCATGCCGGTGTGGCACGGGATCATCTCCAAGGGGCAGATCGCGGCGCTCGTGGCGTACCTCCACGCGGGGCTGCCGCCGGTCAAGGATGCGGTGTCGCAGTCGGTGCCGGCGGATCAGGGCGCGGCGGTGGCGGGCTCGATCGACTACGTCAACTTCGGGTGCGTCAACTGCCATGGGCCCAACGGTCTGGGCGGCGTGCCGAATCCGCTCTCGCCCGACACGGTCATCCCGGCGCTGGGGACGAAGGACTTCTTCAGCCAGTTCAACACCGCCAAGAAGATCCGCGACGTGATCGTCTCGGGCAGCGTGATCGGCAAGCATCCCATCGTGGACATGCCGCACTGGGGAGGGATCCTCACCGATACGGAGATCAACGACCTGATCGCCTACATCCACACGCTCTCGCGCAACAGCAGCGGCACGACGACGTACAAGCCCTGACGGCTCCGTCAATACGGGTGCCGGGCACCGGTACTCACGCGTCGTCGTTGCGGCGGTCATCGCGGTCGGGTGCAGGCGAAACCCTGGCCGCAGACTTACCAGAGGCTTATCCGGCGCGTAGCCAAATCTCAGACAGCGGTTCTACCGTGGTCGCATACGAGATGCCCGCCGGCGGCGGGCGCACACGAAGGAGACCAGCTTCCATGAGCACGATCGCCGAACGCCCCACCACCACCCTGAGCGAGGCCGCGGGCATCGCCCCGCTGCGCAGCTACCTCTTCCTGCTCGCCCCGCGCACCCGGGCGAGCAGCGACCGGCCGCTGCTCCACTACGTCGTCGAGGAGTCGCCGGAGCGGGCCGTCGAGGTCTGCGACCAGTCGCATCCCGGCCATCGCATCCTCTCCATCCGAGACGTCACCGACGAGGCGACCGCCGCCTAGCCGTGACGTCCGACGCCGATCCTCACCCAGCCTCGCGCTCCCGGGCGCGCGTCGTCGTGGCGGCGCTCGCCGCCTGCGTCGCCGCGGCGATCGCCGCCGGCCTCGCCCTCGCGTCGACACGCCCGGCGCCGATCGGCACCGGCGTCGTCGTCATCGACACGAACCTCGCCTACCAGGGCGCCCGGGCGGCGGGCACCGGCATGGTGCTCACCTCGTCCGGCACGGTGCTGACGAACAACCACGTCATCCGCGGCGCAACGGCGATCAGGGTCGTCGTCCCGTCGACGGGACGCAGCTTCACCGCGAAGGTCGTCGGCTATGACGCTTCCGGCGATGTCGCCGTCCTGCAGGCGAGCGGCGCCTCGAACCTGAAGACCGTCTCCGTCGGCAGTTCGGCAGCGCTCATCGCCGGGCAGTCCGTGACGGCGCTCGGCAACGCCGGTGGGACCGGCTCGCTCCGCCGCGCCTCGGGCACCGTGACCGGGGTCGGCCGGGCGATCACCGTGGGCGACGACCAGGGCGGCAGCGAGAGGCTGACCGGGATGATCGAGACCAACGCCGCGGTGCAGCCCGGCGACTCGGGCGGACCGCTCCTGAACGCCTCCGGCCAGGTGGTCGGGATGGACACGGCAGCGTCCGTTGGCAACGGGTCGCAGCGGGCGACGACCGGCGACGGGTACGCGATCCCGATCGACCGGGCCATGTCGATCGCCGAGCAGATCCTCAGCGGCGACGCCTCGCCCGCGATCCATGTCGGCGGCACCGCCTTCCTCGGCGTCGAGGTCGCCGCGAACAGCTACAGCGGATCGGGCGCAGTCATCACGTCGGTCGTGCCCGGCGGCCCCGCGGACGCCGCGGGCCTCGCCCCCGGCGACCTGATCACCTCGATCGGCGGTCACGCCGTCGCGTCCCCGGACGGCCTGACCGCGGTCATGCTGACACAGAAGCCGGGCGCGCCGGTCTCGGCGACGTATGTCGATCAGGCAGGGGCGGCGCGGACGGCGGCCGTCGCGCTGGCGAGCGGGCCGCCGCGCTAGATGATTGATTCCACGACCCAACTCCCGCCAACAGCCTGGCGTCCAGGCGCGCAGGGGCGTGGGAGCAATCGTCTAGCCGATCCGCGTGCCTCGTGCCGCCTGCAGCACCCGGCGCACGGACGACGGCTTCCACCCTTCGCGCCCATCGGGGCCATCGGGGCCGTTCGCGTTCAGCCAGGCGGCGATCGCTCGGAAGCTCCGCCCCGCGCGACGCATGGCCACGATCTGCGCAACGAGCGCCGGGTCCACAACGGCGGAATCCGGGATGGGCTTGGCGTCGCTCTCCGTGCGGCGCGGGGGTCGGCGCACGGCCTGAGCCTTGCGCCATTCCAGGCGGCGGGCGGCTCTCAGCGTGTCGACGACCAGCTGGCCGGAGGGTGTCGCCGAGTCGAGCCGGCAGTCCAGTGCGACCAGACGCCAGCCCTCACTGTGCGACCGCTCGACGAGATCGAGCACGTCAAGGCTGTTGCGGCCGAGCCGTCCGATCTCGGCCACGACGATCCCGCCCGCACGTCCGGTCCGGATCGCAGACCGTGCATCCTGGAGCCCTTGCGTACGCCGGTTCCGGGCGTGACCGCTCCGGTCGCCGTGCCAGCTCGAGACGGTGAAGCGCCCCCGACCGGCCGCGGCCTCGATCCGGCGGCGCTGGTCGTCGATGTCGAGCGACGGCGTGACGGCCGGCTCGCGCACATAGCCCGCGAGGCGACTCGTTCCGGTGTCGACGACGTCGTCGGCCACGGTCTCGACGTCGGTGCAGTGGGAATCCAGGGAATCGGCGTACCCGCGCAGGTATCCAGCCACGTGCGCGGGGAACGCCAGCCGGCGCACGATCAGACGGACGCACTGCGCCGCCTCCCACGGCGCCAGACTCGCGGGTCGTTCGCCCACCGACCGGTGGGTCGCTGCGCTGCCTGCCCGGCCCATGCTGACGGGTTACCCCGTGCATGACGCGTCCAAACCCGGAGTTGACGGATGCCACCGGAGACGCGCGAGAGGGCATCGCCCGGGCTGGACGATGCCCTCTCGGTCGACGGTGCTCGGGACGGCGGCTCTAGGCCCGCCGGACCCAGTCGGCCGTCCAGACGCAGGCGCCGGAGTGCCCCTCGAAGTGGCCGCACTCGCGGCTGATGCCGATCCAGTGGAACTGGGAGGAGAGCAGGATGGCGCGGTGCTCGGGGCTCATCATCCACGCGTGCACCGTCGCGCGTGCGCCGGCCAGCGTTCCCGTGCCCCACGCGAGCGTCTCGCCGCCCAGCCAGGAGGCGTAGCCGGAGACGAAGCCGCTCGAGACGATGCGGGCGTAGACGGTGGAGCCGGCCGGGCTGGTGTGGGCGAAGTAGCGGCGGCGCAGCATGTCGGTCGAGTGGCGCCGCGCGGCGCCGCGAAGCTTGGTCGAGGGGTGGACGGGCGCGAGGCTATGCTCGCCGCGGACGACGTTGATGCGGTGCAGCAGCGCGGTGCGCGGCGCGACGGCCGCGGCCTGGGCGGACTGGGCGACGGCCGTGCCCGTGAAGCCGGCGGCGAGAAGCGGCACGAGGATGAGGCGAAGCGTTCGACTGTTCATGCCCAATACCTCGGGACACCCGCCCGCCGACCCCCTCACCGAAACCAGGTGTGCAGCCGTGAACGGTTCGAGGCGGGCCGCTGATACGCCGATCCGGGGAGGACGCATCCCCGCCGCGAGGGCGGCGGCCGGTCGTGCGCGGCTCGGCCTCGCGGTTCAGGTCTGTTGGTTGAGCTCGACCAGGAGGGTGCGGAGTCGGGCGAAGCGGGCTGCGCCCAGCTGGTGTGACCAGTCGGCTTCGACCTCGGCGACGGCGTCGCGGATGACGGTGATGGCGGCGGTTCCGCGCTCGGTGACGACGATGCGTTTGGAGCGGAGGTCGTTGGGGTCGGTTCGCCGTTCCAGGTAGTCGAGGCGTTCGAGTTGTCCGAGCAGGTAGTTGAGGGCCTGCTTGCTGATCCGCAGCCGCGCGGCCAGCTCGGACGGTCTCGTCCCCTGGGGGCCGGGATACTGGAACACGTGCAGGTGGGCCGCATCGAGATCGTCGAAGCCGTGCTCGTGCAGCCGCTCGAGCATCCGCCGCTGCACGGCCTCCCACGGGGCGCGCAGCAGCGCTCCAATCATCGGCGGGCCCACGGGGCCCTCCGCCCGCAGTTCTGTAAAGTGACTTGACGGAGAGTGGTCGGCCATGGTAACGTCAAGCCACTTTACCAGCTAGCAGAGGAAGGGCACGATGACAACCAGCGCAAGCGAGGAGATCAGGGTCGGGGCGATGGCGATCCGGTTCCTGGTCGAGGGCGAGCAGTCCGCCGGATCCGTCGCCGTCTTCGAGTTCGACGTCCCGGCCGGGCGGAGCGTCGCCGCCGCCCACAGCCACGACGGCTACGAGGAGACGATCTACGGACTCGAAGGCGTGCTCACGTGGACGCTCGAAGGCACGCCGATCGACGTCGGCCCCGGCCAGGTGCTGTGCATCCCCCGCGGCGCCGTCCACCAGTTCGACAACCCCTCCCACATCGACGCCAAAGCGCTCGCGATCGTCACGCCCGGCATCCTCGGCCCTGACTACTTCCGCGAAGTCGCCGCCATCCTCGACGCCGCCACGGACGGTCCGCCCGACTTCACGGCGCTGGGAGAAGTCATGCGCCGACACGGACTCACCTGCGCCGAATGACGCGGCGGCGCCGGCGACGTGCGCGGCCGTGGCTCGGCGGTGCCGCCGGCGCCGCGAGGGATTCGTGCACCGTTCGCAGCTCCCGGCGTGGGTCGCTGGCTGGCGGCGGAGTTGCTCGTCAACACGGCCTGGGCGGGGACGCTCGTCTACGCAGGCGTGCTCATCGTCGAGTCCTACCGGGTGTCGGGCGCGCTCGCGGGGTGGATCCTCGCGCTCGGCGCCGTCGCCTACGTCTCCGGCAACCTCGCCTTCCGGCGCCTGGCCGGCCGTGAGCCGCGGCGACTGCTCATCCGGCCGTCGGCAGGGCTGGCCGTGGCCACGACGCTGTTCGGCGCGTACCGGCCGTCGCTGCTCACAACCGCGGCGCTCTTCTCCGTGGCGGCGTTTGCGTCCGGCGGCCGCACGTTCGTCACCAGCGCCTGGGGGTTGACGACCGCGTCGGAGGTCCGTCGCGGCGCGCTGGCGATGCGAGCCGCCTCGATGCAGCTCGGCTACTTCACCGGCTCGTTCGCGGCCGGAGCGGCCCTCGCTGTGGGTGGCTACCCGGCATTCGGCGTGACGATCGGCGCGCTCTTCCTCGCGGCGGCCCTGGTGTTGGGGCACGTCCCGGCACGAAGCGAGGACGTTCCGGCTCCGCCCCCATCCCGACTGCGCGCGGCGTTGGAGAGGGGGCCGACATGAGCCAGGGGGGCAGGCTCCCCCGGGTGTGCCCCCCACATTGCTCGGCGATGCGCCCGGCGCGATTCGAACGTGCGGCCTCTGCCCCCGTGACGGGGAGCCGGAGCAGCTCATCGCGGCGGCGGTGAACGCACCGACGGTGCCATCCTGCGGCCGCGCACGCCGGTGTCTCGCTTCGCGGATTGGGGGCAGATCTCCGAGACGGGCGTCCTCTGCCGTTGGGTGGCGGGACTCGGCCCGGCTTCCAGCCGATGGGAATGACCGGTTTGTTGACGGGCTCGAAGATCAGGCGTGTCGTGACGAGCCGCGCCGCCTCCTACCGGGAGCCGGTTGCGCTCGTATGCTGTTCGTAGAGCCGGGTCACGCGGTCTGCGACATGTCGCCACGAGTAGTTCTTGCGGGCGTGACGAAGGGCGTTGAGGCCCCGCCTGCTGCGGTCTTCCGCGTCGTTCAGCGCGGTCAGGATGGCGTCGGCGAGGGCCGTTTCGTCGTCGGGTGGCACGAGCCAGCCGTCGGGCTCGCCCGGAGTGGCGTTGATGAAGCTGGGCGGGCCGCCGCTGAGCGTACCGATCACGGGCAGCTGGCAGGCCATCGCCTCGAGGTAGACGAGGCCGAACGGCTCGTTGGTCGAGGGCGCCACGAAGCAGTCGGCACAGCTCAGCCCGACCGAGAGCTGGTCGTGATCCCGCCACCCATCGAAGAACACACCGCTGATCCGCTCACGGGTGACCACGGTATGCGGATGCTCGCCCTCCCACTCGCCGGGCCAACCGCCCCAGATGACGAGGGGCGCGGGTACCGCCATCCGTTCGCGCGCCCGAGCGTAGGCGCGAATCAGCAGAGGGACGCGCTTGAAGCTGAGGAAGCGGCCGACGTACATCAGCACCGGGCGGCTCCGGCCGGTATCGGCGTCGAAGAATGCGTCCATCACCTCGGCTTCGGTGTACCGAATGCTTCCGGGCTCTGATGTTGCCTCGTCCCAACCCCGAGGCTCATGCACGAGCCATCGCAGCCAGTTCGATCGCCGTTCGTCAAGGCTGAGATCGTGCGGCGCGAAGAGGTCGACGTCCACCCCGTTTGGGATTGGATCGACCGTTTCCGGGTCGATCTCGAGCAGGCGGACGGCCTCGCTCCGATCATGGGGCGAGATCGTGATCGTTGCGACCGCCCGCTGCGCTGACTCGCGCATCCGAGACGCCCACCACTCGGCGTGGGGTCCGCTGATCGCCGGGTCGCCGCGTGCGATCGCGTCCAGCATCTTCAACTCCGTGCCGTGCAGGTGGGTCACGACCGGCACACCGGGAAGCGCGCGCGAGGCAGCGTCATGCATTGGTGTCAGATGGTGCAGGTGCAGGAGGTGCGCCCGAGCCAACGCATCGGACGCAGTGAGCAGGCTCGCCCATGCGGCGGCCATCCGCTCTCCCTGCTCCGGAGATACCCACGGGAAGGCGCGATCCGGCACGCCCGGACGCGCCTCAAACGACGGCTGCATCGGAAAAGGCGCATCCATCGGGTCCTCGCCTCGCGCCCAACGCGCCACCGCGTCGTCGTACCGTGCCGGCACGATGTCGACTCCGCCGAACAGCGACTCCGCGTTCCCCAACATCCCCGGGACACCGAGCGATCCACACGCCAGCGTGACCGGCCTGCCCAGCGCCCGAAGGGCGCGCGACAGATACCGAGCCACCCGCGCCGAGCCGCCCCGCGGGTAGAAGAACAGGCCCATTCCAATGGGATCGTGATCGTCGGCCAAGCGCGTTCAGCCTACTCCGACGCTGCATGCAGACGCGCGGAAACACCCCGTCGACCAGACTGTCAAGGCGCAGCAGATGCGGCTGACCTGGCTCTTTGGCATCGACTCGACGCCCAACTGCTCCACCAGTCGCTCCACCTTGCGCGTCGACACGCCGTTGGTGTACGCCTCCATGACGACGCCCAAGAGCGCCTGCTCTGACCGCTTGCGCGCGTTGAGGAAGCTGGGCTCCTCCCGTATGCCCCAACATTGCTCGGCGATGCGCCCGGCACGATTCGAACGTGCGGCCTCTTTGTCTCCTCCCGCTCCCCGGCTAGGCCATTGGGTGGGGAGTGGGGTGGGACAACATCCGTGCGAGAGTGCCTGATGGCAGGGCCGTTCTGCCGAGATTTCGCTTGAAATCTCGCCTCTGCCGCAGGGACGACTGCGAGCCTTACTGGGCACGCACTCCTGAGGGCCTTCGCGGGTTTGGTGATGGCACGCGCGCCGACGAGCTCGCGCGTCTCGTCCTATGCGCCCTCACCCATCCAGAGATTCGAAGAGGCCACGACTCCCGCCCCACCGCTCGTAGTTGGAGATCCGCCAAAGCGACGTCAGACACGATCAACCAGGACCCGTCGGTACGTGCCAGCGCGTCGTAGCGAAAAGGCGGCTTCCACACCGGCGATCGTTGCCGGCTCGTCCGGTTCTGTCTGGCCGCTGTCACGCCGATGTTTGACAAGAGGCACGTGCTGGCTAACGTCCGTTTAGATGACCATTTCCGAGTACCGTCGGCGGACCCGCGAGTTCCTTCGCCGATCGGCCGCCGTTGCCTTCGCGGTCCTTCTTGGCGCGTCGGTCGGGTTGATTTTTGCGCCACCAGTCCACGCCAATGCCATAGGCGAGCGATATGTTCTCGGCAGCGACAGTCCAGGTGGTATTTCGTCTATACGCGCGACGCGGGTCTGGATCCAGCGGGAAGGGACTGCCTGGGTGACGCCAGGGACCCACTCCGCCGCCGAATGGTTGGCCACCGAGAACTTCGGCAACCAGTGCGCGAACTTCCTCGAGCAGCAGGTTGAATGTGTGATCCAGGGAGGATATGACAAATATCCGACAGGCGGCGGCCCGGAAGGGTGTGGGTCGGGCAGTACTGGCGGGAGCGTAAAGATGTTTTGGTTCGATCTCGACGAGAACAGTTCGACAGACTGCTTCCAAGACATCACGATCGGATCGACCGAAGGGCACAAGATTAAGGTCACCCGTTGCGGTGGCAGTGACTGGTGTTTTTACTACGACGGCAACCTGCACTTCGAAACGACGGTCGCCGGCCTGGGGGATGTCGCTCCGCGCGCCGGAGTTGCGGGCGAGTTCACATGCGATAGTTGTATGACTTCGTCAACTGCCATGCGGGCCAGTTACGGCGGCACTACCCTTCCGTTCGAGGTGAGCGACAAGGGCGCCGCTCGGTTTCCTTCCTTGGCCGGCGCTCGGCCCTCGCGAGCGGCGCCGGCGCTGGCGTCCAGCGCGGTTGGTCGCCGGACATGGCCGTTGGAGTGAAGGCTAAGCTCCCGCCGTCGTGAGCGAGTCGATCGAGCAGGTCCGCTGCCAGAATCCGGAGTGCGCCGCGTTCGGCGTCTTCACCAACCACGCGGCTCGCCCGATTGAGGCCGGGGAGTCTTCGCTGCCCTGTGCCAGACCCGCGGTTCCGAGAATCCTGGACTGATAACGATCCCTGCCCGGAGACATACGAGGGTCGGCCGTGCAGGCTCTTGCGGGCACCTCTGCCCCGGTCCGTTCCAGCTGGGGTGCGTTTCACGTCGAGTAGCGGTTCGCTGACCTGAGCATCCCGAACCTCAACCATCTTCGGGTGCTTATTGTCGATGCTGCTCCACACGGACTGCAGCCCGCGTCGCGGTAGCGCCACTAGCGATCGGAGCGAGATACCTCGAAAGGGGGATGGCGCCGCAGGTCACGAGCGCCGTAGTGTCCCGCGTGTGTCGGTTAAGCGGATTTTGGCGATCACGTCGGGGTTTCTGCTGGTTTCTCCTTCGGCTGCGCTGGCCGGCCCGAATGGTTCCGGGTATGTGTTCGTGAACAATCCGAGCCTCACCCTCCAAGCCACCCGTGTAGACATCGCCTCGCCCAGTTCGTTCAACATCAAGGCCGGGAACTTTGGCCTGATGCGAGTCGCTGCCGAGAAGGACGGGGCTGGGGACACATCCGGAATCGCTCAATCCGGCTACGGGCAGTTCAACGCCACCTCTGGGTTCGATCAAGGCTGCATTTACAGCGATCCCGGACAACTCCTGCAGTACTGGGAGCTGAAACCATTCGACGGGCTCGCGGACCAAGTTTGCGGAATCGTTGCTGACATCGGTGCCTCGGAGCACAAGTACGCGGTGGAGCGAGTCGGCTCGCCGTATACGTCGACGACGTGGGGGGCCTACATCGACGGCGGCCGAGTCCAGCGCATGGACACCGGCTTCACCGACGCTACGTCCGTCTACGCCGGCGGAGAGATCCTCGACATCTGCAACTACAACTCGAACACCGCGATATCCGGGTTCTACGCTTACAACGGCGGCCAGGAGTGGCAGCGCGGTGTCGGAACCGCCTCCTCGGGGGTGTCTTGGACGACAATCTCGTCTGCGAATGGATCCCGCGATCTCTACGGTGAGTGGGCCACGCCGGGTCCTCCCGGATCGTTCCAGATCTCCTTCGTTCCGCCGTCGTCGCCGCCCGCGGGGTTCTGCCCGTGAGTCGACCGCTTCGAATCGCTCTGGCTACACTCGCCATCGGACTCGTAGCCACCGCGCTCGCGCTTTTCGTGATTGCACGCCCGTCGTCGTCGCAGGCGTCGAGCGGATCGCACCGCGGAGTTGTGATCCGTGTGCGGCACGCCAGCGGCCATCCCCGCATTCACATGCAGGCACCATCGCCCCAGGCCGATTCACTCCTGTCGTCGATCATCGCTGGCCTCGACCAGGACAGGTTCGCATCGGCCTCGGTCGGGGCGCCGGAGGACGGGGTGAAGTCTGACGGCAGTTGGATCACCGTAGCGATGTCAGGTGGTGATGACGCACTCGAACGCGCTCACTCGTACTGGGAGGGGCAGCTCGCCGTAGGGGCATATCGAGACTTGGCGCCGGGCGCGGGCGTCGTCGCCGACACGGGCTACGCCATCTCATACGTCGAGGACGACGGCACTCCAGCCAGTTCCGTCGGAGACATGGGCGGCCTCATCGGCCCTCTGCCCAAAGCGCCTCCGACGCCCTACACGCAATCCGAGCTGACCTCGACGATTGAGAAAGGGATGGACGGCATCGGCCTGAACGTCAAGTCGATCACGTTCCTCAAGCCCGACCAGCTCGCCCCTCTCGTCGTAGCTACGACCAGCGACGATCCCAAGAGCTTCCTCAAAGCCGGCCACAGCGTCGCGGATGTCTTCGGCGACATCATGACCTACGAGGGGATCGGCGTCGAACTTGAAGACAGCAACGGGTCGCCGTTCCTGTTCCTCGGCATCGCCCCGAGAACCGGCATCACCAACCGCTGGATCCGCCCCGACATCGAGCCCGCCCAGCAGGCCCCCATCCCTTCGAGCTGATTCCACCGGCGTTCGGCCGCCGTCGCGCGGTCCACGCGCGATGTGGGTCGAGCGAAGGTTCGCGTACCGTGACGATGGCTCGCCACGTGCCCGTCCAGCCTGCCTGCGCTCTGTGCCGACGAATCTTCCAGCCCGATTCCGACCAGGAACCGCCCCCATCGCGCAAGGACGCCGTGGACTGCGCGAACACGACCTCCCGCGGCGGGATCGATACCGACCTGCCTGCTAGGTGAGCCGGACCGGGTTTCGCGGGGACCTCGATTCCAGGATGCTGTCCTGGGGAGAGGAGATCCTTCGCTGCTATGTCCAGGTCGAGGAAGTATCCGGAGGAGTTGTTGGAGCGCGGTGTGCGGTTGGCGCTTGAGAGCGGTCGTCCGATCGCGCACGTCGCTCGCGATCTTGGCGTCCACTCCGAAACGTTGCGAAAGCGGGTGCGGCAGGTCGAGGCTGACAAGGGCTTGAGGCCGGATCTGCCGACCAGCCAGGAGCGTTTGGAGATCAAGCGGTTGCGGCAGGAGAACTTCGAGCTGCGCCGCGCGAACGAGATCCTGAAGTCAGCGAGGGTGGGTTCAACCGGTCATCGCAACGCGTGGTCGAGCATAGCAGCGGGGGTTTGATATGCGAGGGTTTTGCGCGGCCGCGTGTTGATGCGTAGCGCTATTTGGTCGAGATCGTGCTGGCTGTGTCGGGAAAGGTCGGTGCGCCGTGGGAGGTACTGACGTAACAGCCCGTTGGTATTTTCGTTCGATCCTCGCTGCCAGGGGCTCTGGGGATCACAGAAGTAGACCCTGACGTCGGTGGCGACGCTGAATCTGTGGTGGTCTGCCAGCTCCATGCCGCGATCCCAGGTTAGGCTCTGGCGCAGCTGGTCGGGGAGTGTCTGCACGTGACGGCAGAGCGCGTCGACGACGGTCGCTGTGTCTTTGCCGTCCAGCTTGACCAGCATCACGTATCGCGAGTGGCGCTCCACCAGGGTGGCGATGTGGGTGTTCTTGGAGCCTGACAGCAGATCGCCTTCCCAGTGGCCGGGCACGGCACGATCCTCCACCTCGGCCGGCCGTTCGCGGATCGACACCGCGTCGATGATCCTGCCCTGGCCGCGGTTATCGCGGCCCTGCGCTCGCGGACGGCGGATGCTCTTCACGCGGCGTAGGTGGCTGATCAGCTCCCTCCTCAGCGCGCCGCGGGTCTGGATGAACAGGGTGCGGTAGATCGTCTCCGGCGACACCCGCATAGTCTCATCGTCGGGGTAGGTGGCCACAAGCCAGCCCGAGATCTGCTCTGGCGACCACTCCTGGGCGAGCTTCTCAGCGACCACCAGCCGCAGCCGCCGATGCCGCGAAAGCACACACAGCTTCGGCCGCTTGGCTCGTTGCCAGGCTCGGTGATCGGCCTCGGCTGCCCGGTAGCGACGCTGGCCGCCGTGTCGAGCTACCTCTCGCGACACGGTCGAGGGCGAGCGGCCCAAACCGGCTGCGATCCGGCGTGCCGAATGACCAGCAGCGATCCCCCGAGAGATCTCCTCCCGCTCTGCCAATGACAGCGCCAACCGACTCCGACACCGCAGCGGCGGGGCGATCCCACCGTGCTGGCGGATCGTGTAGTGGATCGTGCCCGGCGCCCGGTCAAGCGCCCGCCCGATCTCACTGATCGACTCACCCCGCCGCCACCGGTCCCACAACTCCCGCCGCTCCGCCGCCGAATACTCCCGCCGCTTCCTTCGCGCCATCACCACGCCTCCCGGATCGATCAACACCAGCAAGTCTGGTGCGACCACCGGTTGAACCCACCAGCGTGTTTTTCGCCAAGGAGCTCGACCCAGACCGACCGAGGTGAGCCGCTACGTGGATGAGTACCGCGGCCGCTTCGGGGTCGAGCCGATCTGCAAGACGCTCTCGCGTGTCGGTGTCCGCGTACTACCAGCGTCGAGGTGGCGAGCCCTCGGCGCGGGTCGTGGAGGATCAGCGGCTGCTTGGTCGGATCCGCGAGCTGCACGCAGCCAACTACTACGCCTACGGGTATCGGCGGATGTGGCTGGCGCTTCGACGCGCCGGCGAGCAGGTGCCGCGCTGCCAAGTGCAGCGGCTGATGAAGACCAACGGCATCGTCGGGCGCGAAGCGGCGCGGCAAGCCGTGGCGCACCACCAGGCCCGACCCGAAGCATCGCGGCGGCCGGACCTGGTCCGGCGCGACTTCAACGCGACCGCCCCGAATCGGCTGTGGGTGGCAGACTTCACCTACCTGCGCTGCTGGGAAGGGCTCGTGTTCTTCGCCTTCGTGCTGGACGCGTACTCGCGGATGATCGTTGGCTGGCAGCTCGCCAGCCACATGCGCACCGATCTGGTGCTGGACGCGCTGCGGATGGCGCTCCGACGCGCCAGCCGGGCGCCGAGGTCGAGCTCGATCCACCACAGCGACCGAGGCAGCCAGTACACCAGCTACGACTACAGCCAGACGCTCGACGACCACCAGGTGCTGGCCTCGGTCGGCTCGGTCGGCGACGCCTACGATTGTGAGCAGAATCCCGGGTGCTGCTCGGTCTTGGTCTGACTCGTGCTTACGACTGGCCGTGGTGCCTTGGCGTTGATCTGTCGGCTGGGCCGGGTGGCAGTTTGCGCCTGCCGGCCGGGCGGACAGTGACCGAATAGGGGCCTGCTCTCACACACGACCCATCACAGTCCTGTCCGTCCGCCCGACCAGCGGGTCGCGACCGTACCCCGTTGGCGAGGAGGACAGTCATCGACATCATCGCTTCTGCGGCGCCGGATCGGAGCATCGTGGTCGGCGTCGACACGCACAAGCACGTGCACGTCGCGGTTGCTTTGGATGAGCTCGGAGCTCGCCTCGACGAACTCACGATCAGCGCCGACAGTGGCGGCTATGCCGAGCTCGCCACGTGGGCGCAGCGGTTGGGTCGCCCGCGGGTGTTTGGGATCGAAGGCACTGGCAGCTACGGCGTCGGATTGGCGAGCTTCCTTCGTCGCTGCGGTCATACGATCGTCGAGGTGAACCGCGGTGACCGCCGCGGCCGCCGGGCCAACGGCAAGTCCGACACGCTGGATGCAGAAGCTGCCGCTCGTGCCGTGCTCGCCGGCGAGTCACGAGCTGTACCCAAGAGCGCCGATGGCGCAAGCGAGATGATCCGCCAGGTCAAGATCGCCCGCGACACGGCGGTGAAGGCGCGCACGCAGGCGCTGATCGCGCTGAAGTGCATCGTCGTGAACGCCCCGGCGGATCTGCGTGAGCAACTCTCGCAGCTGACCGACAAGAAACTGATCGACCGCTGCGCGGGTGTGCGTCCCGGCCAGATCGACTCTCCCACCGCTGCCGCCAAGCACACGCTCAGGGCACTCGCTCGCCGCTGGCTCGGCCTCGCGGAGGAGATCGCCGAGCACGACCGCGTCCTCGAGCGGCTGACCGTCGCGGTCGCCCCCAGCCTCCGCGACGCGTTTGGCATCGGCGCCGACACCGCCGCCGAGATGCTGATCGTCTTCGGAGACAACCCCGACCGGATCCGCTCCGAAGCCGCATTCGCCAAACTCTGCGGCGTCGCCCCGGTGCCCGCCTCCTCCGGCAAGACCACCCGCCACCGGCTCGCCCGCGGCGGCCACCGACAAGCGAACTCCGCGCTCTACCGCGTCGTCATCGTCCGCATGCGCTTCCACCAACCCACGATCGACTACGTCGCCCGCCGAACGCGAGAGGGCCGCACCAAGCGCGAGATCATCCGCTGCCTCAAACGCTTCCTCGCACGCGAGATCTACCACCGAGTCATGGCCGACCACGCCCTCACCACAACGAATACTTGACTATAGGGGCGTCAACGCGCTCGCCGAAAGCTTCGTCGACAGCTTCAAGACCGAACTGATCCGCGACCGCGTCTGGCGCTCACGCTCCCAGCTCGGAACTCGCCGTCGTCGAATACGTCGCCTGGTTCAACAGCAAGCCGCCTCCACAGCGCCTCGGCGACGTCCCGCCGCTCGAGTACGAGCAGCGACACACAGAACGCGCCGGATAGGCTCGCAGGAGCCCTAGCGTGAACCAACTAACCCGGTCCCCGTCAAACCCGGTCCGGCTCACTGTGGCAGCCGCGTGAGCAGATCCCGGTCGGGTATGGGCAGACACGCCGCGGCTGGGTGGTGGTGGCCGCCTTGGGCTACAGCCGCGCCGGCGCGGGCGCGTTGATCTTCTCCAAGCAGGCGGAGGACATCTCGTCGGGCATGACCCGGTGTCTTTGGCGGCTGGGCGGCGTCGCACAGACGTTGGTGTGGGATCGGGAGGGGGCGCTGCACGCCGGCGACGGTCGCGCGTCGGATGCCCTGGCCGGCTACTGCGGCATTCTCCGCTGCGGCTGGTATCTGTGCCAGGCGCGTGACCCGCAGGCCAAGGGCGTGGTCGAGCGCTTGCAGGGCTTCATGGAGACGAGCTTCGAGCCGGGCCGCCGGTTCGCCAACCACCTCGACTATCAACACCAGCTGGACGAGTGGTTCTCGGTACGGGCGAATGGTCGGGTGCACAAGACGTTGCGCTGCCGGCCGGCAGATCGGCTGGGCGACGACGTCGCGGCGATGCTGCCGCTGCCGGCGCGGGCACCGGACACCGATCACCGTTGGGTCTTGCGTGTGCCGGCCGACCCGTACCTGCGCTTCGACACCTGCGACTACTCGCTCGACCCGGCCTTCGTGGGTCGCCGGGTGGAGGCCAGGGCAAGCACCGATCAGATCACCGCAGTCGTATTGGACACCGGCGAGGAGGCATGCCGGCATGATCGCTTGTTCGCGCGTCACCGCACCGTCCTGGCCTTGACGCATGCCCGTGAGCTGCGCGGCCGCGGCGCGCCCAAGGCCGAGCCGACAGTCGAGCAGCGGCCGCTGAGCCGCTACGACCGCCTGATCCCGGCATGACCACGCATGCCGAGCTCGCCCACCTGTTTCGCGCGTTGAAAGCACCCGCCGCGGCCAGGGCCTTGCCCAAGCTGGCCGAGCGTGCGCGCGCCGAGGAGTGGCCGTATGAGCGGTTCCTCGAGGCGGTGCTGGCGACGGAGGTGCAAAGCCGTGACAGCCACGGCGGCCAGGCTCGCATCGCAGCCGCCCGCTTCCCCAGCCGAAAGACGCTGGAGGAGTTCGACTACACCTTCCAACGCTCGATCAAAAAGACGCAGATCCTGCACCTCGGCCAGCTCGACTTCCTCCACGCCAAGGAGAATGTCGTGCTCCTGGGACCGCCCGGCACCGGCAAGACGCACCTGGCTATCGCCATCGCTATCCGCGCCTGCCTGGCCGGTCATAGAGTCGCCTTCGCCACCGCCACCGAATGGGTCGCCCGGCTCGCAGACGCCCAACGCGCCGGTCGCCTCGACGAGGAACTGCGCCGGCTCGAGCGCGTCCCCCTGATCGTCGTCGACGAGGTCGGCTACATCCCCTTCGACCCCCAGGCAGCCAACCTCATGTTCATGCTCGTCTCCCGCCGCTATGAACGAGCCTCGATGATCGTCACGTCCAACAAGCCGTTCTCCGCCTGGGGCGAGGTCTTCGGAGACGACACCGTCGCCGCCGCCATGATTGACCGGCTCGTCCACCACGCCGACATCCTCGCCCTCAAAGGCGACAGCTACCGCCTCCGAGATCGCGACCTCACCCGGCCACCCGCCGCCGCCCCGGCCCCATAGAAGAGGGGCCGGGCCGCCGGCTCGCCCTCTCACGCCCGAAACCCCACCAACCACGCCCACCCAGCTACCGATCAACCAACACGCCAGAGGGTCAGTTTTCAACCGGCGCGAAGGGGTCAACTTTCACCCGGCCTTGACACCGCAT
>CAWJLQ010000007.1:0-123463 GCA_963843705.1 uncultured Actinomycetes bacterium
TCTCCAAAACCGTAGGTCGCGGGTTCGAATCCTGCCACCCCTGTCACCCGGCGACGCTCCACCCGGGCGCCCGCGGTTCGAGCACGACGACCGCGGTCTGAGTCGGTCGGCGGGCGGCATACCCGTCGAGGTTCTTGTCGATCGTCCGCCATCGCTCCCACAGGCGCTCCCGCTCCTCGCCCACGGCGGCACGCCCGCGCACCGCTCGGCACCCGCCGCGCAGCTCGGCGACGGCGTCGGGGGCGGCCTGGAGGTTCAACCACCACGCCGGCTCGGGCGCCCCCCATCCGTTCATGGCCAGGGAAACGAGGTTGTCGCCGTCCTCGAAGTATCCGACGATCACGCTCCGCGACCGCCCGCTGCGACGGCCCGTCGTGGTGAGCCGCAGTGCCCCCCAGCGCCCCCGGCGGGGGGACCACAACCCGATGCGGCCGCATGTCAGGCGATCGATCGACCGATGGATGCGCCAGAAGGTCACCACAAACCATCGGGGCGGCAACCGCGCCGTCCGACCACCTCCTTGCCTGGCCACGATCCTAGGCACGACCCGGCGCGTCCGCATCGGGGAATTCCCTGCAGTGCCGCGAGACCGTCGCGGTCAGCGACTCGTTGCGTGGCAGGCGTTGCCGGGCACGATCTGCCTAGCGCGCCCGCCCGTCCAGCCTGGTCGTCCACGCATCGACGCTCGCGATCACGAGGTGCGTCTCGTGCCACGGGTCGGCTGCCAGCGTCTCGCGCACCTCGGCCTCCGACCCGGCCTCGATCGCGAGGACGACGCGGAACTCGTCGGCGAGGGGGCCGCCGAGCACGACGAACCCGCGCTCGACGAGGTCGTCCATGAACGCCGCGTGCGCATCCCAGCCGGACTGCTCCTCCACCGCGAGCGCCGGATCCCACTCGGGCCCGGCGCGGCGTAGGCAGACGAAGAACATGTCCCCAGGCTACCCCGTCGCGCCGGCGACGGGTCACCCCGGCAGCGCCGCGCCGAGCTCGGTGAACGTGGGCGCCGAGTAGATGGCTCCGGGGGTGCCGCCGATCGCGAGCAGCTGCACGGCGTCGTCGCCGGTCGTGATCCGGCGGCGCTCGCCCGGGCCGACGCGGGCAAACACGCCCGGCACGAGCCGGTACTCGCACCCGCCGGCGTGCAGCGTCGCGCTCCCGGACAGCACCGTATAGACCTCCTCCTGGCCGTCGTCGCCATGGTCGTGCTCGGGGTGGTGCTGGAAGTTCGGCGGGAACTGCTCCACCTGCATCCCGAACGCGGACACCCCCAGGGTGGCCCGGGCGCGACAAAAGCCGCCGCCGTTCGGGGAGTCGAACTCGTCGATGCGCTTCACGGTGATGTCGGACATGCGACTCCTCCTCGTCGTCTCGCCGCCCCGGGGGGCCGGCCTCGACTCCTAGACGAACGGCGATCGCGGAATTCGACACCGAGGTGGACGATCGCGGAAAACTGGGTATGCGACCCGCGGGAGGGTCGTACGCCGGTGCGGCCCTCCCGTCTTTCCCCGCCTCAAGCCCCGTTCGGGGGATGCCGATACCTGCGGGCGAATGGCCGCCCCCTCCGAAGAGCAGATCCTTGCGCTTGTCCGGGCGCACAGCGACGCCCGGCACGTGCCCGCGGCCTTCGACCCGGCAAACCCCCGCGTCCCGGTCGCCGGGCGGGTGTTCGGCTCCGACGAGGTGGTCGCGCTCGTCCGCTCCGCACTCGACTTCTGGCTGACCGACGGCCCGGAGACGGCGTCGTTCCAGCGCGAGCTGGCGCGCCGCACCGGCCACCGCCACGCCGTGCTCGTGAACTCGGGCTCGTCGGCGAACCTGGTCGCGCTGTCCGCCCTCACGTCGCCCGCGCTCGGCCGCCGGCGCCTCCGGCCGGGGGACGAGGTGGTCACGGTCGCCGCGGGGTTCCCGACGACGGTGAACCCGATCGTCCAGAACGGGCTCGTCCCCGTCTTCGTGGACGTGTCCCTGCCCACGTACAACGTCGACGCGGAGCGTCTGCGTGCGGCGATCTCCCCGCGCACCCGGGCGGTGATGATCGCGCACACCCTCGGCAACCCCTACGACCTCGACGCCGTCGCGGAGGTCTGCCGCGACCACGACCTGCTCCTGGTCGAGGACTGCTGCGACGCCCTCGGCACCACCTGGCGCGGCCGCCCCGTGGGCACGTTCGGCGACCTGGCGACGCTCTCGTTCTACCCCGCCCACCAGATCACGACGGGTGAGGGCGGCGCGGTGCTGACGGACCGCCCGCGCCTGAAGAAGGTGGCGGAGTCGTTCCGCGACTGGGGCCGCGACTGCTGGTGCGCGTCCGGCTGCCAGGACACGTGCGGGAAGCGCTTCACCCAGACGCACGGCGACCTGCCGTACGGCTACGACCACAAGTACGTCTACTCGCATGTCGGCTACAACCTGAAGGCGACCGACCTCCAGGCTGCGATCGGCCGCGTGCAGCTCGGACGGCTGGACGGCTTCGTCGAGGCCCGGCGCCGCAACCACGCCCACCTGCTCGCCGCCCTCCGCGCGCACGAGGACCACCTGGTGCTGCCGCAGGAGACGCCCGGCGGTCGCGCGAGCTGGTTCGGGTTCGCGGTCACGATCCGGCCCGACGCGCCGTACGCGCGCCGCGACCTGGTCGAGTACCTGCGCTCCCGCGGCGTCGACAGCCGCCAGATCTTCGCGGGCAACCTGCTGCGCCAGCCCGCCTACCGCGACGTCCCACACCGCGTTGCGGGCGACCTGGCGACGACCGACCTGATCGCCGAGCGCTCCTTCTGGATCGGCTGCTACCCGGGCCTCGACCGGGCGGCGCTCGACCACGTGGCCCGATGCTTCTCGGACTGGCGCCGCAGCGCCGCTCGCCGCGCCGCCTGAGCGCCCGCGCTCAGCCTGGCGGCGACTGCTGGTGAAAGGCGAGCCGCCAGCCGGCGGACGTGCGCACGAACGTGCTGCTGACGACGGCCGAGTAGGGCTCGTCGCCCGGACGCCGGGCGTCGACGTGGTACACGAGCACGCCCCGGTCATCCCCGAGCGCGACCGCCCGCGGTTCGCGCAGCTCGAACCGGCTCCACGGGGGCGCGGACTCCATCGCGGCGATCGCCTCCTCGCGCCCGAGCACGCCGAACGGGAACGCCATCAGCGCGTCGCCCGTCAGATGCTCGCGGTAGTAGGCGCCGCCCTCGCCCCGGGCGAGCGCCGCCCAGCCTTCGTGCTCGAGCTCGACGAGCCGGTCAAGGATGTCCATGCCGCGCGTCGTACCCACTCGGCACGGCGGGAAACACGTCAGCCGTCGGGCGCGTCCTCCGCGTCCACCTCGTGCGCGTCGCGCAGCTGGACGATCTGGGTGGTCGCGTTGATCAGGTCGACACGGGCGATCGGGAAGACCGCGGTCTGGGTGCCGGTGAGGCCGTGGCGGACGACCGCGACCGCCTCCGGCGTCTCGACGTCGCTGCCGTAGATCAGGTGCGAGACACGCCCGAGCCGGCGCTGGTCGCCGCTGTAGACGGTGAACCCCTCGCAGTTGTGCAGGTCGACAGGCCGAAGCATGAGCGAGTCGGCTGCGATGTGTCTCAGGAATCCGATGGCGGGCCCCCCTCGCCGTGTCTTCCAGCCCCGTGGCTTCCGCCCGCGTCCCGGCTGGAAGCGGACCGCATCCTATGTCGCTCGCGGACGGGACGTCAAGCGGGTGCCGCGGCGGGCCGTGAGGCGTCCCACAGGACGGGGAAGAGCGGATGCTCCATCGCCGCCCCGGGCGCGAGCTCCCGTTCGAGGCCGGGGAACGGCGGCGACGTTCGCCAGGCCCGTGGAGCGTGGACGACGTCGTCGCCGAGGAAACGCACCGAAAACGCCCGCCGCCGCGTCCTCGAGCCGGACGCCGAGTGCAGGGTGAGCATGTGGAAGAAGACCGCGTCGCCCGGCTCCAGCGCCCAGCCGACGATCGGCGCCGTCGCCCGGTCGATCTCGGGCAGCTCCTCGAGGCTGCCCTCCGGGAACCACTTCGCCTGGTCGTCCATGAACGACCGCGGCATCAGCCACGCTCCGGCGTGCGAGCCGGCCACGAACTCGAGCGTCGACTCCCGCGGCACCGGATCGACGGGCATCCACATGCTGCACGTCTGGCGGCCGTCGACGTTGTAGTACGGCTGGTCCTGGTGCCACGGCGTCGGCTGGGCGGTGCCGGCCTCCTTCACGAGCAGGTGGTCGTGGTAGAGGCGGATGCGCCGGGAGCCGAGCAGGGCGGCGGCGATCGCCGCCGCCGCGGACGTGCGGATCACCTGCTCGTACTCCGGGATCCGGTCCCAGTTGCAGAAGTCCTCGAAGAAGCGGCCGGCGTCGTCGGCGCGGCTGGCGACGATCCCGCGCGGGCTGGGGTCGGCCAGGTTGCGCTCGATCCCGGCGGCGACGAGCGCCACCTCCGCGTCCGAGAAGACGCCGCGCACGCACACGGCACCGTCGCGGCGGAAGGCGGCGACCAGATCGTCGGTGAGCACGGCGGGCATCGTCGGCTCGAGTCTATTCGGCGAAGGCGGCTTGAAGATTCTGTAAGCGAAGCGTGGTTCGTGCGGCATTCCCACGGCGGGATCGGTAGGTTGCTCGTGCAGGTGCCCTCCCCGTTGCGCACAGCCATGATCCGCGGCGCGCTCGCGACCGCGGTCCTCATCGCGACCCTCGCCGGGGCCGCGTCCGCATCGGCGGCCGCCCGCAGCCCGATGCAGCGGCCGTTGCGCTCGACCCAGGTGCTCGCGCCGGGATGGACGAAGTCGAACAAGGAGCTGGGCCGCGTCGACGCGATCCTGCGCGTCGGGCGGGTCGTGTACGCCGGCGGGAACTTCACGGTCGTCGGCGGTCACGCCGGCCGCACGACGACGCGCATGCACCTCATGGCGGTCCATGCCGGGACGGGCAGGCTGACGCGGTTCGCGCCGAAGATCAACGGCCGCGTCTATGCGCTCGCGGTCTCGCGTGGAGGGCGGTTCCTGTTCGTCGGCGGCCAGTTCACGGCCGTCGGCACGCACCGGCGCGACAACCTCGCGGCCTTCAATCTTCGCACCGGCACGCTGTCGCGCCGGCTCCCGAACCTGGGCGTGAGCGGCACCGTGCGCGGCCTGGCGGTGTCGCGGATGGGGAGGCTGTACGTGGCCGGGAGCTTCGGCCGCGTCTCCGGCGTCCGCCGCCAGAACCTGGCGAAGCTGGTCGTGAAGCGCAACCGCTTCGTGCTCAACCGGCGCTGGCATCCGTCGACGAACGCGGACGTGCGCCGGGTCGTCGTCGCCGCCTCGGCGTCGCGCATCATCATCGGCGGCGACTTCACCTCGGTGAACGGCCTGCGCGGGCAGACCCACATCGCCGCGCTCGGCCAGGGGCGGGGGAAGGTGCTGCGATGGGCGAACCATCCCCGCTCGCCGGTCCTCGACCTCGCGCTCTGCGGCCGCAGCCTCTACGCCGCCGAGGGCGGCCCCGGGGGCACGGCGCTCGCCTACGGCCTGGCCGGCCGGCGGAAGTGGTTCTACCTGACCGACGGGAACGTCCAGGCCGTCGCCTGCGTCAGCCGCCGGCCCGTGTTCGGGATGCACGGCGACTACGTTGCGCCGCACAAGAACCAGTCCCTGCAGGAGCACGGGAGCAGCAAGCGCATCCAGCGGCACAAGCTGTTCCTGCTCACCGCCCGCGGGACGCTCCTGCGCTGGAACCCCGACTGCAGCTCGAACGCCGGCGTGCTCGGGGTGTGGGCGCTCGCCGGCTTCAAGGGCAACCTGTACGTCGGCGGCGACTTCACCGGCGTCAACGGCGTCGCACAGCAGCGCTTCGCCATCCTGCGCAGGCGCTGAACCTGCGCCGGACGCCCCGGCGGTACGGTTCCCGCGTGCGGCCCGCCCGGCCCCGCTATCGCGCCCGGGGCGCCCTGTTCGCGGCGCTCGCCGCCGGGTTGCTCGGGATCGCGTGGGCGGCGGCTGCGGCGTCGGTCTGGGTGGTCGCCGCGGCCGCGGCGGTGATCGGCGTGTGGATGGCCGACCTCGCCCGCCGCGACCTGCGGCCGCGACGATGAGAGGGGCCGGAGCTTCACCGGCGAATCACAAGCCTCTAGAGTCTCGGTGCGAGGCGATGCGGGTGGAGGTGCGTTCGAACCAGGTGACGGACGGTGGCGGGAGCTTCGAGGGGTACCTCGAGTGGCTGCGCGCGCGCGGCGCCTCACGCGCGACCGTTCGCGCCTACACCACCGATCTGGCCCAGCTGGAGCGGTGGCTGGGCGCGGCCGGCGTCGAGCCGGCCGCCGCCGACGCGCACAGCCTGCGGCGCTATGCCGCCTACCTGGGCGCATGCCGCTACGCGCCCGCCACGGCGGCCCGCAAGCTCTCCGCCGTCCGCGGCGCCTACGCGTGGATGGCCGACCGCGGCGCGGTAGAGCGCAGCCCGGCCGTGCTCGTGCCCGGGCCGCGGCGCGCGCGGACGCTGCCGGCGACGCTGTCCGGCGACGAGGTGGAGCGGCTGCTCGACGCCCCGGCCGGCACCGAGCCACGCGACCTGCGCGATCGTGCGCTGCTCGAGCTGCTCTACGGATGCGGGCTGCGGGCCGCCGAGGCATGCGACCTCGACCTCCGCGACGTGCGCCTCGACGCCGAGTCGGTGCGCGTCACCGGCAAGGGCGGCAAGCAGCGGGTGGTGCCGCTGGGAGGCGCCGCGCAGGCCGCGCTCGAGCGCTACCTCGCCCGTGGCCGTCCGCGGCTCGCCGCCGCTGGCGGCGGCACGGGCCGGCTCTTCCTCTCCGTACGCGGGCGCCCGCTGCAGCCGTCGGACGTGCGCCGGGCGCTCCAGCGTGCGCTCGCCCGCGCCGGTCTCGCGCAGCGCTCGCCGCACGCCCTGCGGCACACGTTCGCGACCCATCTGCTCGAGGGCGGGGCCGATCTGCGCAGCATCCAGGACATGCTCGGCCACGCATCGGTCGGCACGACCCAGGTATACACCCACGTGAGCGTTCGCCACCTGCGCGCTGCGCACGCGGCAGCGCACCCGAGAGCATGACGATGACCGACGAATCCGTCGATATCTGGTCCGAGTACAAGCGCACGGGCGACAAGCGGCTGCGCGACCGTCTGATCCTGACGTACGCGCCGCTCGTCAAGTACGTGGCGGGGCGGCTCGGCACCGGCCTGCCCGCGCACGTGGACGAGGGCGACCTCGTGAGCTACGGCCTGCTCGGCCTGATGAATGCGATCGAGCGCTTCGACCCCAACCGCGACATCAAGTTCGAGACCTACGCGATCAGCCGCATCAAGGGCTCGATCATCGACGAGCTGCGCTCGATGGACTGGGTGCCGCGGTCGGTGCGGAGCCGGGCGCGGGAAATCGAGCGGGGCGTGGTGGAGCTCGAGCACAAGCTGCACCGGCCGCCGACCGACGAGGAGATCGCGACCCACCTCGGCATCACGGGCGCCGAGTTCCAGGACAGCCTCGCCCAGATCTCGCGCTCCTCCGTGGCGGCGCTCGACGAGCTGTGGACGATCTCGTCCTCCGGCGGCGACACGGTGGCGCTGATCGACACGCTCCAGGATCCGCACGCCGACGACCCCTCCACCGAGATGACGCGCACCGAGATGCGCGACTCGCTCACCGGCGCGATCTCGCGCCTGCCCGAGCGGGAGCGCACCGTGATCCAGCTCTACTACTACGAGGAGCTGACGCTGCGCGAGATCGGCGAGGTGCTCGGCGTCACCGAGTCGCGCGTCTCCCAGCTGCACACGAAGGCGATCCTCCGCCTCAAGGGCAAGCTCCAGGGCAGCCTCGAGCGGGCGTCGGCTGACCGCCACCGCTAATCTGAACCCTCCACCGTCGAACGACCCGCAGCTGGAGGATGTGCATGCCCAACACGGAGTCCGGGAAGATCCGAAACGTCGCCGTCATCGGCCATCGCGGCACCGGCAAGACGTCGCTCGTCGAGGCGCTTCTGTACGAGTCGGGAACGACGAACCGGCTGGGCAGCGTGGCCGACAAGTCGACCATCTCGGACTACGACGACGAGGAGCGCCGGCGCGGGATGTCCATCTCGGCGACCGTGACGCACCTCGACTGGGAGGGGCGCACCATCAACCTCGTCGACACGCCCGGCGAGCCGAGCTTCCAGGCCGACGTGCTCTCGACACTGCGGGTGGTCGAGGGCGCGATCGTGACCGTGTCCGGCGTGGTCGGCGTCGAGGTGGGCACCGAGCGGCTGTGGCGTCGGTGCGACGAGCTCGGCCTGTCCCGGCTCGTCCTGGTGAACCTGCTCGACCGGGAGCGGGCCGACTTCTACGCGGCGCTCGAGGCCCTGCAGACGCGCCTGTCGGACCGCTGCGTCGCGGTCGAGCTGCCGATCGGCTCCGAGCACGAGTTCCACGGCGTCGTCGACCTCGTGCACATGGTCGCGTACCTGCACGACGGCGACGCCGGCGTGCATGACGAGCCGGCGGAGATCCCCGACGACATGAAGGGCGTCGCCGACGAGTACCACGACAAGCTGATGGACAGCGTGGCGGAGACCTCCGACGAGCTGATGGAGCGCTACCTGGAGGGCGACGAGATCACGCGCGAGGAGATGGCGGCGGCGCTGAAGAAGCTCGTGACCGAGGGGCAGATCTTCCCGGTCGGCTGCGGCGCGGCGACACGGAACATCGGCACCCACGGCATGCTCGACCTGATCGTCGAGGGCCTGCCGTCGCCGGCCCGTGCGCGCAACGTCCCCGAGGTGGGCGGCGCGAGCACGCTCGCCTACGTCTTCAAGACGATCGCCGACCCCTACAGCGGCAAGATCAACCTGCTGCGCGTGTTCGCGGGCACGCTCACGTCCGACTCGACGCTCACCAACAACCATTCCCACTCGAAGGAGCGCATCGGCCAGTTGCTGGTGCTCCAGGGCAAGGAGCACACGCCCAGCGACTCGCTGCCGACCGGGGCGATCGGCGCGGTCGCGAAGCTGAAGGAGACCGGGACGGGCGATGTGCTCTCCGACGTCGACACTCCCGCCGAGATCGAGCCGCTCGCCTTTCCGTCGCCGGTCGTGTCGTTCGCGATCGAGTCGAAGCACAAGGGCGACGAGGAGAAGGTGCATTCGTCGCTCCGCCGGCTCCAGGAGGAGGATCCGTCGCTCGACGTGCACCGCGACCCGCAGACCGGTGAGACGATCGTGGCCGGCCTCTCGCAGATGCACGTCGAGGTGACGCTCGAGCGGATGGCGCGCCGCTTCGGAGTCGAGGTCGACCTGCACCCGCCGCGCGTCCCCTACATGGAGACGATCAAGAGGCCCGCGCGGGCGCAGGGCCGCTACAAGAAGCAGACGGGTGGCCGGGGCCAGTTCGGCGACTGCCACATCACGCTCGAGCCGTTGGGTGACCGCGAGGGCTACGAGTTCGTCGACAAGATCGTCGGCGGCGTCATCCCGCAGGGATTCCGGCCGGCCGTGGACAAGGGCATCCAGGAGGCGATGCAGCGGGGCGAGCTGGCCAGCTGCCCGGTGGTCGGCGTGAAGGTGACGCTCGTCGACGGCTCCTACCACACGGTGGACTCCTCCGAGATGGCGTTCAAGATCGCCGGCTCGATGGCCTTCAAGAAGGCCTTCTCCGAGGCCGACCCGGTGCTGCTCGAGCCGATCATGAAGCTCGAGATCAGCGTCCCCGACGAGAACGTCGGCGACGTGATCGGCGACATGACCTCCCGCCGCGGCCGCGTGGGCGGCATGGATCCCTCCGGCGGCATGACGACGATCCACGTCGAGGTGCCGATGGCCGAGGTGCTGACATACGCCCCCGACCTGACCTCGATGACGGGCGGGCGCGGCGACTACCAGATGGCCCTCTTGCGCTACGAGGAGGTGCCGGCGCACGTCGCCCAGCAGGTGATCGCCGCCGCGTCCAAAGAGAAAGAGCTCGCAAAGGCCTAGTTTTTCGGGGCTCGATGCCTCGCGAAACCCCCGGGACAGCGCTCCGCACACCGCCGCCGCGCGACGCCCTCGCCGCAACGCCGGTGCGGTGCGGACACCTGCCCCACCCCAGCCGCCCCGCTCCGAGCGGCCACCCGGCCGTCGAGGGCGCGGACGGTCGCCCCCGCCACGCACCACCGCCGGCCCGCCGCCACGATCGCGGTCGGACAGCGCGGGAGCAGCGGGGCCAGGCCCCATGCCGAGAAGAGAAGGAACTGGCCAAGGCCTCGTTTCGCGGGGCTCGATGCACCGCGAAACTCCGGGACAGCGCTCCGCACACCGCGGCCGCGGTGCGCCCTCGCCGCCGAGGCTGGTGTGGTGCGGAGACCTGTCCCACCCCAGCCGCCCCGCTCCGAGCGGCCACCGAGCCGTCGGGGGCGCGGACGGTCGCCCCCGCCAGACACACCGCCGACGTGTGGTGCGGAGTGCCGATGTGGGGCCTGGCCCCGATTCGGGGCCAGGCCCCGGTGTTCGGCTGGCCCGCCTGCCTACAGGATCGTCGCCTGCACCTCCGCCCAGCCCGACAGCCCGATGATCCGGGCGGCGTGGGCGGAGAGGTCGAGCACGCCCCGGCCGAAGGGGCCGCGGTCGTTGATCCGCACGACGACCGTGCGGCCGGTGGCGAGGTCGGTGACGCGCAGCATCGTGTTGAACGGAAGCCAGGGGCTCGCGGCTGTGAGCTTGTTCGGGTCGAAGATCTCGCCGTCCGCGGTGCGCTGGCCGGCGAAGCCGGGCCCGTACCAGCTCGCCTCGCCGGTGAACGACCCCTGACCGCCAGTCTCCGGCGGCGGCGTACCGCCGTCCTGGGACGCCAGCGTCGCTCTCCGCCGGCGCTCCGCGGCCAGTTGGCTCGCGATCTGGGCGTCGATCGACCCCAGCACCGCCCTGCGGGAGGCGATCGCGCGGTCGAGGTCGCGCCGGGCGGCGTCGAGCCGCGCCCGCTGCCCGGCGACGTCGCTGTAGCGGCGGGAGAGGCCCGACTCCTCCCTGGCGAGCAGGTGCTGAGACGCATGGATGCGCTGGATCAGCGACGTCGAGGACGAGTTGATACGCGCGACGTCGTCGACGCGCTGCACGAGGTCGGCGAACGATCCGGAGGCGAGCACGTACGAGGCCGCGTCGGAGGTGCCGGCCTTGTAGTCCCCGACGAGCAGTGAGGCGAGCGCGGACTGATCCGCCGCCATCGCCGCATGCTGCGAGTCGATCGCGTCGCGGTAGGCGGCGATCGACTCACGCAGGATGCGGAGCCGGGTCGAGGTCGCCCGCTCGCGCGCCGCCAGGCGGGAGCGACGCCAGTCGAGCACCTCGATCCGGTGCAAGACGACGGCCGCCTCGGAGCGCCGGCTCGAGACGGATGCGGCGGTCGCGCCCGCGGGGGCGAGCCCTGCGGCCGTGGCGGTGACGGCAATCAGCGTGGTCCAGGCGGTGCGTCTGCGCGTGTTCGCGGTGTCTCGCCCCCCTTCAGCGCCGGAGACATTACCGTGCCCGAGGGGTGTCAGCAAGCCGGTTGCGGCGCCCGACGCCCGCGTTTGCGCCCCTACGCGGCGGTTTCGCGGAGGTTGCTCTTGACGGTCGCCGTATGAAGCTCGCAGCACGATCTGCAGCATCGCAGCAGCATACGGCAGCATGTCCAGCAACAACCGGCCCGAAAGACGCTCGGTATACTCGCAGCTGGCTTCCAGGCTGCCTTCGGAGTGCCGGGATGAACGAGATCCGCCGCAATGACATCGAATCCGCGTGCGCCGTGTGCGGGCGAACGCTGCTCCTCGGCGAGCGGACGGTCGCCTACGAGCGGCCCGAGGGCGACGACGCGCGCGTGTGCGAGCTCTGCATTGACCAGGCGGACGCGCGCGGCTGGATCCGCGAGGGCACGCTGAGCGTGCCGCTGCAGCTGCACACGGCCCGCTCCCGGCAGCGCGGGCTGCGGGGCTTCCTGGCCGGCTCGAAGCGGCGTCCGACCCCGCCCGAGCCGTTCACGCCCGAGGCGCTGCCCGCCGACCCGCGCGATGCCGTCGCCGCGGGCATCGAGCTCTTCAACGAGAGCTATCACCCGCGCACGGTGTGCGGCATCTCGCGCACCCTCGGCGATCCGCGTGTGAGCGTGGTCAGGCGCAGCCACCGGGAGGTGGTCGTGACGGTTGCCTGGGACCTGTCCTGGTACCAGTTCCGGATCGACATGCTGGGGCCGCAGCCGGTCACCCTGCAGCAGCGGGGAGAGGACGTCGGCGAGATCGATGACCGCTTCCGCGACTGGAACGCGCAGGCCGAGCCCGACGGCACGGTCGCGCTCGCCGTCTAGATGGTTGATTCCGAATTCACGTGATGTCCTGGGCGGTTGCGAACCGAGCGGCGCAAGGACGCAGGGAGCGTCCATACCGGTGCTGTATGGGCGCGACCGAGGACGCCGCGATGCGAAGGTTCGCAACCGCAGCGCCGCCGGAGCACGCTCTGCAGCGAACCCTCCGTGCGTCCAGGCGCGCGTCGAATTCGGAATCAACCATCTAGCTGCTACCCGTCGGAGTCAGGCGTCTCGGTGCGCGGAAACGTGCCCATCGCCCGCGGCCTGCGCCGGTCGCGCAGTTCGCGACGCTCGTCGGTGGCGTCTCCGGGGCCCGCTCTGCGATCGCCGGCCCGTGCGCGGCGATCCACGATCACCTGCACGTTGGGGTTGTCGCGATAGTACTCCTCCATCCGCGGGCGCAGCTCGGCCTCGAGCTCGGGCGGGATCACGCAGTAGATCATCCCCCGAAGTAGACACCGGCGAGGCCGACTGCGTCAAGGGGTATGCTCGCGGCGTGGCGGTCCCCAACGCGCTCGAGTGCCTGCGCTGCCGGCGGCGCTACCCCGTCGTCTCGATGCCCGGGGGCTGTCCCTCGTGCTCCGCCGAGGGTACGCCGGCGAACGTCACACCGGTCTACGGGCGGGTGACGGCGATCAAGCCCAGCAGGCTGAGCGGCGTCGGTCTGGCCCGCTTCGCCGCGCAGCTCCCGATCGCCAAGGACCGGCTGGTGACGATGGGGGAGGGCGGCACTCCGCTCGTGCCGACCGCCGCCCTCGGACAGCAGCTCGGCCTGCGGCGCGTGCTGATGAAGGACGAGCGCCGCAACCCCACCGGCAGCTGGCGCGACCGCTTCGCGGCGCTCGCCGTCTCGCAGGTCGAGGACACGTCGACGACGATCGCCTCGGCCGGCGACGAGGCGATGGCGGTGGCGCTCGCCTCCTACGCGGCCCGCGCCGGGGTGCGCTGCGTGAACCTGCTCGAGGCCGATGCCGGCGCCCGCACCCGCGACGCGATCGAGGCGGTCGGCGGTCGCGCTGTCGGCGTGGCTTCGCCCGACGCCCGCTGGCCGCTGCTCGCGGACGCGGAGCGGTCGCTGGGGTGGCGGGCGGTCTCGAACCGCACCACGCCGCCGATCGGGGGCGACCCGATGGCGATCGAGGGCTACCGCACCATCGCCTACGAGATCGCCGAGGACCTGCGCTGGTCGGCGCCCGACCTCGTCTTGGTGCCGGCGGCGCTCGGCGACGGCATCCAGGGCATCTGGCGCGGGTTCCGCGACCTGGTCTCGTGGGCGGTGATCGACCGCATCCCTCGGATGGTGGCGGTCGAGGTGGCGGGGGCCGTGGCCGCGGCGCTCGCGTCCGGGAAGGACTGGGTGGCGCCGAGCGGCCACATGGACACGCAGGCGCGCTCGCTCGCGGGCGTGACCGGGACGGTGCAGTCGCTCCACGCCGTCGTCGAGTCCGAGGGACTGGTCGTGCGAGTGTCGGAGAGCGAGCTCGAGCATGCCCGCATGCAGCTCGGCGAGCTCGAGGGCCTCTGGGCCGACCTGGCCGCGGCGGCGCCGGTGGCGGCGGTGATCAAGCTCGCGCAGCGCGGCGACGTCCCCGCGCGCACGCTGGTCGTGCCGGTGCTGACGACGAACGGTGCGTTCGACGAGTCGTCGGCGGCCTCGGGGCCGCTCGAGACGGTCGACGCGAGGGTCGACGAGCTCCTTCGCGTGCTGGCGGTCCGCGGCGAGTAAAGTGCCGCGCATGGCCGTCGCAACCACCGCATACCGCAACTACATCGCCGGCGAGTGGGTCGACTCGGAGAGCGGCGAGCGCTTCGACGACACGAACCCCGCCACCGGCGATCCGATCGCGTCGTTCCCGCGCTCCACCGCTGCCGATACCGACCGCGCAGTCGCCGCCGCCCACGAGGCGTACCAGAGCTGGCGCGTCTACCCGGCGCCGAAGCGCGCGGAGATCCTCTTCAAGGTCGCCGAGCTCCTGCGTGACCGCAAGGCCGAGCTGACCAGCACCATGACCCAGGAGATGGGCAAGGTGCTGGCCGAGGCCGGCGGCGACGTCCAGGAGGGCATCGACATGACCTACTACATGGCCGGCGAGGGCCGGCGCATGTTCGGTCAGACGGTGCCCGCCGAGATGCCGGACAAGTTCGCCATGAGCCTCCGCCAGCCGATGGGCGTCGTGGCGGTGATCACGCCGTTCAACTTCCCGATGGCGATCCCGACCTGGAAGCTGATGCCGGCGCTCGTCACTGGTAACACCGCCGTCTTCAAGCCCTCTGGCGACACGCCGCTCCTGGCCGAGATGCTGGTCGAGATCTTCGAGGCGGCCGGGCTCCCGAAGGGGGTCGTGAACATCGTCCACGGCGGCGGCGCGACCGTCGGCCAGCGGCTGCTCGAGCATCCCGACGTGAAGATCGTGACCTTCACCGGCTCGAAGGAGACGGGCATCCACGTCGCCCGCACCGGGGCGGAGACGCTGAAGCGGGTGCACCTCGAGCTGGGCGGCAAGAACGCGATCATCGTGATGGACGACGCCGACCTCGAGAACGCGGTCGAGGGCATCCTCTGGAGCGCCTTCGGGACGAGCGGCCAGCGCTGCACCGCCGCCAGCCGCGTCATCGTGCACGAGCGCGTCTACGACCGCCTGGCGGCGATGCTGGTCGAGCGGGCCGAGGGCCTGCGCATCGGCAACGGGCTCGACCCCGAGGTCCAGATCGGCCCCCTGATCAACCAGGCGGCGCTCGACAAGGTCGACCGCTACACCGGCATCGCCCGCGACGAGGGCGCCGAGATCCTGACGGGCGGAGAGCACTACGGCAACGGCGAGAAGGGGTTCTTCTACCGGCCGACGATCTACGGGCGGGTCGAGCGCGACATGCGCGTCGCCACCGAGGAGATCTTCGGCCCGGCGACGGCGCTGATCCCCTGCCGCGACCTCGACGACGCGATCGCGATCTCCAACCGGGTCGAGTACGGACTCTCGAGCGCGATCTACACCGGCGACGTGAACGCCGCGTTCCGGGCGATCCGCGACCTCGACACCGGCATCACCTACATCAACGCCGGCACCATCGGCGCCGAGATTCAGCTCCCGTTCGGCGGCACGAAGTACACCGGCAACGGCCACCGCGAGGCGGGCACGGCCGCGCTCGACACCTACACCGAGTGGAAGTCGGTGTACGTCGACTACTCGGGCAAGCTCCAGCGCGCCCAGATCGACAACCAGCCGTCATGAGGCTGACCGAGCTCCACGCCGACCTGCAGACCCTGCGCGAGAACCTGGCGGCCGAGCTCCAGGCGATCAACCGCTACGAGGCGCAGGCGTTCTCGCTCGCTGACGAGGGCGCGCAGGAGGTGGTGCAGCGGATCGCCGACGAGAAGAAGGAGCACGTCGCCCGGCTGCTCGACCTGCTCCGCCGCCTGGACGTGAAGCAGCGCGAGAAGATCGAGCGGGTCGGCCCGCCCGCGTGAGGGTGCGCATGTGGGTCGACGGCGGCAGCCGGGGCAACCCCGGGCCGGCCGCAGTCGGCTACCGGATCGAGGACGAGGACGGCGGGCTCCTGGACGAGTCCGGCGAGGCGATCGGCGTCGCCACGAACAACGAGGCCGAGTACCGGGCGCTGATCACCGCGCTGCGGCGGGCCGCCGAGCTGGGGGCGAGAGAGGTCGAGGTGCGCGCGGACTCCCAGCTCCTGATGCGCCAGATGACGGGTCGCTACCGGGTGAAGAGCCCGCACCTGCGCGAGCTGTGGCAGGAGGCCCAGCGGGCCGCCGACCGGTTCGATCGCGTGCGCTACGTCGAGGTCCGGCGGACGGAGAACACCGACGCCGACCGCCAGGTCAACCTGGCCCTCGACCGGGCGTAGCGCGGGTATACTTCGCCCCTCTCCAGCGGCTGTAGCTCAGTTGGCTAGAGCGTCTGCTTGCCATGCAGAAGGTCGAGGGTTCGAGCCCCTTCAGCCGCTTTTTTCCGCTTGACCAAGCCGTTTCTGGCGATTCCGAAGGGGTGAGAACCTCGGCCTCGCCCAGGATACAGGATGGGACGTTCGCGATGAAGGTGTGCATAGTCGGAGCCTCTGGGAAGCTCGGGCGGTACATGGTCCAACACGCGCTGGATCGCGGCTACGAGGTGGTTGGCGTGTGTCGCGAGCAGAGCGTGGGAAAGCTCGACCCGTTCAAGGGGCGCATTGCTGTCGTGCCCGGGGCGACGGACAACCGCGCGGTCATCGAGCGCGCCGTCGAAGGATGCGACTGGGTGCTGGTGGTGCTCGTCCCACGAGGCGTCCACCACTACGCATCGGGAACCGCCCAGGCGGTGCTCGACTATTCGCCGCCTGGGGCGCGCCTCGTGTTTTCGTGCGGATGGCACATCACCCGCGACGGCCAGGACGTGTACTCGTGGAAGCTGAGGACGATCGTCAGGGTCTTCGGGCCGGTCGGGCGTCTTACGCGCTTCGCAGACTTGGACGATCAGGTGGAGGCGTGCCGGCGCGTGTTCGCAAGCGACACGCGGTGGACGGTTGTCCGTGGCAGCGACCTCGAGGAGGGCGAGAGTCAGGGCCTGCCGGTCTGGAGCCGGCACGTGGGCGACCCCATCCTCGAGAGCAACATGACCCGTCGCGTGGACTTCGCCCTGTTCATGGTCGAGGCCCTGGGAAACGACGCACTCGTCCATGAAGCTCCGGCAATCGTCGGCTGCAAGACACCGTCGGCGGTCGCGAACGCAGCCGACCAGGAGTGAGCGTAGACGCCTCCGCGCCGCGGCCGGGAGCCGTCGGCAGGCCCCGCCGGCCGTCGCGGAGCGGTCGCCTATGGTGCCGGCTGTGACCTCTGACAGCGTCCGCCGCGACATCCGCAACATCGCCATCATCGCCCACGTCGACCACGGCAAGACGACGCTGGTCGACGCGCTGCTTCGGCAGTCGGGAACGTTCGCCGCGCATGAGCAGCGGATCGACCGGGTGATGGACGCCGGCCTCGAACGCGAACGCGGCATCACGATCCTGGCCAAGAACACGGCCGTCCGCCATGACGGTGTGAAGATCAACATCGTCGACACGCCGGGCCACGCCGACTTCGGCGGCGAGGTCGAGCGCGGGCTCTCGATGGTCGACGGCGTGCTGCTGCTCGTTGACGCGAGCGAGGGGCCGCTGCCCCAGACCCGGTTCGTCTTGCGAAAGGCGCTCGCCGCGCGGCTGCCCGTCATCCTCGTCGTCAACAAGATCGACCGTCCCGACGCCCGCATCGGCGAGGTGGTCGACGAGGTGTACGCGCTCTTCTTCGACGAGGACGCCGACGAGTCACAGATCGACTTCCCCATCGTCTACTCCAACGCGCGGGAGGGCACGGCGACACTCGACCCGCAGGTTGCGGGGGAGACCATCCAGCCGCTGCTCGACCTGATCGTCTCGCACATGCCCGCTCCCACCTACGAGGAAGCGCACTCGTTCCAGGCCCAGGTCGCAAACCTCGACTCCTCGCCCTACCTGGGCCGGCTCGCGCTGTGCCGCGTCCGCCACGGCGAGATCACCCGCGGCGCGACCGTCGCCTGGTGCCGCAGCGACGGCACCGTCACCCGCACGCGCCTGACCGAGCTGCTCGTGGCCGAAGGGCTCGAGCGCGTGCCCGCCGAACGGGCCGGACCGGGCGAGATCATCGCCATCGCCGGCCTCGACCAGGTGATGATCGGCGAGACGATCTGCGATCCCGACGATCCCCGCGTGCTGCCGGCGATCGTCGTCGACGAGCCCAGCCTCGCCGTCACGGTCGCCACCAACACGAGCCCACTGGCCGGGCGCGGCGGGACGAAGCTGACCGCACGCATGATCAAGGACCGGCTCGACCGTGAGCTGCTCGGAAACGTCAGCCTGCGCGTCCTCGAGACCGACCGCCCCGACACGTGGGAGGTGCATGGCCGCGGCGAGATGCAGTTCGCGGTGCTGGCCGAGATGATGCGCCGGGAAGGGTTCGAGCTCACGATCGGCAAGCCGCGCGTCGTCACCCGCCACGTGAACGGCCGGCTCGAGGAACCGGTCGAGCGCGTGTCGATCGACGTTCCCGAGGAGTACTCCGGCGTCGTCATCCAGGCGCTCGCGTTGCGCAAAGGGCGAATGGAGTCGATGACCAACCACGGCACGGGCTGGGTGCGGCTCGAGCACCTGGTGCCCGCCCGCGGCCTGCTCGGCTTCCGCTCCGAGTTCCAGACCGAGACCCGCGGCACCGGGCAGCTGCACCACGTCTTCGAGGCGTACGCGCCGTGGGCGGGCGACATCAAGAGCCGTCCCAACGGGTCGCTGATCGCCGACCGCGAAGGTCAGTCGACCGGATACGCGATCCAGAGCCTGCAGGAGCGAGGCACCCTCTTCGTCGCCCCCGGCACCGACGTCTACGAGGGCATGATCGTCGGCGAGAACAGCCGCAGCGGCGACCTGGACGTGAACATCACCAAGGCCAAGCAGATGACGAACGTGCGCTCAAACGCGGACGTGCTGGTCCGGCTGAACCCGCCGCGGACGCTCAGCCTCGACCAGGCCATCGAGTACATCCAGGACGGCGAGTGTGTCGAGGTGACCCCCACCGACGTCCGCCTGAGACGAGCGGTGCTGTCCGCGTCGGCGCGCAACAGCCTGCATTCCAGGGCCGCCCGCGGCACATGACGACGCGCCGCCGTCACGCGGTGAGGCTCGCGCATGCCGGGCCATGGCCTCAGCCGTTGTGGTTGACGACCTCGACGTTGTGGCCGTCGGGGTCGAGCACGAAGGCGCCGTAGTAGCCCGGGTGGTACACGGCCCGCTCCCCGGGAGCGCCGTGATCCTCGTAGCCCGCCGCGATCCCGGCGGCGTGGAAGGCCTGCACGGTGGCGTCCGTGTCCGCGGGGAAGGCGAGATGGACGTGCTCGGTGCGCGGCCGCTCGTCGCGCAGGAGCGAGAAGGAGAAGTCGGGGCCGGAGAACCCGACGCGATCCGGGGCGTCGTGGGAGAGGCGCAGCCCGGCGGACGGCGCGATCGTACGGTAGAACCGCCGCGACGCCTGCGGGTCGCGGACGCGGAGCCAGAGGTGGTCGATGCACCCGTCGGGCGCGGGGCGCTCGCGGTCGAAGTGGACCGCCTCGACGCTGTTGCCGTCCGGGTCGAGCACGAAGCCGCCGTAGTAGTCGGCTCCGTAGACGGTGCGCGGCCCCGGCGCGCCGTCGTTGCGATACCCGGCGTCGACCCCCGCCCGCCAGAAGGCGTCGACGGCCGCGCGGTCGGGCGCGCGGAAGCCGACGTGCAGGCCGCGGGTCAGAGGGTGCTCGGGGTCGACCGAGCCGATCCACCAGTCCTCCCATCCAACCAGCTCGCCGTCCGCGTGGCTCGGCTCGATGCCGAGCACGGAGAGCACCGTCCGGTAGAAGCGCTCGGACGCCGCGAGATCGGACACGCGAATGCCGACGTGGTCGAACATCGCCACGAGGCTACCATCGCCGACGCGGGCCTCAGCACCATGGTGCTAGGGTGTCAGACATCAGACAGTCGGTCTGATGTCTGACAGATGACCGCGAGGAGCACGTGAACCCGCCCACATGGAACCGTCCGCTGTTCGATGTGGCCCCGCTCGAGGGTGGCCAGGGTTTGCGCCTGTTCGGAGAGCTCGACCTCTCCACCGTGGCGGATCTCGTGGCCGCGCTCGATACACTCCCCGACGGCGCCGGCGTCCTCGACCTGAAGGACCTATCGTTCATGGATGGACACGCCTTGCACGCCTTCGAGCGCTACGCCCGGACACGAAATGGGGACGGGCCGCTCGTGCTGGCAAACGCCTCGACGCAGGTGCGGCGGCTGTTCGAGCTGACCGGCGCCGACCGCAACCCCGACATCGAGCTGCGTCCCGGCGGCCCCCGTGGCTGACGTCGTCTCCCTCGGCGATCGGCTGCGGCTGCGGCGGACGGAGCTGGGTCTCAGTCAGGCGCAGGCCGCCCGTGAGCTCGACGTCGCGCGAACGGCATACCGGCTGTGGGAGATGGAGGCGGCCAAGCCGGCCCCCGACCGCTGGCGGCTGATCTCACGCTGGCTCGGAGTCTCGGTCAGCACCATGCTGCTCGCCGACGAGCTGATCTCGAAGGAGGAGGCGGCGGGGAACGCGGTGACCGAGGCGGTCTTCGGCACGCCGGGCCGTGGGTGGGACCCCACGAGCGCCGCCAGGGGGGGCGATTTCTTCCAGCAGAGCCGGTCGCTCGTCGACGACGGCCTCGCGGTGGGCTCGATCACCCGTGAGCAGGCCGACGAGCTGAGCGCCATCCTCGACCGTCTCGAGAGGGAGCGCCACGCGGCTGTGACGGCAGCATGGGCGCCCGGCGAGCTGCGCAAGGCGTTCCCGGCCGGCGCGGACGCACCGCGGGCGGCGCGTGACGCCGTCTCGTTCATCGCCGCCGACATCCCCACGGACGCGCTCGAGACGGCCCGGCTCCTGACCACCGAGCTCGTCACGAACAGCGTGATCCACGGCCCGGCGGCGCCTGCGGTCGTCGGCCTGGTGGTCGACATCCAGCGCGCGCGCATCCGCGTCGAGGTGTCCGATGAGGGCCACACCGCACCGCACCCCGTGCCGCCGTCGCAGGAGGGCGGCTACGGACTGACGCTCGTCGAGGTGCTGGCGACGCGGTGGAGCACGTCCAGGGAGGCCGGCCGAAACGTTATCTGGTTCGAGATCGACCTGCCCGCGCCGGGCGCGTAGATTCCTCGCGGTGGGCGTTCGTCGACGTGTCTGGACACCGCCGTGAACCGGCCGCCTGAGCTGTCCGCGCCCCGCCGCCCGCTGCACGGACCGGCGCCGGCCGACCGCGCGGCGCTCGAACGCCGCGCGCGCCGCCTCGCGTGGGCCGGAAACGGCTGGCACCTCGCCGAGTTCGCGATCGCGCTTGCGGCGGGCGTGGCCGCGGGCTCGGTCGCGCTCGTCGGCTTCGGGCTGGACAGCCTGATCGAGCTCGGAGCCGCCGGTGTGGTGATCTGGCTCTTCAGCGGCGGCCGCGGCTCCTCCGTCGCGGCCGAACGGCGGGCGCAGCAGCTCGTCGCCGCCAGCTACGCGATCCTGGTCGCCTACATCGGCGTGGAGGCGGTCCGCGACCTGCTGGGCGCCCACCATCCCGGTGTCAGCTGGGTCGGGATCGGCCTGGCCGCGGTGACGGCGCCGACGATGCCGCTGCTCGCGCGCGCGAAGCGCAGGGTGGGGCGCAGCCTGGGGTCCGCGGCGACGGTGTCCGAGGCCGGGCAGAACATGCTCTGCGCCTACCTCTCGGTCGCCCTCCTGGCCGGTCTGCTCGCCAACGCGCTCGCCGGGTGGTGGTGGGCCGACCCGGCAGCCGCGATCGCGATCGGCGCCATCGCCGCGAGGGAGGGCGTCGAGAGCTGGCGCGGCACGGGCTGCGACTGCTGCTGAGGCCGGTTCGCGCGACGCGCGGCCATGTGGGATCCTGTTGCCGACGCATCCTGTTTGACGACGCGCACCCTCGAAGGAGGCTCAGCCCATGAGCAGCGGACCGGCACGTGCACTGATGGGAGAGACGGTTGGGCACCGCCGGGGCGGGTCGCCGGCCGACGCGGCCCGGTTCGGGCGGGAATGGGTGTCCGTGCTCGAGGACGTGCCGCTCTTCCAGGGCCTGTCGAAGCGGGACATCCGTCGCGTGGCCAAGATGGCGGCGAAGGTCCGGTTCCCCGAGCGCAGCGTGATCGTCAACCCGCGCCGCCGCGCCGACGCGTTCTACGTCATCATCGACGGCGAGGCCGAGGTCACGACCAAGACGGGCGATGTCATCCGGCTCGGCTCCGGCGCGTTCTTCGGCGAGATGGCGCTCCTCGAGAGCGGCCCGCGCACGGCGACCGTCGCCGCCGTGACCGAGGTGCTCGCGATGGCGATCTCGCAGCAGCGGTTTCGTGAGCTGCTCGAGGCCGAGCCCAAGATCGCCTTCGCGATCATGCGCGAGCTCGCCGCGCGCGTGCGCCGGCTCGAGCAGGACGCCGACGTCTGACGGATATCAGGCGTCCGGTGCGGGCAGGAAGACGGCATAGACCATCCGCCGCCGCCGGCCCGGTGCGGGAGCGTTCGCGAGCCGGGACTGGAAGACGACCGCCAGATCGCGCAGGAACGCGGCGAACTCGCCGTCGGTGAGCCACATGGCGCCCGCCCGGTAGTCGGCGCCGTCCTTCGCCGGGTCGGGCGCGCCCGCAGCCAGGTAGCGGTCGGCGTCGGCCAGCATGCCGGCGACGTACGCCATGAACGCCGCGGCGTGCTCGTCCGGGCCCATCGCGGCGGCCTCCTCCGCGCCGATGCGGGCCGCGGCCGGTCGCAGCATGTACGTCCGCTCGACGGCGCCGCGCACGGGCCGCTCGGCCACCACCTGCAGGACGCCCGCCCGTGTGAGCCGGGCGACATGCCGGTAGACGCTCGCGGGCGGGACGTCCGCCAGCTCGGCGGCCAGCTGGTTCGTCGTCAGCGGCCGGTCGCCGAGGAACGCCTTCACGATCCGCAGCCGCACCGGGTGGAGGAGGAGGTCGGCGCTTGCCATCGACCCATCGTATCAAGACTGATAATATTCATCGTAATGGGAACGGTTGAGCCAGCTTGAGCCCGGCAGCCGCGGCGCTCATCACCTCGCTGGTCGTCATCGCGGCGGCGCTCGCCTTCGACCTCTACTGCATCCGCGACCTGCGCCGCGCGCCCGTCGTCTTCGTGCTGCCGCGTGAGACCTGGTTCTACGTGATCCTCCTGCTGACCCCGCTCGGCGGGATGACGTACCTGACCATCGGCCGTCCGCGCTGAACGACAGCCGGTAGGATCGCGCGGTGCCGATCGAGCACGTGAACGGTGTCGACCTCCACCACCTGCAGGCCGGCGAGGGCGAAGACGTGCTGCTGCTGTGCGGCCTCGGCGACGACGTCACCGCCTGGGACGCCCAGATCGGCCCGTTCTCGGAGCGCCGCCGCGTGACCGTGGTCGACAACCGCGGCGCCGGCCGCTCGTCGCTCCCCGACGGCGAGTTCACCGTCCGTGACATGGCCGGGGATGCGATCGCGCTCTGCGACGCGATCGGGGTCGGGCCGGCGCACGTCATGGGCTTCTCGATGGGCGGCGCGATCGCGCAGGAGCTCGCGATCGCCCGTCCCGACCTCGTCCGCAGCCTGGTCATCGTGGGCTCGTGGGCCTACTCCGACCGGCTCTTTCGCACCTTCATCGAGAGCTCCGCCTACTTCGCCGGAATCGCCGACGACGAGCGCACGTTCCTGATGTACTTCCTCGCGTCCACCTATTCGCGGGCCGTGTTCGAGGACGGCCGCGTCGACGCGTTCTGCGACGCGATGCTGCAGAATCCGCACCCGCAGTCGACGGAGGCCTTCCAGCGCACCGCCCGCGCGATCCTCGGCCACGACACGCGCGACCGGCTCGGCGCGATCGCCGTCCCGACGCTCGTCGTCTACGGCGAGGAGGACGTGATCTGCCCGCCCCGGCACTCGCGCGAGCTCGCCGCGCTCATCCCGGAGGCGAAGCTCGTCGGCGTCCCCGAGCAGGCCCACCAGCCGTTCCAGGAGGACCCGGCGGCGTTCAACGCGATCGTGCAGGAGTTCTGGTCGTCGCGCTGACCAGCGAGACGCCCTCGACGCCCCAGACGCTCCAGGCCGGATAGTCCCCGACGGCGACGAGCTGGATCACGTTGGGAGCGTCGGCGTGCAGAAGCCCGTCCGGGATGGCCGGGTGCCGCCACGGCGTCCAGCCGCCGGCCGGACCGGCCCGCAGCGTGCCCACCTCCTGCCAGTTCACCCACAGCTGCACCTCGCCCGGCCCGAAGTCGTACCCGCGGTAGCGCACCGCCCACCGGCCGGCCCGCTTCGGCGTGCGGTAGAACACCTCTTTGGGATGTGTTCGATCTCCCCCGGAGATGTTGCCGAGCGGCGCTGCGGACGGCAGTGCGACCGGCAGGGCGGGCCGCCCGCGCGGATTCGCCGGCACGGACGCCAGCTCGGGCCACCACGACTGCGGGGTGGTGGCGAAGTCGTACATGCTCGCCCCGACGACGCCGTGCTCACGGGCGGCGTGAACGAAGGCGGTGAGCTCGTCCGCGGTCGCGTCCCCGGCCAGCCCACCGATCACGTGGATGGGGACGGTCGCGTCCCCGGTCGCCGTCCGCAGGAGGTCGATGTTCTGGGACGTGTAGGCGTACGCCGCGGCCGGCGTCGCGGCGTGGTAGGTGAAGTAGCCCATCGGCAGGAAGACGTCGAAGCGGCTGCGCAGGCCGCGGAACGGGAACCCCGGCCAGTACGACGGGTTGAGGCGCATGCCCGCGGGCGCGGGCACGATCGCTCCGAGGGGGTACCCGGCTCCGGCCGCGGCCCGCAGCACGTCGGCCAGGGCCAGCACCCGCTGCGTGCGCAGGCGCACGTCGTGGATCCTGGCCGACTCGATGTCGAGCGCGAAGGCGTCGAACGCGTCGCCGCCGGACGTGCGAAACCGGATCGCCGCGAGGGCGCGGCTCTTGTCCAGCGCCGGGCGGCCGAAGGTGGGCAGGTACCAGGCGACAACGCGGATCCCGGCCGCATGCGCCGCGGTGATGAACCGTGCGACGGTCGCGGGATCGACGATCCCGGCGCCGGCGAGGGAGCTCGACGTCTCCAGGTAGAGCGTGCGCACACCGTCGGCGTGCATCTGGGCGACGGCCGCCTCGGGGTCTGCTCGTACGCCGGGGTCGTAGAGGTCGACCCAGGTGCCGAGACCGCGAAACGCGATCAGCGGTGGCGTCGCCGCCGCGGCCGGCGCGGCCCGCAAACCCGCGACGGCGCTCACCAAGAGGACGAGCGCCATCGCCCACGCACGCTGCCGGGGGCACCCTCCACGCATACCGTCATCGTGCCCGGGGCGCGGATCGCGCGCATCGGGGAGTCCCCGAATTCGCGCGCACGGAAGTACGGATCTCCGTACCGCGGTGTGCGGCCGGCCACCTTGGGGACGGCGAACGGACGTGTCACCATTGGAGATCGTGGGTACGACATGGAAATGGCGGTCCTCCCGGCCAACGGCATGCACCGGGTCCTGATCGTCGACGACCATCCCGGGTTCCGCCGCTGCGCGCGGGCCCTGCTCGCCGGCGAGGGGTTCGAGGTGATCGGCGAGGCCGAGGACGCGGCGACGGCGGTCGCCCTTGCGGCCGAGACGTCGCCCGACGTCGTCCTGCTCGACATCCAGCTCCCGGACAGGGACGGCTTCGATGTTGCAGCGAGCCTGCTGGCGCACGATGCCGGAATGCGAATCGTGCTGGTCTCGACCCGGGCGCGGAGCGCCTACGGGCCGCTGGTCGATCGCAGCGGCGCCGTGGGCTTCGTGGCCAAGGAAGAGCTCTCCGCGGAGATCCTGGAGCGCATGCTGGAATGACGCGTGGGGCGCGGCAGGGCCTGCTCGCGGTCTCGGCGCTCGTCGCGATGTGCGGCGCGGTGACGGTGACGGTCACCTCGAACAATGCCCAGGCTCGGGCGACTCAGGCCGTGCTCACGGTGGCGGTGTGCGGGGTGTTCGTCGGCACCGGGCTGCTGGCGCTGCGGCGGTACCCGTACGAGCGGTTCGGCCTGCTCCTCGTCGCCGTGGGCGCATCGTCGCTGCTGGGACCGCTGCACGACGCCAACAGCGCCGTGCTCTACGCGGTGGGCGTCCTCACCGCGAACCTCGTCTTCGCTGTCCTCGCCCACGCGCTGCTCGCGTTCCCCGAAGGCCGGCTGCATCCGCCGGTCGCCCGTACGCTCGTGGTCGCGGCGTATGTGGACGTGCTCCTCCTGCAGGTCGTGGCCGTCGTCTTCGACCCGCTCACGCGCTGGCACAGCGCGCACCCACGCAACCTGGTCCTGATCGAGCCGCACGAGGCGCTGGCGACCGTGCTCGAGGAGCTGGAGGGCGCGATCGCGCTCGCAATCGCGGCTGCCGTGTGCGTGCTGCTCGTCCGGCGCGTTCGCCGCGCGACCCCGGCGGCACGGCGCCAGCTCGCACCCGTTCTTGCCAGCGGCTGCGGAGGTCTCGTGATGCTCGGGATCGGCCTCCTGCTGGCGCCCGAGTCGGCCGGTGCAGCGGTGATCGGCATCGGCGTGGGGCTGCTCGCCGCGCTCGCGCTCCCGGTGTCGTTCCTCGCGCTCATGGCCCAGGGCCGCATGTCGCGGCTTGCGGTCGGAGAGCTGCTCGTCGAGCTGGGCGGCGGACCGGCCCAGCCCGGGCTCCAGTCGGCGCTGCGGCGCGCGCTCGGCGACCCTTCGCTCGACCTGGCCCGGCGCACGCCGAGCGGCGGCTACGTGTGCGGCGACGGCTTCCCGCTGTCGCTGCCCGAGCCGGGGGAGAGCCGGGTGGCGACTGCGATCGACCACCGCGAGGAGCGGATCGGCGTGCTCGTCCACGACCGCACGCTGTGCCGCCGCCCCGAGCTCCTGGACGCGGTCACCGCCGCGGCGGGATTCGCGCTCGCGAACGAGCAGGCGCTGGAGACGATCCAGAGTGTCGAGCACCGCAACCGGGCCATCCTGGACGCCATCCCCGACCCGATGATCCTGGTCGCCCGCGACGGCACGTATCTCGACGTCCGCGCCGAGGACACGACGCTGCTCCTGCGTCCGCCGGGAGAGCTGATCGGCCGCAACATCCGCGAGTTCCTTCCGCCGGAGGTGTCCGGGCGGGTGTTCCAGTGCATCGAGTCGGCGCTGGCCACGGGCAGCGTCAGCGCGGTCGAGTTCGAGCTCGAGGTGGGTGGGAAGCGCCGCCGGATGGAGTCGCGGATGATGCCGAGCGGCGCCGGTGAGGTGGTGACGATCGTGCGCGACTTCACCGAGCAGCGGCGGGCCCAGCTCGAGCTCCACCGGCTGGCCGACGAGCAGGCCGCGCTGCGGCGGGTGGCGACGCTCGTTGCGGGCGACGCCGCCGCCGACGAGGTGTTCCAGGCCGTGACGGCCGAGGCGTGCCTGCTCCTGGGTCTGCACTCCGCGATCCTGGTCCGGTACGAGGGGCCGGCGATGGCGATGATCGTCGGCAAGTACGGCGATCCCGCCGACGACTTCATGCTCGGCGCCGCGCTCACGCTCAGCGACGGCGCTGCGCTCACGGTGCAGCGCACCGGCGGGCCGGCGCTCGTCGACTACCTCGACGTCGAGGGCGATCTCGCCGCCCGGATGCGCGGGCGCGGGTACCGCTCGAGCATCGCCGTGCCGATCAGCGTGTCCGGCGATACCTGGGGAGCCCTGGTGGCCGCGTTTCGCGCGGACGACGGCCCTCCGGCCGAGACGGTGAGCCGGCTCGAAGCCTTCGCCGAGCTGGTCGCCCTGGCCGTCGCGAGCGCCCATGCACGAGAGGGCCTGGCGGCGTCCCGCCTGCGCATCATCGAGGCGGGCGATGCCGAACGGCGCCGGATCGAGCGCAACCTGCACGACGGCGCGCAGCAGCGCCTGGTCGCGCTCTCGGTCGGCCTGCGCCTGATCGAGGCGAAGATCCGCGACGCCCCCGGCGAGGCCGGCGAGCTGGTCGCGTACGCGTCCACGGAGCTGGCGGCGGCGATCGCCGAGCTGCGCGAACTGGCCCAGGGGATCCACCCGGCCGTCCTCACCGACCGCGGCCTGGAGGAGGCGCTCGACGTGCTCGCCGCACGGACGCCCCTCCCGGTCGAGCTGGACGTGCGCGTGGGGGAGCGGCTGGCGCCCTCGACCGAGGCGGCCGCCTACTACGTCGTCTCGGAGTCGCTCGCAAACGTGGTCAAGCACGCCGGCGCGACCGTCGCGCACGTCCGTGTCGAGCGCCGCCACGGCGAGGCGCTGGTCGAGGTCACCGACGACGGCTCGGGCGGGGCCGATCCCGAGCGGGGGTCCGGGCTGTGCGGCCTCCGCGACCGCGTCGAGACGCTCTCCGGCCGCGTCGAGGTCGACAGCCGCCCCGGCCACGGCACCCGCGTCCGGGCGCTCATCCCGCTGCCATGACCACCGCCTTCTTCTTCAGCGACGTGGAGGACTCGACCGGCCTCGCCGAGCGGCTCGGCGACGCCTATCCGCGCGTGCTGGACGAGACCCGCGAGATCGTCCGGGCAGCCGTCCGCGACGCCGGTGGACGCGAGATCGAGTGCCAGGGAGACGAGATCTTCGCAGTCTTCGAGACCGCGGGGCCTGCGGGCGCGGCGGCGCTGTCCCTGCAGCGATCCTTCATATCGCATCCCTGGCCCGGCGCCGAGGTCGTTCGCGTCCGCATCGGCCTGCACGTCGGCGTCGCCGAGCTGACAGGGGGCGGCTACGTCGGGATCGACGTCCATCGCGCCGCCCGGATCTGCCAGTCGGCGCACGGAGGTCAGGTGCTCGCCTCGCAGCAGGCGGCGGAGGCGATCGATCTCGAGCTGCGCGACCTGGGCGAGTTCGAGTTCCACGGCCTGCGCGAGCCCGAGCGCGTCTTCCAGCTCGTCGCCGCCGACCTCCCTGGCGCGTTTCCGCCGCTGCGCCACGCGCGCGAGCACACGACGGCCCTGCGGGCGGTGATCGCCGACGACTCGACGCTCCTGCGCGAGGGCCTGGCGCGGCTGCTCGAGGAGGCCGAGATCGAGGTGGTGGGGCAGGCCCGCACCGCCCCGGAGCTGCTGCTGAAGGTGCGCAGCTACCACCCTGACGTCGCGATCGTCGACATCCGCATGCCGCCCACGCAGACCGACGAGGGCATCCGCGCAGCCCGCGAGATCCGCACCAAGCACCCCGGCACCGGCGTGCTCGTGCTCTCGCAGCACGTCGCGCACACGTATGCCGTCGAGCTCCTCGGCGACACAGCCGAGGGCCTGGGCTACCTCCTCAAGGACCGGATCGCCGACGTCGACGAGTTCATCGCAGCCGTCCGCCGGGTCGGCGAGGGCGGCTCCGCGCTCGACCCGCTGGTCGTCTCCGAGCTCGTCGGCCGCCGCCGCCGGGACGATCCGATCGAGGAGCTCACGGCACGCGAGCGGGAGGTGCTCGAGCTGATGGCCGAGGGGCGCACCAACCCCGCCATCGCCCGCCGCCTCTACATCTCGCCGCGGGCGGTCGAGAAGCACGTGACGAGCATCTTCGCCAAGCTCGGCCTGCCGGCCGCGTCCGAGGACCACCGGCGCGTGCTCGCCGTGCTGCGGTTCCTGCGCTCCTGACCGCACCGGCGAAGTTCGGCAATCCCCACCCCCGGAAGCCTGCCCGCCGTATTCCCCGCGGCGCCCGCGGCGGCGACCCTACGTGGCACGTACGAGATGAAGGGATGTGCCCATGGTACGCAGTTCACCAACCGATCACACGGCCCGGCGGCGATGGCTTGCCCTGGCCGTGATCGTGATCGCGCAGTTCATGGTCGTGCTCGACGTGGCGATCGTGAACGTCGCGCTGCCGACGATCAAAACCGACCTCCACTTCAGCGAGGAGAGCCTCCAGTGGGTGGTGACGGCCTACTCGATCCTCTTCGGGGGAATGCTTCTGCTGGGCGGGCGCCTGGCCGACCTGCTCGGCCGCAGGCGGCTGTTCATGAGCGGTCTCGCGCTGTTCACGGCGGCGTCGCTGCTCGACGGCCTGGCGTGGTCCGAAGGCTCGCTGATCGCCTTCCGGGCCGTCCAGGGCCTGGGGGCGGCGCTCGTCTCGCCGGCCGCCCTCTCGATCCTCACGACCACCTTCGACGAGGGCCGTGACCGCAACCGCGCCCTGGGCATCTGGGGCGCCGTGTCCGGGAGCGGCGGCGCCGCGGGCGTGCTGCTCGGCGGCCTCCTGACGAGCTCGTTCGACTGGTCGTGGGTGTTCTTCATCAACGTCCCGGTCGGGCTCGCCGCCCTCGCGCTCACCGTACGGCTCGTGGACGAGAGCCACGCCGAGCTCGGCAGCCGGTATCTCGACCTGCCGGGAGCGGCGTCGGTGACGGGCGGCCTGATGCTGCTCGTCTACGCCATGACCCGGGCCGTCCAGCACGGATGGGCGGACACCGAGACGGTCGCCCTGCTCGGCCTCTCGGCGGCGCTCCTGCTCACGTTCGTCGCCGTCGAGGTGTCGTCACGGGCGCCGCTCCTGCCGATGCGCATGTTCCGGCTGCGCACGCTGACCGGCTCGAACGCCGTCGGGTTCCTGTACGGCGGAACGGTGTTCTCGCAGTTCTTCCTGCTCACGCTCTACATGCAGCAGGTCCTGCACTACTCGGCCATGCAGACCGGCGTCGCATACCTCACCCTGACGCTCGCGGTGATCGTGTTCGCGAACGTCTCCCAGGCGCTCGCGCTGCGAATGGGCATCCGCCCGGTGATGGCGTCGGGGCTCGTGCTCTCGCTGGGCGCGCTCGTCCTCTACGCCCGGCTGCCGGTGGAGGGGCGCTACTTCTGGGACCTGTTCCCGCCCTTCCTGATCGGCGGCATCGGGATGGCGTTCACGTTCATCCCGATGACGATCGGTGCGCTTGCGGGCGTGCGACCCTCCGAGGCCGGGGTGGCGTCGGGGCTCGTGAACACCGCGCAGCAGGTCGGCGGCGCGATCGGCGTCGCCGCGGCGACCACCGTGTCGGCGACCTACGCGACCCGGTACCTGGACACCCACACCGCCGGGCCGGCGGTGGCGAACGCCGCGCTCGTGCACGGGTTCGGCAGCGCGTTCTGGATGCTGGCGGGGATCGCGGCGGCTGCGACCGCCGTCTCGATGCTCGTCGTCGAGTCACGGCCGGCCCCGGTCGTCCCCGAGCTCGAGGACGTCGATGCCGGGCCACTGGAGCAGGCGGCATAGCGACATGACGTGGCGGTGCGGCGGTCCCACGACCGCCGCACCGCCGCAGGACGAATCCAAGGGAGGATGAGAAGCGGCATGGATACGAGCATTCGACCGTCCGACATGCGCGAGCTCGACGCGCGCAGTCGCGACGGCATCAGAGTACGGCTGCTGTGGCAGCCGAGCACGGACGGCCTCTTCGTGGAGGTCGCCGACGAGGACACGGGCGATTGCTTCCAGATCAGGGTCGGCGCCGACGATGCCCTCGACGCGCTGGACGAGCTGGAGCCGGTCGGGCGCGGCGGTCGCGGCTCGGAGAGCCCGGCGTGGCGGCGGGAGTAGGGATTGCGCGGTAGTAAGCTGGACGTCTGACCCTGGGGAGGAGGCGCGCCATGATCGAGGTCGAACGCGTCGATTTCATCGGCGTTCCCACACGCGACGTGGAGCGGGCCAAGCGCTTCTACGGCGAGACGCTCGGCCTGCCGCACGAGAAGGACACGCCTGCGGGAGCCGAGTTCCGCGCCGGGCAGGTGACGCTCGGCATCTGGAATCCGGAGTCCCAGGGGATCCTCTTCCAGCCCAACCCGAACGGGTTCGCCCTGCGCGTCGCCGACGTCCACGCAGCTCAGGCCGAGCTCGAGGCCGCCGGCGTCCAGTTCGACCTGGCGACGTTCGACACCGGCGTCTGCCACATGGCGATCTTCCACGACCCCGACGGCAACCAGCTGATCCTCCACCGGCGCTACGCCCCGTAGGCCCCGCGCACGTCCGATCCCCCGTCCGGGGGTCGGATGCCCGCCGCGACGCACGGACACTGTGAGTAGGGACGCTGCCCCCGGCGTCCGATCCGCATCAAGAAGGCTCCCGTGCCCCATCGGCCTGACATCGTCAAACGCCTTGCGTCGTACGAGACGCTGCTCGACGTCTCGCGCATGCTGCTCGTCTCGGGGACGCCCGAGGAGCTCTTCGAGTGCATCTCCGGCGAGCTGAACCGGCTCGTCCCGTTCGACGCGCTCACGATCTACCGGGTCGACGAGGTCGCGCGCCAGATCGTCCCCGTCCACGCCCGCGATCAGTGGGCGGACGAGATCATGGCCGCACCGCTCGGCCTGGGGGAGGGGCTCACGGGCTGGGTCGTCGAGCACCGGGAGCCGGCCAACGTGACCGCCGCCGAGCGCGATCCCCGCATCGCCGTCGTCCCCGGCACGCCGGCCGACGAGCCCGAGGCGATCATCTGCGTCCCGCTGATCGTGCGCGACCGTCCGATCGGCGCCCTGAACACGTACCGCCTGGGCGTCGGTGCGGCCTTCCTGGAGGAGGAGTTCGCGCTCGTGCGCCGCTTCGCCGACCTGGCGGCGCTCGCGCTCGACAACACCCAGAACCGGATGCAGCTGCTGCACGAGGCCCAGACCGACTGGCTCACGGCGCTCTCCAACCACCGCGTCTACCACGAGCACCTGCACGACGAGGTCGAGCGCGCGGAGCGTTACGGCCGCCCGCTCTCACTCGTCGTCTTCGACCTCGACGACTTCAAGCTCCTGAACGACGTGCACGGCCACCAGGAGGGTGACCTCGTGCTGCGGCGGGTGGCCGCGGCTGCACGCGAGGACCTCCGGGCAAGCGACGTCGCCTGCCGTGTCGGCGGCGAGGAGTTCGCGATCGTCATGCCCGAGACGGGCAAGCGCGCCGCCCGCGCCGCCGCCGAACGCCTGTGCGAACGGGTGCGGGCGATCAGCGGCGTGCGCCCGACGACGGTCTCGTGCGGCGTCGCGACATTCCCCGTCGACGCCGACACGGCCACGGATCTCGCGGCGGCGGCCGATGCGGCGCTGTACGTCGCCAAGGCGGAGGGCAAGGACCGCGCGGTCAGCTTCACCACCGCCGTGCTCGAGCGCCGCGCCCGGCAGACGGCGCGCGGCGCCGAGGACGCGCTGGCGCAGCTCGAGCTGCTGCCCGCGCTGGCCGCGCGGCTCGACGGACTGGGCGCCCGCGAGCGGATCGCCGCAGCCGCCGCGGAGGGGCTCATGGAGCTGGGGCTCTGCGACGCGGTCACCGTGCTCCTGGTCGACCCCGACACGGGCGCATCCGAGCCGGTCGCGCGCCGCGGCGCCGCGCCGGTGGATGCGAGCGACCCGCCGCTACGCCTGCCGCTCTCGGCGGCCGGGCAGAAGCTGGGGACGATCGAGCTCGCGCGCGGCGGCAGGGGAGGGTTCGGCGACGCGGCCGCCCGCATGGCGGAGCTGTGGGCGGCACAGGTGGCATCGGCGCTCGCCAGCGCCGCGGCGCTCACGGGCCTGCGCCGGGCGGGCGAGCTGGCCGAGGGGCTGCGGGCGATCGCGACGGCGGCGATCGACGAGCCGTCGGCACGGGCCGTGGCCGGCCGGGTGGTCGCCGCCGCCTGCGACCTGCCCGGCGCGGCCGCCGCGTCGATCGTCGTCGACACCGGCTCGGGCCGGCGCGGCCGCGTCCTCGCCGCCGGAGGGCAGGCGTCAGCACGCTCGGCATGCCTGGCGGCCGCCCTCGCCTGCGATTCGCGCGGCGCCGGCGTGGCCGTCCTGCGCACCGCCGACCTCCCGGCGGTCAGCGCCGGCGCCGCCCGCCGGCATGCGCTGGTCGCCGTCGCACCGATCCACGGCGGCCGGCTGGCGGTCGTCTGCGATGCCTTTCCCGAGCCGACGCGGGCCGCGCTGGCCGAGATCGCCGGCCAGGCCGGCCGCGCGCTCGAGCACGTCGCGGTGGTGGCGACGCTGCGCGGCGCGGACGGGGCGTCCGACCTGCGCCGCGCAGGCGCCTGACCTACCTCACCCGCCCGCCGGGGCGGAGCTCCGCGCGGTCGAGGTCGAGCGCGCACGAGTTCATGCACCAGCGCTGGCCGCTCGCTCCCGGCCCGTCGTCGAAGACGTGGCCCAGGTGCGAGCCGCAGCGGGCGCAGGTGACCTCGGTGCGGATCATGAAGTGACTCGCGTCGCGGTGCAGCTCGACGTTCTCCGCGACGGCCGGGTCGGTGAAGCTCGGCCAGCCCGTGCCGGACTCGAACTTCGCCTTCGAGCTGAAGAGCTCGGCGCCGCAGCCGGCGCAGCGGTAGGTGCCGTCGTCCTTGACGTGCACGTACTCGCCCGTGAACGCGCGCTCGGTGCCCTTTCGGCGCATCACGTCGTACTGGGCCGGAGTGAGCTTCTCGCGCCACTCCTGCTCGGTGGTGGGGATGTTCTGGGTGCTCATGCCTTCTCCGTCTCGATCGGGGCGCGGACGTTACAGCCGCGGGCCATCCGAAGGGTAGACGGCGGTATCGTCGCGGCCATGACCGACGCCGGAGCCATCCGCCGCGCCCGGGCATCGGAGCACGCCGCGCTGGTGGCGCTGTGGGAACGCTCGGTGCGGGCCACGCACGACTTCCTCTCCGACGACGACGTCGCCGCCCTGCGCCCCCGCGTGGACGAGGCGCTCGCCGACGCCGGCCTGGAGCTGTGGGTGGTGGCCGGCGAGGCCGACCGGCCGACGGGCTTCCTCGGCCTCGCCGGCGACCATATCGCGGCCCTCTTCGTCGACGCCGACAGCCGCGGACGGGGAGTGGGGCGGCGGCTGGTCGAGCACGCCCAGGCGCTGCGCGGGGAGGCGCTGACCGTCGACGTGAACGAGCAGAACCCGGCCGCGGTCGGGTTCTACGCCGCACTCGGCTTCACGGTCTGCGGCCGCTCGCCGCTCGACGGCGACGGGAGGCCGTTCCCGCTCCTGCACATGCGCCGTCCGGCGCCGGCGGGAGCGATGCAGGTGCGGATCGCCCGCCACACCGACCGCCTCGACGAGATCGTGGGCTTCTACCGCGACGGGATCGGGCTGCGCTGGATCGGCGGCTTCGAGGGCCACGACGGCTACGACGGCGCCTTCCTCGGCATCCCCGGGACAGGCGCCCATCTGGAGTTCACCCGCGGCGGCGGCCATGCGCCGCCGCCGCCGCACCCCGAGTCGCTGCTGGTGCTCTATCTCGGATCGGCGGCCGCGGTCGACGCGGTCGTCGCCCGGATCGGGGCCGAGCCGGTGGAGCCGGCGAACCCCTACTGGCAGGCGAACGCGGTCACGCTGGCCGACCCCGACGGCTTCCTCGTCGTGCTCGTTCCGGCGGCGTGGCCGGGAGATGACGCCCGGCCGGGCTGAGCCGGGCTGCGGAGAGGCGACGACCGGAGTCGAACCGGTGTGCGCGGCTTTGCAGGCCGCTGCCTAAGCCACTCGGCCACGTCGCCAGCCCCGACAGGCTACCAGCGCGGGGACCACGGCAACGCGGGGACGGCACCCGGTGGGCGCCGCCCCCGTGTCGAGAGCGTCGGCTAGGGCGTGCCGCCCGAGAAGGTCTTCATCAGGTTCAGCGCGGCCGGGCCGAGGGCGACCACGAACATCGAGGGGAAGATGAAGAGCACGGTCGGGAAGAGCATCTTGACCGGGGCCTTCATCGCCTTCTCCTCGGCGGCCAGCTGTCGCCGCACGCGCATGTCGTGCGACTGCACGCGCAGGATGCGCGACAGTGCGATGCCGAGCTGGTCGGCCTGGATGATGGCGCGGCAGAACTGCGACACCTCCGGGACGTCGACGCGGTCGGACAGGTTCTTCAGCGCGGCCGAGCGGCTCTCGCCGATGCGCATCTCGTGCAGCACCAGGCCGAACTCGTCGACCAGCGGGCCGTCCATGCGCTCGGACAGCTTCGCCACCGCTGCGTCGAAGCCGAGGCCGGCCTCGACCGAGACGCACAGCAGGTCGAGCACGTTGGGCAGCTCCATCTGCATCTGCTCGCGGCGCCCGCGTGTGCGGGAGTTGATGAAGAAGTCCGGAGCGATGTACCCGATCGCGCCGCCGCCGAGGGCGACCAGCATGCCCATCGCCGGCGGGATGCCGGAGATCACGAGCAGGATGCCGAAGGCGACGGACAGGAACACGAGCCCGCCCTTGAGCGCCAGGTACATCTGCGGGGACATCGACCGCGCCAGGCCCGCCGCCATCAGCCGGTTGGCGATGACGTTCGGGTCGGTGCGGGGGAGCACCCGCTGCGTGACCCCCGCGACCTTGGCGGTGAGCGGGCCGACGATGCGGTCGTTCACGCTGCGCCGGGTCTCGACCTCGCGCTGCGTCTGGACGCCGTAGCGCTTGGCCTTGTCGAGGTTGACTGCGACCTGCCGCTGGCGGACGGTGAGCCCCGTGAGGAGCAGGTAGGTCGCCGCCCCGAAGAGGCCGATGGCAAGGATGATGAGTGTCATTCGGCTACCCCTTGAAGGAGACGATCTTGCGGATGATCATCCCGCCGATCGCCATCATGACGAGCGACGTGCCGATCAGGAACTTGCCGGCCGACGACGTGAACAGGATGGACATGTAGCTCGGGTTGAGGGCGAAGATGGCGAGGCCCATCAGGAACGGCATCGCCAGCAGGACGTAGGCCGACATGCGCCCCTGCGCGGTCAGCGCCTTCACCTTGCGGGTGAACTGCTGGCGCTGGCGGACGGTGTCGGCCACCATGTCGAGGATCTCGGCCAGCGAGCCGCCGACCGTGCGCTGGATGTTGACGGCCATGACCACGAACCCGAAGTTGGTCGAGTCCATGCGCCTGGCCATCGCCTCGAGCGCCGCCTCGGACGTCATGCCCAGCTGGATCTCCTGGGCGACGCGGGCGAGCTCCTTCGCGGTGGGCTCGGCGCCTTCCTTGACGACGCTGGCAAGCGCCGAGTTGAACGCGTGGCCCGCCTTCAGCGACGCCGCCAGCGTGATCAGGGTCTCCGGCAGCTGCCCCTCGAAGGCGTTCAGGCGCCGGCGGGCCATGAACCGCACGAACAGCGACGGGATGACGGCGCCGATCACGAGCGGGATCAGGACGAAGAACCCGCCCAGCCCGAACACGAACTTGCCGGCGACGCCGAAGAGCAGCGCCGCGCCGAGCTGGATGTAGACCACCTCGGCCGCCCGCAGGGGCAGGTCGGCCTGCTCCAGGCGGAACGCGAGCCGCTTCCAGTAGTTGAACGAGCCGGCGATCTTCTCCGTCGCCACGAACAGCTGGTGCAGCATGCTGATCTTGGCGGGGTTCACCCCGGGCAGCTCGATCGTCGCCCGCTTCTTGGGCTCGGTGTACGCGGCGATGCGCTTGTTCACCGCGATCCCGGGGCGCGTGGACAGGAGCACCATGGCCGCGATCAGCACCAGCAGCGCGGCGCCGCCGGCGACCAGCGCCCGCCCGGCCGTGCTCGTGGGCATGTTGAGCAGGGGCTTGGAGCCGCCGGCCTGCGTCTCGGCGGTGCCGGGGGCCCTCGTCGTCGCCGCGGCCGTGTCCCCGGTCGGCAGGGACACCGACAGCTTGATCGGCGTGCCCTTCGGGACGAGGCTCTTGTAGGTGAACGAGAAGGTGCTCGAGAGGTCGGCGGAGATCTTGGCGTAGGCCGCGACCAGCGCCGGCCGGTCGGCCGCCTGCAGGAACTCGCCGTTCGTCTCGCGGGCGAGCGTCTGCAGCGCCGTCTGGCCGCTGCCGGATCCCTGGATGCCGACGGAGTAGATCGTGACGTGCGCCGCCTGTGCTGCGGCGACCGCCTGCGCGAGCGTGGCGGACTCGTTCGCCGACGAGCCGTCGGTGAGGAGCACGATCGCCTTCGTGGACGCACGCTGCGCCTGGAGCGCCTGCGCGGCCATCTCGACGCCGCCGTAGATGGCGGTGCCCGCAGGGCCGCCGGTGGCCAGCTGACCCAGGCCGGTGACGACGGCCGACGAGGTGGCGGGAAGGGCGGTCACGACGTACGGCTTGGCGCCGAACCCGTAGAGGCCCATCACGTCGCCCGACTGCGAGCCCGTCACGAAGGTCGTCGCCGCCGCCTCGGCGTCGGCGAGCTTCTGGCCGTGCATGCTGTTCGAGGTGTCGATCAGGAGCGCGACGGCCGACTGGCTGCCGTCGCCGTGGATGTTGACGTCCGCCGCCGTCTGGCCGTTCTCGGTCACATGCAGCGAGGCGGCGTCGCCGGGGTCGGTCGTCTTCACGGTGACCGTCGTCTGCGGCCAGGCGTGCGTGTCGACCTTCGTGATCTGGAGCGGGGGGGCGGACGCGGTCGCCGGGGCGGCCACCGTCAGGGCGGCGACCGCGGCCAGCAGGAGCGTGCGCAGGCTGCGGCGGCGCATTACTGCCCGACCGCCCGGCCGAAGATGGGCGCAGAGCTGCGCTCGCCCGTCTCGTCCTGGAAGAAGTTCGGCGGGAGGTTGACGCCGTTCGAGGCCATCTTGTCCAGGAAGTGCGGCTTCAGGCCCGTGCAGGTCAGGGGACCCAGGAGGCGGTGGCCGGCGTCCTGGTTCAGCGCCCCGTCCTCGACGGGCTTGGCGATGAAGATGTCCTGGAGCGCGATCACGTCGGACTCCATCCGCAGCACCTCGGTGACGTGCGTGATGCGGCGGGTGCCGTCGACGAGGCGCGAGACCTGGACGATCAGGTCGAACGCGCTCGCGATCTGCTCGCGGATGGCGCGCAGCGGCAGCTCGACGCCGGCCGTCAGCACCAGCGTCTCGGTGCGGGCGAGGGCGTCACGCGGGTTGTTGGCATGGACGGTGGTGAGCGAGCCGTCGTGGCCGGTGTTCATCGCCTGGAGCATGTCCACGGCCTCGGGGCCGCGGCACTCGCCGACGATGATGCGGTCGGGCCGCATGCGCAGGGTGTTGCGGACGAGGTCGCGGATCGTGACCTGGCCCTTGCCCTCGATGTTCGCCGGGCGCGACTCGAGCGTGATCACGTGCTCCTGCTTCATCTGGAGCTCGGCCGCGTCCTCCACGGTGATGATGCGCTCGTCCGACGGGATGGCGGCGGAGAGCACGTTCAGGGTGGTGGTCTTGCCGGAGCCGGTGCCGCCCGAGATCAGGATGTTCAGCTTGCCGCGCACGCAGGCCTCGAGGAACTGGCCGGACTTGTGCGTCAGCGTGCCGAACTTGATCAGGTCGGCCATGGTGAACGGGTCGCGCCGGAACTTCCGGATGGTGAGCGAGGATCCGCGCACCGCCAGCGGCGGGATGATCGCGTTCACGCGCGAGCCGTCGGGCAGGCGCGCGTCCACGTACGGGGACGACTCGTCGATCCGGCGGCCGATCCGGCTGATGATCTTGTCGATGATCCGCAGCAGGTGGGCCTCGTCGACGAACTGGGCGTTCGTGCGGGTGATCTTGCCGTGACGCTCGATGTAGACCGTCTTGTGGTCGTTCACCATCACCTCGGTGATGGAGTCGTCGCGAAGGAACGGCTCGAGCGGCCCGTAGCCGAGGATGTCGTCGGTGATCTGGCGGATGATCTCCTGCCGCTCCTGGCGCGTGAGCGGCGTCTTCTCGACCGCCAGCAGCTCCGTGACGACCTCGTTCACCTTCTGCTCGAGGTCGCCGTCCGCCGTGCCGTCCGAGTTGAACACCTTCGGGCCGAGGCGGGGGATGATCTCCTTGTGAACGCGGGTCTTGAGCTCGGCGAAGGGATCGGCGACGACCGAGACGCGGTCGCTGTCGTCGTGCGCCTCCGACTCCTTGGGGTCGGTCGTCGCGACCTGGATGCGCGAGTGCAACGACATGCTACGACCTCACTCCACGGCGCTTCTTCTTGCCCTCGCCCGCGACGCGCTGCGGGACCAGGGTGTCTGCGATCTCGCCCATCGACTTGACGATGCCGGCCCGGGGGCTGGCCAGGGCCAGCGGCACGCCGCGGTTGATCGACGACGGCACGTCCTTGTCGGTGGGCAGCTCGAAGGCGACCTTCAGGTCGAGCGCCCGCTCGACCTCGCTCTTGCGCAGGCCGACCTTGGAGCCCGTCTGGTTCAGCAGCAGGTGGCGCCGGTCCTTCGGGTAGTGCAGGAGGTCGAGCGTCTGCAGCGTGAGCTTGACGTTCTTGATCGCCGGCACGTCCATGGACGAGATGAGCAGCAGCTGGTCGGTGCGGTCGAGCGTCGAGAGCACCGGGCCGTGGAAGAACGGCGGCGTGTCGACGACGACGACGTCGTAGCTCTCCTTCGCCACCGCGAAGAGGTGGCTCAGGCGCTCCTCGGTGACGAGCTCGGCGTCCTCGGGGCGCAGCGGCGCGGGCAGCACGTGGACACCGGACTGGTGCGCCGTGACGTACCCGGCCAGCGCCTCGGAGTCGAGCTCGCGCCGGGCCATGACCAGGTCGTAGATGGTCTTGTCCGGCTCGATCCCCATCATGATGGCGACGTCGCCGAACTGGAGATCGAGGTCGAGCAGGAGCGTCCGCCGCTGGTGCTTGCGGGCGAACAGGGTGGCCAGGTTGCATGCCAGTGCGGTCTTGCCGGCCCCGCCCTTGGGCGAGAACAGCGTGACGACCTTGCCTTCGGCGTGCGAGGCGGCCTTGCCGGCTACGCCGGAGACGCGGCCCGCCGCCAGGGAGTGCGCCTTCTTGATCGTGAAGACGATCCCGTCGGTCAGCTGCGGGAGCAGGACGACGTCGTGGATCCCGGCCTGGAGCGCCTCGGCCAGCAGGCTGTTGGCGCTCGCCGAGGTGACGAGGACGATCGGGGCGGCGGTCACCGACCGGATCGCCTCCACCTCCGCCGTCGGGACGTGCTCGGTGGCGGTGGTGCCGTGCAGGATCACCTGGGCGGCGGACTCGGCCAGCTTCGCGCCGGCCTTGACCGGATCGGCGGCCGTGCCGACGAGCTCGACGTCGGGGTGATCTGCCAGGCCTTCGCGGACTTCCGCCAAGCCGTTGGCGGCGCCCGTGATGAAGACCTTGATGGGGGACTGATTGGTCATCGGTAGGTCTCCTAACCCACGCACACGGGGGCGACGCGCTTCAGCTGGGCCTTCGTGAGGCCCCAGATGGAGCAGGGGTTGACCAGGGAGGTGAAGGCGTCCTGCGCGCCGTGGCTCGGGCGCAGCGCCATCCAGAACTCGCCCGACTTGCGGGTGAGCATGAGCGACGGGATCTCGTTCTGCGGGACGGCCAGGATGACCGCGTCACCGCCGGTGCCGTCGTTGGTGCCAGACGCGTTGTTCGCCTGGGAGGCGGACGTCAGCGGCGGGTTGCCCACGCCGGTGTCGTAGGTCGAGAGCACCTCGATGTTGCGCAGCACCATGCCGGCGACCGTCTCCTGGCTGTACTTGTTGTCGTTGTTCGCGGCCTGGATCTGGTACACGCCGTAGATGTCGACGTGATCGCCGGCCTTGAGCGTGCCGCCGATGACGCGGTTGGCGTTGAAGGCGATCTGCACCGCGCGCATCGTGCCGTGGATCTGGTTCGCGATCGCCGTGTTCTGCGAGTCCGAGAACATCGCCGGCGTCACCTGAGCGCCCGCGGTGATGTTCGTCGCGGTCGAGAGCGACGTGTTGAGCGAGCTGATCGACGTGAACGCGCCCGGGACGACGTCCTTCGTCGCGACCTGCTGGGTCGTGAACGCGTGCCCGTTCACCAGGGTGTCGACCGGCGTGCCGGCGACGACGTCACCCTTGGCCACGACCACCGTCGTGGTCTTGATGCTCTTGTCGGCCTGGCTCTTGACGTTGCTCGTGTACATGACCACGAGTCCAGCCGCGACGACGGCCAGGACGAGCGCGATCACGATGTTGCGGACGCTGTAGGACATGCGGCTGCCTCTCGTGGGAAAACTGCGGGACTGACGGGACTACGGCCTGACACGTATCGGCAGTGCCGGCCGGGTGCTTTAGATGGCGGAAGACGCGGGAAGAAACTCCGGGGGTCGGCCGAGCGGGACGGCCGTCATTCGATCCGCATCGTGGTGGCGGAGCTCAGGGTGCCCGAGCTCACGACCATGCCGAGGATGTTGACCGAGTAGGGATAGGTGGCCGTCACCTTGACGTCGCCGCCCTGGACGTACGCGTTGTTCGTGCACGTGCGGGTGACGGTGATGGTGAGGCTGGACATGCTCAGGTCCGACGCCGCCGACTGGGCGGAGCTGACGGCCGCCGCGTCCACGGCCGCACAGTTGCCGAGCGAGCGGTTGACCGCCGCCTTGCGCGCGCCCTCGCGGGCCGCGCTCGTGACGTCCATGTAGTTCACGAACACCTGTCCGAACTGGTAGATCGCGACCAGGACGATCAGAAGCACGGGCAGGATGACGACGAACTCGACCATCGCCTGACCGTCTTCTCGTGTGCGCGGGTGTCGGATCACTGGTGCTCTCGTGGTTTGGGGGGAGTTGGTGGCGGGCCCGCGGCCGGTGCCGCGAGCCCGCAGGCGAGCGCTCGCCGAAGCTAGAGCGACGCGATGACGTTGGTCAGCGTGTTCTTGATGGCGGTGCTCAGCAGGCCCAGCGTGACCACGACCGCGATCGTGATGACGCCCAGCACGACGGCGTACTCGGCCATCGTCTGGCCGGCCTCGTCCTTGATCTCGTTCAGGTACTCGTTCAAACGACTCACCTCCGGGATGGGTGGGGCGGGGCGCCCCCGGATGCTGATTCGGCATCCACGTGTCGGGTATTGAGTGCCGCGTGCGGGATTTCCCTCTTTGGGGGGTCCCGCGGCGGTGCGCCCGCCGGGGCGGGCTGGGAAGGAAGAAGGCTCTAGAGCGTCGCGATGACGTTGGTGAGCGTGTTCTTGATGGCGGTCGAAAGCAGGCCGAGCGTGACCACGACGGCGATCGTGATCACCCCGAGGACGACGGCGTACTCGGCCATCGTCTGGCCGGCCTCGTCGCTGACGTCGGCCTGGAGGCCGCGGATGAAGTCGGACATGTGTTCACCTCCTCCGGGGGGGTCGAGGGCGGCGTCAGGGACAGTTGCTGCCGCTTTCCCTCCCACAATTCTCCAGTTGCAGAAATTCAGCAAGACCCAGGTTGGAAAGATCACCCTTTCGGAGGAGTCCGGCCGCCGGCGCCGTTTTCGGTATCGTCCGCGCCCGTGGCGACGATCATCGACGGCAAGCGGGTGGCGGCCGAGGTGCGCGCGCGTGTCGCCGCCGACGCCGCCGACGTGAAGGCGCGCACCGGGCACACCCCCGGCCTCGTGACGATCCTGGTCGGCGAGGACCCCGCCTCGCAGGTGTACGTCCGCAACAAGGTCGCGGCGTGCGAGGAGGCGGGCATGGCCTCGTTCCACGAGCCGATGCCGGTCACCTCGACGCAGGACGAGGTGCTGGGAATGGTCGAGCGCTACAACGCCGACGACCGCGTCGACGGCATCCTCGTCCAGTCGCCGCTGCCCGCCGGCCTCGACTTCAAGCAGGTGCTCGAGCGGATCGACCCGGCCAAGGACGTCGACGGCTTCCATCCCCTGAACGTCGGCCGGCTCGTGGCCGGCCAGCCGGGCATGGTCGCGTGCACCCCCGCGGGCGTGATGGAGCTCCTCGACTGGGCGAGGGCCCGGCTCGAGGGCGCGGAGGCCGTCGTGGTGGGACGCTCGGACATCGTCGGCAAGCCGGTGGCGCTGCTGCTCCTGCACCGCAGCGCGACGGTCACGATCTGCCACTCGCGCACGCGCGACCTCGGCGAGGTCACGCGCCGGGCGGACGTGCTGGTCGCCGCCGTCGGCCGCGCCCGCATGATCACCGGCGACATGATCAAGCCGGGCGCGACGGTGATCGACGTCGGAGTGAACCGCACTCCGGAGGGTCTCGCCGGGGACGTCGACTTCGCCAGCGCGGAGCCGGTGGCCGGTGCCATCACGCCGGTACCGGGCGGCGTCGGTCCCATGACGATCGCCATGCTGCTCCGCAACACGGTGACCGCCGCGCGCGCGCTCCACGCGGCCTGAGACACGTCTGTTCCACGCCTCCGGGGACTTCGTTGCAAACGTCCGGACCGTGCTTTATCGTTGCGCGGTCCCGTCGCGCATACGGGTGAGTCAAGGAGAGGACGCGAGTTGGCAGAAGGCACAGTGAAGTGGTTCAGCAACGAGAAGGGGTACGGCTTCATCCAGCAGGATGGCGGTGAGGACGTGTTCGTGCACTTCTCCGAGATCCAGGCCGACGGATACAAGACGCTGAACGAGGGCCAGCGGGTCGAGTTCGACGTCGTCCAGGGCAACAAGGGTCTCCAGGCCAGCGGCGTCCGCGCACTCGCCTAACCCGCCCGATGTCGTGCCGGGGGCGGCGGCGGAGCTGCCCCCACTCACCTCTCACCCGGTTGACTATTCTGCGCGGACGATGGCGATCTCGTCTGACGACGTGCTGCACGTTGCCCGGCTGGCGCGGCTGCGCCTGACCGACGACGAGGTCGCCAGGATGACGCAGCAGCTCTCGACCATCATCGGCCACGTGCAGGAGCTGTCGGCGCTCGACCTGGCAGACGTGCAGCCCACGGCGCACGCGCTCGACCTGACGAACCAGGTGCGGCCCGACGCCGCCCGCCCCTCCTGGCCGCGCGACGAGGTGCTGCGAAACGCCCCCGACGCGGCGGACGGGGGCTTCCGCGTGCCGCCGACCGCATGACGGACACGCTCGGCCTGACCGCGGAGCGCTGCATCGAGCTCCTGGACGCACGCGAGGTCTCGTGCCGCGAGCTGGCCGCCGCCTACCTCGACCGCATCGACGCGGCCGACGCCGGCATCCACGCGTTCCTGCGCACCCGCCGCGAGCTGGCCCTGGCCGAGGCCGACGGCTACGACCGCGACGGCCGCACCGGCCTGCAGGGCGTGCCTATCGCGCTCAAGGACATCCTGTGCACGAAGGGCGAGGAGACGACGGCCGGCTCGCGCATCCTCGAGGGGTACGTCCCCATCTACGACGGCGGCTGCGTCACGCGGGTCAAGCAGGCGGGGCTGATCTCGCTCGGCAAGACGAACATGGACGAGTTCGCGATGGGCTCCTCGACGGAGAACTCGGCCTTCGGCGTCACGCACAACCCCTGGGACGCCGGGCGCGTCCCCGGCGGGTCGTCGGGCGGCTCCGCCGCCGCCGTCGCAGCCGGCTTCGCGCCGCTCTCGCTCGGCACCGACACGGGCGGCTCGATCCGCCAGCCGGCGGCGCTGTGCGGCGTCGTCGGCATGAAGCCCACCTACGGCGCCGTCAGCCGGTACGGCCTGATCGCGTTCGCCTCGTCGCTCGACCAGATCGGCCCCTTCGCGCTGACGGTGCGCGACGCGGCCCTGCTCATGCAGGTGATCTGCGCGCAGGACCGCTGCGACGCGACGTCGGTGGCGCTGCCCGAGCCGATCGCCGTGCCGTCGGCCGAGGACCTCCGAGGGGTGCGCCTCGGCGTGCCGGCCGACCTGCTCGCGAAGGGTCTCGAGCCGGGCGTGCGCGACGCCTTCGACGCGGCGCTGCGGCAGGCCGAGGAGCTCGGAGCCGAGATCGTGGAGACGGCGCTCCCGCACGCGGGCTACGCCCTGCCCGCCTACTACCTGATCGCGCCCGCCGAGGCGTCGGCGAACCTGTCGCGCTTCGACGGCGTCCGCTTCGGCCTGCGCGTCGACGAGCCGGGCGAGACGGTGCACGACATGTACGGACGCACGCGCGCGGCCGGGTTCGGGGCCGAGGTGAAGCGGCGCATCATGCTCGGCACCTACGCGCTCTCGGCCGGCTACTACGACGCCTACTACGGGATGGCCCAGAAGGTGCGCACGCGCATCCGGGCCGACTTCGATGCCGCGTTCGCCGGCGTCGACCTGATCGCGACGCCGACGTCGCCGACGATCGCGTTCCGGATCGGCGAGCGGGTCGACGACCCGTGGGCGATGTACGCGTCGGACGTCCTCACCGTGCCGGCGAACCTGGCCGGGCTGCCCGGCATCTCCATCCCCTGCGGGACGAGCGAGGGCCTCCCCGTCGGCTTCCAGCTGATCGGCCCGGCGTTCGCCGAGAACGCGATCCTGTCGGCCGCCCACGCGCTGGAGGGCGCGCTCGGCTTCGACCCCCGGCCCCCGGCGATGGCGGCGCGGGCATGACCGCGGCGGCCTGGGAGCCGGTCATCGGCCTGGAGATCCACGTCCAGCTGAACACGGACTCGAAGATGTTCTGCGCCTGCGCGAACGTCTTCGGGGCCGACCCCAACACGCTCACCTGCCCGGTCTGCCTCGGCCACCCCGGCGCGCTGCCGACGATCAACGCCGGCGCGGTGGACAAGGCGATGCAGATCGGCCTGGCGCTCGACTGCGAGATCGCACCGCGGTGCCAGTTCCACCGCAAGAACTACTTCTATCCCGACAGCCCCAAGGCGTACCAGATCAGCCAGTACGACCAGCCGATCTGCGTGCGCGGCCACCTCGACGTCGACGGCGCGCGGGTCGGCATCACGCGCGCGCACCTCGAGGAGGACGCGGCCAAGCTCGTCCACGCAGGCGGCGCCGGCGGCCGGATCGCGGGCGCCGACTCCTCCGTCGTCGACTTCAACCGCTGCGGGACGCCGCTCGTCGAGATCGTGACCGAGCCGGACATCCGCTCGCCCGAGCAGGCGATCGCCTTCCTCGGCCTGCTCAAGAACACCCTGCAGACCATCGGCGTGAGCGACTGCGACATGGAGAAGGGCTCGCTGCGCTGCGACGCCAACGTCTCCGTCCGCCGCCGCGGCGAGAGCCGGCTTCGGCACGAAGACCGAGCTCAAGAACATGAACTCGTTCAAGTTCCTCGGCGAGGGCATGGCGGCCGAGATCCGGCGCCAGATCGACCTGCTCGAGTCGGGCGGCGAGGTGCGCCAGGAGACGCTCCACTACGACCCGCAGGCGCGGGCGCTGCACGCGCGCCGCTCGAAGGAGGAGGCCGACGACTACCGCTACTTCCCCGAGCCCGACCTCGTGCCGCTCGAACCGAGCGCGGAGACGGTCGCCCGCCTGCGCGCGGAACTGCCCGAGCTGCCCGCCGCCCGGATCGCCCGCTTCCAGGCCGAGCACGGCCTCACCACCCAGGACGCGACCGACCTGAACGCGACGCCCGCGATCGCCGACTACTTCGAGGCGGTCGCGGCGGCGAGCGGCGACGCCAAGGCGGCGTCCGACTGGGTGCGCAACCAGCCCGGCGCGGTGGAGGCGATCCCCGCCGCGGGGCTCGCGGGCATCGTCAAGCTGATCGCCGCGGGCACGATCACGTCCACGATCGGCAAGCAGGTGTACGCGCTGCTCGAGGCCGACCCGGCCGCCGATCCCGCTGCGCTCGTCGCCGAGCACGGGCTGTCGTCGATCGGCGACTCGTCGGAGCTCGAGGGCATGGTGGACGACGTGTTGGCGCAGAACCCGCAGTTCGTGGAGCAGTTCCGCGCGGGCAAGGAGGGCGTGATCAACGCCCTGGTCGGACAGGTGATGAAGCAGACGCGCGGCCGCGCCGACGCCCGCCAGGTGCAGCAGCTCCTGCGCGACCGCCTGCAGGGCTGAGACCCGGGGTCAGACCCCGAACGCCGGCCGTGACACTTTGCGCACGCATTCCGGGTGGGGTCTGACCCCTCCACTCGCCAGCACCCGGGGCCTGCCCCGCCCCCCACCCGCCACCCGGGGCCTGGCCCCGCCTCCGCTCACCCGCCACCCGGGGCCTGGCCCCGCCTTCACTCACCCGCCACCCGGGGCCTGGCCCCGCCTTCACTCACCCGCCACCCGGGGCCTGGCCCCGCCTTCGCTCACCCGCCACCCGGGGCCTGGCCCCGCCTTCGCTCACCCGCCACCCGGGGCCTGGCCCCGCCTTGCGGGGCCAGGCCCCTGAACTGCTCCATCTCGACCACCTTCCGACGTACCACCTACGATTCGCGGCGCGTGGACGGCAAGCGCTACCTGATCACTCCGGGCCCGACCCCCGTGCCGCCCGAGGTCACGGCGGCCGAGGCTGCGCCGCTGCACCACCACCGCAGCCCCGACTTCCGGGCGCTGCTGGGCGAGACGCTCGCCGGCCTGCGCCGCGTGTTCGCGACCGAGCACGATGTGCTGCTCTTCACGGGGTCGGGGACGGCCGCGATGGAGTCCTCGGTCGCGAACCTGCTCTCGCCCGGCGACCGCGTCGTCGTCGCCTCGGCCGGAAACTTCGGCGAGCGCTGGCTGAAGATCGTGCGCGCGTACGGGCTCGAGCCGGTGCACGTGGCCCAGGAGTGGGGCGAGCGGCTCGACCCGGCGCGGATCGCAGCGGCGGCCGGCGAGGCCGCGACCGCCGCCGTCTTCGTGACCCAGTCCGAGACGTCGACGGGCGTCGTGCACGACATCCGCGCGATCGCGGCCGCGACCGCGCCGACCGGGGCGCTGCTCGTCGTCGACGCTGTCTCGAGCCTCGGCGGGGTGGAGCTCGCCACCGACGCCTGGGGCGTGGACGTGGCCGTGGCAGGGTCGCAGAAGGCGCTCATGTGCCCGCCGGGGCTCGCGTTCGCGTCGGTCTCCCCGCGGGCCTGGGAGCGGGTCGAGGGGGCGGCGCTGCCGCGGTACTACCTCGACTGGCGGATCGCCCGAGAGTCGCAGGCGAAGAACGACACCGCCTTCACGCCGGCGGTGACGATCGTCGCGGCGCTGCGCAAGGCGCTCGAGCTGATCGAAGCACGGGGGGCCGAGGCGATCTGGGCGCACAACCGGCGCCTGGCGCGCGGTGCGCGTGAAGGGGTCAAGGCGCTCGGCCTCGAGCTCTTCTCGCCTGACGACGAGACCTCGGCGATGGTCACCGCGTTCCTGATGCCGGAGGGAGTCGACGGGCAGCGGTGCTACGGCGTCCTGCGCGACCGCCACGGCATCGTGCTCGCCGGCGGCCAGGGCAAGCTCCGCGGCAAGATCATGCGCATCGGCCACATGGGGTACATGAACGAGTTCGACATCGTCACCGCCCTCGCCGGCCTCGAGCTCGCGCTGGGCGAGCTCGGCTACCGGCCGCCGGCACCGGGCGCGGGCGCGGCGCGGGCGCTCGAGGTGTTCGCCGCAGCATGACGAGCGTCCTCGTCACCGAGGAGATCGCCGCCGCGGGAGTCGAGCTCCTGCGGGGCGAGTTCGAGGTCGACGTGCAGCTGAACCCGCCGCCGACGGAGCTGGCCGATCGCATCGGCGCCTACGACGCGCTCATCGTGCGCTCGGCGACGTCCGTGTCCGCCGACCTGCTCGAGCACGCCGACCGGCTGAAGGTGATCGGTCGGGCGGGGACCGGGGTCGACAACGTCGACGTCGCCGCGGCCACCCGCCGCGGCATCATCGTGGCCAACGCGCCCGGCTCGAACATGGTGGCCGCTGCGGAGCATGCCCTCGGACTCCTGCTGGCGATCGCCCGCAACATCCCCCAGGCGCACGCGGCGCTCGTGCAGGGCCGCTGGGAGCGCAAGCGCTACGGCGGCGTCGAGCTGGCCGACAAGGTGCTCGGCATCGTCGGCTTCGGCCGCATCGGCCAGCTGGTCGCGGCGCGGGCGAGGGCGTTCGGCATGCGCGTCTGCGTGTTCGACCCGTTCGTCTCGGTCGAGCGCTGCCGCGAGCTGGGCGTCTCGTCGGCGTCCCTCGAGAACCTGCTCCTGCAGTCGGACTTCGTCACGCTGCACGCGCCGCTCACGCCGGAGACGCGGCATCTGATCGACGCCGACCGGCTCGCCCTGATGAAGCCCGGCGCGCGCATCGTCAACGCCGCGCGCGGCGACCTGATCGACCTCGACGCCCTGGTCGACGCGCTGCGCTCCGGGCACGTCGCGGGCGCCGCGCTCGACGTCTTCCCGTCGGAGCCGTACACGTCGGGGCCGATCCTCGAGCTGCCGAACGTGGTCGTGACGCCGCACCTGGGCGCATCGACGCAGGAGGCGCAGGACCGCGCGGGGGTGATCGTGGCCGAGCAGGTCGCGGCGGCGCTGCGCGGCGGCCTGGTCACGAACGCCGTCAACATCCCCCAGGTGCGTCCGGAGGATCTCGAGGTGCTCGGGCCGTACGTCCCGGTGGCGACCCAGCTGGGCCGCCTGGCCGTCGGCCTGCACGAGGGCGGCCTCGAGCGCATCGACGTCACCTACGACGGGGCGCTGGCCGAGCACGACACGCGCCTGCTCACGTCCGCCGTGGTCATGGGCGCGTTCGCGACCCGCTCGGACGAGCCCGTGAACCTCGTGAACGCCCGCGCCGTCGCGGAAGCGCGCGGGATCGCCATCAACGAGGGGCGCACGCGGGCGCCGGCCGACTACACCAGCCTGATCCGGGTGGCGTGCGGCGAGGGGAACACCGTCGCGGGGACGACGATCGGCCGCGAGAACCGGCCCTGGCTGGTCGAGGTGGAGGGCTATCAGCTCGAGATCGAGCTGGCCGGCCACATGGTGGTCATGCTGAACGACGACCGGCCCGGCATCATCGGCAGCGTTGGCACCGCCTTCGGGCAGGACGGCGTGAACATCGCCAACATGAGCGTGTCGCGCAACTTCCACGGCGACCGGGCGGTGATGGTGCTCGCGCTCGACGTGACCCCCACGCCGGCGGTGATCGAGCACCTGGGTGCGCTCGACGGCATCCACCGGGTGCGCTCCGTCGACCTCGACGGCACCGCCGGTCGCTAGACGCGCGTCGCCCGCACGCAGACGGTCATGAACGGAAGCGGGAACGTGGGCCTCCCGCGCAGGTCGGGATGCTCGTCGGCCAGTCGCGCCACCGCGTCCAGGGCGCGCTCGCGGTCGTGCGGGTCGAGCACCGCGATCCGGCTCGTCGACGATGCCCAGTCGCGCAGCCGCTCGCGGTCGAACGGCAGCGCGTTTTGGAACTCGCGCCGCTCGACGTCGCCGAACGCGGGGTGGGCGATCGGCTGTGCGGCAATGCTGCGCGACCCGCTGAGCACGTCGCCGGCGCCGCGCAGCGCCGCGCTCAGGTCGCGCACCCACTCGACGCCGTCGTCGCGCAGGTTCCACAGCAGTCCGACCGCGCCACCGGGCACGAGCACACGGGCGATCTCCGCGAGCGCCCGCTCGGCGTCGAACCAGTGGAAGGCCTGGGCGACCATGACCGCGTCGGCGCTCCCGCCGGGGAGCGGCAACGCCTCCGCGGCGCCGTCGAGCACGCGCACGCCCGGCACGGCCTCGGCGAGCTCCGCGCGCATGTTGGGGAGCGGCTCGACACAGACGACGTCGGCGCCGGCCGCCACGAGCGCCTCGGTGAGCTTGCCGGTGCCGGCCGCGAGGTCGACGACGCGCCGTCCCGGCGCCCGTGCGAGCAGCCACTCGACCGCCGCAGCCGGGTACCCCGGCCGCGCCCGCCGGTAGGCGGCGGCGACGCGGTCGAACGACCGCGCCTGGTCGTGGTCGATCTCGCCCATCCGGCGGATGCTAGTGACGGCCCGCATCCCGCCCCGTCCGGTACCATCACGCAGGGGAATCGACGGGAAAGGACACCTCCTGCCATGCAAGCCACCGAGAAGATCTGGCGCAACGGAAGCTTCGTGTCGTGGGAGGACGCAAACGTCCACATCCTCACGCACGCCCTCCACTACGGCACGGGCGTCTTCGAGGGCATCCGCGCGTACGACACCCCCAAGGGCGCGGCGGTGTTCCGGCTCAGCGACCACCTCGAGCGCCTGCGCCGGTCGGCCTCGCTCTACCAGATGGACCTCGGCTACTCGACGAGCGAGCTGGCCGCGGCCGTCCACGAGACCGTCGCGGTGAACGCCGTCCCGTCCTGCTACATCCGGCCGGTCGCGTTCCGCGGGGCGGGCCCGATGGGCCTCTACCCCGGCGACAACCCCGTCGAGGTGGCGATCGCCGTGTGGCCGTGGGGCGCCTACCTCGGCGAGGAGGCGCTCGAGCACGGTGTGCGCTGCAAGGTGTCGAGCTACCGCCGCATCGGGCCGAACACCCTGCCGCCCGCGGCGAAGGCCACGGGCCAGTACATCAACTCCGTGCTCGCGAAGCTCGAGTCGACCAGAGCCGGCTACGAGGAGGCGATCCTCCTGAACGAGGAGGGCTACGTCGCCGACGGATCGGGCGAGAACGTGTTCGTGGTGCGCGACGGCGTCCTCTACACGCCGCCGACCACCGCCTCGTGCCTGCCCGGCATCACCCGCTCGACCGTCATCCGCATCGCGCACACCCTCGGGTTCGAGGTGCAGGAGGTGAACCTCGTGCGCACCGACCTCTACTTCGGCGACGAGGTCTTCCTGTGCGGCACGGCCGCCGAGGTGACCCCCGTGGCGTCCGTCGACGATCACGCGACGGGCGGCCGCGGGCCGATCACGAAGCAGATCCAGGACACGTTCTTCGCCATCGTCGGCGGACAGGACGACCGCTTCGCCGACCTCCTCGAATACCCGGTCAAGGCGACGGTCTAGCCCCGTGGTCACCACCCGCTCGATCCCGCTGGCCCGCCCCTACCTCGACGGCCGCGAGGAGGAGCTGGTGCTGGACGTGCTGCGCTCCGACAGCCTCGCCTGCGGGCCGGTGGCGCCGGCCTTCGAGGGGGCGTTCGCCGAGCGCGTGGGGACGCGCTTCGCCGTCGCGTGCTCGAGCGGCACCGCCGGGCTGCACGTGGCCCTGCACCGGCTCGGGGTCGGCCCGGGCGACGAGGTGATCACGTCGAGCTTCTCGTTCGTCGCGTCGGCGAACGTCATCCTGTTCGAGCGGGCGACCCCCGTCTTCGCCGAGATCGACGAGCGCACCTTCAACGTCGATCCGGCGGCCGTCGAGGCGGCCATCACCGAGCGCACGAAGGCGATCATCCCGGTGCACATCTTCGGCTATCCGTGCGATATCGAGGCGGTGTCGGCGATCGCCAACCGGCACGGGATCCCGGTCATCGAGGACGCGTGCGAGGCGATCGGCTGCACGGTCGACGGCCGTGCCGTCGGCACGCACGGGAACCAGGCCGTCTGGGGCTTCTACCCGAACAAGCAGCTCACCACCGGCGAGGGCGGCGCGATCACGACGGACGACCCCGACGTCGCCCGCGAGCTGCGCAGCCTCGTGAACCAGGGGCGGTCGGACAACGGCGACTGGCTGGTGCACCAGCGGCTCGGCTTCAACTACCGCATGGACGAGATGTCGGCCGCCGTCGGCCTGGCACAGCTCGAGAAGCTGGACATGCTGCTCGAGCGCCGCCGGCGCGTGGCCGAGCGCTACGACGAGCTGCTGGCCGGGATCGACGGCGTCGAGCTGCCGTATCGCGGGCCGCAGCCGCGCAGCTGGTTCATCTACTACGTCCGCCTGGCCGAGGGCATCGACCGCGACGCCGTCCAGGCCGCGCTGGCCGAGCGGGGGATCGCCAGCCGGCCGTACCTGCCCGCGATCCACACCCAGCCCGTCTACCGCGAGCGCTTCGGGTACGGCCCCGGCATGCTCCCGGTCACCGAGCGCGTCAGCAGCGCGACGCTCGCGCTGCCGTTCTTCGTCCAGCTGGAGGACGAGGACATCGCCTACGTGGCGAGCTCCTTGCGTGAGGTGCTGGCGGAGCTGTGAGCGCGGCCGGGGCGCCGATGGTGTTCCTTGGCTACGGCAAGTTCGTGCGCGCGGACCGGATCTACGCGCTCGAGCCGATCGAGGGCGACGACCGCGGCGACGGCCGCCGCACGCGCGTGTGGGTCGACGGGATGGCGGAGCCGCTGGTCGCGTCGCGCACAGAGCGCACGATCCTCGCCGACATGGGCGAGGCGACGGCGCTCGCGATGGCCGTCCGCCGCAACCGCCAGAACCAGATGTCGCTCGATGTCTGACTGGGACGTGACACTGGTTGCGGCCGGCAGCCTGCCGATGCAGGACGGCCTGATGGCGCCGCCGGGCGAGCTGGGCGACATCGCGGTCGTCTCGAACGTCCTCCTCCTGCGCGGCGCGGCCGGGACGGTGCTCGTCGACACCGCCGCGGGCGGGCTCGACGGGTCGTGGGACGGCGCCCACAGCGATCTCGCCGGGGCGCTCGCCCCGTACTGCCGGATCGAGGACGTCGACGCGGTCGTGCTCACCCACCTCGACTTCGACCACTTCGGCGGCGCCGCCGAGGTCCCGGCGGCGCGGATCGTCGTCACCGCGACGGCGGCCGACTGGGCGCGCACGTGGGAGCACGGCCCGCTGTGGGAGGTGTTCCAGCGGATCGAGGGCAGGCTGGACGAGGCGGCCGACGGCGCCGAGGTGCTGCCCGGCGTCCGGCTCGTGGAGGCGCCGGGCCACCGCGAGGGCCACGCGGTCGTCGAGATCGACGCCGCGGACGGGCGGCGGGTCTTCCTGGCGGACGTGATCCACCATCCGCTGCACGTCCAGCATCCCGAATGGGACCGCGAGTTCGACTCCGACGTCGCCCTCGCCCTGCGCACGCGCCGCGACTGGCTGGAGCGGCTGGCAGGCACAGGCGTCCCCTGCGCCGCCTCCCACATCGAGGGCTGGGGGACGATCGAGCCCGGCGGAGACGGCCTGGGCTGGCGGCCGGCGTAGCGCATCCTGGGCTCGATCTCGAGGGCGACGCCGTCGCCGCGGCGCGGGCGCTGATCGGCTGGACGCTGCTCGTCGACGGCGTCGGCGGCCCCATCGTCGAGGCCGAGGCCTACCGCCACGACGATCCCGCGTCGCACAGCTACCGCGGCAGGACGGCGCGCAACGCCCCCATGTACGGGCCGGCCGGCACGCTCTACGTCTACCGCAGCTACGGCATCCACTGGTGCGTGAACATCGTGTGCGGCCCGGTCGGCGTCGCCGATGCGGTGCTCGTGCGTGCCCTCGAGCCCGCGGACGGCGTCGAGACGATGCGGTCGCGGCGCGGGCCGGGCCGGCTCACCGCCGGGCCGGGCAACGTCGGCCAGGCGCTCGCCGCCGGGCCGCACCTGAACGGCACGGTCGCAGACCTGCGCCCGTCCGACCGGCCGCGGCGGGTGGCGGTCGCGCGCAGGGTGGGGATCTCGCGCGCGGTCGAGCTGCCGTGGCGGTTCCTCGATCCCGACTCGGCCTGGGTGAGCCGGCCGATATCATCCGCGCGCCGTGGCGCCCGACATCGCAGCTCTCACCCGTAACGCCGTCAAGGTGCTGCCGGAGGGCGAGCTGGAGCGCAAGCTCGCGCTCGGCCGGCCGCTGCGGGTGAAGCTTGGGATCGACCCCACGGCGCGTGACATCCACATCGGCCAGGCCATCCCGCTGCAGCGGATGCGGGCGTTCCAGGATCAGGGCCATACCGGCGTCCTGATCGTGGGCGACTACACCGCCCGGGTCGGCGACCCGTCCGGCCGCTCGAAGGAGCGCCGGGTGCTCTCTGACGATGAGATCGATGCGAACGCCCGCCGCTACTTCGGCCAGGCCCTGCGGATCCTCGACGCCGACCGTACGGAGCTGCGCTTCAACGGCGAGTGGCTGGCCAAGATCGACTTCGCCGAGCTGCTGCGCCTGACCCGAATCGTGACCGTGTCGCGGCTGCTCGAGCGCGACGACTTCGAGCGCCGCTTCAAGGCCAACCAGCCGATCTCGGTGTCGGAGTTCCTCTACCCGCTGATGCAGGGATACGACTCCGTGGCGATCCACGCCGACGTCGAGCTGGGCGGCACCGACCAGGAGTACAACCTGCTCACCGGCCGCGACATCCAGCAGGCCTACGGGCAGGATCCCCAGGTGGCGCTGACGACCCCGCTGATCAACGGCCCGAACGGCGTCGACAAGATGAGCGCGTCGCTCGGCAACTACATCTCGATCGACGATCCGCCGGCGGAGATGTACGGCAAGGCGATGAGCTGCGTGGACGAGCTCATGCCCGACTACTACCGGCTCTGCCTGGAGGCGGATGAGCCGCCGCCCGCCGATCCCTACGCGGCCAAGCGCGAGTTCGCCCGCCGGCTGGTCGAGCGCTGGTACGACGCGGATGCGGCCGCCGCGGCCGAGGCCGGGTTCGACCGCCAGTTCAAGCAGGGGCGGGCGGCGCAGGACGCGCCGCGGATCCCGCTGCCCGCCGGCGACCCGGTGCACATCCCCGCGCTCCTGGCCGACAACGGCCTCGCGGGCTCGCGCGGCGAGGCCCGGCGCCTGATCTCCCAGGGCGGCGTGCGGGTGGACGGGACACCGCTTGCGGCGGACGAGCTGGACGTGGCCCGTGACCGCCTCGCCGGGGCCGAATTGCGCGTGGGACGACGGTTCGCCGTCATCGAGCCTTCCTGACGTGTATGCTGCCTCTCGCGGCCGTTGCCCGGGTTGGGCGGCGGCTGTTTCGTCCGGACGCGTTCCACTTGCCTGGCCGGGAGCAAGTCGCTAGGCTTTGTGGTCGCGCTCGAGGGCGCCTGGTCTTTGAAAACTCAACAGTTTGGGGATCTCTGCGGGGTGCGAATGCATCCCGGAGCGATCGACGTCGGGTTCGTCCGCCACCCCGGAATTCCAGGGGGGCGGAAACCATGTCGGCGGCCCTGCGCCACCGGCCCTCGGGCCGGAGACGGTGGGCGCGCCGGCCTTTGAGAGCAGACCGGTCAGCCAGATTCGACCGGTCGCAGACTCTCCTTTCACGGTCAGAGACCGGCCGACGATCCCGCTCCGCGCACGTCGCGGGTGTGGGGGAGGCCGTTTTCGCAACCTGTTCTCGGAGAGTTTGATCCTGGCTCAGGACGAACGCTGGCGGCGTGCCTAACACATGCAAGTCGAGCGGAAAGGCTCCTTCGGGAGTACTCGAGCGGCGAACGGGTGAGTAACACGTGGGTAATCTGCCCAGGACACAGGAACAACCAGTGGAAACGCTGGCTAATGCCTGATGAAGTGCCGGCCTCGCGGGGCCTGTACCAAAGGTAGCTTCGGCCTCCGGTCCTGGATGAGCCCGCGGCCCATTAGCTTGTTGGCGGGGTAACGGCCCACCAAGGCGACGATGGGTAGCTGGTCTGAGAGGACGATCAGCCACACTGGGACTGAGACACGGCCCAGACTCCTACGGGAGGCAGCAGTGGGGAATCTTGCGCAATGGGCGAAAGCCTGACGCAGCAACGCCGCGTGCGGGAAGAAGGCCTTCGGGTTGTAAACCGCTTTCAGCAGGGAAGAAGGCGAGCGGGTTAATAGCCCGTCAGTTGACGGTACCTGCAGAAGAAGGTCCGGCTAACTACGTGCCAGCAGCCGCGGTAATACGTAGGGACCGAGCGTTGTCCGGAATCATTGGGCGTAAAGAGCGTGTAGGCGGCCACTTAAGTCCTGCGTGAAATCCTGCGGCTCAACCGCAGGCGGTCGTGGGAAACTGGATGGCTAGAGTGCGGGAGAGGAGAGTGGAATTCCTGGTGTAGCGGTGGAATGCGCAGATATCAGGAAGAACACCCGTGGCGAAGGCGGCTCTCTGGAACGCAACTGACGCTGAGACGCGAAAGCGTGGGGAGCAAACAGGATTAGATACCCTGGTAGTCCACGCCGTAAACGATGGATGCTAGGTGTGGGCGGTGTCGACTCCGTCCGTGCCGAAGCTAACGCATTAAGCATCCCGCCTGGGGAGTACGGCCGCAAGGCTAAAACTCAAAGGAATTGACGGGGACCCGCACAAGCAGCGGAGCATGTTGTTTAATTCGATGCGACGCGAAGAACCTTACCTGGGCTTGACATGCGCCTGTAATCCTGGGAAACCAGGCCCCTCTTCGGAGCGGGTGCACAGGTGGTGCATGGCTGTCGTCAGCTCGTGTCGTGAGATGTTGGGTTAAGTCCCGCAACGAGCGCAACCCCTGTCCTGTGTTGCCAGCGGTTCGGCCGGGAACTCACAGGATACTGCCGGTGACAAACCGGAGGAAGGTGGGGATGACGTCAAGTCATCATGCCCCTTATGTCCAGGGCTACAAACGTGCTACAATGGTCGGTACAGAGGGCTGCGAGGCCGTGAGGCGGAGCGAATCCCAAAAAGCCGATCCCAGTTCGGATTGAAGGCTGAAACTCGCCTTCATGAAGTCGGAGTTGCTAGTAATCGCGGATCAGCAACGCCGCGGTGAATACGTTCCCGGGTCTTGTACACACCGCCCGTCACACCACGAAAGCCGGAAACACCCGAAGTCCGTGCGCCAACCCGCAAGGGAGGCAGCGGCCGAAGGTGGAGTCGGTGATTGGGGTGAAGTCGTAACAAGGTAGCCGTAGCGGAAGCTGCGGCTGGATCACCTCCTTTCTAGGGATGCGGCGGCTCCAACCGCCGCGGGCGCCCGGCATGTCGATGGCACTCGTGCCGTCCGTTGCCGGGCTCGCCTGGAACAACGTCGACACCGTCGTTTCGCCCGCCGTTCGCGGCCGGCGGCCCAAACTGTTGAGTTTTGAGAGACCGGAGGCCCCCTCGTGGGGCTTCACGCGTCCCTCGGGCGGCTGGGCATTTGCCCCGGCGTGCACCCTGAAAACTCCATAGCGGTTTAGTGGTGTTCTCTACATGAATCAAGTGAACAAGGGCACACGGTGGATGCCTTGGCACCTGGAGCCGATGAAGGACGTGGACGGCTGCGATAAGCCTCGGGGAGCTGCTGATCAAGCGTTGATCCGGGGATTTCCGAATGGGGAAACCCACCCGTGGTAATGCGCGGGTACCCCCACCTGAACACATAGGGTGGGTGGAGGTAAGCCGGCGAACTGAAACATCTTAGTAGCCGGAGGAAAAGAAAGAAACTCGATTCCCTGAGTAGTGGCGAGCGAAACGGGAATAGCCCAAACCGGGACGGCGCGATAGCCTGCGGGCGTTGCCGTCTCGGTGTTGTAGGACCTGTCTTGATCGTCCCGCAGGGCGGTCGGGGAGTTACAAAGTGGCGTGTTAGCGGAAGACGGTGGAAACCGTCGCCACAGAGGGTAAAGGCCCCGTACGCGAAAGCGCGCCGCCTCCCTGGACAGGAACCTGAGTACGACCGGGCACGGGAAACCCGGCCGGAACCCGCGGGGACCACCCCGCAAGGCTAAATACTTCCAGGTGACCGATAGTGAACCAGTACCGTGAGGGAAAGGTGAAAAGCACCCCGGAAGGGGAGTGAAATAGTACCTGAACCCGTGTGCCTACAAGCGGTCGGAGCGGCCTTGTGCCGTGACGGCGTACTTTTTGCATAACGGGCCAGCGAGTTAGTCGTCTGTGGCGAGGTTAAGGAAACGGAGCCGAAGCGAAAGCGAGTCCGAATAGGGCGTTTAGTCGCAGGCGCTAGACCCGAAACTGGGTGATCTATCCATGGCCAGGTTGAAGCGGGGGTAAGACCCCGTGGAGGACCGAACCCACGTCGGTTGAAAACGGCGGGGATGAGCTGTGGATCGGAGTGAAAGGCTAATCAAACCCAGAGATATCTGGTTCTCCCCGAAATATATTTAGGTATAGCCTCGTGCGTTCAGTACCGGCTGTAGAGCACTGTTTGGCCTAGGGGCCCTACCAGGTTACCGAAGTCAGGCAAACTCCGAATACCGGTACTCCAGAGCACGGGAGTCAGACTGCGGGGGATAAGCTTCGTAGTCGAGAGGGAAACAGCCCTGACCGCCAGCTAAGGTCCCTAAATCCTGGCTAAGTGGTAAACGATGTGCGGATGCACAGACAACCAGGAGGTTGGCTTAGAAGCAGCCACCCTTGAAAGAGTGCGTAATAGCTCACTGGTCAAGTGTTCGCGCGCGGATAATGTAGCGGGGCTCAAGTCAGGTACCGAAGCTGCGGATTCTCGCGTAAGCGGGAGTGGTAGGGGAGCGTCCTGACGCCGACTGAAGCGGCGGGGTAACCCAGCCGTGGAGGCGTCAGGAGTGAGAATGCTGGCATGAGTAACGAGAGAGGGGTGATGAAACCCCTCCGCCGAAAGCCCAAGGGTTCCTGAGTAAAGCTAATCTTCTCAGGGTTAGTCGGGACCTAAGCCGAGGCCGAAAGGCGTAGGCGATGGACAACGGGTTGATATTCCCGTACCACGTCGGAACCGTTATCACCGATGGGGGGACGGGGTAGGACAAGGGATCCCAGCCGTTGGTCGTGCTGGGGCAACTGCGTAGGCCGGCCGGGCGAAAACCGGCCTTAAGGCTGAGACAGGATGCGGTGACGTAAAGTCGGAAGTCCCTGAAACCATGCCCCCAAGAAAAGCCCCTAGGGAGGTTCCACGTGCCCGTACCAAAACCGACACAGGTGGGCGGGTAGAGAATACCAAGGCGATCGAGAAAACCCTCGTTAAGGAACTCGGCAAAATTGCCCCGTAACTTCGGGAGAAGGGGCGCCTCGTCAGGGTGTAGAGCTTCGCGCTCGAAGCCCGAGGGGGCCGCAGTGAATAGGCCCAAGCGACTGTTTACCAAAAACACAGGTCTCTGCTAAGTCGAAAGACGACGTATAGGGGCTGACGCCTGCCCGGTGCCGGAAGGTCACGAGGAGAGGTTAGCCTTCGGGCGAAGCTTCGAATCCAAGCCCCGGTAAACGGCGGCCGTAACTATAACGGTCCTAAGGTAGCGAAATTCCTTGTCGGGTAAGTTCCGACCTGCACGAATGGCGTAACGACTTGGGCGCTGTCTCAACGAGGGACTCGGTGAAATTGTAGTATCGGTGAAGATGCCGATTACGCGCAGCAAGACGGAAAGACCCCGTGAACCTTTACTGCAGCTTGATATTGGAGTCTGGGACATTTTGTCCAGGATAGGTGGGAGGCTGTGAAGCGGAGACGCCAGTCTTCGTGGAGCCAACCTTGGGATACCACCCTTGGTGTTCTGGGCTTCTAACTCCGGTCCGTCATCCGGACGGGGAACAGTGTCAGGTGGGCAGTTTGACTGGGGCGGTCGCCTCCTAAAGTGTAACGGAGGCGCACAAAGGTTCCCTCAGCACGGTCGGAAATCGTGCGAAGAGTGTAAAGGCACAAGGGAGCTTGACTGCGAGACCCACAAGTCGAGCAGGTACGAAAGTAGGTCTTAGTGATCCGGCGGTAGAGAGTGGAATTGCCGTCGCTCAACGGATAAAAGGTACTCCGGGGATAACAGGCTTATCGCTTCCAAGAGTCCACATCGACGAAGCGGTTTGGCACCTCGATGTCGGCTCGTCGCATCCTGGGGCTGAAGTCGGTCCCAAGGGTTGGGCTGTTCGCCCATTAAAGCGGTACGCGAGCTGGGTTCAGAACGTCGTGAGACAGTTCGGTCCCTATCTGCTGTGCGCGTTGGAGAGTTGAACGGAGTCGACCCTAGTACGAGAGGACCGGGTTGAACAGACCTCTGGTGTATCAGTTGTCCTGCCAAGGGCATCGCTGGATAGCTACGTCTGGACGGGATAACCGCTGAAAGCATCTAAGCGGGAAGCCCACCGTGAGATGAGCTCTCCCATCCCCTCGAGGGAGTAAGGATCCTGGTAGACCACCAGGTTGATAGGCGGGATGTGTACGCACAGTAATGTGTTCAGCAGACCCGTACTAATCATCCGAGGACTTGATTTCGAGAGCACCCAAAAACCGCTATGGAGTTTTGAGGGTCCGCGCGCCGGCCCTGACAAGTTTCCGGTGGTCATAGCGAGGGGGAGACACCTCTTCCCATTCCGAACAGAGAAGTTAAGCCCCTCAGCGCCGATGGTACTTGGTTCGCAAGGGCCTGGGAGAGTAGGTCGCCGCCGGGATACATACGAAAGGCCGCCTTCGGGCGGCCTTTCGTATTTCTGGCGGCTCCCAGCCCACCAGCTGCGGAGAGGCCACCACCGATCGAGGGCGAGAACAGTGAGGGTGGCGCCGCCACGCCACCAGGGTCGAACGCCTAGGAAGGCCCCTCGTCGTCGCCGTCCTCCCGCTCGTCGTCGAAGAGGCCGCGCGGCGGCCAGTCGTCCTGCGCGTCGCAGCGGCTCGTGCAGTGCAGGCTGGCGACGTTCTGGAGAGGGACGAGGATATGGCCGTTCAGCTCGACGTGGGCGACATCCTCGATCAGGCAGTACGCCGTGAGGATGCCGTCCTGATACTCCCCGCCGAAGAGGGCGATCTCGACAGCCTCGCCCTTGTACCTGGACGTGTAGTCCTCCACCGGCCGCAGTCTAGTCGAGGTGGCCCGTCTCGTTGAACGTGACGAGCCGCACGCGGCCGCCGTCCTGCTCGATCGCCGTGACGCTGCAGTTCGCGGCGCCCGCGACGCGCCAGCGCTCCTCGGCGCCCAGTCCAACGACCTCGGAGACGATGGCGCGGATGTTCCCTCCGTGGCAGACGACGACAGCCGTCCGTCCCGTGGACGCCTCCAGCACGCGCCGGAACGCGCGCACGGAACGTTCGTGCAGCTCGGCATAGGTCTCGCCGCCGCGGTAGCCCTCGACGACGCCGGCCGCCCAGCTGCGGTACCAGTCGGGGTCACGGGCGCGCGCCTGCTCGCGGTTGCAGCCCGACCACTGGCCGACGTCCACCTCGCGCAGGTCGGCGTCCACGACGGCGGCGAGGCCGGTCGCCGCCTCGATCGCCGCGGCCGTCTGGCGCGCCCGTGAGAGGTCGCTCGAGTAGAGGACGTCGACGGCCAGCGTGGACACGTATGCCGCCAGCGCGGCGGCCTGCGCGAGCCCGACCGCGTTCAGCGGCTCGTCCGTGTGCCCCTGCCAGCGGCCGTCACGGTTCCAGTCGGTCTCGCCGTGGCGGGCGAGCAGGATCCTCGTCATCCCGAGAGATCATAAGATCCGGGCCGCATGGATCTTGACCTGACCGGCACCCGCGCGCTTGTGACCGGCGGAAGCGAGGGGATCGGCCTGGCCGCGGCACGGCAGCTGGCGGCCGAGGGCGCCGCCGTCGCGATCGCCTCCCGGCGTCCCACGGAGGCGGCGGCCGGCGTCGGCGCGACGCCGGTGGCCGCCGACCTCTCGACGGCGGACGGATGCGCGGCCGCCGTGCGCGGGGCGGTCTCGGCCCTGGGAGGCCTCGACCTGCTGGTGAACAACGTCGGCACCGCCCGGATCGCGACGTTCGAGGAGCTCACCGACGCCGACTGGCAGTCCGCCTGGGAGCTGAACGTGCTCGCGTACGTTCGCTGCATCCGGGAGGCGCTTCCCGCGCTGCGCGAGTCCGGGGCGGCGGCGATCGTGAACGTCGCCTCGACGTCGGGCAAGCGCCCGAGCGGCGGCATGCCGCACTACTCGGTGACGAAGGCGGCCGTGCTCTCGCTGTCGCGGCTGGTGGCCGACCTCTACGCCTCCGCCGGGATCCGCTCGAACGCGGTCTGTCCTGGACCGACGCTGACGCCCGCCTGGCTCGGCGAGGGCGGCCTCGCGGATCAGACGGCTGCCCGCTCCGGCACGAGCCGCGCGGACGTGCTCGACTCGGTCGGGAAGGGCCGTCCGCTCGGCCGGCTCGCGACCGCCGAGGAGATCGCCGCGGTGATCGCCTTCCTCTGCTCGCCGCGGGCCTCGTACGTCACCGGCGCCGCCTGGAGCGTCGACGGCGGCACCGTGCCGATCATCATCTAGATCGTTGATTCCGAATTCGACGCGCGCCTGGACGCACGGACGGCTCACCGCACGGCGTCGCGCTGGTGGCGCTGCGGCTGCGAACCGTCGCATCGCTGCGTCCTCGGTCGCGCCCATACGACCAGGTATGACCGCTCCCTGCGTCCTTGCGCTGCTCGGTTCGCAGCCGCCCAGGACATCACGTGAATTCGGAATCAACGATCTAGCCCGCCGGCCGGTCGTGCAGCTCGACCGCGAGGACGGCAAGCTGGGTGGCGTTCGCCGGCGGCGGGACGCCGTCCGGCAGCTCGGCGCTCCGCTCGCGGATGGCGACGGCCGTCAGCCGCACCGCCTCGTGCAGGCGCCGATCCTCCTCGCTCCGCTCGTCGAACCGCCAGCGGGCCGCCCTCCCGGCGATCACGGGGTCGTCGGGGGTGACGCCGGCGGCGGCGAACACGCGGCAGTCGTAGGTGCGGCAGGTGCGCGGGCGGTGCGCGTAGATCGTGCAACGGCCGTCGCGCAGCATCGGGCAGTGGCCGCGCTCGTCGTGGCCGAGCACGACGTGCCCGTCGGGCATCCCCGGCGCGGGAACGAGCAGCTCGGGCGGGATGCGGGCGAGCGTCTCGGTCTCGCCGGGGGCGATGTGGATGAACTGCGAGGCCGTGCAGCACCCGGTGCAGCCGCCGCACGGCACGTCGGCGTCGCGATCTCCGCCGATCGCGGCCCGCGTGTCGCGCAGCCAGGCGGCGAAACCGCCCGCCGCCAGCGCGTCGCCCTCTCCGCCCATGCGCCGATCGTAGCCGGAAGCCTCCCCGGTACACTCGGATACCGATGCCGCACCCCTCGGGACCAGTCGCCGACGCCTTCGCCGAGCGCATCCGCGCGCTCGAGCGCCACGCCCTCTCCGAGCTGGCCGTGTCGTCCTACGAGACGGCCGGCCGCGCCCGGCCCGAGCCGGACGAGTGCTCCCTGCGCACGCCGTTCCAGCGCGACCGCGACCGGATCGTGCACTCGAAGTCGTTCCGGCGGCTGAAGGGCAAGACACAGGTCTTCATCGCCCCGCAGGGCGACCACTTCCGGACGCGGATGACCCACACCCTCGAGGTGGCCGGGATCTCGCGCGGCGTCGCCCGCGCGCTGCGCCTGAACGAGGACCTGACGGAGGCGATCGCCCTCGGCCACGACCTCGGCCACCCTCCCTTCGGGCACACCGGGGAGGAGGCGCTCGACCGCTGCCTGCGCCGCGTCGGGTCGGGCTTCCGCCACAACGAGCACTCGCTGCGCATGGTGGCGGTGCTCGAGCGCGGCGGCGCCGGGCTGAACCTGACCGCCGAGGTGCGCGACGGCATCCTGAACCACACGGGAACGGGCATCCCGGCCACGCTCGAGGGCCGGATCGTGCGTGTGGCCGACCGCTTCGCCTACGTGAACCACGACATCGACGACGCGGCCCGCGCCGGGATCCTCGACGTGGCCGACCTCCCGGCGGAGCACGTCGCCCTGCTCGGCGACGGCTCGTCGCAGCGGATCGACGCGCTCGTCCACGACCTGGTGGAGACGTCGGCGGTGGCCGGCGACATCGTCCAGTCGCCCGTCCACGAGCAGGCGCTGCTCGGCCTGCGGGCCTACATGTTCGAGCACGTCTACCTCGGTCCGAGTGCCCGCGCCCAGAGCGCCAAGGCGGCGGCGATGGTGGAGGAGCTCTTCGCCCATCACCTGGCCGGCGGCGACGCCCAGTCGGCAACCGACTGGGTCGCCGGGATGACCGACGGATACGCCCAGCGCGCGCACGCCGAGCTCGTCGCGGCGGAGCGCTCGCCGGCGTGAGCCGTATCGAAGAGCAGTCGCTCGAGGCGGTGAAGGCCGCCGTGGACATGGCCGACCTGGTGCAGGGCAAGACCCCGCTGCGCAAGGTCGGCGGCCGCTACGCGGGCCGCTGTCCGTTCCACGACGACCGCAGCCCGTCGTTCTCGGTCGATCCCGTCGACAAGCTCTACTACTGCTTCGGCTGCCAGGCCCGCGGCGACGCGATCCGCTTCGTCCAGGAGTCGGAGAACCTCGACTTCGTCGGCGCGGTCGAGTGGCTGGCCGACCGCTACGGCGTCGAGCTCCAGTACGAGGAGAGCTCGCCGCAGGCCGAGAAGCGGCGAGACGAGCAGCGCCGGCTGCTCGCCCTGCTCGAAGATGCGGCCCAGTTCTATTCGCGGTACCTGTGGGGCGCCGCCGAGGCCGAGCCGGCGCGCGCGTACCTCAAGGAGCGCGGCCTGGAGGAGTCGACGGCCCGCGAGTTCCGGCTCGGGTTCGCGCCGTCGGCCTGGGACCGCGTCTGCGCCGCCGCGAGGTCGAAGGGGTTCTCGAACGCCGAGCTCGAGCGGGCGGGGCTCGCGAGCCGTGGCCGCCGTGGGCCGGTCGACCGCTTCCGCGGCCGGCTGATGTTCCCGCTGGCCGACGCCCGCGGGCGCGTGCGCGGATTCGGCGCCCGCCAGATGCCGGGAGGCGAGCCGCCCAAGTATCTGAACTCGCCCGAGGGCGCCCTGTTCCGCAAGTCCGAGGTCGTCTACGGGCTCGACCGCGCCCGGGCGGCGATCGCCGCCGGCGCGCGCGCGATCGTCGTCGAGGGCTACACGGACGTGCTCGCCCTGCACCAGGCCGAACTGACCGAGACGGTCGCGTCCATGGGCACTGCGCTCACCGACCAGCAGGTGCGGGAGCTGGCCCGCCTGTGCGGAGCAGGCACGCTGTACCTGGCCTTCGACGCCGACGCCGCCGGCGAGGAGGCGGCGGTGCGGGGGATGCAGCTCGCCCAGGCGACGGGGATGCAGGTGCGGGTCGTGCGGCTCCCCGAGGGCCGCGATCCCGCCGACGTCGCCGTCGCCGACCCCGAGGCGTTCCGGGCGGCGCTCGAGGCGGCCGGCGGCGTGCTCGCCTTCCGCATCGGCCGAATTCTGGCGGCGGCGGGCTCGCGTGATCAGAAGTACCGACAGGCCGAGGCGATCCTCCGAGACGAGCCGGATTCGGTCGAGCGCGCCGACCAGGTGGAGCGCGTCGCCGATAAGCTCGACCTCACAGACGATCTGCTCGCAGGTCTCATGAGACGCGACCAGAGCCGACTTTCGAGCTCGCCATCGGCGGCCCGCAGGGTAAAAGAGTCGCTCTGGGAGCGGGACCAGCGGCTGTTCCTGGCGATGTGCCTGGCGCTGCCCGAGCGCGGTCGGATTTTACTCGCCGACCTCGACGTGGCACACTTCTCAGATGCGTCGCACTGGGAGGCCGCGACGCACATCCGCCGAATGCTGGCGGGTGAGGACAGTTCGGAGGCATCGTCACGGTGGGCACCGCTCCTAGGAGAGCTGAACGCACTCGCTGCCCGTGAGGCTGCTTCCGAGTGGGCACTGGAGGAGCTGTATTGGAAGCTGCATCTGTACCGAGCCGAAGACGGGCTAAAGGAGATGCGCGAAAACGCCGACCTGAACCAGAGTCGGCAACGAGAGCTGCACTCTTTGGAGGAGCTGCGGTTATCCGTGCTGGCGAGGCTGGACGCCATTCGGGCGCAACCACCAGACCGTTAGTAGGCCCCGCAGCAATGTCCCAGAACGCATCCGACCCGCTCGGTGATCCGGCGGGCTTCGACAAGCATGAGGAGCTCGACCTCGAGCCCGACGCCACCCCCGGCCTGACCGAGGACACGGTCGGGATGTACCTGCGCGAGATCTCGCAGGTGCAGCTCCTGACCGCAGCCGAGGAGGTGTCGCTGGCCAAGGCCCTCGAGCGCGGCGACATGCGCGCCCGCAAGCGCCTGATCGAGTCGAACCTGCGCCTGGTGGTCTCGATCGCCCGCCGCTACTCGGGCCGTGGGCTGTCGTTCCTCGACCTGATCCAGGAGGGCAACGTCGGCCTGATGAAGGCCGTCGAGCGCTACGACTGGAGGCTCGGCCACCGGTTCTCGACGTATGCGACCTGGTGGATCCGCCAGGCCGTGACCCGTGCCCTCGCCGACCAGGGGCGCACCATCCGGGTGCCGGCGCAGGTCGTCGACACGATCAACCGCATGGCCCGCATGGAGCGGCAGCTGACGCAGAAGCTGAACCGTCTGCCGACGCACGAGGAGCTGGCCGAGGAGATGGGTCTCAAGACGACGAAGATCGAGGAGCTGAAGCGCGTCTCGCAGGAGCCCGTCTCGTTGGCATCGCCGGTGGGCGAGGACGCCACCGAGCTCGGGGAGATGATCGAGGACGAGCGCCTGCGCGGGCTCGGCTCCGACATGGCGGCGCGCCAGCGCGACAGCCACATCTCCGAGCTGATCAGCCAGCTGCCCTACCGGGAGCGGCTGATCCTCGAGCTGCGCTACGGCCTGAGCGGCGAGCAGCCGCACACGCTGGAGGAGGTCGGGCGGCGGTTCGGCGTCACCCGCGAGCGGGTGCGCCAGATCGAGACCCGCACCCTGCGGCGGTTGGCCGCGGCCGGCGAGAACGCGGAGCTGCGGCTGCTGATCGACTAGTCTTGGGGAATTGACCCCGATCCGCGGTAGCTCAATGGCAGAGCATCCGGCTGTTAACCGGAGGGTTGTAGGTTCGAGTCCTACCCGCGGAGTTCCACCCACGCTTCACGCGTGCCGGCCGGTCCTCCGCCGCACGCCGGTCAGCGAGTCCGGAGGGCGTTGATCGTCGCCGTCTCCACGAGCCCGGAGATCGCGCGGGCGAGCTCGCGATTCGACGTGACGAACGCGTCGGCCTGCAGCCGCGTCAGCGCGACGAATTCCGCGTCGTAGGTCTCCCGCCAACCCAGCTGATCGGCGATCTTCCATGCAGCCTGCTGGAGCACCCTGTCGCCCAGGAAGCGCACCTTCATGGCGTTGAGGCGCCACACCCGCTCGAGGGCCTCGGCGGCCGGGATCTCACCGCGCCGGGAGGCCTGGTACAGGGTCGACAGGGCCTGCGATCGAACGAGCGTTGGAGCGAGGAGCGTGTGCTGCGGGTCGACGTCGATCTCGCCGGCGGCGACTCGAAGCAGCGTGTCGCAATCGACGACGAAGCGCGTCATGCGGCCGCACGCTACCATGCTGCGCCGGCTCCAACCCTGCCGGCGTAGCCTCCGCCACAGACGTGCTCCGGGTGACGCTCAAGGGCCTGCTCGGCCGCAAGCTGCGGCTGGCGCTGACGTCGCTCGCCATCGTCGCCGGCGTGGCGATGGTGAGCGGCACGTACGTGCTCACCGACACGATCGACGCCGGGATCCACGCGGTGCTCGGCACCGCCTTCGCCAAGGCGGATGCCGTCGTCACCGGCAGGGCGGTGTTCGGCGGCGGTGACGTGCCGGCGTTCCCCGCCTCGACGCTCGGGCGCATCCAGCGCCTCCCCGGAGTCGCGTCGGCCGCCGGCGAGGTGGGCGGAGAGGCCGAGATCGTCGGCGCGGACGGCAAGGTGGTGGCGCCGCCGGGCGCGACGGAGTACGGCCTCAGCATCGACCCGGGATACGCCCGCTTCAGCGCGCTGAGCCTGATCACCGGAGCGTGGCCGGACGGCCCCGGCCAGGTCGCGATCAACGCCGCGACGGCCGACTCGCAGCGCTTCAGCGTCGGCGACCGCGTCGGCGTGATCGCGAACGGCGGTCGCGAGCGCACCTACACGGTGAGCGGAATCGTCGACTTCGGCAGCTCGACCTCCCTGGCCGGAGGGACGATCGCGGTGTTCGACCTGAAGACGGCGCAGCGACTGTTCGGAGACGTCGGCAGGCTCAGCCAGATCGACGTCGCCGCGCGCCCCGGCGTGGCCAAGGGAGCGCTCCTGGCGCAGATCCGCTCCGTGCTGCCGCCGCACACGCGCGTACGCACCGGCGCCCAGCAGGCGCAGGCCGAGTTCAACGACGCGGCCTCGGTGCTGACCACGTTCCGCTACTTCCTGCTCGCATTCGGCGGCATCGCGCTCTTCGTCGGCGCCTTCGTGATCGCGAACACCCTCTCGATCACGGTCGCCCAGCGCTCGCGCGAGTTCGCGACGCTGCGCACGCTCGGCGCCACCGTCCGCCAGGTGCGAACGACGGTCGTGCTGGAGGGCCTGGCAACGGGCCTGGTCGCCTCTGCCGTGGGCCTGCTCGCTGGGCTCGGGCTCGCCAAGGGGCTCGAGGCGCTCTTCGACGCCCTGGGGGCGACGCTGCCGCTGACCGCGCTCGTGTTCGCGACGCGGACGGTGATCGTGTCGCTCCTGGTCGGCACCGCGGTGACCGTCGTCGCCAGCCTTGCCCCGGCCGTGCGCGCGACGCGCGTGCCCCCGATCGCGGCCGTGCGCGAGGGCGCGGTGCTCGCGCCGTCGCGGTCGGCGCGGGTCGGCCCGGCGCTTGCGATCGCCGCGACGCTCGCGGGCGTCGTGCTGCTCGTGCTCGGCGGGTTCGTGTCCGCCCTGCCCACGGGGCCGCGGCTGCTCCTCGTCGGAGCCGGGGTGCTCGTGCTCTTCACCGGCATCGCCACCGCCTCGCCGGCCGTCGCCCGGCCGATGGCGCGCGCCCTGGGATGGCCGGCGACCCGCATCGGCGGCGCCGCCGGCGCGCTCGCCCGGTCGAACGCGATGCGCAACCCCGCCCGCACCGCCTCCACCTCGGCCGCGCTGATGATCGGCCTCGCGCTCGTGACCGCGGTCGCCGTGCTGGCGCAGGGCCTCAAGCAGTCGATCGTCGGCGCGGTGGAGGCGGAGTTCCGCGGCAACTACGTGGTCACGTCCGTGAACGGCTTCACCCCGGTGTCGATCGCCTCGACGCAGGCGCTGCAGCGGGCCGGGATCGCGACGGTGGTCGCCGGCGAGCGCTCCGGACAGGGCCGCGCCTTCGGGCACACGATCCGGGTGGCGGGGCTCGACCCGGGGCTGTCCCGGCTGCTGAAGCTCGACTGGAAGGCGGGCACGGACGCGGTCATGGCACGGCTGGACGCCGACGGCGCGATCGTCGACGACTCCTTCGCGAGCGCCCACCGCCTGGTGGTGGGCTCACGCTTCCGGCTGCGGACGTCGACCGGGAAGACGGTCCGCCTGAGGGTGAGCGCGATCAACACGCCTCCCCGCGCGGGCAACCCCCTCGGCACCGTCTCGATCTCGGCGGCGGCGTTCGACCGCGTCTTCACCCACCCGCAGAACATCTTCACCCTCATCTCGATGCCGGGCGGCGTCACATCCGCGAACACGGCGGCGCTGCAGCGCGTCCTGCGGCCGTACCCCGACGCGCAGCTGCAGACCGAGGCGCAGTTCCTGAGCTCGCAGGAGGCGGCCATCCAGAGCGAGCTGAACCTGCTCTACATCCTGCTCGCGCTCTCGATCGTCGTCAGCCTGTTCGGCATCGTGAACACGCTTGCGCTGACGGTGTTCGAGCGCACCCGCGAGCTGGGGATGCTGCGGGCCGTCGGACTGACGCGGCGGCAGACCCGGCGCATGATCCGCCACGAGGCCGTGATCACCTCGCTGCTCGGTGCGGCGATCGGCATCCCGGTCGGCATCGGGCTCGCGGCCGTGCTCGACCGGGCGCTCGGCAACACGCCGTTCGCCGTGCCGTGGACATCGATCGCCGCGTTCGTCGTCGCGGCGATCGCGGTCGGGCTGGTCGCTGCCATCTTCCCCGCCCGGCGGGCGGCCCGGCTCGACGTCCTGCGGGCGCTTCAGTACGAGTGATCCACGTCACATCCGGCGCTCGTTAGGATCGGCACGTGACGTTCACCGTCGAGAGCGACATCGCCGCGCCGCCGGAGGCCGTGTTCGACCGGATCGCGGACGCCCGCAACGAGCCCGAGTGGAACTCGCAGGTCTCGCGCTCCGACCTCGTGTCGGACGGTCCGGTGGGCCAGGGCAGCCGCTTCGTGACGGTGAACCGGGGCAAGCCGTACGACGCCGCCATCACGAGCGCCCGGCGGCCGGAGCTGTGCGTCTTCGAGGTCACGGGCGGGGCGTTCGACATCACGACCACCTTCGCGATCGCCGCGAACGGCGCCGGCTCGCACGTGGTGAGCCAGTTCGACTTCCGCCCGAAGGGCACGATGAAGCTGATGTTCCCGCTGATGCAGTCGGCGATCCGCAAGGACCTGGCCAGACAGACGCAGAACTTCAAGCAGTTCTGCGAGCGCGCGTAGCCCCGCGTACCGAGAATTGGGGGATGGATCGCGCGTGCCCGCGGCCGAATACACGATCATGGGCAGGAACCCCGAACAGCCGGCGATCGCATACGAGCTGCAGGCGCGCTACGCGCCCGGCGAGGCGTGGATCACGCTCGACGTCTGCCTCTCGCGTGTCGTCGCCGTCGAGGAGGGGCTCTTCCGCCGCGACGCCTGGGGGCGGACGCCCACCGAGGTGCGGGTCGTGCCCATCCGCGCCGCCGACGCCGCGTAGGCGCCCCCCGCGCCCCTGCTACTGGGTGAGCACGACGGTGTAGGCCGTGTTCGACTGCGGGTCGTACGGCCCCGGCGTCCCGATCGACGGCGAGCTGTCGAGGTTCACGAACACGCCGTTCACCTCCTTGCCGTCGTTCGTCTGGCAGTAGGTCGGGTGGGACGGGTCGCCGCAGCTCGTGATCACGAACCAGGCGAAGCCGACGACCGTCATGGGGGCGCTGGTGCCGTCGGGCCAGTCGCTCTGGCCGTCCTGGTTCGTGAGGACGGGGATGATCACGAGCTGCGGACTGCTGGGGTCGAGCAGGACGGCGGTACCGTCGGAGTTGAACTGCACGATCTGGCTCAGCGACTCCCAGCTCGTGATCCGCAGGTTGAGGCCCTGGGCGGTCTTGCCGCTGTTGTCGCCCGGCTTCGTGTCCAGCGTCTCGCCGACCGACACCGGGCAGACCTGCGTCGTGCCGGCGATCTCGTCGGAGTACACGTTTGCGCCGTTCGGCACCGGGCAGTTGGCGTTGTTCACGTACGGCAGGCTGAGCGCGCCGTTGTTCGCGTTCCCGGTGTCCTTCGTGTAGATGGGATACGGCTGTCCGGTCGTGTAGCTGCCCTGGAGGACACCCCACGGCATGACGTTGATGCCGTTCACCTGCGTGAACGACTCGATCGTCGCCCGCGCCGTGGCCGAGACGGTGACCGAGTGCAGGCCGAAGAGGTTCGCGAAGTCGGTCGGGACGACGCGCGACGCGGTCACGGTGACGGAGTCGTTCGCCTGCAGATCCGTGGTCTGACGGACGCCGACGCCGTCGGCGCCCAGACCGTTCTTCGCGTACTGGGCGGTGGCGTAGGCGTTCGCCGTGCCCCACCCGCCGGCGATGCCGGAGGCGCCGGCGAGCGCTGCGGCGTCGGCCGCGTTCTGAACCTGCGACCGGTTCACGGCCCACAGGCCGCAGTCGATGGCGAACGCGGCGACGCCGAGCAGCGACATGAGCAGGATCACGAGCAGCACCGTCGCCTGCCCGCCTTCACGCGTCCCGCGCAGAACGCGCATCCGGTGCAGGCGGCGACCCCAGGGAGATGCGCACCGCTCGTGACCCATTCAGACGACAGAACCCACCGCCGCCCGGATTCCTGCGCCCTCTGCGCGAAGATCCCCCGTGGGGGTGACCCGCCGCGCGCGTCTTGAAGAGAGCGACGCGGAGGCCGATACTGCGAGTGGGCGCAGGAAACGACGGCGTCCCGTGTCTAGGAGGTTGTGAAAGCTTGTCCCACCGGGATTCGAGCGCGGCTGCACGGCTCACGGCGCTGTACGAGGCGCACGCCGCGGATGCGTTCCGCTACGCCCTGCACCTCACCGGCCGCCGGGAGGACGCCGAAGACGTGGTCCAGTTCGTGTTCCTGCAGGCGTACGCGGCGCTCAACGGCGGACGTGCGCTCGTGAACCCACGCGCGTGGCTGATCAAGGCGACCAAGCACCGGTCGCTGAACCTCATCCGCGACCGCCGGGACGCGCCGGCCGCGGAGATCCACGCCACGGGCACGCTCGCCACGGATGCGGGCGAGGCGGCTGAGCTCGCCGACGTCCGGGCGTCGCTCTGGTCGCTGCCCGAGCCTCAGCATCACGCGTTCGTGCTCCGCCACTGGAGCGGCCTCTCGCAGGCCGAGATCGCCGACGTCCTGGAGACGACGGCCGGGGCGGTCGAGTCACTGCTCGTCCGCGCCCGTGCGACGCTGGTCGCCGAGCACGAGACGCCCGACTCGGCATGCGCCGGGGTGCGCAGCCGGCTCGTACGGATGCTGGCGCCGACGCCCGCACACGAGGCACATCTGCAGCGCTGCCACCGTTGCCGCACCGCCCAGGCGCGGCTCCTGCGGGCGTCCGGCTTCGCGGCGGCGCTCGTACCCGGCCCGCAGGTCGCGCACGCCCTGGCAGCGATCGTGCCCGGCTTCGGGGCGTCCGGCGCGGCGGCCGGCACCGCCGCCGCGGGCGCGGGCGCCGGTGGAGCAGGAGCCGGCACCGGAGGTGCGGCCGTCTCGACTGCGTCCCTCGCGACCAAGGCCGGCATCGCCGCCAAGATCGCCGCTGCCGCGGCGACCGCCGCCGTCGCGGTGACGGCCGTGCACCCCGTCCGCTCGGCCGTGTCCCACGCGGTCTTCGCCGCCCCCGCACCCCGGTCGGCAACGAGCTCGCCGCACGCCTCTGCGCACGCCCACGCCACACAGGCGCCGGCCGGTGCCACGTCCGCGTCGGTCGGCGGCCGTCGACACGACTCGGGCGCCGCGAGCGGGGCGACGGGCGCCCCCGGCAACGGCCCGGCCCGCGGGAACGGAAACGGCAAGGGCCATGGGACGACCAACTCGCGCGGCGGCAGCGGCTCCGGGAAGGGCAAGTCGGGCACGGCCGGGTCGAACGGCAATGGCAACGGCCAGGGCGGAGGAACGGCGGCCGGGGCCGGCGCCGCCAACGGCAAATCGGCATCCGCGCCCGGCCAGACGAAGGCCGCGGGCTCCAACGCCGCCGGCGGCAACGGCAAGGGCAAGGGCACCGGCAACAAGAGCGGCACGTCGAGCACCGCGGGCCCGAAGGGCAACGCCGGCTCGAACGGCACGTCCGGGTCGGGCGGCAACGGCAAGGGGAACGGCAAGTCGTAGCCTCGCTGTAACGATCTACCTGCCGGATGCGCTGTTCCTTTCGTAGGTGGTGCATCGACGGAGGAGGCAGTGGGATGGCGTGGTTTCGCAGTCGCGGCGGGTGGTCCGCGCTCGAGAAGAGGCTCCGGGCCGAGCGGCCGGAGCCGGGGGTCGATCTCGAGCGGCTGATCGCCCGCCGGATCGGCCGTAGCTCCGGCGGCCGGGCGCGGTTGGGGCTCGCGCTCGTCCTGACGACCGGGGTGTTCGCGGCGATGGCCGGCTTCGGGGGTGTCGGCTACGCGTTCGACTCGATGCAGTCGGCCGTGAACCCGGCGAACGCCAACACCCCCTCGAACGATCAGTACGGTACGGGAGGGTGCGTCGAGTACGTGAATCCGCACGGATCGACGATCCCGCCGGCCGGGCTGACGCCTCCGGGGACGAACCCCAAGGGGGGCGAGAACCCCGACGGCTTCTACCAGGTGGGCACGTCTGGTGGAGGCGACGTGTATGTGATCGACCTGGGATCGGGCACGCAGTTCGGCCCGTTCTCGGGAGGGTCGGTCATCAAGTACACGCAGGCGACCGGCGGCACCCCGACCCAGAAGTCGATCGGCAGCACCACGGGAGAGGCCGGCGCCGTGTCGTGGCACATCACCGGCACGGGCGACTTCGAGATCGTCCCGGTCGGCGGCGGTCCGGCACAGATCTGCCTGGTGCCGCGTCCGCCGAAGTAACACCCGCGTCGACCGACCGCCATCCCCGTGAGGGCCGCCCGTCCGGGCGGCCCTCACGCAATTCGAGCGCAGGAATCGGGCCGCTCGCGGGTCAGGTGAGAGGTGGCACGCTCCGAACACCCCCCGTGGGGCGCCGATCACGACCCAACGCCGCTCGCCGACAGGGTCGCGGCGGCGTTCACCGTCGTGCATGCGGATCTGCTCCGATATCTGCGCGCAGTCGTCGGCGACGATCTGGCGGAGGACGTTGCATCGCAGGTCTGGGTCGAGATGGTCGACGGCGCCGGCCGCTTCCGCGGCGACCAGGCGGCGTTCCGGCGCTGGGTCTTCGCGACCGCCCGCAGGCGCGCGATCGATCAGCGCCGGCGGTGGTGGCACCGCTCGGTGAAGCTGTGCCCACCCGGCGATCTGAACCTCGAGCGCGGGGCCGACGACCCAACGGCCGTCGAGCAGGATGCCGCCGTCGCGCGGATCTCGCGACTACCGAAGGCCCAGGCCGAGGTCGTCCTTCTGCGCGTCCTGGGCGAGCTCAGCGCGGAGGAGGTGGCCGAGCTGACCGGGCGCACGCCCGGCGCCGTTCGCGTTATCCAGCACCGGGCGCTGCGCAGGCTCGCCGACGACCTGCGCCGCCACCCATATGAGGGGCCACCCGCGTAACGCGGACGCGGCCACGTGCGCTGTATGTAACGCATGGGCAAGATGCGACTCGACAGTGAGACGGCGGACCGGATCCTCTCAGGGCTGGTGGATACGGCCGACGCCCCTCCCGGCTACGGAGCCGCCGTCAGGCTCCTCGCGGCCGCGCGCGCAACCGCAGCGCCCGTGCGCATCCCGACCATCGCGGCCAGCCGCCCGGCGGCGCCGCTTCGATCCAGGAGACGCACAATGCTCGCAACCGCGCCGTTCCGGCCTCGCATCTCGATCCTCGTCGCCGCCGTGGTGCTCGGCGGTGCGTCCGGGGCCGCCTACGCCGCCGGTCTCCCTGCGGCCGCCGCCTCGACGGCGCAGCACATGCTCCAGTCGCTCGGGGTCACCCCGGGCGCGAAGGCGCACACCGGTTCGGGGTCGAACTCCTCGCAGACCCACGGGGCGACGGTCTCGACGCTCGCGCAGACGACGACCGGCACGGCCGCCGCGAAGGGTGCCGAGCTCGCCGCGGCCGCGAGCCAGGGGCGCAGCCACGCCGGCGCCCATCAGGGTGGCGACAGCGGCACGGGCGCGACGGCGGACGCGAGCCACGGTCACGGTTCGGCCATCTCCGCGCTTGCCCACTCCACGACCGGCACCGCCGGCGCCAAGGGTGCGACGATCTCGACGGCCGCGAGCGGCGGCAAGAGCCACGCCGGCGAGCACGGACACAACGGCAAGAACCAGAGCACGCACGGCAACGGCTCCGGAGCGTCGAGCGGAAGCCACGGCAACGGCCAGAACCCGACCGGCGGTCAGGGCAACGGCCACCGTCCGGGCGGCTCGTAGGCACGCCGACGCGCGCGCCCGTCAGCGCCGCGGCGTGATCACACCGCGGCGCGGCGCTTGCGCTCCTCGGCGATGATCAGCTGGTTGATCGCGGCCCGGTCGGCGCGGGTGGGGTCGGCGAACTCGAGGTCGAAGCTGCGCTCGTCGCGGCGTCCGACGTGCGCGCGAAGGCGCAGCTCGCGGCCGAACCACTCCTCGCTGAACATCACGTGCACCTCCTCGCCGCGGTCGGCCGGCCAGGGCGCGGTCACGCGGGCGGCGTCGGAGGAGAGGTTGACGGTCGACGCCCGGTGCACGCTGTGGTCGGCCCGCTCGAGGCGCGCGGGTATGGCGATCTCGATGCGGACGTTGGAGACGCGCTCGGCCATCTCGCGCTCCTTCAGGAAGCAGAAGCGGAGCAGCTGCCGCTCCGCGTGCCCCTCGAGGCGCTCGAAGCACACGGCCGAGAGCCACGAGCCGTCGCTGCGGCGCCAGCTGCGCACCACCCGTCCCCGGGCGACGAGGTCGAGCGGCGGGGAGGCGCTCAGCAGCTCCACCTCGACGCCGTGGCCGGCCGGGACGAACTCCTTCGCGGTGAGCAGCGCGCCGCCCGCGGACAGATCCACGGTCTCGCCGGGAAACTCGTCCCAGGCCTGTCCGTCAGCGTCGAAACGCCGCACGGTGACGGGCACGACGGCGTCGATGCGAAAGAACGCGCGCTGGTTCTCGATCACACGCTAGTGATCGCCCGAAATCGGCACCGCGAAACCCCTCCAACGGGGGAGCGTGGCCGTGCGCCCCGCACCGGGGGCGGGGATCGGCCCGGCCGTCAGAGCGACCGGCGGGCGAGGAACTCGCGGTGCGCGCCCTCCTGGCCGAGGCGGCGCGCCTCACCGAACAGGAACCGCGTCCACATCGCACGTTCGGAGGACGAGAGCTCCTCCAGCTCGATCGCGGCCCTCGTCACCTGCGTCCCCTCCTGGCCGTAGCTCAGGAACCGGCGTACGCGGCCCGGCACGGCCCCTCCCGCACACGGGAACTCGACGCGCACGGCGTTCTCTGTCCCCATGTCCGCGGGCCCGTCGGCCTCGAGCAGGAGGCCGCTCATCGAGATGTTGAGCGCCCGGGCGGCGAACTCCGGCACCGCCGCGGACGGCTCCACCGCCGTTACGCGCACCTCCCATGCGCCCACGACGCGGAAGTGCCGGCGCCGCTCTCGCCCGGTGAACCCGGTCGCCACCGTCTGCATGCGGGGACTTTACTGAATTCGCCAGCCGTCTTGTCAAGCTTGGGGGGCAGAATCGGGCTACGATGTGCGTCCTCGGGCGCCACGGATGGCCGCCCCGGCGGAAAGAGGGGCACGGACACTGGAGCGCGGGTTCTTCGTGCAGGTGCGTTACCCACACGCGGCCCGGTGGGAGGCGGTGGCCGTGTCCGCGACGCGCGGCGTGGCCGCCGAGCTCGCGGGCAAGATGTACCGCGAGCTCCGAAACGACGCCGGCCAGGCGCCCGTCCAGGTCCGGATAGCGAGCTCCGAGCTGCTCCACCGCGAGGGCGGGAACACGGCCGTCCGCGATGCCGCCGAGGACCTCTGGCGGCGCGCCCACACGGTGCTGCGCGGAGAGACCGCGGCCTCCCCGTCGCCACCCGTGTGAGCACCCGCGAACGTGCGGCCCGGATCCGTCTGACCCGATCGGCTAGGCTTGCGCGCGGGTCACAGCGTGCAAGAGAGCGAAACCGAGCAGCAACGCGTCCAGCGCATCGAGACGAGCGCGGAGTCGCTTGGGCTGCAGTTCGTCTTCTACGCGAACACCGGACACTTCATCCGTAAGGACGGCGGCAAGCCGTGGGGGTACGTCGTCGCGTCCCGGGACGTGTCCGCGGCGCTCGACGAGGCGGAGCGACAGCTCGACGCCGAACGCGCGCGGCGCACGTCGGGGCCGGGCTGACACCCCTCACACCCGGCGCAGCAGCTCCGCCTTCTTGTCGGCGAACTCCGCGTCGGTGACGACGCCGGCCGCATGCAGCTCGCCGAGCTCCTTCAGCGCGTGCAGCGCCGCCAGGGCGTCCTCGTCGGGCTCACCGGTGCCGTCACCGCCGACTGCCGCGTCGTGCTCGCCGTTGCGGGCCGCCGAGAGCGCCGATTCGGCGCGCGCAAACCCGTCGCCGGGCGGCAGGCTCGGTCCGTGCGGGCTCGATGCCGCAGGCTCGAGGTCGCCCACAACGGCGCCGCAGCGCAGGCACCGGTGCTCGACAGTCGATCCTCCCACGAGGCGGGGACGGGTGTCGTGGCCCGATGCCGCACACCGCAGCTGATAGCGAAGCCGGCGCAGCGACACCCTTTCACCGTACCCCCGTCCGGCCGTGCACGCGAGGCTCGTGCGGACCGTTCCACATGCCGCTCCAAGATACCCCCGCCGCCCAACGCCGGCGGTGCGGTCACCGCGGACGGCGGTTCGCGGCGGAATCTGGGCCGGCGGGTCGCGCGCGGCGCTCGGCCACACTATCCTGAGACTCGGCGGGTGCGTGCGCCCGCGGGTTCCTGGAATCGTCTGTGCCGGAGGCAAGCGTGCCGCTCCGCCGTGCCGTGGAGGTGGAGTGGTCGTCCGCGAAAGGATGTCGTCTATGAAACGCGCCCTCATCCCCGTCCTGGTCGTCGCCGCCCTGGTCGCCGGGTGCGGCTCGAGCTCGGGCTCGGGCTCCTCGGGCGGCGGGTCGTCCGCCAGCACGAACACCGCGGCGGGCGTCCTCGCCGCCGCGCAGTCGGCCACCAAGGGGGCGACGTCCGCCGCGTTCGACGCCTCGCTCGGCGTGACCGTGTCGGGCAACCTCCAGGGCGCCGGCGCGGGCGCGGCGATGCTCCAGGGCCCGATCAAGCTCGAGCTCAAGGGCAACGCCGGGAAGGCCTCGAACGGCAAGGCGAAGTTCGACGTGCACTTCGCGCTGAACTTCTCGGGCGGGTCGTTCTCGGGTGAGGCGCTCTCCCCGGACGGCAAGACGCTGTACCTCCAGATGCCCGCGCTCATGGGCCCGGGCTGGAAGTCGCTCCCGCTCAGCGGCCTCTCATCGGCAGGGTCGTCCGGTTCCGGCTCGAGCTCGACCGGGGGCCTTGGGCAGCTCTCGGCAGCCGGCCTCGATCCGAGCAAGTGGCTGACGAACCAGAGCCTGCAGAGCTCCGGCGGGCAGGACACGATCTCGGCCGACCTGAACCTGCCGGCGCTGATGTCCGACATCGCCAAGGCCGGCGCGACGCAGCTGACGCCCAAGGATCAGCGCCAGATGACCCAGATCGAGCAGGCCGTCACGAAGGCGCATGGGTCGCTCTCGTTCGACAGCTCGAGCCACCTGCCGACCGACGAGGCGCTGCAGTTCGCGATGACGGTGCCGAAGAGCCTCTCGTCGCAGGCCAGCGGGCTCAAGTCGTTCGCGCTCGACCTGGACATCAAGTTCAGCGACTGGAACAAGGACTTCTCGGTGTCGGCGCCGTCCGGAGCCACGCCGCTCAACACGGGCGGCCTGCTCGGCGGGCTCGGGGCCGGGGCGTAGGGAACGCACACGGGGTGTGGGCCCGGGCCGGGCCCACACCCCGAAGGCCGCGGTTCACGGCGGGCGGATGGCGCCCGCCGGTTCGAGTGATGCCACGATCCTCCCCAGCGCGGCGCGCGTCTGCCGTCGCGGCACCCATGCGTGCAGGCTGGCGAAGTAGTGCACGCCGCGCTGCCGCCAGACGAACGTCAGGTGGCCTCCGAACACGCCGCCGACGGGCCACGGCCTGCCGAGCCAGAGCTCACCCGCCCTGCCGCCAAGTCGCGTCCACCCGAGCATCCGCGCGGTCATGACGCCGCCCGGATACCTCTGCGCGATGGCGACCTGCGCCAGCCTGAAGCGACCCCCTCCGAGCACGAGGTGGAGGAATCGCCGCGGGGTATGGGTCTGGGCGGGATGCGGATGCGACGGCGGCCCCACCTCGTCGCTCGGGCCGCCGTACGTGAACTCAAGCTCGTAGAGGTGCGGCCCCCTGCGACTGCCGCCGCCGCCCCAAGCGTTCCTGTGGGCGCGGACATTCCATGGCGGATGCTCCGCGACCGGCGGCACGAAGATGCGCGCCGGGCACAGCACGTCGTCGGGGGCGTCCGTGGCGAGCGCGCGGCAGGCGTCGACGCCCTTCGCGGGCAGGGCACGCAACCAGGTCTGCCACCCCTGGCCTACGCGGTGGTGGTCGCTGGTGCGCCCGGACGTCTCCGCGCGATGTCCCCCTGGACGCGACGATCCGGCGCAGCCCGCGACGGCGAGCGATGTCCCGCCCGCCAGGCAGGCGATCAGGAGGACGCACGCAGCGCGGAACGGTGGAGTCTTCCGTGGCATTCGCCGCACGGCATGGGAGGTACGCGCGGCGGTCGACTTCGCGTCCCCCGCCGGGGCGCGAAGGAGCGAGTGGGGGCGGCTGGATTCGAACCAGCGACGAACGGATTATGAGTCCGCTGCTCTGACCGGCTGAGCTACACCCCCGGGGCGGGTCCATGCTATCGGCGCGGGCCGGGGGAGAACCGGTCCGCCGCTTCCTGCGTAGTAGCAGAGGAACCCCCGAGGATCCGTGACCCAGACCGCAGACCACCTTTTCGAGTCGGACATCCTGGAAGGCCTCTCCGACGGCGTGCTGGCCGACCTGGGCGCGCGCTTCGGCGCGGCCCGGTTCGGCAAGGCGGAGCTGATCTACTCCCCGTTCGACCGCGCCGACGCGATCTACGTCGTCCAGACCGGCCGCGTCCGCCTCTACCGCAGCGCCCACGACGGGCGCCAGCTGACGCTGGCGATGCTCGACGAGGGCGAGGTGTTCGGACGGGTGTCGCCGCAAGGCGGCGCCCTGCACGACGCCTACGCCGAGGCGATGACGGATGCCGTGGTCCGGGTGCTGTCGTCCGCCGACCTCGAGCGGGCCGCCGCCGACCACCCCCGGATCGCCCTCAACCTGCTGCGCTCGCTCTCGGGGCGGCTGCGCTCGACCGAGGACCAGCTCGAGAGCCTCGCGTTCCGGGGCGTCCCGGCGCGGCTCGCCGCCCTGCTGCTGCGGCTGATGGACCGCTACGGCCGGGTGACGCACACCGGCATCCGGATCGACGAGCGGTTCACGCACATGCAGCTGGCCGAGATGATCGGCACCAGCCGCGAGACGCTCACGAAGGTGATGAACGAGCTGCGGGAGAGCGGCCTGATCGATGTGCGCGAGCGGCTCGTCTGGGTCCTCGACGCCGACGGACTCGAGCGCCTGCGCGGCTCCGGGTAGCGGATCCCGGGCCGCTCCGGCGAGGCTGCCGGATACACTACGGGGCGGGAGATCTCTCGCACCGAAGGGGACGAAGGGCCGTGACCGAGACCGGAACCATGCGAGTCAAGAGCGGGCTCGCCGAGATGCTGAAGGGCGGCGTCATCATGGACGTCACCACCGCCGAGCAGGCGCGGATCGCCGAGGACGCGGGCGCGTGCGCGGTCATGGCGCTCGAGCGCGTGCCGGCCGACATCCGCCGCGACGGCGGGGTGGCCCGCATGGCCGACCCGGCCAAGGTGCGCGAGATCCAGGAGACCGTGAAGATCCCGGTCATGGCGAAGGCCCGGATCGGCCACTTCGCCGAGGCACAGGTGCTCGAGGCGCTCGAGGTCGACTACATCGACGAGTCCGAGGTGCTGACGCCCGCCGACGAGCGCAACCACATCAACAAGTGGAAGTTCACGGTGCCCTTCGTGTGCGGTGCGACGAACCTCGGCGAGGCGCTGCGCCGGATCAGCGAGGGCGCGGCCATGATCCGCTCGAAGGGCGAGGCGGGAACCGGCAACGTGGTCGAGGCGGTGCGCCACATGCGCTCGATCTTCGGCGAGATCAAGCGCCTCCAGACCATGGACGCCGATGAGCTCTACTCGGTCGCCAAGGAGCACCAGGCCCCGTACGAGCTGGTGGAGTACTGCGCGGCGCACGGGCGCCTGCCGGTGGTGACGTTCACCGCGGGCGGCATCGCGACGCCGGCCGACGCCTCGCTGATGATGCAGCTCGGGTCCGACGGCCTGTTCGTCGGCTCGGGCATCTTCAAGAGCTCCGACCCCGCGGCGATGGCGTCGGCCATCGTGCGGGCGACGACCCAGTACGCCGACCCGGGCATCGTGGCCGAGGTGTCGTTCGGCCTGGGCGACCCGATGCACGGCACCGAGATCTCGGAGCTCGGCGAGCAGGGCCTCTTGCAGACGCGTGGCTGGTAGGGTCGGCGTCCTCGCCCTCCAGGGGGCGTTCCGGGAGCACGTCGCGGCGCTGCGCGACGTCGGCGTGGACGCCTGCGAGGTGCGGCTGGCGCGCGACCTCGACGGCGTCGACGGACTCGTCATCCCGGGCGGCGAGTCGTCGACCATGTCGAAGCTGATCGACGCCTACGACCTCGAGCCGCCGATCCGCGCGCTCCGCGCCCGCGGCGGCGCGTTCATGGGCACCTGCGCGGGCATGATCGTGCTCGCCCACCACGCTGAGGACGGCCGCTCCGACCAGCGCTACCTGGACATGATCGACATCGACGTGCGCCGCAACGCCTACGGGCGCCAGCCGGCCAGCTTCGAAGCCCTGCTGCGGCTGGTCGGCGAGGACCTGCCGCTGCCGGGCGTCTTCATCCGCGCACCGCAGATCGAGCGGCTCGGCGACGGCGTCGAGGTGGTGGCCGAGCTGGACGGCCGGCCCGTGGCGGCGAGGCAGGGGAACGTGCTCGTGACGGCGTTCCATCCGGAGCTCACGACCGACCGGCGGCTGCACCGCCGGTTCGCGCAGATGGTGGCCGGGCGAGAGGAGGCGGCAGCATGAGCGGGCACTCCAAGTGGTCGACGATCAAGCACAAGAAGGGCGCCGAGGACAAGCGCCGCGGCCAGCTCTTCACCAAGCTCTCGCGCGCCATCATCGTGGCGGCCAAGGAGGGCGGCCCCGATCCGGACTCGAACGCGACCCTGGCGGCGGCGATCGCGAAGGCCCGCTCCTACTCCATGCCGAAGGACAACATCGAGCGGGCCGTCGCCCGGGCGTCGGGAGGCGGTGAGGACTCGGACGCCTACGAGGCCGTCACCTACGAGGGCTACGGCCCCGAGGGGGTCGCCATCATCGTCGAGGCGCTCACCGACAACCGCAACCGCACCGCCGCGGACGTGCGCTCGACGTTCACCCGCGCCCACTCGAGCCTGGGCGCGCCCGGGTCGGTGGCGTGGCAGTTCGAGCGCAAGGGCGTGATCCTCGTGCCCGTCGCCGATTTCTCTGAGGACGACGTCGTCCTGGCCGCCGCCGACGCGGGCGCCGAGGACGTCGCGCCGGACGAGTCGAGCTGGCAGGTGACCACCGCGCCGACCGACCTCGCCGCCGTCCGCGACGGTCTCGAAGCGGCCGGCATCGCGATCACCTCGGCCGAGCTGACGATGGTGCCCAAGTCGACGGTCGAGCTGGACGAGAGCGGCGCCCGCCAGCTGCTGCGCCTGATCGACTCGCTGGAGGAGCTGGACGACGTCCAAGAGGTGCACGCGAACTTCGACATCCCCGAGGCGGTGCTCGAGGCCGTCGCCGGCTGACCGCGTGAATAACCGGTGCCAGGCACCTTTATGCACGTTCTGCACGCGAACGGGTGTTCGGCCGACGTCCGCTGCGGACGGTAGAGTGAGCCCATGATCGTGCTGGGGATCGATCCCGGCACCGCCGAGACGGGCTACGGCGTCATCGCGGTGCAGGGCAGCCGCTTGGACGCCGTCGACCACGGCGTCATCACGACGCGCGCCGGCGAGCCGCTCGAGGAGCGGCTGGCGCAGATCTTCGCGGCCGTCACCGCCCTGCTCGACCAGCACTCCCCGGCGTCGGTCGCGCTGGAGGACCTGTTCGTGGGCGGCAACCCGCGCACGATCCTCTCCGTCGGCCACGCCCGCGGTGCGGTGCTCACCGCGTGTGGACGCGCCGGCATCGCCGCGGCGGGGTACCCGCCGGCGGAGGTAAAGCGCACGGTGTGCGGCTTCGGCCGGGCGGACAAGGGCCAGGTCGGGCGGATGGTGGTCGCCAGCCTGCGCATGCCGCGGCCGCCGGCCTCCGAGCACTCTGCCGACGCGCTCGCCGTCGCGATCTGCCATGCGCACTCGGCGCGGGCGCACGCCGTGCGGGCGGCGGCCGGATGATCGCCTCGCTGCGCGGCAGCGTGGCCGCGAACGTGGCCGGCCAGACCGTGCTCGACGTGGGCGGCGTCGGCTACCGGCTGGCGACGACCGCATCGGCGGCGCGGCTCGCCGCCGATGCGAACGGGGGAGAGGTGACGCTGCTCACGCACCTGCACGTCCGCGAGGACACGCTGGCCCTGTTCGGGTTCGCGTCCGAGGCCGAGCGGGCGCTCTTCGAGCTGCTGCTGGGCGTCTCCGGCGTCGGGCCGAAGGCGGCGCTCGCGATCGTCTCCGGGTATGCCCCCGACCAGATCCGCCGTGCCGTGCAGACGGGCGACCACGCCCTCTTCACCAGCATCCCGGGGATCGGCAGGCGCACCGCGGAGCGGGTCGTGATCGACCTCAAGGACAAGGTCGGCGGCCTCCAGATCGCCGCTGCGGCGGAGGCCGCTGTGGCCGTCGCCGACGGCCACACCAACGCCCGCGACGCCCTGGTCGGGCTGGGGATGTCGGTGGCGGAGGCCGAGGCCGCGCTGCGGCCGCTGGACGAGTCGTTGCCGGTCGAGGAGCGCGTGCGGCTGGCGCTCGCAGGCGCCGTCCCGGCCGGGGCGGGCGGGTGAGCGCCGCGCCCGAGCGAATCCCCGACGCCTTCCTCGGCCCGGGCGAGGAGGAGTTCGACCGCTCGCTGCGGCCGCGCACGCTGGCGGAGTTCGTCGGCCAGGAGCAGGTGAAGGAGCAGCTGGGGATCTTCCTCGAGGCGGCCCGCGCCCGGGGAGAGCCGTGCGAGCACGTGCTGCTGGCCGGACCGCCGGGCCTGGGGAAGACGTCGCTCGCCGGAATCATCGCGGCCGAGATGCGCTCGTCGCTGCGGGTGATGTCGGGCCCGGCGATCGACCGCAAGGCCGACATGGCGGCGATCCTGACGGCGCTCGAGGAGGACGACGTCCTCTTCATCGACGAGATCCACCGCCTGAACCGCGCGATCGAGGAGCTGCTGTACCCGGCCATGGAGGACGGCTGCATCGACCTCGTGATCGGCCAGGGCCCCGGCGCGCACTCCCTCCGGCTCGACCTGAAGCCGTTCACGCTGGTCGGCGCGACCACCCGCACGGGCCTGCTGACGACGCCGCTGCGCGACCGCTTCGGGATCACTCACCGGCTCGACTACTACGGCCCCGCCGACATCGGACGCATCGTCGAGCGCTCGGCGCGGCTCATGAGCGTCAGCATCGACGCGGGTGGGTGCGACGAGATCGCCCGCCGCTCGCGCGGCACGCCGCGCGTGGCCAACCGCATCCTGCGGCGCGTGCGCGACTACGCGCAGGTGCGGCACGAGGGCGAGATCACGCACCCGATCGCCGTCGACGCGCTCGCGCTCTTCGAGGTCGACGATGCGGGCCTGGAGCGGATCGACCGCGACATCCTCACCGCCATCGCCCAGCGCTTCTCCGGCGGCCCCGTCGGGCTCTCGACGCTCGCCGTTGCGATCGGGGAGGAGCCGGACACGCTGGAGGACGTGTACGAGCCGTTCCTGCTCCAGCTCGGCCTCCTGCAGCGCACGCCGCGCGGCCGCGTCGTGACCCCCGCGGGATACGCGCACCTCGGCCTGCCGGCGCCGGCCCGCGACCCGCGCCTCTTCTAGCATGCGTCGATGGGACGGATGCAGCGGCTCCACGGCGGCTACGGGCGCGCCCGTCCGTGGGTTCCGCTCGTCGTCGGTGCCGCGCTGTTCCTGGCGGTGTCACTCGCGATCGGCGTCACGGAGATCGAGCGCGCGTCCAAGGGACCGGCGTTCCGCGTGTCGGCGGCGTGTCTGCGCCTGAACGCGACGGTGCGCCAGGAGCTCGGCGTCGTGACGGGCTTCGGGTTCACGGTGACGGGGCCGGTGGTGCAGAACGCCGACGGCACCGGCAACGCCAGGCTCGACTTCAACGCCCACGGCTCGTGGCGCAACGGGCACGTGCACATCAAGGCCATCGAGCGGCACCGGCGCTGGTACCTGCTCGGCCCGGCCGAGCTCTACGTGTCCGGCGTGCGGGCGCCGTTCCGGGTGAACCCCGACCATCTGGAGCTCGTCCCGGGCTCGGCCCGCGACCGCTACAGGCTGCGATGCGCACCCAGGACCTCGACTACCACCTTCCCCCGGGGCTGATCGCCCAGACGCCGGTCGAGCCGCGCGACAGCGCCAGGCTGCTCGTCCACGACCGCGCGTCCGGAGCCGTCCGCCACCGCCGCTTCCGCGACCTGCCGGACGAGCTGCGTCCCGGCGACCTGGTGGTCCTGAACGACACCCGCGTCCTGCCCGTGCGCGTGCATGCGCGGCGCGCGAGCGGGGGCGCGGTCGAGGTGCTCCTGCTCGAGCCGGACACCGGCGGCCGCTGGCAGGCACTCGCGCGCCCGGCCCGGCGGCTGCGGCCGGGCGAGCTGCTCGCCGCCGGCGAGCTCACCATCGAGGTCGGCGACCGGCTCGCCGACGGGAGGCTGCTGGTGAAGCCCCTGGTGCAGGGGCCTGGCCCGGCCCAGGCGGGGCCAGGCCCCATCGCCGACGTCCTGCAGCGCGTGGGCGAGATGCCGCTGCCGCCCTACATCCACCAGCGCCCGGCCGATCCCGAGCGCTACCAGACGGTGTACGCGCGGCATCCGGGCTCCGCCGCCGCGCCCACCGCCGGACTGCACTTCACGCCCGAGCTGCTCGAACGACTCCGCCGCACGCACGAGGTCGCGACCGTGACGCTCACCGTCGGCCTGGACACCTTCCGACCCGTCGCGGTGGACGACCTTGCCGACCACGCCATCCACAGCGAGGCCTACGCCGTCGGTGACGAGGCGGCGGCCGCCATCGAGGCGGCGCGCGCAGCGAAGCGGCGGATCGTGGCCGTGGGCACGACGACGGTGCGCGTCCTCGAGACGGTGTGGGGGCCGGAGCGGGGCCCGCTCACCGGGCGCACGCGGCTCATGATCACGCCGGGGCACCGCTTCGCCGCCGTCGGCGCCCTGGTGACGAACTTCCACCTCCCGCGCTCGACCCTGCTCGCCCTGGTGATGGCGTTCGCCGGGGTGGAGCCCGTGCGCGGCCTCTACCGCACGGCCGTGGCCGAGGGCTACCGCTTCTACTCCTTCGGCGATGCGATGCTGCTGACGTGAGCACCGCGTTTCGCGTCACCGCCACCGACGGCATGGCCCGCGCCGGCGTGCTCGACACGGCGCACGGCCCGGTCGAGACGCCCGTGTTCATGCCCGTGGGGACGAAGGCGACCGTCAAGGCGATGCTCCCGGCCGAGCTGCGCGAGCTGGGCGCCCGGATCGTGCTCGCGAACGCCTACCACCTGGCATTCCGCCCCGGCGCCGAGCGGATCGCGGAGCTCGGCGGCGTGCATCGGTTCTGCGGGTGGGACGGCCCGATCCTGACCGACTCCGGGGGCTTCCAGGTGTTCTCGCTGCGGCATACGGCCACAAGGGTGGACGACGACGGCGTGCGCTTCCGATCGGTCTACGACGGCGCCGAGCACCGGTTCACGCCCGAGGTGGCGATGCGGGTGCAGCGGCTGCTCGGCTCCGACATCGCGATGGCGTTCGACGAGTGCCCGCCAGCCGGGGTCGACCGGCGCCGGGTCGAGGAGGCGGTGCGGCGCACCGGCATCTGGGCCGAGCGCAGCCGGGCACAGCCGCGGGCCGAGGGCCAGCTCGGGTTCGGGATCGTGCAGGGCGGCGTCGACCTCGAGCTGCGCCGGCGCAGCGCGGAGCAGATCGTCGCGCTCGGGTTCGACGGCAACGCGCTCGGCGGTCTCTCGGTGGGGGAGGAGCGCCCGGCCATGCTCGAGACGATCGCGGCGACGACGGCGCTCCTGCCCGCCGACCGGCCGCGCTACCTGATGGGCGTGGGCGATCCGGCCGGGCTGGTCGAGGGCATCGCCCGCGGCGTCGACATGTTCGACTGTGTCCTGCCGACCCGGCTCGGCCGCACCGGCTCGGCGCTCGTCCCCGGCGGCCGCATCAACCTCCGAAACGCGCGGTTCGCGGCCGACCCGGGGCCGCTCGTCGAGGGCTGCGCCTGCCAGGCGTGCACCGGCTTCACCCGCGCGTATATCCGGCATCTGATCACCCAGTCCGAGATCACCGGCCTGCGCCTGCTCACCATCCACAACCTGCACTTCCTGCTCGACCTCGTGCGCCGGGCGCGGGAGGCGATCGCCGCCGGCCGCCTGGCCGACCTCCGGCTTGAGGTCTCCGAGGCTGCCGCCGATGACGGTCGGCGTGGAGCCATCCTCTAAACTTCCGGGCTCGTGAACGAGAAGCGCCGCAACCTGGGCATCCTGGCGCTGGTGATCGCGCTGATGGTCGCGGCCGGCAGCGTCGTCGTCGTGCGCGGCTTCACGCTCGGCCTCGACCTGCGCGGCGGGCTCGAGGTCGTGCTCAAGGCCCGCCCGCTGCACGGCAACACGATCTCGTCGACCACGCTCCAGAACGCGGCCGACGTCATGCGCCGGCGCATCGACCCCCGCGGCATCCTGCAGCCGGAGATCCGCACCTCGACCGCCGACAACACGATCGACATCTCGATCCCGGGCGTGAAGAACCCGAACGCGGTCGCGAACCTGCTCGTCGCCGGGCAGCTGCAGTCGTTCGACTTCTACAAGAACCTGACGCCCGTCTCGCGCGTCTCCCAGTTCCAGTCCAAGCCGCAGTCGCTGTACACGACGCTGGTCGGGGCGAAGAAGGAGTTGAAGCCGGGCGAGACGCCGTCGGGCTGGGCGCTCTTCAACGCCAAGACGCACAACCTGGTGCAGCGTGGCGGCCTGCGCTCGCGGATCGAGCCGCAGAAGGCCCAGGTGCTGAACGACCTCCACCTCACCAAGCAGCCGGCGGGGACCGTGTTCCTGGCCGTGCCGCACGGCGACGCGGCCGTGAGCTGCGCGGCCGCCGACGGCTGTCCCGACCTCGCCAGCACGAAGAACTCGACCGTCTGGTACCTGTTCCACCTGCCGACGCAGGACAGCGAGATCGTCACCGGCGACGAGATCTCGAGCGCGCAGTCGACGACCGATCAGAACGGCCAGCCGATCGTGGCGCTGCAGTACAAGAACGGCGGCGGCACCGACTTCCACAACATCACCGCCCAGATCGCGACCGAGGGCCAGCAGGCGGGCACCCCGCTCCCCAACGCGATCGTCGTCGACAACCGGCTGGTGGCGGCTCCGACGATCGACTACAACCAGTACCCCGGCGGGATTGCCGCCGACAATCCCACCTCGCCGGGCAGCCAGATCACCGGGCTCTCGAAGTCCGAAGCCGACCGGATCGCGCTCGAGATCCAGTCCGGGACGCTGCCGGTGAAATTCTCGCCCTACTCCCAGCAGCTGGTGTCGGCCTCGCTCGGCAAGGACTCGCTGCGAAACGGCGTCATCGCGGGTGCGGCCGGGCTCGCGTTCGTGATGATCTTCCTGCTCGCGTTCTACGGCTTCCTCGGCCTGATCGCCGACATCGCGCTCATCATCTACGGCGTGCTGCTGGCCGGCATCGTGTCGGCCCTCCCGGTGACGATGACGCTGCCCGGGATCGCCGGCACCATCCTGACCATCGGCGTCGCTGCCGACGCCAACATCGTCATCTTCGAGCGCGTGAAGGAGGAGGTGCGCGCCGGGAAGTCGATGCGGGCCGCGATCGCGACCGGCTACCGGCGCGGCTTCCACACGATCATCGACGCGAACGTCGTCACGCTGATCGCCGCCGGCGTGCTCTACGCCGCCGCAACGTCGAGCGTGAAGGGCTTCGCGCTGATGCTGCTGATCGGCGTCATCACCTCGATCTTCACCGCCGTCGTCGCCACGCGGGCGATGCTCGGCTCGCTCTCCGGCATGGGCTTCATGGGCAGCCGCTGGGTGCTGGGATCCGTCGGCACGGGCGACCGCTGGAAGCGGTTCGACTTCATCGGCCGCAAGCACGTCTGGTTCGCGCTCTCGGGCCTGATCCTCGTGATCGGCGCCGTCAGCCTGGGCACGGCGGGGCTGAACCGCGGCATCGACTTCACCGGCGGCTCGAAGCTGACCTTCGTGACGCCCAAGCCGGTCTCGGTGGGCGCGGCCACGGGCGCGGTCTCCGTTGCCGGGATCAGCCAGCCGCAGGTGCAGGGGCTCACGTCGACGAAGGCGCAGCAGGGCTCGAACTTCACCAAGTTCCAGGTCGAGTCCCACTTCCTCACCGACTCGCAGCGCGGCAGCCTGGACACGTCGCTCAGGTCGCACTTCGGCCAGCAGACGAAGATCACCGACTTCCAGGAGGTGAGCTCGTCGTTCGGCCAGTCGGTGCTGAACTCGGCCTACCTGGCGGTGCTCTTCTCGCTGATCATCATCTTCATCTACGTGTCCTTCCGGTTCGAGTGGAAGTACGCGCTGCCGGTGATGATCGCCCTCGGGCACGACATCCTGCTGACGATCGGGATCTACTCCCTGGCCGGGAGGGTCGTCACCGCCGACACGGTCGCCGCGGTCCTGACCGTGCTCGGCTACTCGATGTACGACACCGTCATCGTCTTCGACCGGGTGCGCGAGAACATCCCGATCCTGCGCCGGCACACCGCCAGCCAGGTCGTGAACGAGTCGCTGGCCGAGACGATCACCCGCTCGCTGAACACGTCGCTCGTCACGCTGATCCCGGTCGCCCTGCTGTTCGTGTTCGGGTCGGGGTCGCTGAAGGACTTCGCCTTCGCGCTCGTCGTCGGCATCACGTCCGGCGCCTACTCGTCCATCTTCATCGCCGCACCGCTGCTCGCGATCTTCCTCGAGCGCGAGCCCGGCTTCGCCAAGCGCCGCCACGACATCGAGCGCGACGAGGAGATCGAGACCCAGCCCCGGCGCCGCCGTCGCGGCGGCGCGCAGGCGCCCGTGCCCGCGCCCACGCCGACGCCGGCCACGGACGGCCCGCCCGCGTCGGCCGCGCCGTCCTCTCCGCCTACGTCGTCTCGCCGCCGCCGGCGGCGGGCGCACGGGCGCTCGCGCTGACCGCCTCGGCGGCGCTGACGAGCCGGCCGCCGCGCCCGGCGACCCACTCGAGCACCTGGTCGTAGACGCGGTCCCAGCCGCGTGCGTACTCGCGGCTGAAGCGGTCGGTGTGCCAGAGGATCGCCACCGTTCCGCCGACGTCCGCGACCCGCTCGAGCAGGGCGAGCGTGCGCTCGAGCCCGGCGGCGGGGCGCAGGCCCAGGTAGCGCTCCTCGGCCAGGGTCGCATCCATCACCGCGAGCGGCAGCTCGGCCAGCTCCAGCGCGCACCCCGCGGCGAGGTCGAACGGCCGGAAGGGGAACGAGAAGCCCGCCCGCAGGCCGATCGCGTCGCCGAACCCCTGGCTGGAGTCGTAGGCGAACCCGAGCCGGTCGAGCTCCGGCAGGGTGGAATGAGCCTCGAGGCGCAGGTAGTGGAAGCGAACGCCCGCCACCGGTGAGCCCGCGACCTCCTCCAGCCGGGCGCGCTCCTCCCCGATCCGCTCGGGCCGCTCCGAGGCCGTGTAGCTCGGATGCAGGCCGATCTCGTCGCCCTGCGCGGCCACCTGGGCGACGATGGCCGGCCGCAGGCGCTCGTACGCGGCCGGATCCGGGCCGTCGGCCGGGACGTGATGGCCGGCCATGATGAAGTACGTCGAGCGGCCGCCGTGCGCGCGCTCGATCGCGGCGATGCGCTCGTACGACCAGTTCGGGTCGGTGCCGCGCAGATGCCGCACCGGGGCCGCGGCCAGCGCGAGCGCCTCGCCGGCGGCGTCGCGGCGACGACCCGCCCGCAGCGCGCCCCGGGCGCGCGCGGCGGCCCCGAGCAGGGCGCGCGGGCGGCTCCAGCGCCAGGGGTTGTCGACGTCGTGGGTGAGGGCGACCGTGAACGGCGTGCGGCCCGTGTCGCCGACGTGACGACGGAACGCGCGCAGCAGCTCGTCGACCGCGGGCCGGGCCGGATCCGCGAGCGCCGCCGAGGCGGGGAAGCGCCCGTGCGCGTCCCTGACCGACCCGGGCCGCTCCTCCCAGCGCGAGAGATGCCAGAACGCGCTTGCGACCAGGTCGCCCCCGCCGTCGCCGAAGTCGAGCATGCCGCCGTCCAGGAGGCGCGGCGGGTCGGCGCCGCCGTCCTCGAACCAGCGCCAGGCCCGTTCCGACACAGCCAGGCCGCCGGCGCCGCCGTAGCGCACGACCCCCGCCGCGGGCGCGGCGCAGGCGCCGAGCAGGGTCTCGATCGTCCACCGCGCCCGCGGCGCGAACGCCTCCGGCGCGTCGATCTCGACCCGCGCCGCGGTCACTCGTAGCCGAGGTCGCGGAGGCGCTCGAGGATGCCGGCCTCCTCCTCGGCGCTGTAGACGCCGTCGTCGCTGGCCGCCGGCCCCTGCGCCGCCACGCGCACCGTCTCGCCGGTCTCGCCCAGGATGGCCTCGATCGGCCGCCCGTCGAGTCCCTCGGCCTCGATCCCGTGCAGGCGCAGGATGGTGGCGGGCAGGTCGACGATCCCGGCGCCCGCTGGCACCTCGCCAGGGCGGATGCCGGGCCCGGCCGCGGCCAGGATGCCGTCGACGCCGTGGTGCCCCGAGTAGCCGTAGGCGTTCTCGGGGTCGAGGTGGGAGTGCACCTCGAGCGCCTCCGTGTGCTGGCGCCGCAGCGCGTCGACGTGGATGCGCTCGTCGATCGTCAGCACGATCAGGTCGGGCGCGCGGTCGAGGTAGGGCCCGTGGTAGATGTCGGCCTTGCGCAGGACGCGCAGCATCGGCTCGCCGGTCTCCGGATGGCGCACCTCCTCCAGCTCCGACGCCAGGCGCTCGGCCCGGGCCGCGTCGCGCTCGCTCCCGGCGCTTCCGCCCAGGTACACCTGTCCGCCGGTCGCGAACGAGTAGGCGCGGGTGCGGGGGAAGTCGATGTCGGCGAAGGCGCGGTCGTGGGCGACCTCGGGCACGAACGGCAGCGCGTCCATCAACCGGGTGTAGAGGGCCGATGTTCGCGCCAGCCGCTGGTCGACGGTGGCGAGCGTGCGCAGGCGCGTGCCCCGTAGCCGCTGCAGCGAGCGGCGCCGGTAGTGGAGGTGACCGCGCTCCTCGAGCCACCGGTTCAGGTGGAACACCCAGTACATCGGCTTCATGCCGTGGTCGGACATCATGAGCACGGTCGGCTCCTCGCCGAAGCGGTCCCGGGCGGCCTCGATCAGGCGGCCGCACGCGGCGTCGACGGCCTCGTACACGCGCACGAGCTCGTCGCCCGCCTGGGCCGGGTCGTGGGCGGGATGGCCCGGATCGAGCCGTGCATACCCGAGGTGGCCGGCGAAGTCGGTGCTCATGAAATCGACCACGAGCACCCCCAGCTCGGGCTCGAGCTCGAAGCACTGCTCGCACACGGACTCGATCTGGCCGACGTGCTCGATCAGCCGGCGCGCATACCGGTCGAAGTCCTCCCAGTAGCGCTCCTTCATCGGGTGGTGCGCCGTGACGAGCCCGGGGTGGCGGGCGGTGATCGCCGCCGCGGCCGCCTCCGGCACGATCTGCGGCGTCGCCGGGCCGCCGTAGCCGGTGACGACGATCCCCTCGATCGGCTCGGCGGGATACGTGAACGGCACGGTCACGAACGCCGACCGGATCCCCGCGGCGCCGAGCGTGCGCCACAGCGGCGCTCCGGAGCGGCTGCGCGCGCTCTCAACCCGGGAGGGGGCCCGATTGGCGTTCGTGGAGAAGTTGAAGATGCCGTGTCCGGCCGGGTTCAGTCCGGTGAGGAACGACGACCACGCCGTCGGCGTCGCCGCCGGGAGGGTGGAGCGCAGGGGGCCGTAGGCGCCGTCGCGGATGACGCCCGCCAGGGTCGGCAGCCGTCCCTGCTCGAGCAGCTCCCCGACCAGACCGAAGTCGGCCCCGTCCATGCCCAGGCAGAGCACCCTCATCGCCGCGCCAGCAGGTCGCGGTAGAGGTCGACCAGCGCCGGGCCGGGCGGCGGCAGGCGCTCGCGCGTGACCCGGATGTTGCGCTCGCCGTAGCGCGCCCGCAGCTGCTCGTCGCGGATCAGCTTGAGCAGCGCCGCCGTGACCGCGTCCTCGTCGCGGCACTCGACCATCTCGGCGCCGTCACCCTGCGACACCCACTCGTCGATCGTGACCGCCTCGCCCATCACCATCGGCAGGCCCGAGGCCATCGACTCGATCATCGAGGCCGGGGTGGCGTCGGTCGATGCGATCGAGATGCCGATGTCGGCCGACGCGCACAGCTCGGGCAGGTCATCGGGCTTGGCGAAGTGCTGGGCGACGCGGTCGCGCAGCTCGAGCTCGTCGAGCAGCGCCTCGGTCTCCTCCCGCGTCCACCCGCCGCGGGCCGCCATGATCAGGCGCGCGCGCGGCTCCTCGCGGGAGACGCGCTCGAATGCGCGCAGGAGCACGTCGAGGTTCGTATTGGGGCGGTAGTTGCGCAGCGACAGGATGACGATCGAGTCGTCCGGCCAGCCGAACCTGCCCGCCAGGCCGGGCTTGCGGTGCTCCGGCCCGAACGGTCGCAGGTCGACGTACCAGACGATCCGGTGCACCCGCTCCGGTGCGGCGCCGAGCCGCACCGTCTCCTCGGCGTTGCCGATCGACGACACGACGTACTCGTCCCCGGCGGCCACCGCCGCCCGCACCCACCGCCGGCCCCGGGCGCGCTCGCGGCCGTACGTGAAGATGTCGGTGTTCCAGGGGCTCATCACCAGCGGGTGGACGCCCGCCTCCGCCGCCCAGAAGCCGTAGGGCAGGAGGTAGTGGGCGTGCACGACGTCGACGTCGAGCCGCTTGGCGAGGTTGCGGATGGCGGGGGCGAACCGCATCCGCCGGAAGCCCTTGATGCGCGTGCCGAGCTCGAGCTCCTGCAGCCGGTGGGCGGTGATGCCGTCCAGCTCGCCGGGCCGCTCAGTGATGCGGTCCGAGACGATGTGGACGTCGTGGCCGAGCTCCGCCACGCGCCACGCCCAGCGCAGGAAGATCAGCGAGCGGCCGTCGCCGACGCCGAGCACGCGCAGCCGCCGGTTGCCGTTGCCGCTAGCCATGCTTGCGGAACACCATCATCTTCTGGTTGTACGGGTTCTCCCAGTCGCCCAGGTACTCCGGGGCGAGGCCGGTGCCGGCGCAGGCCCACTCGAACGACGGCACGTCGTAGTGGAAGTAGTCGCTGTCGAAGTGGGTCGTCACGGTTCCCGTCTGGTGGATGTCCTCGAGGTTCTGCTTGCCGCGCTCGTTCAGGTAGAACGTGGCGAAGAACTGGCCGCCGGGCACGAGCACGCGGTCCATGTGCACCAGGCAGCGGATGATCTGGTTCAGCGACAGGTGGGTGAAGACGGACTGTGCGATCGCGTAGTCGAAGCGCTGGTTCAGCCGCTCGAAACCGAAGTCGCCCATGGCGAGCACCGTCGGCCGGCGCACGGCGAGGCCGCTCTGCGGCAGCTCGGTGCGCAGCGACTCCTCGATCACGTCGGCGCGCTTGTCGACGCCGAAGTAGTGGCCGGGCTCGAGGTAGGGGATGAACTTGAGGCCGCCGCGGAGCGGGCCGCAGCCGACGTCGAGCAGGTGGTGCTCCGGGCGCAGCCCGCGGTCGACCAGGTACTCGAACTGGAGCGTGCCGAGCTCCTCCCAGAGCGGGACGCTGCCGATCGTGTGCCGGTGCCAGTCGGGGTCGAAGTGGTGGTGGTAGCGCGCCGGGATCGCGCGCCGGATCGGCCGCTTCACCGCGACCGGGACGAACGGTTTCGTCGTCGTGACGACCTTCTCGAGGACCTCATGCATTCGCGAACGCTCCATCAGGTGACGTATCGGGACTTGCGGAACCATGCGCGGACGGGCCGGTGGACGCCCTTGCGCACCAACCGCGCGAGCTGGGTCGCAGGCGGGCGGGGGTCGTCGAGCGCGAACACGCCGTCGGTGTAGGGCGGCATCTGGAAGCCGTTGCGGGTGCCGGACATGAACGTGATCGCCCACCTGCGACCCTCGACGCTCATCCGCTGCGGGGGCGGCGGCGTGCCGATCAGGTCGAGGAACGCGATGTGGGTCAGGTCGACGCCGGTCGCGCCGGAGAGGCCGTGCCACTGCCACAGGCGCGGGTTGACCTCGATCAGCTTGAATTCACCGGTGCGCGGGTCGAGCTTGAACTCGACCTGCGACACGCCGTGGAATCCCAGCGCGCGCAGCAGGCGCAGGCCGTCGTCGACGACCCGCTCCACCCAGACCGACTCGCCGATGCGGCAGCTGCCCATGTCCCGCCGGGTCTGCCGCAGCTTGCGGCCGCAGAAGAGGCCCAGCGCCTCGCCCTCGGCGTTCAGGTAGCTACCCAGCGTGTAGAGCCCTTCGTCGCCTCCCGGGACGAACTCCTGCAGCACCGGCCCGTAGGTCTCCATGTGGCCGTAGGCCGCCTCGACCTCGGCGGGTGTGTCGCAGCGGAACGCCTGGCGCCGGTAGAGGCGCTTGAACTCGATGTTCTCGGCCGGCTTCATCAGCACCGGGTATCCGATCTCTGCGGCGGCCGCCACCGCGTCGGCGGCGGACTCCGGGAACCTGGTCTGGGGTACCGGCACGCCGCACGCGATCGCCTCCTGCACCTGGTACGCCTTGTCCTGGATGCGCTCGAGCGTCTCCCAGCCGGGGGCCGGAACGCGGAACCAGGGGCTGAGCTCACCCGCGCGGCGGACGAGCGAGTTCAGGTGCTCGTCGTGGGTCGGGAAGATCGGCAGCGGACGGTCGAGGCCCTCGCCCAGCCTGGCCATGCCCTCGATGAACCCGTCCTCGTCGGCGACCGGGTCGGGCGCGACCACCTGGCGGTGGACGTAGCGCGAGCTGAATCCGAGCGCCCAGGGGCGATGGTCGACGGCGATGACGCGCACGCCGTGGCGGCCGAGCGCGCGCACGGCGCCGAGGCCGTTGACCCAGGCCACCTCGACCACGACGGCGGTGGGAGTATCGGACGTACCGAGCGACACGAGAGCGCGATTCTAGTTACGAGGCCGCCCGCGCCCGGCCGGTTCGAACTCGACCTGGTCGAAGTAGCGGATCGCCCGCCGGCCGTGGGGGACGCGCGCGCGCAGCCGGCGGATCTCCTCGGGTGCGACCGTCCCCAGGGCGAGGCCGACGGCGAGCAGCGGCGGGTCGATCTCCGGCGTGTAGACGATGGTGGAGACGCGCGGGTTGATCTCCATCAGCTTCCCGCCCTTGAACTGCACCGACAGGAAGTAGTCGGACTGGAGCTCCGCCGCCAGCCGGGCCGAGAGCTCCTCCTCGCGCGGGCGCTCGATGAGGGTGAAGTCCATCGCCAGGCCGGCGCGCAGCGCCTCGCGGGTGCGCGTCATCGGCAGCAGCAGCTCGCCCCGCCAGCAGATCGCGTCGACCGTCTCCTCCGGCCCGTCCAGGTACTCCTGCACGATGTAGGGGGGGAACTCCCCGGCGGCCAGCAGCTCGAGCACGTCCTCGAGCCGCTCCGGCGCCGCCTCGCCCGGACGCGCCTCGAGCAGCCAGCGCCTGCGGTCGGCCTGGGGGTCGAGGATGCGCATCCCGCGCGAGCCCTTCGCCTGGCTCGGCTTCATGACGACGCGTCGCTCCGGGTAGCCGAGCTCGCGCACGGCGGCGGCGAAGGCGTCCGGGTCGGCCACCTCGATGGTGCGCGGCGCGGCGACGCCCGCCCGCTCGGCGAGGCGAAACGTCGCGGCCTTGTCGTCGGCCGCCTCGATGCCGGCGGGCGGCCCCGCCATCACCGGAACGCCGAACGTGTCGCGCGCCCGCGCCCACGCCAGGATCTCCGCCGACGACGTGGGGAAGACGACGTCCGCGCCGAGCTCCCGCGCGACCGCACCCAGCACCGGGATGAACTCCGGGTCGTCGCCCCGCGGCACCACCGCGAAGCGCTCGCACAGGCGCGACGCGACGGAGGCGGGGTTGGCGTCGGTGCCGACGACCCGGTGGCCGCCGGCGGCGAGCGACCGGATCAGCCGTGGGCACCCGGGCGCGCCCGCGGCGGTGACGAGGACGGTGGCCACGTCCGCTACGCCGCGCCGCGGTGGAGGAGGGGGCGCAGGGCCGCCGTCACCGGGACGGCGATGTGACGGGCGTAGGTCTTCGTCATGTGGTTCGTGTCCCAGTACACGATGTACCGCCTGACGACGATCGGGCAGACGCGGTGCGCGCAGAACCACCGCAGCGTCGGCAGGAAGTCGGCCCCGGTCGCGCTCGCCAGCCGGCGCATGTTCGAGTGGACGCGGCCCAGGCCGTCGGTGTACGGGAATGTGCACGACCCGAAGGTGGCGCCTCCGGCCAGCAGGCAGTCGATCGGGTTCACGTCATGGGTCGGCGGATCCTCCATCAGCACGACCTCCGGGGCGATCTTCGCGAAGTCGCGCAGCTCCGCCCGGGTGCCGGCGTACATGCTCGACTCCGGGATGCGCGGATCGAAGTACTGCCCGACGATGATCGCGCGTGGATGCAGGCTGCGCATGCGCGCGAGCGCCTCGTCGTACCACTCGCGGCAGTGTCCCGGAGCGGACGCGACGCCGAGCGTGCACGACGCCTTCACCACCGGGATCAGGCGGTACCGCAGGCTCGCCGCCGCGTAGCCCAGGGCGGGCAGCCACGCGGCCGCGTGGGAGTCGCCGAAGACGATCAGCGTCCGCCGTGCGTTCGCGTCGCCGAGCACGCAGTGCCTGCCGAGCCCGGTCCGCGTCACGCATCCCGACGGCCCGGTCTTGGGCAGCTCGGCCGGCGGCGGGATCAGGTTCGACGGGATCGCCTGTGCCTGGCGGGCCGGAGAGACGCTGCGCTGCACGTCGGAGACGAACAGGGGCAGCGCCTTCCGGGCCGGCTTCACCGGCGCGACGTACGCGGTGGTCGCGCTCTGCGCCGAGTCGATCCCCCAGACGGCGGCCAGGACGACCGCTCCCACGGTCGCGGGCCACAGGACGAGCGCCGCCCGCGGTCGCCGCAGGCGGGTGCTGTGGCGGATGGGATACTCGTAGAGCGAGAACGTGATCATGCTGGTCGCGTACGCGGCCGCGAGCAGCGTCAGGTTCTCGGCGAGCGACAGCGGGTGCGCCGCATGCTCCGCGGCGATGATGAGGAACGGCCAGTGCCACAGGTAGAAGGCGTAGGAGATGTCGCCCGTCACCCGCATCGGCCGCAGCCCGAGCACCCTGACGGCGCCCCTCGGGTCGGCTCCGAGCCCGCCCGCGATCACGAGCGCGGAGGCGAGCACGGGCAGGAGCGCGGCGTCGCCCGGAAAGGGGGTGGAGGCCGAGAAGGCGACGGCCGCGACGCCGATCCCCGCCAGGCCCATCCAGCTCAGCGCCGCCCGCACGCCCGCCGGGATCCGCTCCACGTCCGCGGCGCACACCGCCAGCAGCGCGCCCACTCCCAGCTCCCACCCGCGGGCGAACGCGGAGAAGTAAGCGGCCGTGGGATCGGCGGCGGTGGCCCGCACCGAGTAGGCGAGCGAGGCCACCACGACGACGGCGACGAACGCCGCCAGCCGGCGCCGGACGACGGGGTCGTCCAGACGCCGCCGGGCGCCGAGGACGGCGAGCGCGACGGCCAGGCAGGCCGGCCAGACGACGTAGAACTGCTCCTCGACCGCAAGCGACCAGAAGTGCTGCAATGCCGACGGCGGGTTGTCCTGGGCGAAGTAGTTCGTCCCCACCTGGGCGAAGTGGACGTTCGCCGCGAACACGGCCGCCCACACGGCGTCATGGAACGCCGACAGCGCGCGCACGACGTTCAGGAAGTACCAGGCGGCCAGCACCGTCGCGACGAGCGTGAGCGAGGCCGCGGGCAGGATGCGCCGGGCCCGGGCGGCGTAGAAGTCGCCGAACGGGATCCGTCCGGTCTTCTCGGCGCGGCGCAGCAGCCAGCCCGTGATCAGGTAGCCCGAGATGACGAAGAAGACGTCGACGCCGACGTAGCCGCCGCCGAGCACGCCGATCCCGGCGTGGTTCAGGGCCACGATCAGCACGGCGACCGCCCGCAGGCCCTGGATGTCGGGCCGGAAGTCGTCGCGCGCCGTCCGCTTCGACCGGGTTTCCCGTCGAGTCGCGATTGCCGAACCCACTCCGCCCCGAAACCTACCTGACCGCCGTGACGCCACCGGCCGCCCCCGCCGTACCGGAGGGGCGCGCGGATGCTCGTCGGTACCATGCGGCGCCATGGCACGTCCGAAACGGCTCATGATCATCGGCCTCGACTGCGTCCCGCCCGAGGTCGTCTTCGACGACATGCGCGCCGAGCTGCCCGTGCTCTCCGGCCTGATGGAGCGCGGCGCGTGGGGCCGGCTGGAGTCGTGCGACCCGCCGATCACCGTCCCGGCGTGGTCGTGCATGATGTCCTCGAAGGACCCGGGCACGCTCGGCTTCTACGGCTTCCGCAACCGCAAGGACCACTCCTACGACGGGATGGCCTTCGCGACTTCCGAGAAGGTGCAGGAGGACCGGCTGTGGGACATCCTCTCCCGCGCCGGAAAGCACTGCGTCGTCCTCGGCGTCCCCCAGACGTTCCCGCCCCGGCAGGTGAACGGCGAGATGGTGAGCTGCTTCCTGACCCCTTCGACGGACTCCCGCTACACCTACCCCGAGGCGCTCAAGGACGAGATCCGCGAGGTGGTCGGCGACTACATGGTCGACGTGCCGGACTACCGCACCGACGACCGCGAGCGCGTCGTGCGCGACATCCACACGATGACCGAGCGCCGCTTCGCGCTCGCCCGGCACCTGCGCGACACCCGCCCCTGGGACTTCTTCATGCTGGTCGAGATGGGCCCCGACCGCCTGCACCACGCGCTGTGGCGGTTCTACGACCCCAACCATCCCGACTACGAGCCCGGCACGCCGCTCGAGGCCGCTTTCCGCGACTACTACCGCTACCTCGACTCCGAGGTCGGCCGGCTGATCGACGGCCTGGGCGACGAGACCGCGGTCATGGTCGTCTCCGACCACGGCGCGCAGGCCATGTTCGGCGGCATCCAGATCAACGAATGGCTGATGCAGAACGGCTACCTGCGGCTCGTCGACCCGCCCACCGAGCAGACGCCGATCGGCCGCTGCCGGATCGACTGGCCGAACACGCGCGTCTGGGCCGACGGCGGCTACTACTCGCGCATCTTCTTCAACGTCCGGGGCCGCGAGCCGCAGGGCGTGATCGACCCGGCGGACTACGAGCCGCTGCGCGACGAGCTGATCGCGAAGCTGGAGGCGCTCGGCGACGAGCAGGGCCGCTCGATCGGCACCCGCGTGTACCGCCCGCAGGACATGTACCGGACAGTGAACGGCGTCGCACCCGACCTGATCGCCTACTTCGGCAACCTGGGCTGGCGCTCGATCGGCTCGGTCGGGGACGGGCGCGTGCAGGTGCGCGAGAACGACACCGGCCCCGACGACGCCAACCACGCCAAGTTCGGCATCGCCATCTTCGCCGGCCCGGGCATGCCCCCCGCGGTGCCGGCGGACGCACGCCTGTTCGACATCGCGCCGACCGTCCTCACGGCCCTCGGCATGCCCGTACCCGCCGACATGCAGGGCCGGAGCCTGGTCTGATCGACGCCGTCGCCCTCCTGGACGAGCTGCGCACGCTCGCCTACGAGGGCCGCGCCTACGCCGAGAGCCCATACGACCACGCCCGCTACGAGCGCCTCTGCGCGATCGTGGACGGGTTCTACGCCCAGCTTGCCGGCCTGCCGCAGGCCGAGGTGCGGGAGCGGTTCGCGCGTGACCTGGGCACGCCGACCCCGAAGGTGGGGGCGACCGCCGTGATCCCCGACGCCGAGGGACGGATCCTGCTCGACCACCGCGCGGACGACGGCAGCTGGGGCCTCCCCGGCGGCTGGCTGGCGCCGAACGAGTCGCCGCAGGACGGCGTGGTGCGCGAGGTGCGCGAGGAGACGGGCCTCGAGGTCGAGGTCGTGCGCCTGGGCGGCGTCGAATGGCGCTCGGCGTCGCTGCCCGCGGCGCCGCACGGCCAGGTCGGCCTCGTCTACGTGTGCCGCGTGCTCGGCGGCGAGCTGCGCACGAGCCACGAGTCGATCGAGCTCGCCTGGCGCGACCCGGCCGACCCCTCGATCGAGTGGCATCTCGACCACGGCACCCGCGCGCTCGCCGCCCTGACAGCGGGCGCGTTCTAACATCCGCCGCGATGGCCACGCTCGCAGATCGGCGGCGGACGATGGGGCGTGTGCGCGAGATCGCACAGGTGGCGACGAAGCACGGCTTCGGCTTCGTGTTCGAGCGCCGCGCCCTGCGCCGATCGTCGGTGATCGAGGCCCAGAACCTGCCCGCGCTCGGGCGGCACCTGCGCGAGATGCTGGACGAGCTCGGCCCGACGTTCGTGAAGTTCGGACAGCTGCTCTCGACCCGGCCCGACATCGTGCCGCCCGAGATCCTGAGCGAGCTGCGCCTCCTGCAGGACTCGGTCTCGCCGGTGCCCTACGCGGACGTCGAGCGGGTGGTCGAGGCGGAGCTGCGCGCCCCGATCGACCGCCTGTACGCGAGCTTCGACCCGGTGCCGGTGGCCGCCGCCTCGATCGGCCAGGTGCACTTCGCCGAGCTGGCCAACGGCCGCAAGGCGGCCGTGAAGGTGCAGCGCCCGAACGCCGCCGGCCGGGTGGAGTCCGACCTCGCGCTGCTCTACCAGGTCGCGCGGATCGTCCGCCGGCGGGTCGACCGCCTGTCGTTCATCGACCCGGTGGCGGTCGTCGACGAGTTCGCCCGCTCCATCCGGCGTGAGCTCGACTACCGCATCGAGGCCCGCAACGCCGAGATCTTCCGGCGCAACTTCGCCGAGGAGCCGCGCATCGCCATCCCGCGGGTGTTCGGCACCTACTCCGGGGAGCGCGTGCTCACCCTGGAGCGGCTGGAGGGCGTCCAGCTGGGCGACCTCGACCTGCCGGCGACGCCGATGGACGAGCGCCGGCGGCTGGCCATCCTGATCGCCGAGGCCTGGCTCGAGATGATCTTCCGCCACGGCGTCTTCCACGGCGACCCGCATCCGGCCAACATCATGGTGCTCACCGACGGCCGCCTCGGCCTGGTCGACTTCGGCATGACGGGGACGCTTTCCGACGCCGACATGCGCCGGCTCACGCGGCTCCTGCTCGACGCCGTGAACGAGAACGTGGACGCGCTGCCGCGGCGCCTGTACGAGCTCGGCGTGCGCTTCTCGAGGGAGCAGGAGGACGAGCTGCGGATCGAGCTGCGCGAGGTCTACTACCGCTACTACGGCGCGTCGATGGGGCAGATCGACCCGCTCCAGGTGATCCGCGAGGCGTTCGTCCTCGTCTCGCGCATGCACCTGCGCCTCCCGACCCGGTTCGCGCTGCTCGACAAGGCGCTCGCCACGCTGGGCAGCGTGGGCACCGAGCTCTACCCCGACTTCAACGTGTTCGAGGTGGCGGAGCCGTACGCGGCCGAGCTGGTGGCCCGGCGCTACTCGCCGAAGCACATGCTCGAACGCACGCGCGAGGAGATCGAGGCGGTCAGCGGGCTGATCCGGGAGCTGCCATACCAGGTGCACGACACGCTCGAGCAGCTGCGCGACGGCGAGGTGGAGGTGAAGTTCCGCCATCAGGGCCTGGACGACCTGATCGGTCAGGCGGACGTCGTCTTCAACCGGCTCGTGATCGCCATCGTGATGGCGGCGCTCCTCGTCGGGTCATCGCTGATCGGGATCTCGGCCCAGGGCGGCTGGCATGTGTTCGGCATCCACGTGCTGGCGCTGCTCGGCTTCCTGACCGCGAGCGCACTCGGCGCGGTGCTCGTGCTCTCGATCATCCGCAGCGGCCGGCTGTAGGCGGGGCCAGGCCCCGCCTCTCACGCCGCGCGCCAGAAGTGCGCGATGCGGCGGTTGAACGGCTCGCCGAGCAGCTGCGGCTGGTGGGCCGCGCCCGGGAAGACGGCGAGCTCGGCGCCCAGGCGTTCCACCAGCAGGTCGCACACGGCGATGAAGGCGCGGCCGCCGATCGCGAGCGCGGCCGGCGGCACCGCGTCCCACCCCCCGCGGGCAACCAGGACCGGAAACGGTGCCGCCGCCAGCGCGTCGAGCGGGATCTCCGCCTCGGTCGGCAGCCGCTCCCCGATCGAGCGGCGCACGGAGCGGCGGGCGACGGCGTTCAGCGTCGGGCCCTCGCCCAGCTCGAGTCCCCACGCTCCCAGGAACCCGCGCAGGTACTCCTCCTCGGTCATCCCGCCCGACGCATCGATGTGCGCCCCGAGGCGCGTGACCATCTCCCGCACCGCCGGATGATCCGCCACGAGCCCGAATGCGGGCGGCTCGATCACGGCCAGCGACCGCACCCGTTCCGGCCGCCGCACGGCGGCGAGCATGCACACGATCGCGCCGTAGGAGTGGCCGAGCAGGTGGGCGGGCGCGTCGAGCAGCTCCGCCAGCTCGCCGGCCTCCGCGTCGAAGTCGACGCGACCTTCGCCGTCCGGGCTGAGCCCGAACCCGCGCCGGTCGACGACGTGCAGCTCGAACTCGCCCGCCAGCGGCCGCTGCTCGGAGAAGGCGAGCGCGCCGAAGCTCATGCTGCCGTGCACAAGGAGGGCGGGCGGCCCCGACCCGGAGACGGCGACGTGGAGGCCCGGCATGGCGGGATTCAAGCACGCGGCCGGGCCGGGGCACGTCCGCACCCCTCCGTAGCATGGGTGCATGGAGACGCCGCGCTGGCTCATCGACCCCTGTGCGCCCGGCCGGGCGGACGCGCTGGCCGCGGAGCTCGGCCTGCACCGCACGACCGCCGAGGTGCTGGTGCGCCGCGGCCACACGACCGCCGCCGCGGCGCGGGCGTTCATCGGCCTCGACGGCCCGCTGCACGACCCGCTCCTGCTCGGCGACATGGCGGCGGCCTGCGAGCGCATCGGCCGCGCCGTCACGGCGGGCGAGCGCATCTGCGTGCACGGCGACTACGACGCCGACGGCATCTGCGCGACCGCGCTCGCGGTGATCGTGCTCGGCGAGCTCGGCGCCGACGTGCGCTGGCACGTCCCCAGCCGCTTCGACGAGGGCTACGGCCTGGCCGCCGAGACGGTCGACCGCCTGGCGGCCGACGGCATCTCGCTTCTGGTCACCGTCGACTGCGGGATCACCGCCGCGGAGCAGGTGGCCCGCGCCGCCGCCGCCGGCATGGACGTGATCGTGACCGACCACCACCGCCCGGGAGACGCCCTGCCCGCCTGTCCGCTCGTGTGCACGCGGCCGTCCAACTACCCGTTCCCGGAGCTCGCGGGCACGGGCGTCGTGTTCAAGCTCGCCCAGGCCCTCTTCGCGCAGGCGGGCCGCGACCCGGCCGCGCTCGAGCGTCATCTCGACCTGGTGGCGCTGGCCACCATTGCCGACGTGGTGCCGCTCGTCGACGAGAACCGCGGCCTGGTGCGCGCCGGGCTGCGCCGGCTGGCCCGTACCGAGCGCCCCGGCCTGCGCGCGCTGATGGCCGCCGCGCGGGTCGACCGGGCGCGCGTGAGCGCGTCGGACGTCGGCTTCCGGCTCGCGCCGCGCATCAACGCCGCGGGCCGCCTGTGCCACCCGGACGAGGCGCTGGAACTGCTGCTGACGGCGGACGAGTCGCGGGCGCGGGCGCTGGCGACCCGCCTGGAGTCGCTGAACCGCGAGCGGCAGATGGTCGAGGACGGCATCCTCACCGAGGCGCTCGAGCAGATCGAGGCGCGCGGCCCGGCGTGGCGGCGGCGGCGCGCCTACGTGCTCTCGTCCCCCGACTGGCACGAGGGCGTCGTCGGCATCGTCGCCTCGCGCCTGGTCGAGCGCTACGGACGCGCGGTCGTGCTCATCGCCGAGCGCGGGGAGGAGGCCAAGGGATCCGGCCGCAGCATTCCTGCCTACGACCTGCACGCGGGCCTCACCGCCTGCCGCGAGCACCTGCAGAAGTTCGGCGGGCACCGGGTCGCCGCCGGGCTGACGATGGCGACCGGCGGGGTCGAGGCGTTCGCCGACGCGCTCGCGGCGCACGCGGACGCGGCGCTCACCGACGCCGATCTTCAGCCCCGCCAGCGCGTCGACGCGGTGCTCGCGCCGGCCGAGGCCTCGCTCGAGCTGGCCGACGAGCTGGCGACGCTGGAGCCGTTCGGGCTGGGCAACCCGGGCGTGACCCTGCTCGCCCCGGCCGCGGCCGTGCGCGGGGTCGAGCGGATGGGCGACGGCCGCCACCTGCGGATGGCGGTCGAGCTGGGCGGCTTCCGCTGCCGAGCGGTGTGGTTCGGGCACGGCGCCGCCGCCGACGACCTGCGTGCGGGCGGCCGCCGCGACGTGGCCTACCGGCTGGTGCGCAACGAGTGGAACGGGGCCGCATCCGTGCAGATGCTGGTGCGCGCCGTCGCGCCGGTGCCCGACGGCGCCGTGGCCGTTGCGCTCGACCCGGCGACGGTCGCGGCCGACCTGAGGGCGGCGCCCGCCCGCGTCGACGACGTGCGCGGGCGTGGCGTGCAGATCGCGACCATCGCCCGGCTGGTGGCCGCGGGCGAGCGGGTGCTCGTGCTGTGCGCGGACAGCCGCCGGCGGCTGGGCATGCTGAGCGGACCGCTGGAGCCGTCCCGGCTCGGAGGCGGAGCCGTGGCCCTGGCCGAGTATGCAGAGGCGGCCGCGACCGCCGACCCCGAGCTGCGCTTCGGGGCCGTCGTCGCCCTCGACCCGCCGTCGGATCGGGCCGGCGGCGAGCTGCTCGCCGAGCTCGGGTCGCGGATGCCGGTGCACCTCGTGTGGGGTGAGAGCGAGATCGCGTTCGCCCGCCAGGTGCTCGAGGCGCGCGAGCCGCTGCGGCCGGCCCTGGTGGTCGTCTGGAAGGCGCTTCGGGCCGGTGAGGAACGCATCCCGCTCGCGCCGGACACCGTCGCCCGCTGCCGCACGGTGCTGGCCGAGGTGGGCCTCGACCCCTCCAGCGGAGGCGGCGAGCGGATCGATCTCAACGCCTCGCCGACCTACCGCGCGGCGGTCGAGCGGATGGAGGATTCGCTGCGGTTCCTGCAGTCCCAGGCCGGGTGAGGGCGTTCCCGGAGCGCTCAACTAAAATACGAGCATGGCAACGGTGCCCCGAAGCGCCGAGGCCGAGCGGCACGACCATCTGCTGACCGAGCTGCTCGGCCGCATCGCGGCGTACAACCCGAATCTGGACGCGGACATGATCCGCGCCGCGTTCGACTACGCCTGCGACCACCACGCGGGGCAGCTGCGCAAGAGCGGCGAGCCGTTCATCATCCATCCGTGCGCGGTGGCCGAGATCTGCGCGGAGCTGAAGCTCGACTCCGCCACGATCGTCGCCGCCCTGCTGCACGACACCGTCGAGGACACCGAGGCGGAGCTCGACGACGTGCGCACGCGCTTCGGCGAGGACGTCGCCCTGCTCGTCGACGGCGTCACCAAGCTGACCCGGATCAGCTTCGCCAGCCGCGAGCAGGCCCAGGTCGAGAACTACCGCAAGATGATCGTGGCGATGGCCCACGACCTGCGCGTGGTGCTGATCAAGCTCGCCGACCGCCTGCACAACATGCGCACCATCTCGGCGCTCGGCAAGCAGAAGCAGGTGCAGACGGCGCGCGAGACGCTCGAGATCTACGCGCCGCTGGCGCATCGCCTGGGCATCCACTCGATCAAGTGGGAGCTCGAGGACCTCGCGTTCGCCACGCTGCATCCGCGCCGCCACGCCGAGATCGGCGCGATGGTGAACCAGACGCGGGCCGAGCGGGAGCGGTTCGCCGGCGAGGCGAGCACGATCCTGCTGGCCGAGCTCGAGACGGCGGGCATCAACGCCGACATCGCCGGCCGGGCCAAGCACCTCTACTCGATCTACCTGAAGATGGCGCAGGGCGGCAAGGAGTTCAACGAGATCTACGACCTGACCGCGATCCGCGTGCAGGTCGACTCGGTCAAGGACTGCTACGGCGCGATCGGGATCATCCACTCGCTGTGGAAGCCGATGCCGGGGCGGTTCAAGGACTACGTAGCGATGCCCAAGTTCAACATGTACCAGTCGCTGCACACGACGGTGATCGGGACGCAGGGAAAGCCCCTCGAGATCCAGGTGCGCACACACGAGATGCACCAGACGGCCGAGTTCGGCATCGCCGCGCACTGGCTCTACAAGCAGCCCTCGGCGGCCGGGAAGAGCTCCACGAACGCCTGGGTGGCGCAGCTCGCCGACTGGCAGGGCGACGCGCGCGACCCGAAGGAGTTCATGGACACGCTGCGGGTCGACCTGTTCTCGGACGAGGTCTACGTCTTCACGCCCAAGGGCGAGGTGAAGAGCCTGCCGGTCGGCGCGACGCCGCTCGACTTCGCCTACGCCGTCCACACCGACGTCGGCCACCGCTGCGTCGGCGCGAAGGTGAACGGCCGGATCGTCCCGCTGCACTACACGCTCCAGTCGGGCGAGTTCGTCGAGGTGCTGACGTCGAAGCAGGAGCGGGGGCCGTCGCGCGACTGGCTGAACCTGGTGAAGTCGTCGCGGGCGCGCAACAAGATCCGGCAGTGGTTCACGCAGCAGGCGCGCGAGGACCTCGAGCAGAAGGGGCGCGAGTCGCTTCAGCAGGCACTGAAGTCGAACGGGCTGCCGCACCAGAAGGTGTCGGCGTCGCCGCTGCTGGCGGGGATCATCCGCGAGATGGGCTTCAAGAAGGCCGACGACTTCTACGTCGCCATCGGCGCCGGCAAGGTGCAGGTCGGCCACGTGGTGAGCAAGCTGATCGGCCGCCTGAAGACGGTCGAGGTCGTCTCGCCGAACGAGCAGCTCACGCCCGCCCGGCGGCCGCAGAAGCGCCCCGCGGCCAGCTCGTCCTTCGGCATCGTCGTCGACGAGGCCGGCGACCCGGACGTGCTCGTGCGGATGGCCAAGTGCTGCACGCCCGTCCCCGGCGACGACATCTGCGGCTACATCTCGCTCGGCCGCGGCATCACGATCCACCGCGACGACTGCCCGAACGTGCGCGCGCTGCGGCGCACGCCCGAGCGCTTCACGCCCGTGCACTGGGACGACGCCGAGACGGCGACGAGCTCGTTCCGGGTGACGATCGCCCTGCAGTCGTGGGACCGCCCGCGCCTGCTCGAGGACGTCGCCCGGACGTTCGCCGAGCACGGAGCGAACATCGTCGAGTACGGCGGCCACGTCGCCGACCAGATGGCGCGCAACTGGTACACCGTCGAGGTGGGCGACGTGAAGGAGCTGCGCAGCCTGCTGACGGCGCTGCGCAACGTCGACGCCGTCTTCGACGCGTACCGGGTCACGCCGACCGGCTGAGGCCCGGTAGACTCTCGCCGGTGAGCGGGTACGACGGCGAAAAGACGCTCTGGCAGGGGCACCCCAGCTGGAAGGCGATGCTGCTCTTCTACGTCAAGTGGACGATCGTCTCGCTGGTCCCGATTGCCGTGTGGGTGGTGCTGGACGTGGCCGGCAAGAGCGTGGCGGCGACGTGGTTCGCGCTGGCAACGATCGTCCTGCTCGTGCTCACCTACGCCGTCGGCTGGGTGCGGCGGATGACGACGCGCTACCTGGTCACCGACCGCCGGATTCAGATCCGCACCGGCATCGCCAGCCGGCAGGAGCGCACGACCCACATCGACCGCGTCCAGAACGTCAACCTGCGCCAGTCGCTCGCCCAGCGGATCCTCGGCATCGGCGACGTCGACTGGGACACGGCCGGCACCGACGCCCCCGAGTCCGACTTCACGTTCCGCGGCATCGACGACCCGAGCGCGCTCGTGCGCATGGCCGACCGCTTCGCGATCGAGGCGGGGCGGACGACCTCCGGCGCCGCGCCGGCCGCCGAGCCGCCCGCGACGTAGTCTGCCGAGGATGGCGGCAGCTGACGCAGATGCCCTGCGGGCGCTCGCGCTCTCGTTCCCCGAGGCCCGCGAGGACCACCCGTTCGGGCCCGAGAGCCACGTCTTCAAGGTGGGCGGCGGCAGCCGCATGTTCGCGATCCTGCACGACGGCCCGCCGGTCACCGCGACGATCAAGCTGACGAAGGAGGAGCGCGAGATCGCGCTCACGCTGCCGTTCGTCTCCGAGGCGAAGTACGTCGGCCGCTACGGCTGGGTGACGGCCCGGGTCGAGGACGGCGACTGCCTCGAGGCCGCGCTCGAGTGGCTGCGCGAGTCCTACTGGCTGCGCGCGCCCGAGGCGATGCGCGAGGCGGCCTGGACATAGCGCGCCGGTCGGGGGTCAGAGCCCTCGTGGCGTACGGCGGTACATCGCTCACGATGTCGTCGACTTGCCCCGGGTGCTGCATGCACGTACGTTGGACTCCAATGCGCGATGGCACGACGCGTAGGTGGGTGGTCTTCGGCGCGGCCGCGGTCCTGGCGGCTGCGGCGGCGCTCGGCCTGGCCGCGCCCACGTCCTCCGCCGCCGCCGGCCCGTGCGGCACCCGCACCGGCGCCGCCCCCAAGACCTACGCCCACGTGATCGTGATCATGGAGGAGAACCGGAACGTCGGCGACGTCATCGGCGGCGCCGGAACCGCGGCGGGGCGGGCCGCGCCCTACCTCAACCAGCTCGCGCGCCGGTGCGGCCTGGCAACGAACGACCACGGCGCGACGCACCCCAGCCACCCGAACTACATGGCGGTCACGGGCGGGGTGGCGAGGGAGGCCCCGTCGGTGACGGCGCCGAGCATCTTCGGCCAGGTCGCGGCGGCGGGCGGGACGTGGCGCGTGTACGAGGGCGGGATGGCGTCGAACTGCCTGCGCCGCACGGCGTTTCCGTACAAGCCCGGGCACAACCCGGCCGTCGCCTACACGGGGCTCGCCCGGGCGTGCGCGGCGTCGGACACGAACCTCGACGCGCTCGCGGTCGACATCCAGGCGAACCGCCTGCCGACCTATGCGTTCATCGCTCCCGACCAGTGCAGCGACATGGAGGTCGCCTGCACCGCCGGCGCGAACGCGATCACGGCCGGCGACACGTGGCTGCGCACCTGGGTGCCACGCCTGCTCGCCACGCCCGCCTACCAGAACGGGCGGACGGCGATCTTCATCACCTGGGACGAGGGCGACGAGGGCCGTGGCGGGACCGGCGAGAACTGCCGCGCGAAGGCGAACCGCAGCGACGTCAGCTGCCACGTCGCCGCGCTCGCGATCTCGCCCTACGTGACCGCCGGCCTGCGCAGCTCGGCGTTCTTCAGCCACTACTCGCTGCTGCAGACGACCGAGCGCATGCTCGGCATCAAGACGTTCCTCGGCCACGCCGCCGACGCCGGCACGGCCGGCATGCGCAGCGCCTTCGGGTTCTAGCCCTCGACGCGGAGGGTGCGCTCGATCCCCTTCTTGCCGACGTCGACCAGGTAGCCGCGCAGGATGCCGTGGTTGGCCTCGCTGCCCGGGTTGAGGCACACGGTGTCCCCGATCCGGCGCTCGCCGCCCGACTCGTGGATATGGCCGTGCACCCCCAGCAGCGGCTGGTACTTCTCGATCACCCGGCGCACGGCGGTGGAGCCGACGGGGCCGCGCAGGACGTCGCCGGCCGAGATCGTCGGGCGCAGGTTCTCGTCCAGGATCGGAGCGGTGTCGAGCCCCGAGTCGTACGGGGGCACATGGATCATGAACACCGCCCGGCGAGGGTCGCGCACCTGCCCGGCGAGCGTATCCAGGCGGTCGAACAGCTCGTCCTCGGTCACCTCCCGGGGCGTGTCCCAGGGGGTGTTGTTCGACCACCCGTAGGCGAGCAGCTGCAGGCCGCCGGGCATGTCCAGCACCCGGCCGTCGGCGTTCTCGGGGAAGGCCGCCGGGTTGTCGATGATCGGATCGATGCCGAAGTCGTCGTCGTTCCCGGGGATGACGTAGAGCGGCACGGTGCCGCCCCCGAGCCGCTCCGTGGCGAGCGCCATCCACGCCTCCATGCGCGCGTTCATGAGCCGGTGCAGGAGCTCGTCGCGTGCGGCGCTGTCGGACGCCAGCCGCTCGGCCTCGGCGGCGGCCATCACCGCCGAGTAGTAGCCGACGTCGGCGATGTCGCGCTCGAGCGTGGCCAGCTCCTCGGCCGACGACGCCCGCCGGTGCACGCCGAAGAGCTCTGCCTCGTACGTCCCGCCGCTGTCGACGATCGGCACGATCGCCTTGCCGGTGAAGTCGCCGGCGACGAGCGCGATCTGCGCCTTGTAGACGTCCAGCTTGACCGCGTTCAGGAACTTCCGCCACGCCTTCTCGGCGGCGTGGAAGTCGCTCGCGATGTAGATCCGGGTGTCGGCCACGCGCCGCTAGTCCGGTGGGATCTCGGCGAACAGCATGTGCGTGTCGATCCCCTTGCTGCGCTGGACGATCTTCATGATCACCCAGATCGCGAGGCCGATGCCGACGAAGACGAGCGCCCCCGTGATGCCGCTGTTGTTCAGGTAGTTCAGGCGGCCGGTGCCGCTGCTCGTCAGGTTGTCCCAGATCGGCTTGATCGCGGCGAACCAGTAGATCCACACCGGGAACACGAGCCATCCGATCCCGAGCAGGGGCAGCCACCGGCTGAAGGGGGCATTGCGCACCAGGTCGGGCCGCCTCCACCGGATGAGCACGGCGTTCACCCCCGGCATGATCCAGGTCAGGCCGGCCATGAAGATCGAGAACCACAGCGTCGCCACCAGGTTCAGCTTGCCGTCCGGCGGCGCGATCGAGTTCGGCAGCACGGAGAAGTTCTGCAGCCACAGGAACACGCCCGTCAGGCCGACCGCCGCCAGGATCGAGTTCAGCGGTGCGGCCATGCGCTCGTTCACCACGCCGAACCACTCCGGCAGCTGCCGGTCGAGGCTCCAGGCCAGGCCCATGCGGCTGATGAAGTTGATGTAGACCGGGCACAGAAGCAGCGGGAACATCGCCCCCGCCAGGCTGATCAGCGCCCAGATCGGCCACAGCGTCTTGTTCGCGATCACCGCCATCAGCGGCATCGACGGCGGCTGGCCGACCGGAAGGGCGATGTTCGTCACGCCGCCCCAGTAGTTGTAGCCCCAGCTGGTGACGGTGTTGAAGCCGATGTGGTTCGAGAACAGGTCGACGTAGACGGAGTTGGCGATCACGCCGATCAGCAGCGCTCCGAGAAGTGCAGTGGAGACGCCGCGCTTGACGTTGCCGCGCACCTCGCCGGCGATGTAGGCCGAGTACTGGAACCCGATGAACTGCAGGAACACGATCCCGAGCATGAACGGGAACACGTCGCGCGAGAAGACGTCGCTCAGGAAGTGGTGCGTGTGCCCGGGCAGAATCGCGCTTCCGGACGCAGCCACCTTGGCCGCACTCACGCCGCCGGTGTACTGCGGGAGGTTGTGCTGGAAGTCGGACTGGTTGACCGCCACGAGCCCCAGGACGAACATCAGCACGAAGCTGGCGACGCCGATGCCCGCCAGGGTCGTCACGATCTTGTGGAACCGGCGCGTCGGCTGGAGCACGATGCCCAGAATCACGGCCAGCACGACGAGCGACCAGATCAGGCCGTTCCATCCGGTGATCGCGCCGGAGGAGTTCGTGAACCAGTTGTTCGCGTTCTTGAAGAAGTGGCCGCCGGCGCCGATGCCGATGATCCGGCCGGTGATCTGCAGGTTGCGCAGGACGAGCGGCACCTCGAAGGCCATGATCGCGATCGAGGCGATGACGAGCGTCCACGATTCCAGCCAGCCCAGGAACGGCCCGATGATGCGCGTCGTGAAGACGTAGTCGCCGCCGGAGCGGGGCATGACCGAGGTGAGCGACGCGAAGATGAGGGCGAGCAGGATGCAGAACAGGCCGGTGATGATCGCGGCCCATCCGTACTCCGAGAACGGCCCGAACCGCCACACCGGCTCGAATGCGAGCGAGTAGAAGGCGGGATAGAGCGTCAGCCCGACGCCGACGAACGCCGCCACGTTGAAGAAGAGGGCGTTCGTGACGCTGACGTCGCGCACGAGCCCCGATGACTGCCGGACGAACAGCCGCTTGCCGCTCCCCGACTCGGCCATTTCCGCCATGGACTGGCCTCCCCCGAAACACGCGCCGGCACCCCGAGGTCGGCGCTGCTGCGCGCAGTTCTACCACGCCCCGCGGACGGGACTCAAACGGGTTCCGCTACGCCCAGTTCTCGGGTGCGTCCCAATCCGCGCCGCCGGTGTCCCAGCCGACCAGACAGTGGGGCGATATCAGAGCTGCGACCCGCTCCAGGAAGGCCCTGTCGGCCTCTCCGAACGCGGCCGGAGCGTCCGAGTCCACGTCGATCTCGGCGACGACCGAACCCTCGTAGGCGACCGGCGCGACGATCTCGGACCGGGTCGACGGGAAGCAGGCCAGATAGCGCGGATCGGCGTTCACGTCGGCGACGATCTCGGTGACGCCGCTGGCCGCCGCGGCGCCGCACACGCCCTGGCCGATCGGGATGCGGGTGTGGTCGGTGGCGTGGGGCCCCTTCCACGGGCCGAGGACGAGGTCGCCGTCCTCGACGAAGTAGATCCCGACCCATGAGTACGTGTCGAGCCGGTCGTGCAGCGCCTCGACGACTCCGCGCACGATCGCGTCCGAGTCGGCCTCGCGGTTCACGATCCCCTCGATCGCCGCGAGCGCCCCACGGAAGTCGTCAGGTGACGGGCTCACGCCTCGACCGTGTGCTCGAACTCCACCACCGCCACGCGGAAGTCGTACGGGACGGGCACCGGCCGGCGCTCGAGCGGGTCGATCGCCACGACCACCTGCGTCGCCGAGGCCAGGTGCTGCCCGGTGCCGAGGTCGTAGGCGTCGAACGCCCACGTGATGCTGGTCGTGCCCAGCCGCTCGGCGCGCACGAACACCTCCAACTCGTCGTCGAAGCGCGCGGGGGCGTGGTACTCGACATGCTGGGCGCGCATCGCGAACTCCGGCCCGCCCGGCACGTGCGACGAGAGCCCCAGCAGTCGCAGGTACTCGACCCGGGCGCGGTCGAAGTAGGGCATGTAGCGGCCGTAGTAGACGACGCCCTGGGCGTCGGTCTCGTCGAAGCCGACGCGCAGGCGGTGGGCGAAGCGGTAGGGCGGACGGCGGTCGGTGGCCACGTCAGCCCCGGATCAGGTCGAGCACCTCGTCGCGGCGCTCGGCCATCGTGTCGACGTCGAGCGCCTCCAGGTTCAGCCGCAGCAGCGGCTCGGTGTTCGACGGGCGCACGTTGAAGTGCCAGTCGGGGTACTCGAACGAGATCCCGTCCATGTGCGACACTCGCTCGGCGCTGCGGCCGAAGCGCTCCTTCAGCTGCTGCAGCTTCAGCGGGACGTCCGCGACCGTGGAGTTGATCTCGCCGGAGATGAAGTAGCGCTCCCGGAACGGCCGCAGCAGCTCGGACAGCGACCTGCCGGCGCGCGAGACGATCTCGAGCATCACGAGCGCCGGCACGACGCCGGTGTCGCAGAAGTAGAAGTCCTTGAAGTAGTAGTGCCCCGACACCTCGCCGGCGAAGACCGCGTCCTCCTTGCGGATGCGGGCCTTGATGAAGGCGTGGCCGACGCGGTTCTCGAGGGCGGTGCCGCCGCCTGCGCGGACCGTGTCGCGCACGGCCCAGGACGCGCGCAGGTCGTACACGACCGTCGCCCCGGGGTGGCGCTCGAGCATCGTCTGCGCGATCAGGGCGGTGACGAGGTCGCCGGGGACGAACTCGCCGGTGTCGTCGATGAAGAAGCAGCGGTCGGCGTCGCCGTCCCACGCGATGCCGAGGTCGGCGCCCTCCGTCCGCACGCGCTCGATGACGAACCTGCGGTTCTCCTCGAGCAGGGGGTTGGGCTCGTGGTTGGGGAAGCGGCCGTCCGGCTCGAAGTTGTGCGCCGAGACCTGCACAGGCAGCCGCTCGAGCACCGGCCCGATCATCGGCCCGGCCATGCCGTTGCAGCCGTCGAGCACGAGCTTCAGCGGCCGCACCGCCGACGCGTCGACGAACGCCGCCACGCGGTCGTGGAAGCCGGGATAGACGTCCCGCGACGTCACCTCGCCCGTCCGCTGCCCCGGCGACGGGCCGGCCGCAGCCCGCTCCTTGATCTTGTCCAGGCCCGTGTCCGAGCCGACGGGCATCGCCCCGCGGCGGACGATCTTCATGCCGTTGTACGCGGCCGGGTTGTGCGACGCGGTGATCTGCAGGCCGCCCTCGTAGCCGTGCTCGCCGACGGCGTAGTAGAGCATCTCGGTGCCGATCTGACCGAGGTCGACGACGTCGGCGCCGGCCTCCGAGGCGCCCCGGACGGCGGCCGCTGCGAGCTCCGGCGACGAGAGGCGCATGTCGTGGCCGATCGCCATCACGCGCGGCTCGAACGCCTCGACGTAGGCGTGCGCCAGCGCGTGCGCGCCGTCCGCGTCGAGCTCGTCGGGCACGATTCCCCGCACGTCGTAGGCCTTGAACACGGCGGGCGCGAGCATCGGCGCCAGTCTACCCAGCGCCTCGACGATACTTGGCCACATGGACGTCCGGCTGCGGCCGCTGGGGATGGGCGACGCAGCGCTGCTCACCCGGCTCTACACGGGCCAGCGCGCCTTCATGGCGCCGTTCGACCCGCCGCGCCCGCAGTCGTTCTACACCGAGGACGGCCAGCGGCTCGAGCTGGAGCTGCTCGAGCGCGAGCGGGCCGCCGACCGGCTCCACCGCTTCCTGATCGAGGCCGACGGGCGCCCCGCCGGGCTGCTCTCGGTCTCGCGCATCACCCGCGGGCCGTTCCAGAACGGCGGCCTCGGCTACTGGGTGTGCGAGGAGCTGAACGGCCGCGGCATCGCCACCGCCGCCGTCGCGCGGGTGTGCGAGTGGGGGTTCGGCGAGGCCGGCCTGCACCGGCTGGAGGCGGCCACGCTCGTGGACAACATCGCCTCGCAGACGGTGCTGCGCCGAAACGACTTCCTCGAGATCGGGCACTGCCCGAGCTACCTGTTCATCGCCGGCGCCTGGCGCGACCACCTGCTCTTCGCAAAGACGGCGGACTGACCGCCGCCCAACCGGGGCCTGGCCCCGCACCCGGGGCCAGGCCCCGAACGGAGCCCGTGACGATTCCGTGACGCTTCTTACGCGGGGTCTGACCCCGGGGAGCGGACAACGTCGCCTCCCAGACGGTGCTGCGCAAAGACGGCGGACTGACACCCGACAACCGGGGCCTGGCCCCGCACGCGGGGCCAGGCCCCACGGGCACCAGCGCCCGGGCACATCCTCTTCGCGCTCACTCCGGCCAGGCCGCCCGCAGCTTCTCCGCGGTGCGGCTGATGTGCTCCGGCATCACCTTCACGTCGGCGAGGACGGGCATGAAGTTCGTGTCGCCGTTCCAGCGCGGGACGACGTGCAGGTGCAGGTGATCCTCGACGCCGGCGCCCGCCACGCGGCCGAGATTGAGCCCCGCGTTGAACCCGTGCGGCGACATCGCCGCGGTGAGGGCGCGCACGCTGCGGTCGAGCAGCGACCACAGCTCGGCCCGCTCGGCATCGTCCAGGTCGCCCGGCGACGCGACATGGCGGTACGGCGCCGCCATCAGGTGCCCGTTCGAGTAGGGGTAGAGGTTCATGAGCACGAAGGCCCGCTCCCCCCGGTGCACGATCAGCCCGTCCGGATCCGCGCCGGCCGCGGCGTCGCAGAACACGCAGCCGCGGGCGTCGGCGCCCCCCTGGACGTACTCCAGGCGCCAGGGCGCCCACAGCTGTTCGGTCATATCCAGCGCTTCCAGCGGAAGAACCCGACCATGCCCACCGCGAGCGCCAGCATGACGCCGACCGCCGTCACGAAGCCGTGGTAGTCGGCGCTGAAGGGGATGTGCCGGAAGTTCATGCCGAAGATGCCCGTGATCAGCGTGAGCGGCAGGAGCACGACCGAGAAGATCGTGAGGACGCGCAGGATGTCGTTCTGCTTGTGCGCGATGACCGACTCGTTGGTCGTCTCGAGCGCCTCGACGACCTCCTTGTAGTTGTCCAGCTGATCCCAGATGCGCTCGGCCTTGTCGACGATGTCGTCGAAGTAGACCTCGAGATCCTCGGTCAGGTAGAGCGTGCGCGACCGCTCCAGCAGCCGCAGCGTCGAGCGTTCCGGCTTGATGACCTTGCGGTAGGCGACGATCTCCTGCTTCACGTCCGAGATGTCGCGCACGACCTCCTCGGACCGGCGCTCGGTGAAGATTGCCTCGGTCAGGCGGTCGAGCTTGAACCCGATCTTGTCGAGGATCGGGAAGCAGTAGTCGAAGAGCTCGGACAGGATCTCGTAGAGCACGTAGCCCGAGCCCTTGGAGAAGTACTGCTCACGCCGCTCCTGGTTCGACTCGAGCTGGGAGAAGAGCCGCCCGATCGGCTTCAGCGTCACGTTCGGCAGCGTGACGACGAAGCCGTTGCCGATGAACACGTTCAGCTCCGCCGCGTCCAGCCGCCCACGCACCTTGTTGAAGTGGGGCGCGTGCAGCACGATGAAGAGGTAGTCCTCGTACTCGTCGATCTTCGGCCGCTGGCGGGTCGAGAGCACATCCTCGAGGTCGAGCTCGTGGAAGTCGAAGTGCTGCGCCAGCCAGGCCGTCTCGGCGGCCGTGGGCGACTCGATGTTCAGCCAGCGCAGGCCGGCGGCCGCGATCTCAGCAACCTGCGGCTCGGATGGCTCCGCCGGGTGCTGCGGCGAGCGATCGCGGCGGCGTACTGTCCTCGGGATCCGGGGCAGGTTCGGCATCGCGGCTCACGTTTTCGGGCAGGGCGTCCACACGCGAGAGTGTACTTGCGAAATCGGCTGTGCGTATGCTCTCGACGGCACATGGCCGAAGATCTGCCTCTCGAGGGCCGCGCAGCGGTCGTGACGGGCGTCAGCCGCCGGGCGGGCATCGGGTACGCCGTCGCGGAGCGGCTGCTGGCGCTCGGCGCCTGCGTGCTCGTCCAGTCGTGGACGCCGCACGACGCCGCCCAGCCGTGGGGCGCCGATCCGGGCGGGACGGCGGCCGTGATCGGATCGCTCGCGGCCGGCGGTGGCCGGGTCGAGCACGTCGAGGCCGATTTCGCCGACCCCGCCGCCCCGGGGGCGGTGCTCGCCGCGGCGCGGGCCGCCTTCGGCCACGTCGACATCCTGGTGGCGAACCACGCCCGCAGCGGCCGGGGCACGATCGCCGAGCTGACGGCGGCGGACGTCGACGCGTTCCTGCACGAGAACGTGCGCGCCTCGCTCCTGCTCGTGCGCGAGTTCGCCGGCGGGCACGACGGCCGCCCGGGCGGCCGGGTCGTGCTGATGACGTCGGGCCAGCACCTCGGCCCGATGGCGGAGGAGGTGGCCTATGCCGTCTCCAAGGGGGCGCTGCACCAGGCGACGCGGACGCTGTCCGACGGACTCATCGACCGCGGGATCACGGTGAACACCGTCAACCCCGGCCCGACCGATACGGGCTGGGACATCTCGAGCTGGGATCCGCGGCCGGCGATGCCGCTCGGTCGGTGGGGCGAGCCGGCCGACGCCGCCCGCCTGATCGGATGGCTGTGTACCGACGACGCGGCCTGGATCACCGGCCAGGTGATCGACTCCGAGGGCGGGTTCCGGCGGTCGTGACGCACCGCAGCGCAACGGTCGCGTAACGATCCGGCGTCATCCGGTGCGGAGCGCGGCGGGGACGGGCCGCGTGCGGCACCATGCGGTGGTGGGACGGATCGCACGCGTGGGGCTTCCGCTGGCGGTGGTGTGCGCGGTCGTCGCCGGCACCGGCTGGCTGGCGCCGTCCGTGGCCGACCAGCCGCCGCCGCTGTGGGTGTCGGTCGGCGGCGCCCAGCGCCAGCTGGCGGCGGGATCGACCCTCGCGGACGCCGTGTCGGTGCTCCACCTCCGGCCTCGGCCGGGCGACCTGGTCGACGTCTCCGGCGTGACGCTTCGGGCCGGCGTCTACCCAGGGAGCGTGCTCGTCGACGGCGCCCGCGCCGCCCCCGGCGCGCGGCTGCGCGGCGGCGCCCGGCTCACGCTCGCACCCGGCCCGGACCGCACCGAGCCGGTGTCGACGAGGCGGGTGCCCGTCCCGGGCGGCGAGCCGGCCGATCCGGAGTACTTCCTCGGCACCGTGCCGGGGGTCGAGGTGACGGTGCGCGGCGCGATCTCCGGCAAGGTGGCGTCGAGCGCGTTCCACGCCACCGGCCCGGCGCAGGTGCCGCACGCCGTCGCCCTCACGTTCGACGACGGACCCTGGCCGGGGCAGACGCGGCGGGTGCTCGCGATCCTGCGCCGCATGCACGCGCCGGCGACGTTCTTCCTCGTCGGCGACCTGGCCGACCACTTCCCGAAGCTCGTCGCCGCCGAGCGGCAGACACCGGACGTGCTGGTGGAGGACCACTCCTGGACGCACCCGCTGACGCCGCCCTTCGGCGAGCAGCGGCCGTCGGTCGTGCGCTTCCAGATCGAGCGGACGCTGCAGACGCTCTCGGGCGACGGCGTGCACGCGACGCTCTTCCGGCCGCCCGGTGGCGGCTGGTCGGACAAGGTGGTGGCCATCGCCTCCAGCCTGGGCGTGCGGATCGTGCTGTGGTCGGTCGATCCGCGCGACTGGGCGCCGGGCGCGACGGCGAAGAGCATCACGCACAACGTGCTCACCCATGTGCGGCCCGGGTCGATCGTGATCATGCACGACGGCGGCGGCGACCGCAGTGCCACGATCCGCGCGCTGCCGAAGATCATCCACGGCATCCGCCACAAGGGGCTGCGGCTCGCGCACGTCGAGCCGTGACGGGTTCTCGCGCGCGGCCGGCGGGGGTACGATGACGGTGCACCCAGGGGGCGATGGGAGGCGCGGCATGGCCGACGATCGGGAGTTCTGGCTCGGGCACTGCGAGGGCTTCGAGGTCTGCGCAGGCGAGCGCCGGGTGGGCGTGGTGGAGTACGTCCGCTACGGGTCGAGCCACGACCACCCCGACGTGCTCTTCGCCCGGTGCGGGACGTTCCGCGCCCGCGTCCTCGAGGTTCCGGTGGCCGACGTCGAGGAGCTCGACCCACCGTCGGAGACGCTCTGGATCAGCGAGGCGCTTGCCTCGACGCCAGGGTTTGCGCGCAGCGGCGCCGCGACCTGGTGGAGCGGGCTGCGGTCGGGGCTGCGGCGGCCGCACGAGGAAGGCTGACCGCCCGAGCGGTCGCGTGTAGGGTGCGGACATGAGAGCGCTCATCACCGGTGCGGGCCGCGGGATCGGGGCGAACATCGCCCGCCGGCTTGCCCAGGACGGATGGGACATCGTCGCCGCCGCACGCACGCGCGAGCAGGTGGAGGCGGTCGCAGCCGAGGTCGGCGGCCGGGCCGTGGCGCTCGACGTGACCGACCGCGAGGCGGTCGAGCGCGCCGTCGCGGACGCGCAGCCGATCGACCTGCTCGTCGCCAACGCGGGCACCGCCGGCGAGCGCGGCGTCACCTGGGAGCTCGATCCGGCGGACTGGTGGCGCGTGTTCGAGGTGAACGTGCTCGGCGTGCACCTCTGCTGCCGCGCCGTCATCCCCGGGATGCTCGAGCGCGGGTCGGGCCGGATCGTGATCACGGGCAGCGGCGCGGCCTACCTGCCGCCCGGCGAGGAGAGCCACACGGCCTATCCGGCCAGCAAGGCGGCGGTGTGCCGCTACGGCGAGACGCTGGCCGCCGAGCTCGCCGGCCGCATTCCGGTCTTCTTCTTCAGCCCGGGCCTCGTGCAGACCGAGCTGACGTCCTGGGCGCCCCGCGACCTGCCCTGGACGCCGCCCGAGCTCGCCCCGCAGCTCGTCGCCGCACTGGCCGGCGGCGGTTACGACGCACTCGCCGGCCGCTACCTGCACGCCGAGCACGACGACATCGACGACCTGCTCACGCGCATCGACGAGATGCGCAAGCGGGATCTGAACGCAATCCGGCTGCGGCGCTGACGCGCACGCGCCCGACGGCTACGCCGGCGCCGCTCCGCCCCGTCGACGCCGGATGACCTCGTCGACGACCAGAAGCGCCAGGCCGACGGTGATCGGCGAGAACGCGAGCGTCCAGCCGCCCGTGAAGATGATGACGGCGCCTGCAACCATCAGGAACACCGCCAGGGCGCGCAGGACGAAGCTCGTTGTCAGATGCATGTCGCGCATGTGGCCCCCTTCCTGACCCAAGGCTAGGTCGTGCGGTCTCGGCGCGCATCGGGGCGCGCCCGGGTTGCACTGCCCGAAACTACGGAGGCCCGCTGGACTCTGGCGCCGCGGTGCGGGAAGCTCTCGCCGTGACGACGACGTCCGGCGCGGCCGCGGCGGTCGAGCTCGTGGGGCGAGAGGCCGAGCTTGCCCTGGTGGCGGCGGCGGTCCGCGACCTCGCGCGGGGGCGGGCGTCGGTGCTGGCGATCGAGGGGGAGGCCGGGATCGGCAAGACCCGCCTCGTGCAGAGCATCGTCGGCGCGGCCCGGTCTCGCGACATGGCCGTCTTCGCCGGTCAGGCGCACTGCTGCGTGCCGGGGAAGGGGCCGCGCCGCCGTCGAGTTCTACGAGGTCCCGCTCCACAGCCTGTGAGAGGCCCGTGGAGTCCCCCCAACCGAGAGGAGCTGTCAGCGTCGGCGGCCGAGGCGATGGCGTACGACGGCGTGCTGCCCGAGACGCTGGTGATGCTGGTCGAGCGGTAGCGCCGGTCAGACAAGCACCCTACGCCGTGAGACGCCACGCCTCGCGCAGCCGGTCGCGGTAGAAGAGCCACAGCACGCCGCCGACCAGGAGCAGCATGATCTCGTCGAAGGGGCCGGGAACGGGCAGCAGCCCGAGCGCCCCGCCCCAACGGATCGGCCGGGGGATGCGCGCGTCCCGCAGCACGAGGCGGACGGCGCGGAGGGCGTGCCGCAGGGCCGGCCGCATGCGCCAAGCGTACCGGCGCGCACGAGGCTCCCGCGGGGGCATGACGGCCCCAGGGCCGGGGCTGCGACCTGATAGGCTGGCCACGCGCAACGTCCGCCAGGTCGCCTTGCCGCTTCTCCTTCCTCTTGGGCGCACATCCTCCAGAAGCGGAGGAACGTGGGAGGACCACATGGGAGTCGCACGGTTGGCGCATGCACACTCGGTCCGGCGCGCCGCGGTCGCCAGGTGAACCGCCGCAACCTGCGCGACGCGATACTGACGCTGTTCGGCGTCATCTCGGTCGTGAACGGGGCCTTCGGCAACGGGCACCTCCTGATCGCCGTGCTGGGGGCGCTCGCGCTCGCGTTCGTCGCGTGGCAACGGTGGCAGACGCGGGTGAGCAGGGTCGGCGCCTGAGCTCGCCGGGAAACA
>CAWJLQ010000008.1:0-742705 GCA_963843705.1 uncultured Actinomycetes bacterium
TGAGGCGGCCGGGCTACGTGCGGACGCGGAACCGGAGGATGGTGGCGTCGCCCGACGGTGTGCTGCTCACCGGTTCCAGCTCAACCCTGGGGAGCCCCGGAGGCGAGAAGCGGATGCCGTCGCCGAGCACCACCGGCAGCACATAGACGAGGATCTCGTCGACGAGCCCACGCGCCAGGCACTGGCCCGCGACATCGGCGCCGAGGATCTCAAGGTTCTTGCCGCCGGCAGCTTCCAGCGCCGTGGCAACCGCCTCGCCGATGTCACCGCTGAGGATCGTGACATCCGGTTCGGGCGGCTCCGGCGGCCTGTGCGTGAGCAGGAAGTACGGGCCGGAGAAGGGGTAGTCCACGCTGCCGGGGTCGTCGGCCTCCATCTTGCTGCCGACGTCCCAGGTTCGCCGGCCGATGAGCATGGCGCCGGTGGCCGCCGCGATCTCCGCGACGTCGCCCGGCGCCACGAAGTCCGCGAGCGGGCGGCCACCGCCCCAGTCCATCGTATGGCCGGGGCCCGCGATGAAGCCGTCGAGCGACATCGACCTGTTCACGACCACCTTGCCCCTTCCGGTGCTCGTCTCGCTCATCGCCCGCCATTCTTGCGTCCGATGGCTGCGTGTGCGGCCGCGCTCGGTTGCACCTCCCGGCCCGACCGAATCGTCCGGCGGTCGTTCATCCAATCGGGGTGACGGTTCGAGGCTCCCTGTCGGCGAGCCTACGGTCAGGTTGCTCGCGGCGCGCATCGCGGACGGCGGATTGGGCTCCGGGAACGCGCGGGCCGAGTGACCGCCGTGCGCCACTCGCAGCGCCCGACGACGAGGAGTGAGTGCCGCGGCAGTGGAGCGAGCAACCATCGGAGAGCGGAGGACAGCATGGAGCAGATCGGTCCCGTCGACTATGCCGTGATCGTGTTTCCCGGGAACCGTTTCAGAGGCGACATTGCACCCGCGATCAGCGACCTCGCTGACGCCGGCACGATCCGGATCATCGACGCCGCGTTCGTGACCAAGGACGCGCAGGGCAATGCGGACGCGGTGGAAGTTACCGAGCTCGACCCGGACGTTCAGGAAGGCCTCGATCAGATCGGCATCGAGGTCGGAGGGCTCCTCAGCGAGGACGACCTCATGAGCGTGTCACAGGAGCTCGAGCCGAACTCGTCGGCAGCGGTCCTGGTGTGGGAGAACGTGTGGGCGCGCAAGGTCGCCCAGGCGGTGCGCGACGCCGGTGGCATGCTGGTGGCGTTCGAGCGGCTCCCACACGACGCCGTCCAGGCAGCGCGCGAATGGGCCGTCGAAGAAGCCCACGCCTAACCAGCAAGGAGACTCCAGATGAGAAGAGGACGTAGGGGCCCCGGGCTGCTGATGACGGCCGCCGTGGCGGGCGGAGCAGCCCACATGGGCGCCAAGAGCGCCCAGAGGAGCCAGGCCAGCGCACAGCAGGAAGCCGCCCAGAACGAGCAGATCTCGCAGCTCCAAGCCCAGCAGGCACCAGCGGTCCCGCAGCCGGCAGCGGCTGCAGCTCCGGCAGAGATGGACGACGCAGCGCAGATCCAGAAGTACGCAGCGTTGAAGGGGCAAGGTCTGATCACCGAGGAAGAGTTCGAGGCGAAGAAGAAGCAGATCCTCGGGATCTGACGATCTGGGTGGACCCGGAACCCGGGTGAGTGGAGCGCGGCCGTGCTCGTCGATCGCACACAGACGATCGGCGGTGAGGTCGACGCTGCTCCGGCGTCTGTTCCCCGACGTGTCTCGCCCCTTTGACTTTACGCCGCAAAGCGAGGTAAGGTTTGCCGCACAAAGTCTAGGAGGAGGACGAGATGACCGGGACGTCCGACCAGCGACAGGCCCCGGGCGGACGAGGACGAGCGCCCAATGGGTGCCCGTGAAGCGGCGACCCTGCTCGAGCGGACACAGCGGGAGGCGCGGCGCGGGATGGATTTCAGGTCGCCGTGGCTGTCGCTGGTCGCGGCGGCGGCGGTGTTGGTCGGCTTCGGGGCGGTGTGGCTGTCGGTCCGGGGGCAACATCCCTTCAAGGGGCCGACGGTGGTGTCTCTGGTGGTGCTGTACGCGCTCGTCGCGATCCGGATCGGCACCGTGCTGTACGCCCATCACCACGCCAGTGCCGGGGTCAGTGGGCGCTCGGTGCGCCTGCGGCGGGCGGAGGCAGCGGCCGTGGCGGCGGGGTTGGTCGCGGTGTACGTGCTCATGGCGGGATTGGTGGACGACGGGGCGCGTCACGCGAGCTTCTACTGGGTGTACGGCGTCACGGCAACGCTGGTCATCCTCGGCATGTTCTGAGCGACGGTGTCGGCCTCTGCATCGTGCTCCTGGGAGTCAGCGCCGCCGAGGCGTGGCCGATCTGGACAACTCGCGCTAACCGAGACCTCCGCATCGGCGAGACTACGCTGGTGACGACCTTCTCGACCGGCCGCGAACGCACCGGAGCGCGGGCCTGGGCGGACGAGACCGTCCACCCGACCGGCTTGCTGAAGCATCGGCTCGCCCGCTCGCTCTTCCGCTACGGCCTCTGCAACGGCTGGACCCTCGGGGACACGACGATCGTCGAGGCGTCGAGCGGGTCGGCGGCCGGCTCGGAGGCCTACATCGCCGGGTTCCACGGCCTGCCGTTCATCGCCGTCATGCCGGCGTCGACGAGCCACGAGAAGGTCGCGCTGATCGAGGCCCAGGGCGGCTCCTGCCGGCTGGTCCACGACCCCACGACCGTCTATGACGAGGCGCAGCGGCTGGCGGCCGAAACCGGTGGCTGCTACCTCGACCAGTTCACCTTCGCCGAGCGCGCCGCCGACTGGAGCGGCAACGACGCCATCGCCGCCGTCGAGCAGGTGCCAATCCGCGGCAGCCGCCGCATCCGGGTGGGCCTGGCCGGGCCCGGCAAGGCGTTCGCCTACGAGGGCCTGATCGACGGCGGTCCGTCGCGTGTGACCGCGGTCACACGCGAGCGGGCGCTCCTGCTCGTCCTGCCCCGCAACCGCTTCGCCCAGGTGTTCCACGGAGAGGACGCCGTCTCGCGCGTGTTCCTCGACGTCATCCAGCGCGAGCTCGTCGCCACACTCCGTCAGACGCGCGCCCGCATGCCCGGCTGGCGGCGAGCCTCTAGCCCATGCGGCGAGGGCGGACATTCGTGTGGGCGATCGTCGGAAGCGTCGTCGCGTTGGCGGCGGTCGTAGCTGTGCTCATCCACGTCAACTCCGGCGCGTCGCCGCATGCGGGCTCGTCGACGGGGCCTCCCGCGTCGGGCGGTTCCACCCCGCAATCGAGCGAGCCGGCACCGGTGGTGACCGCCAAGACGTCCAGCACGACCGCATATCTCTCGGACATGCACCCTTCCGGAGGTCTCGGCGAGCTGGTGGCCCGGGTCCGGTCAAGATCGCCGGATCGATCTACCCCAAGAGCATCTCGTTCTATTGCAACGTGGGTGACCCAACGCCCTTCCCGGCGTATCGGCTGAAGCGTCACGCCCGCCGGTTCCAGGCCACCGTCGGACTGGGGGCGGCGTCGCCACCCCAGTTCGAGGCCGGCATGATGCTCAACGGCGATGGGCGCACCCCTCGGACGTTCACCGTCACCGTCTCGAAGCCGAAGACCGTCGATGTCAGCGTCAAGGAGGTCCATACCCTCCAGCTCGAATGCTTCGGCTCCGGGAATTGGGAGCCCGGCGGCGAAGCCGTTCCCATAGCTTGGGGGAACGCACGCGTCTCGGGGTGACGCTCATGCGGCCCGCCGGGCTTGCAAGGCGCCGGCGCAGCGGACACCGCGCGGAGCTGGAGGAGGCGGGCGAACTACGCCGCACCGGAACGTCCAAATGCCTATGAGACCAGGGTGGATCACCGCACTCGTGCTTGGGGCGTCGCTCGCCTCCGCGTGCGGGAGCGCGGCGATCGGCGACGGCAGCTCCCCGGCGACACCGAACCTGGCAACGGATACCCCATGCGCTCCGCGAGCGATATGACGGCCGTCGCCAGGAATGAACTTCCGGCGGCATCCGTCCTTCCCTTCGAGGCCTCGTTCCCGCGCAGTGCCGGAAAGCCGCTCGTCGTGTTCGTCTACGACCCAGTCCAGCCCCTCGCCGGGGTCGATGCCGAGTACGACGCCTCATCGCCGTACGGCGCGTTTCGTCTGCGCGAGGAGCGCACTCCCGCCGGCGTGCTCGAACGCGACTTGGTCAGGAGCCTCTCCGGGTTTTGCAGTGACGGCGGCGATGGCGCCGGCTCCGGCTGTACCAGCGCTCTCGTCGACGTCGGTGCGGGCCTCCGGGGAGCGATCCTCTACGGCCCGAACGGAGACACCAGCGTGACGGCGGTGGAAACCCTCGACGGGCAGGACTACAAGTTGATCGTCATGGGGCCCCGTGCCACCTTCACCCCGGATCGGGCAGAGGCGGCGATGCGAGATGTCGTCGCGCGCTTCCATCCCGTCGGCTGAGTGAGGCCGCGCCGCGCGAACGTCTCCTGCCCAGACCGAGTTCTGACCGGGCCAATCTACACACTCGGGGCCAGGGTCGACAGCTACCGAATGCCGGTGTCGAAGACGAGCTCGACGACCTGCGTGTCCACGGCGCGCACCCGTAAGGCGACGCGGCCGTCCACAGCACGGATCGACCTCCCGGCGACGACCGCGGCCGTCAGGCGCGGCAAAGGGTGGGCCCTGACCGTCGTGACGCGATACATACCGGCGGGAATGTCGATGATGGCGCGGCCGCGGGCGTCGGTCGCGATCGCGGTACGGCGGCCGTCGGCCGTGATGAGGTCAAATCGACCGTGGAAGGGGCGCTCGCACCGACGGACGGCCCGGCACACGGGCGTCGACGGACTCTCGCGCGCGACAATCTGAACTCGCTGAAGGGGGCCTTCCGCCGTGCCGGCACCACCGCACCCGGACGCCAACAGCGTGGTGACTGTGCAGAGTGCGACAACAGCGGTGAACGGTGCATGCCCCATATCCGGTTGGACGGGACACTGAACGTGTTGGTTCCGGGGGTGGAGTTGGAGGAAGCGGCGCCAGTGGCTCGTGCACCGCACTCGGTCGGCGGTTCACGGGAAACGACCGCTCGTGCGGCGTCTTGCCCTCTCGTCTCCATTCTCCCCGGCGCTCCTTGACGGGTTATAGGGATTGCAGGAACTCGGACATGGCTGCGCCAGAGGCGCGCTGACCCGCGTGGCAGCAATTACGCCGCCCCTATGCACGGCGAAGCCGGGCAGGTCTCATCGGATGTGCCGAAGTGCGCGGAACCCGTACCGCACCGCCGTCCCCAGACCTGCGGCGCCAGGGCTACGGAGATCAAGGCGCTCGGTGACACGCTCGCCTGGGGGATCGCCGGAACGACGGCCGCCGGCATTCGCTGCAGCAACTCAATGTTCTGGTCCCACTCAGCGTCGTCGAAGCTGGATAGCCTGCGATTAGCGTACGCGCTGACGGACGGCACGTCCGAGTTCCTGCAATCCCTCTAACCCGCCCGCTCCTTGACTCCGTCCGACCCGCCTGCAACACTTCAGTCCGAACACATGTTCGACCCAGGAGGGTGGCGATGGATCTGTCCCAGCGGCAGAAGGAGATTCTCGAGTTCGTGAACACCCACGTGGATGCCCACGGGTATCCGCCGACCGTGCGCGAGATCGGACAGGCTGTCGGCCTGACGTCGCCGTCCACCGTCCATGCGCACCTCGCGAAGCTGGAGAGCGCCGGTCTGATCCGGCGCGACGCCACCAAGCCGCGCGCGCTCGAGGTGATCGAGGGCGGGCGCGCGCGCCGCGCGCCCGAGGCCGCGCCGGTGGCGCCGATCGGCGCCACCGTCCTGCCGCTCGTCGGCCAGGTTGCGGCCGGCGCGCCGATCGTGGCCGAGGACAGCGTCGAGGAGTACCTGCCGCTGCCCGACCAGTTCTGTCGCGACGCGGACTTCGTGCTCGCCGTGCGCGGCGACAGCATGGTCAACGCGGGGATCCTCGACGGCGACTACGTCGTCGTGCGCAAGCAGTCGGACGCCCGCAACGGCGAGATCGTCGTCGCCCTCGTGGGCGACGAGGACGCCACGGTGAAGCGGTTCTTCCGCGAGAACGGGCGCGTGCGGCTGCAGCCCGAGAACGACGCGCTCGAGCCGATGTATCCGGAGCAGGTGGCGATCCTCGGCAGCGTCCAGGCGGTGTTTCGGCGGCTATGAGCGTCGCGCTGACACGACCGGGCGGGCACGGCGATCAGCCCCTCGAGGACGTGATCCTCAAGGCGCTCGCCGCTGCGCGGGTGCGCCAGGGCGGCCGGCGGCCGTCGTGCCCGGTGTGCGGCGAGGCGATGTGGGCGTTCGACCGTGACGGCGGAGCGGCGGAGCTGTGCTGCAGCGGGTGCGGGTCGCGGTTGTGGGACGAGGCGGCGGTCGGCGGCCTGGAGCTGCGCCTGACAGCCTGAGCTCACGGCCCGGGATACGGCGGGTCGCCGCCCGGCGGCTGCGACAATCGGCGGGTGCGCCTGACGCGACGCCAGCTGCTCCTCTCGGGGTCGATGCTGCTTGCGGGCGCGTGCACGCGCCCCGGGAGCAGCTCCGCGCCGCAGCGGTTCGGCACCGGCCTCTCGGCGTCGAACGTGCAGGTGCTCGACCGGCGGGTCATGCTCACGCTCCCCCCGGGCGCGGTGGCGCCGGCCACGATCTCGTCGTTCACCGAGGGGCTGGGGGTGAAGGTGACCGTCGCCGACGGCGCGCTCGACACGCTGACGGATGTCGGCCAGGCGGACATCGCCCTTACCGACGACGTCACGCTCACGGCGCTGATCGCGCAGAAGCTCGTCGAGCCGCTCGACCGCTCCCTGGTCGCCAACGCGAAGCTCCTGCTCGCCCCGTTCGACAGCCCGGCATACGACCGGGGCAACCGCCACAGCGTACCGAAGGACTACGTCGCGGCGGGGTTCGCTGTCTCGACGGCGGACGTGACTGCGCCGCCCGCTACCTGGCGGCAGTTCTTCCGCCTCGCGCGGGTGCTGCCCGGGCGGGTCGCCGTGCCGCCGGTGCGGGACATCGTCATCGGCGGCGCGCTGACTGCCGCCGGGCACGACTGGAACTCCACGTCGAGCTCCGACATCGCAGACGCGGCCGACATCCTGCTGCCGATCCGCCAGGACCTCGTCATCGGCGGCTCGATGCTGCGGCGGGCGCTGGGTGCGCCGCTCGCGGCCGCGCTCTGCTTCGGCACGGGGATGGAGTCGCCGCCGCCGGGAGTGCGGTTCGTCATCCCGTCCGACGGCACGGCCGTCCGGGCACGCTGCTACTGCATCCCCGCCTACGCGCCCGATCCCGTGTCCGCCCACGCATGGCTCAACCACACGCTCGAGCCCGCCGTCGCCGCCGCCGAGACGCGCTACACGCGCCGCGCCACCCCCGTGGGGCCGGCGGTGTACCAGCTGCCCGCGCAGCTGGTCGCAAACGCCGCCGTCTTCCCCCCGGCGCTGCCGCCGACGCCGCTCACGTTCCAGAGCGCGAAGGGCGCCGCCGAGGCCGACCGCGTCCAGCTGTGGGACGCCCTGACCGCGCCCCGCCGCCGGCCGACCGGCCCGCGGTAGAATTCTCGGGCCGATCAGGCAGTCGCGGCGCCTTCGGGTGCCGAGGAAAGTCGGGACACCGCAGGGTAAGGGTGCCGGGTAACGCCCGGACGGGGAAACCCGATGGAAAGCGCAACAGAGAGCAGACCGCCGACCGGCGCCCTCGGGCGCCGCGGCAAGGGTGAAACGGTGGTGCAAGAGACCACCAGCGTCCGTGGAGACGCGGACGGCTAGGCAAGCCCCACCCGGTGCAACGCCAAACGGAGCGATGACGCGACCCGCCGAGCTCCAGGTAGGCGGCGCGAGCCGGCCGGCAACGGCCGGCCCAGATGGATGACTGCCCCAGACAGAATCCCGCTTACAGATCGGCTACCGGAAAGCCCCGCGCAAGCGGGGCTTTCCCATCATCCCATTCATGGAGCGGACCTATATCACCGGTGCATCACGAGAACGGCCCGCAGCTCGTGGTTCCGGCTGCCGGTACTCGCAAGGCGTTTGCTTACGCGTGGCCAGGGGAGGCAGACTCGAGGATGTGCTTCAGCCGCAGCAGGTCCTTGTGGTTCGCTCGCCGCATCGCGGTGGACATGATCGGGGCGCTGAGTTTCGAGAAGCCGGTGGGCTGGCCGCTGTTCTGGAGCGTCATCCGCGTGCGGCCGGCCCCTGCGTCCTCCCACGTGTAGGTGGTCTGCATCGGGAACGGTCCGTCGGCGGTGCTCATGACGAGTCGTTCCCCCGGGACGAGTTCCCGGATCTCATAGGTGTAGACGAGTTCCCGTCCCAGGAACCGGGCGACGAACGCCATCCGGGATCCGAGTGCGATCGGCTTCTCCGCGGGCCATTCGACGCTCTTGATGTTCTGGTACCAGGTGGTCGTGTTGGAGGGGTCGGACGCGTAGGCGGGAACACGCTCGCGCGGGCAGTCGATCTCGATTCGTGTCTGCACGTCGACTTTCATCGCGTCAGGCGAACACGGGGTCGGGTTCGCCCGTTTCGGCGTAGTGCTTGAGCTGCACCATGATCTGGCCCCACGTGTACGCGGCGCTGCCGGCGTCGGCGGCGTCGGCAAAGCCGTCATGGCGAAACGTCACCGTGGCTCGGCCGTCGTGCTCCCGAACATCCCAGTCGACACGGGTTCCGACCCAATGAGGGGGGAACGTCTCGGTGCGCCAGGTCACTCCCGACTCGTCGGAACGCTCCAGCCGCAGGTCGAACGGCGCCGGCGCGATCGGGAAGCCGAGCCGCAGCGTCTGGCCGACCTCGGTCGGGACCTCGGCGCTGGTCGTCCAATAGGCCCGGATGCCGTCGCTCGTCGTCAGCGCGTCGAGCACCCTTTGCGGTGGCGCGTCGACCTCGAAACGGAAGTTGATGTCGGTCATCTGCGGGCTCCCTTCATTTCAGGTGTGGCGAAAACGTAGCAGAGATTTCGCCGTCGGCTAAAATGAATGGTGTGGATACCCTGCAGCTGATCGCCGAGCCGCACCGTCAGGAGATTCTGCGGCTCGTGTGGGATGACGAGCTGCCTGTCGGCGCGCTTGTCCAGCGGCTCGATCTGAGCTACGGCGGTGTCTCCCAGCATCTCGCCCTGCTCCGAGATGCGGGCCTCGTTTCCGTGCGCCGGGATGGGAAGCGGCGGCTTTACCGAGCGGATCACGATCAGCTGGGGCCGCTGGCGGGGTTCCTCGAGTCGTTCTGGGCCGCGCGGATCGACCGGTTGGCCGAGCTGGCGGAAGAGGTCGAGGAGGCCGAGCGTCGGTGAGCGACGTCGTTGTCACCCGGCTGATCAACGCCGCGCCGGCGACCGTCTTTTCGTTCTTCACCGACCTTGAGCGGTGGACGTCCTGGCAGGGCGTCGACGGCGAGCTCGACCTGCGTCCCGGCGGTACCTTCCGAATCCGGATGGCAGGCTCGGAGGTCGCATCGGGCCAGTTCGTCGAGGTCGTCCCCAACCGGCGGGTCGTGTTCACGTGGGGCTGGGAGGGCGAGGACTCAGCCGTACCACCCGGATCGACGATGGTCGTGATCGAACTGGAACCCGATGGCGCCGGGACCCGCCTTCGCCTCACCCACAGCTCGCTCGCCCCGCCTCCCGTGGCAGACCACCACCGGCTCGGCTGGGAGCTCTACCTCGACCGGCTCGCCGTCCGCGCCGAGGGCGGCGACCCCGGCCCCGACACGCTCTAGCCTGGAGAGCGGCCTTGTGACGGTGTTGCTGCGGGATGAGGGATTCGTCTGGATCCGTGGGGGTTTCCGTTCAGCCGGCGAGGCCTTCGGCGAGGCCCGTCGCGTCATTGACGAGTGCTGGTCGGCGCGAGACCGGCCGCCGCTCAGCGTGATCGGCGACTTCGCGTTGCCGCCTGCCGGTGGACCCGAAAGCCGGGATTTCCAGACGCTGCACTTCGACTTCGGGGTGCCTCTCGTCCATCGGGTCGCCGCGGACGTCGCGCGGTACACCGCACTCCACGTTCCCGCCGGGCGGCGCGGCGTTTCCGCCGTTACACGGCTGGTTGGGCTGGCCAACCTTCTCAGCCAACGGACGTGGCCGTCCCGAGACGAACTGATTGAGAGGCTGACCGCGTACGGCGCCACGCATGGCGCATGGCGCTTGGCGCGATGCCGATGGTTTCGTCGAGGGCAGCCTCGCACGAATCGTCGAGGCGGCTGCATGCACAACTCCGGCGCTGCCCAGTGTGAAGGCCCAACCCGAATTTCTCTGTGGGACGGAGTTCGGGAGCCTCGCCTCCGAGCTTCGATTCTTCGAGCTGCACGGCTTGCGCGTTGAAGCGGCGCAGGTCGAGGTTCCGCTCCGTCCTGGAGACCTGCTGATCTTCGACAACCTTGCAGTTGCACACGGTCGGCGTGGAACCCGGAAACCAGAGGAGCTACGCCAACGGGTGTACGGCCACCGTTCTCTCGCTGCCACCGAACAGCGGAAGCTGCGCGACGGCTTCCTGGGTGCGTTCGCACCGGACGATTGACAGATCGGCTACCGGAAAGCCCCGCGCAAGCGGGGCTTTCCCATGCCATGTGCATCTGACGCTCGGCGACGCCTACACGCCGACGCCCTCCGCCTTCTCGAACACACGGACGGCCCGGCGCAGCATCGCGCCCCAGTCGCGCGCCCGCTCGATCTCGCCGTCGGCGAGCGGCCCCTCACCGCCGGCGACGATGTAGCTCTCGCTCCACTCGACGGCGTACCCGCGGTCGCCGAGCCGCCGCGCGATGCCGCGCGCGGCCGACCCGGTCTTCCCGGGCGATCCGGCCATACGCGTGTCGAAGACCGCCGCCCGCACACCGTGGGCGGCGGGCAGATCGCGCAGCCAGCGGCGCAGGCCCGGGCTGTCGACGGCATCCGGTTCGACCTCGACGTGACCCGCCTTCAGGCCCGCGTTGATGGCCAGCCGGCGGCTGAACGCCGTGGTCATGCCATGGATCTGCGTCGGCCCGCCCACGATCAGCAGGTCGACGCCGTCCGGCGGCGCACCCGCCTCGCGTAGCGTGGCCACGCGCGCGCCGTCACCCCAGCCGGCGGCGATCGCCTCCGCGACGGCGCGGGTGTTGCCGTACATCGACTCGTACACGATCAGCGCTTCCATCACGTCCTCCTCAACTCCCGGGCGAGGATCGTGCGGACGCCGAACGCTCGCATGCGTCCTCGCACACGTCCATCGTGGCACCGCGGACGGAGGTGCCGCATCGGTGCCGGCGCGCAACGCGGGCTACGGAAGGTGCGCGATCGGCGTGCGTAGTTCTCCGCGCACGCGGGGCGCGACTCGGCTACATCTTCACCGGTGAACCGAGACGGAGGACGACGATGCCACTGATCCCGGCAGGCACCCTTCCCGGCGGAGACCTGGTCGGCGCCGACCACGGCGCCACCACCTGCGTCATCCTCGACGAGAGCGACCCCGGCGGCGGCCCCCGGCTCCACCGCCACCCCTACGACGAGACCTGGGTCGTGATCGCCGGAACGCTCACCTTCACCGCCGGCGACGAGGAGCTGACGGCGTCGGCGGGCGATCTCGTCGTCGTCCCGCCCGGCGTCCCGCACAGGTTCCGCAACGACGGGCCCGGCCGTTCGCGGCTCGTCTGCATCCACGCCAGCCCCACCTTCTCGACGGAATGGCTCGAGTGAGCGGTTTCCCGCACGCGGGATGAGGGCGCGCCCCGATGTCGCCGCGCCCGCCCCTACCGATACTCAGGGGTGGTATCCGGCGACCGTTCCTGGAGGCGAGATCGATGCGTTTGCACTACGAGCAGCTCATGCCCGGCGCGATGAAGGCGATGGTGGGGCTGGTGCGAGAGGTGCGGCACAGCCCGCTCGAGCCCGAGCTCGTCGAGCTCGTCAAGATCCGCGCGTCCCAGCTGAACGGCTGCGCCTACTGCGTCGACGTGCATGTGCGCGCCACCCGCGGCCGCGGCGAGGACGAGCACCGGGTGCACATGCTGCCGGTCTGGCGGGACGCGTCGTGCTACACGCCGCGTGAGCGGGCCGCGCTGCGCTGGACGGAGGAGATCACCCGGATCGAGGACAGCCACGCGAGCGACGAGGCGTATGCGGAGCTGGACGCCGTCTTCTCGGAGGAGGAGATCGTCGCGCTGACCTACGCGATCGTCTCGATCAACGGGTTCAACCGGCTCTCGATCGCGTTCCGGCAGCCCGTCGCCGAGCCGCGGCCCGCCATCCGCCGGGCGAGCTGACCGCGCCGCGGGGTGTCCGCGGCCTGAGATGATGCCGGGCATGGACTCGCGCGCGTGGGATGCCCGCTACGCCGCCGCAGACACGCTGTGGTCGTTCACGCCGAACCGGTTCCTGGTCGGCGAGGTGGAGGGGCTGCCTCCCGGCCGCGCGCTCGACCTGGCCTGCGGCGAGGGCCGAAACGCGCTCTGGCTGGCGGAGCGGGGCTGGCGGATCACGGCGGTCGACTTCGCGGAGGTCGCGCTCGCCCGCGGCAAGGAGCGGGCCGACCGCCTCGGCGTCGAGATCGACTGGGTCGCCGCCGACGTGCTCGAGTGGACGCCCCCCGAGGCGGCGTTCGACCTCGTTGCGATCTTCTATCTGCACCTCGTCGGGGAGCGGCTCGCGCCGGTGCTGCGCCGCGCCGCCGCGGCGGTCGCGCCGGGCGGCGTGCTGCTCGTCGTCGGCCACGACTCGTCGAACCTGACGGACGGCACCGGCGGCCCGCAGGATCCGGCGCTCCTCTACACCCCCGACGACCTCGTCGCCGCGCTGCCGGGTCTGCGCATCGAGCGGGCCGAGCGGGTGCGCCGCCCGGTCGAGACGCCCGCCGGGCCGCGGGACGCGATCGACGCGCTCGTGCGCGCGGTCAGACCGCCGGCGGCGTAGGCGGCGTTCAGGCGGCGACGCGGCCGGCGTCGGCCTCGACCGCCGGCTCGGGCGCCGGCAGGCGCGACGCCCGCAGGTACGCGACCGCATTGCCCGCAAGGCAGAACCAGTTCGCGAAGAAGCTGATCGCTCCCCACCAGCCCTGAACCACGGTGAGCCCCGTGTACTGCTTGACGACCCTGCGGCCGCAGTCGCGGCACAGGTGCACCCGCACCTTCACGAATCGCTGCAGCACGAGCATGCCGACGTGACGCCGGATGACCAGCTCCGCCGCGGGCCCGCGCCCGCACATACGACAACTCTCACCGTGTTCCATTACCGCCTCCTGCCACCAGACACTCCATCTGCTATCGGCGGCGACACGCGGACTCCTGACCGGGAAGCGGTCGCGGGCCGCTCGGTCATACTGCTCCGGTGCTCGAGCATCTGCGCGTCCTCCACCTGACCGATCACCTGCTCGGGTTCTACGACGGGCGCGTGCCGGGCCAGCGCTTCATGGCCGGGGAGAACTGGGTCGACGACGGCGCCCTCGAGCTGGGCGTGTGCAGCTACGCCCTGGTCGACGGCGGCGACGCGCTCGTCTACGACACCCACATCTCCGTGGCGCACGCGACCGCGATCCGGCGCTCGCTCGAGGCGCTGGGCGTGGCCCGGATCAGGGTCGTCCTCAGCCACGCGCACCTCGACCACGTCGCCGGCACCGAGGCGTTCGCCGACTGCGAGATCCTCGCGAACGAGCTGACCGGGGCGGGGCTCGGCGAGCGGCGCGCGGCGATCGAGGCGGGGACGGCGGGCGGGCCGCCGGCGATCGACCCGCTCGTCCTGCCGACGTCCACGTTCGACCGCACGACCCGGCTGCGGGTCGGAGCCCTGGACGTCGATCTCGAGCAGTTCGACATCCACAGCCGCGACGGCACCGTCCTGCGGCTGGCCTCCGAGGGCATCCTGCTCGCCGGCGACACGCTCGAGGACACGGTCACCTACGTCTCCGAGCCCGAGAACCTGGCCACCCACCTCGCCGAGCTCGAACGCCTGCGCGCCTTCGCCTCCGGTTGCCGCATCTACCCCAACCACGGCAGCGTCGAGGCGATCGCGGGCGGCGGCTACGCCGACACGTTCATCACCGCGACGGAGGAGTACGTCGCCGGTCTGCTGCGGCACGCGCGCGACCCGCATCCGGGCGACGACGACCTGCGCACGTTCCTGGCCGGGCCGCTGGCGGCCGGCTGGGTGACGTACTTCGCGCCGTACGAACGCGTGCACGCGAGCAACCTCGCCGCCGTCAGCTGATCACGCTGCCGACCAGGTGGCCGATGGCGTTCGTGATCCCGGCCGCGCCGAGGCCGAAGAGCAGCTGGCGCACCCCGGAGCGGAGCGGCGAGCGCCCCGTCAGCGTCGTCACCACGGCCCCGAGCCCGAAGAGGACGACCGCGCTCAGGACGACGGCGGCGATCAGCGCCGGCGTCCGCGCGGTGATCGTGAACGGCACGATCGGCACGGCGGCGCCGAGACAGAACATGAGGAACGACGACGCGGCCGCCTTCCAGGGCGATCCGCCCAGGTCGTCCGGGTCGATGCCGAGCTCCTCGCGCGCCATCACCGCGAGCGCCACCGACCGATTGGCGACCACGCTCTCCGCCAACTGGCGGGCGCCGGCGGGGTCGAGCCCGCGCTCGCGGTAGAGCGCCTCCAGCTCGTCGGTCTCGGCGCCGGGGAAGCGGCTGAGCTCCTCCGCCTCCACTCGCAGCTCGCGCTCGTAGAGCTCGCGCGAGGTCTGCACCGAGATCCACTCGCCCATCGCCATCGCGCACGACCCGGCCGCGAGCCCGGCGAGGCCGGTGATCAGGATCGTGCGCCCGGCCAGCGAGGCGCCGGCGACACCGGCGACGAGGCTCAGGTTCGAGACCAGGCCGTCGTTCGCACCCAGGACGGCGGCCCGCACCGTGTTGCCCGCGATCGAGCGGTGGCTGGCCTGCAGGGCCGCCCAGGTCTTTGCGTCGGTCGCGGGATCCGGCATACTCTAACCCTCGAGTTCAGGGTTAGATCGTGCCTGGATCTGCTCGGCCGCCTCGAGCGCGGCGAGCGCGTCCGCCGCGGTGGCTCCCTCGCCGTCCCCACCGCCGGACACGCGCGCCGCGAACGCCCGTGCCTGCGCCCGCAGCGCCTCCGCGAATGCGGCCGCGCCGTCGGCCCCCCATAGCACCGGTATGCGCACGTGGCCGCCGGTGCCGAAGACCTCGACCCAGACGCAGCCGCCCTCGGGAAAGCGCTGCCCGAGGGAGACGAACGCGGCCGTGCCCGAGGAGAGCGAGCCCAGCAGCTGCAGGCCCTCGGGCCCGTCGCCGCGCGGCGGCTGGGAGGCGGCGGCGAACGGGCCGAGCTCCTGGCCGGTCAGCCAGCGCAGCTGGTCGAGCTCGTGGACGCCCATGTCGACGGCGATGCCGCCGCTCGTCGCCCGGAACCCCGGGACGGGCGGCTCGGCGTCCCACTGGTAGCAGGAGACGAGCGTCAGCTCGCCCATGCCGCCCGCCGCGATGCGGTCGTGCAGCTCGCGCAGCCCGGGCACGAACCGGCGCCAGTACCCGACCTGAAGCAGGCATCCGGCCTCGGCCGCGGCGGCGGCCGCCGCCCGCACGTCGGCCGGAGACGTGCCGCACGGCTTCTCGCACAGCATCGGCAGGCGATGCGCCGCGACGGCGCGGACGAGCCGGAGGTGCAGCGTGGAGGGGGCCGCGATCAGCACCGCGTCCACTCCGCCCCCGGCCACGGCGGCGTCGATGTCGGCGTACGTGGCGGCGGCGGGGGCGGCGGCCGCCGCCCGCGCGCGCGCCTCTGCGGACGGCTCGACGATCGCCGTCACCCGCACCGAGGGCTCGCCGGCCAGCGCGTGCAGGTGCGTCATGCCCATGCGTCCGGCGCCGGCGATCGCGAGCCGCAGCGCGCCGCTCACGGGCGCGGCGGTGTCGGGGGATGGGCCACGTCCGGGCGAAATTACACGCCGGCCGCCCCGGTCCGGAGAGATGACCGGTTATCATCACCCGATGCAGGCTCCCGTAGGCAGGCTCTTCGTGCGCGGCGCCGGCGCCGTCCTCGCGGCGGCGGCCCTCGCCCTCGGAGCGACGACCCTCGCCGACGCAGCCGCGAACCTGATCGGGAACGGCACCTTCGAGGGGTCGGGAGGGGGCTCGCTCACCGGCTGGAGCGCAAGCAACGGCGCGCTCTCGCTCGTCGCCGGGGAGGGAGGCGGCCACGCCGCCCGGGTGCAGGCGTCGAGCACGTCCCAGGTGTACGCGTACACGTCGAAGAAGCCCGTCGGCACGACGACGGCGGGCACGGCCTACCAACTGGCGGGCGACATCCGCAGCGACGCGGCCGGCCAGCACGTGTGCCTGAAGCTGAAGGAGCTGCCGTCGGGCAGCTCGACCGCCGTCGGCACCGCCCAGTCGTGCGTGACCACGACGACCGCCTGGCAGCCGTTCCCGGCGGTCGCCTACACGACCCTGAAGAGCGGCGACTCGCTGACGGTGAACGTCGCCGAGGCGGCGCCGGCCTCGGGCGCGACCTACGACATCGACAACGTCAGCCTCACCGCCGGCGCGGGGTCGACCGACGGCACCCCGCCGGCCGTGCCGGGCGGCGTCGCCGCCTCCGCCGACGGCCCCGGCTCCGTGACGGTGACGTGGTCGGCGGCGACCGACAACGTCGGCGTCACCGGCTACGACGTCTTCCGCGACGGCAGCAAGGTGGCGACCGTGACCGGCACGACGATGACCGACACGACCGTGCGGCCGGCGACGACCTACGGCTACACGGTCGACGCCTTCGACGCGGCGGGCAACCACTCCTCGCAGTCGTCGCCCGCCGCGACGGCGACCACGCCGCCGGCCGCGTCGGGCGACGCGTGCGGATCGCTGGCGTCCTCGTTCGACCCGCAGAACCCGCCCACCTACGCCCACGTCGTCGTGATCATGGACGAGAACCTGAGCTACAACGGCTGGCTGGGCTCGTCCGCCGCCCCGTACTCGAACGGCCTCGCGGGCCAGTGCGCGCTGGCGACGAACGCGACCGGGGCGACGCACCCTTCGCAGCCGAACTACGTCGCGCCGCTGACCGGCGTCCTGCCGGTCTGGAACGGCGCGGCGCAGCACACCGCCGCCGACAACCTGCTGCACCAGCTGGACGCGGCGGGCAGGTCGTGGCTGGCCCTGCAGGAGAGCATGTCGGCGCCGTGCTCAGGGACGACGTCCGGCACCTACAAGACCGGCCACAACCCGGCCCTGTGGCTCTCCGACCTCTCGGCGAGCGGGGACGGCTCCTGCGCGCACAACGACGTCGGCTTCACCCTCTCGAGCTTCGACCCGGGAGCGCTGCCGGCCTTCACCTGGATCACGCCGAACCTGTGCGACGACATGCACTGGCAGACGGGCTGCGCGGGTTCGAGCGCGACCCGGATCCAGACGGGCGACGCCTGGCTGGGGCAGATCCTGCCGGCGATCTTCGCCTCGCCGGACTACCAGGCGGGCAGGACGCTCGTCATCCTCACCTGGGACGAGGGCAACGAGTCGGCCACGAAGGGCATCGACTGCGCCGCCCAGACCAACATCGACTCGACGGGCTGCCACGTCGGCCTGGTCGCCGCCAGCGCCTACATCACGCCCGGGACGCGGGACGCGACCCGCTACACGCCCTACTCGACCCTGGCCGCGATCGAGAACATGGACGCGCTGCCGCTGCTCGGCCGGGCCGCGACCGCCACGCCGCTCGGACCGGCGATGGGGTTCTAGCCAGTACCGTCCCCGGGAACGGTGTTCCTGTTCCCGTGGTACGCGTCGCTGTGTCTGGCCCAGGGCCTGCTCGTCGCCGTTCCCGCGGTCGGCCGCGAGACGCGCCGCCGCAGCGCGCTGCTCGGGCTGGCCGGGCCTGCGGCGGCGATGATCGTCGGCGTCGGGCTCGTGCGCATCCTCGGCGGATCCGGCGCGAGCTTCCTCGCCTACCTGGGCACGATCGCCACGCCGGCGCTCGCGGCCTCGCTCGGCTGGACGGCGCGGTGGCGGCTCGCGCCCGCGGTGACGGTCGCCGCCGGCGTCCTCTACGTGGTCGCCTGGCGCGTGGACGGGCGCGGCAGCCAGATCGCCGAGGCGCTCCTGATCGGCGGCGCGTGCCTCGCGATCGCGAGCCTGGCCGGCCCATTCATCCCGCCGCGCTACCTCGCCCTCGGGCTGGTCGTCCTGATCGCCGTCGACGTGTATCTGGTGTGGGGGACGCGCCAGGTCGAGCCGACGTCCGTGGCGCTGCAGCAGGTGCAGCTGCCGAGCGTCGGCGTCTCGTCCGCGCACGCCCGCCCCCTGCCGGCGCTGCAGCAGGTCGACCTCGGCGACTCGACCATGGGCTGGCTCGACTTCCTCGCGCCGGCGCTGCTGGGGGCCGTCGTCGGGCGGCGCACGGGCCGGCGCCTGCTGGCGGGGGTGACCGTGGCAGCGGCCGCCCTGGCCTGGGGCCTCATGCTCGAGGTCACGTCCCCGATCCCGGCGACCGTCCCGGTCCTCGCCGGCCTTCTGGTCTCCTGGCCCGTGTGGTGGCGGACTCGGTGAGGTAGCGCTCGAGCTGTGCGAGGCCGGCACGGACGTAGCGGCGCTCGGCGCGCCGGCGGCGCCAGCGCTCGATGCGGTGAGGGGCGATCAGGCAGGCCGCCGTGGCGATCGCGATCAGCGTGGCGGCCGCGCCCGCGGCGATGACGACGACGTCGAAGGCCCGGCCGTACGCGGAGAGCGTCTGCATCGCCTGCACCATCGCCCGTCCGCCCCCTCAATCGCGTCCGTTCGGAGCGGCCAGATGCAGGACGGCGGTGCGGTCGATGCCGTCCTGATCGAGCGTGTGCTCGGAGCCCGCCTGGACGACGTCGGCGAACATGCCGAGGAACGCGTCGGGGGGATCGAGGAAGTCGATCGCGTGCGTGCGGTAGTGCATCGGCACGACCCAGCGCGGTGCGAGCGTGCCGGCGATCTCGCGTGCCTGGGCGGCGTCGATCGTCGGGCCGCCGCCGACCGGCAGGATCAGGATGTCGACGGCGCCGATCGCCGCCCGCTGCTCCGGCCGCAGCGCCGCCTGGCCGAAGTCGCCGAAATGGCAGACGCGCATGCCGTCGAGCGTGAAGACGAAGATGGTGTTGGGGCCCCGGCGGGTGCCCGCCTCGGCGTCGTGCTCGGATGCGACGGCCACGACCTCGCCGACGGGCGTCTCGAACCGGCCGGCCGTCGAGCGGACGACGTACGGCGTGCCCGTGACGGCACCGACGCCGTTGTGGTCGGCGTGCTCGTGGGTGACCAGGAGGAGGTCGGCGGCGTGCTCGGGCACCGACGGATAGTCGAACCGGCGGAAGCCGCCGAGGAGCGCGCTCATGTCGGCGAACGGGTCGATCGTGACGGTCCGCTCCGCACCGGTCAGGGTGTAGGCGGACTGGCCGTACCAGCGGATCCTCATCGCGCTCCTCCCGTGGGGATGGGCCCCGGCACAATTCTGACGTTCGCTGGAGGTTACCACCCCGAGGAACCCCCTGTCATGCCGGAAAGGCGCCGCAGAGGCGTCTGCTATCTTCCGCGCAGGTGAATATGTCTCCCGGACCCGAGACCGCCCCGGACACCGAGCGCTTCCGCATCGGCGAGCTGGCCCGCCGCGTCGGCGCGACGCCGCGCACGGTGCGCTACTACGAGGAGCTCGGCCTGCTCCCTGCGCGCGGCCGCGAGGAGGGCGCCCACCGGCTCTACGACGCCGAGGACGAGGCCCGTCTGGCCGACCTGATCCGCGTCCGCGACCTGCTCGGGCTCTCGCTCGCCGAGCTGCGCGACTGGATGGACGCCGAGGCCGCGCGGGCGCAGCTGCGCGAGCGCTGGCATCGCTCGCCGGCGCCGGCCGCCGACGACCGCGCCCGCATCCTGGCCGAGTCGCTGCGCCACGTCGAGACCCAGGTCGCGCTCGTGCGCTCCCGCCGCTCCGCGCTCGAGCAGCTGGAGGACGAGCTGCTCGAGAAGCGCCGCCGGATCCGGGCGCTGCGCGACGAGTTCGAGGAGCAGCTGTGAACCCGCAGGCGCCGCCGTCGCCCCACTACAAGTGGGTCGCCCTGTCGAACACGACGCTCGGCATCCTCATGGCCACGATCAACTCCTCGATCGTGCTGATCGCCCTGCCCGACATCTTCCGCGGCATCCACCTGAACCCGCTCCAGCCGGGCAACTCGAGCTACCTGCTGTGGATGATCATGGGGTTTTTGGTCGCGACCGCCGTGCTCGTCGTCAGCTTCGGCCGCGTCGGCGACATCTACGGCCGCGTGCGCATGTTCACGATCGGCTTCGCGATCTTCACCGTGTTCTCGCTGCTGCTCTCGGTCACCTGGATGCACGGCGGCGCGGGGGCGCTCTGGATGATCGTCATGCGCGTGGGGCAGGGCGTGGGCGGGGCGTTCCTGTTCGCCAACTCCTCGGCGATCCTGACCGACGCGTTCCCGCACAACCAGCGCGGGCTCGCGCTCGGCGTCAACACCGTCGCCGGCATCGCCGGGTCGTTCATCGGCCTCGTGCTCGGCGGCGTGCTCGGGCCGGTCTCGTGGCGGCTGGTGTTCCTCGTGTCGGTGCCCGTCGGCCTCTTCGGCACGCTGTGGTCGTGGCGCAAGCTGGTCGACCTCGGCGTGCGCCAGCCGGCGAGGATCGACTGGTGGGGGAACGTCACCTTCGCCGCCGGGCTCGTGGCGATCCTGGTCGGGATCACCTACGGCATCCAGCCGTACGGCGGCCACACGATGGGCTGGACGTCGCCGAAGGTGCTCGCGTGCATGGGCGGGGGCCTGGCCCTGCTCGCGGTCTTCGCCGTCATCGAGACGCGGATCGCGGACCCGATGTTCCGGCTCGGGCTGTTCCGCATCCGCGCCTTCACCGCCGGGAACATCGCGACGCTGCTCGCGTCGCTCGGCCGCGGCGGCCTGATGTTCATGCTGATCATGTGGCTGCAGGGCATCTGGCTGCCGCTGCACGGCTACAGCTTCGCGCAGACGCCGCTCTGGGCGGGGATCTACATGCTGCCCCTGACCGTCGGCTTCCTCGTCGCCGGACCGGCCTCGGGCTACCTCTCCGACCACTTCGGCGCCCGCCCGTTCGCCACCGGCGGCATGCTCGTGGCGGCCCTCTCCTTCTTCCTGCTCGAGCTCCTGCCGGTGAACTTCAACTACGTCTGGTTCGGGGCGCTGCTGCTGCTGGTGGGGCTCGGCATGGGCCTCTTCGCCTCGCCGAACCAGGCCGGGATCATGAACAGCCTGCCGCCGAACCGGCGCGGCGCCGGCGCCGGCATGGCCACGACGTTCCAGAACTCGGCGCTGGTGCTCTCGATCGGGATCTTCTTCTCGCTGATGATCCTCGGCCTGGCGAGCACGCTGCCGGGGACGCTCGACCACGGCTTGGTCGCCCAGGGTGTGCCCAGGGCCGACGCCGCCCGCATCTCGCACCTGCCGCCGGTCGGCCTGCTGTTCGCGTCGTTCCTGGGCTACAACCCGATGCAGCAGCTGCTCGGGCCGGTGCTGCCGCACCTCTCGCACGCGCACGCGTCGTACCTCACCGGGCGCACGTTCTTCCCGCAGCTGATGTCGCGGCCGTTCTCCGACGGCCTGCACGAGGCGTTCGACTTCGCCATCGCCGCCTGCCTCGTCGCCGCCGCCGCCTCGTGGCTGCGGGGCGGCAAGTACGTGCACGGCGAGGAGGAGGAGCAGACCATGCCCGTCGTGGCGTCGGTCGAGGGTGAGATGGCCCTCGCCGAGGGCGACTGACACGGCTTTCGCCCGGCCGGGCGACCCTATGATGCGGGTGTGGACGACACGCACCGGCGGGCGTCCGACCCGGAGTTCGCGCGTGCGGTGGCCGCGCTCGATGCGGCCGACCGGATCGTCGTCGCGACCCATGAGAATCCCGACGGCGACGCGATCGGGTCGCTCGTGGCGGCGGCCGCCGGGCTGCGGCAGCTGGGCAAGCGCGTGCGCATGTACCTCGAGCCGGGCTCGTCGATCCCGAGCGAGCTGCGGCTGCTGGACGTCTCCGGGCTCGAGCGTCACCTCGAGCCGGCCGAGCTCGCCGACTGGACGCTGCTCGCGGTCGACTGCGCGACGGCACGCCGGCTCGGCCGGGGACACGGACCGCTGGTGGACGCGGCGGCGACGGTGGTGAGCATCGACCACCACTACGACAACACCCGCTTCGGCGACGTCAACCTGATCGACGGCGGGGCCTCGTCGACGGCCGAGATCCTGTTCGATGTGCTCGAGGCGCTCGACGTCGCGCTGACCGCCGGGATCGCCCAGGCGCTCTACGTCGCGCTCGTCACCGACACGGGCCGCTTCCAGCAGCGGACGACCGGCCCGGGCGCTCTGCGCATGGCGGCGCGGCTGGTCGACGCGGGCGTCGACACCGAGCGGGTGTACGAGCTGGTGTTCGAGACGGTGCCGATGCGCAAGCTGCGGCTGCTCGCGCGCGTGATCGACCATCTGGTGCTGTACGAGCACGGGCGGGTGGCCGTGTCCCACGTCGACCGCGAGGACTTCCAGCGTCTGGGTGCGGCGGAGTCCGACACCGAGGGGCTGGTCGACTTCCTGCGCGCGATCCGCGGCGTCGACGTCGCGGCGCTGATCCGCGAGCCCCCGCTCACCGACGGCGCCGCGCCGCCGAACCGGGTGTCGCTGCGCTCGCGCGGAGCGATCGACGTGTCCGAGATCGCGCGCAAGATGGGCGGCGGCGGGCATCGCCAGGCGGCGGGGTTCTCGCACGGCGGCGACCTGCTCTCGATCCACCACTTCATCGCCGCCGAGGCGGCGGCGCGGCTGCCGCGGGTCGGGTCGGCGGCGTAGACCTCTACCCGCAGCGCGACCGCGGGCGGCGCAGGTCGGCCAGCAGGGCGCGGATGACCGAGGGGTTGCTCGGGAGCGAGAAGTGGTCGACTCCCGGATGGTCGGTGAGCCGGAACCGGAAGCACGACATCCGCCGCCACGCACGCACCGCGCCGTTGGTGATGTCCTCCTGGTTCACGTCGCCGTCACGCGTGAAGAACGTGGCGGTGGCCGGGTCGAGCACCTGCCCGACCCGAAGGTTCGGCAGGACGGCGCCGACCACCGTCGGGATCCCGGACCCCTTCTCGGCGTGGACGTCGACGTCCGGGAAGTGGGCCCGGTCGGCGAACCGCACGAACCCGATGTAGTGCCGTGCGATGGGAATCGCCCAGCGCAGGCCCGCGTCTCGCAGCAGCCGCCGCCAGCCGGCCGGCGTGTAGCTGCGACCGGTCGCAGCGTCCTTCACGACGACCTCGCGGCGGCCGAAGATGCGCGGATCGGCCGCGCTCATCCACGACGACGGGGCGGTGAGGTACATCCGGGCGCTGGTGCGCGCCCCGGCCGGTGTCGCCGGATAGCTGAAGTCCTCGATGTTCAGCCCGGTGAAGAGCAGCGGGTAGAGCGCTCCCTGGCCGGGGAAGTTGCCGGCGATGGGGCTGAAGCCGTGGATGTAGCGGTGCCGCCACGCGTGCGACGTGTGGGTCAGCAGGTACTGGGCGTAGAGCGGGCCGTTCGAGTGGCCGATCAGCTGCACCGGCCGGTCGCCGTTGGCGCGGTACGTGCGCTCGACGAGCCGTTTCGTCCGGCGCAGGAACCCGCCCATGTCCGGCGTCAGGCGGGCGTCGTAGCCGGCGACCCGGATGCTGCGGTCGCGGACGTACCCGGCAGCCTCGAGTGCGCGGTAGAGCGGCTCGTAGAACGGGGCGCTGGCGGTGCTGCCGTAGTCGAGGATGCGCACGGACACTCCGCGCTGGTTCGAGAACCGCAGCCGCATCGGCCTGTGCGAGCGGCGGTCGTAGCGCAGCGTCAGGAGCTCGTTGCGGCACACCTGGCTGAACCTGGTCCCCTGATGCGGGTTCTGGAACCAGTCCTGGAACGAGCCCGAGCGGGGGCAGCCCGGAAACGCCGTCTGATCCCGGACGGTGACCTCGAGCTTCGTGAAGTGGAATGCCGGAAAGAGGACGACCGGGGTGAGGCCCTGGTGCCCGGACTCCGCCGCCGTGCCCGCCGCGGGCGCGAACAGCATGCTCGCGGTGGCCACTGCGAGGAGTCCCAGCATTCGCCGCATCGTCCGGCGATGCTACCAGCGCGCCCGGCTCAGCGGGTGGTGACGGGGGCGCCGGCGGCGGTCGTCTCGGCGTGCACGTCCTCGGTCAGGGTGACCCGGCGGGCGGACGCGGCGCCGGTGATCGGGTCGGCGGCGATCATGTCGATCGCCTCCGGCCACCCGCTCGGGGTGAGCCGCACCTGCGCGAACCCGGCCGCCGCGTGGCCGACGTCGAAGACGCCGCCGGCTCCGAGCGAGCCGCCGTCGACCTCGACGACCAAGCCGGACTGGTCGACGTGCTGCTTGTGATCGTGGCCGGTCAGGATCAGCAGCGGCGCCGTCGCCTCCGCCGCGGCATGCACGCGCAGCGCCGCGGCGATGCGGAAGTCGTGCACGAGCACCACCTGCGGCCGGGGGGAGAGCGAGTCGAACCACGCCTCGACCCGCTGCTCGGCCGCCGCGAGCTCGTCGGGCGTGAAGTCGAGACGATGGCCGAAGCTGCCCGCGTCCGCCTCGAGCGGGTCCTCGTACCCGGCGACGAGCATCCCGGCGACGGACTGCACCGCCGGGCCGCGCACCCGTCCCGTCGGCATGAGCCGCCCCCGGTGCGTGAGCACGACCGCACCCGACGCGGCCAGCGTCCGCATCAGCTGCGGCGTGTCGTGGTTCCCGCTGACCGCGACGGTCGGATGACCGAGACGGGCGGCACGCTGGGCGATGGCGGTCTCGACGGGCGTCCCCTGCTGCGTGAAGTCGCCGACCAGGAACACCGGCCGGTGGTCGGCGTAGGCGGCGAACGCCGGCAGCGTGAGCCAGTTGGAGTGGATGTCCGATCCGACCACGAAGGAGCGCGTGTCCGCCGGCGCCGGAGCGCCGGCGGCGGCGCCGAGCAGCGTGTCCATCCCGGCCAGCGCCTGCTGGTAGCTCGAGCTGTAGTCGCCGGCGGCGGCGTCCAGCCGGTCCGAGAAGGCGAGCAGCTTCGGCAGGTCGGCTCCGTGCGCGTAGAACGTCGGGTGCTGGAAGGCGGCGTAGTCGGGGTTGCGGAGCATCAGGCCGCACGCACCGGCGAGCACGAGGGCGGAGCCGAGCCCGGCCACGGTGCCGGCGAGGATGCGCCGCCGCCGGCCGCCGAGGGCGGCGAGGACGAGGCCGCCGACCGTGCCGCCCGCCGCGCCGCCGAGGACGGTGAGCACTGCCGCGCGCGTGAGCGCCGCGCGCACGACGCCGGGGGCGTCCTGCTCGGCCTGGCGGACGCGCGGTGCGGCGGAGCTGGGGCGGCGGATGGCGGTGAACGTCTGCCGGCGGCTGACCGAGACGACGGTCGCGTCGAGCTTCACGGGCGCCGCGTAGGGCCGGGCGCGGACGCCCCAGTCGACCAGGGGGATGTACACGTCGGTCTCGCCGTGCGGCACGAACGACACCGACACCCGCACCTTCGCCGGGCCGAGCCGGTAGTCGGCCGCGCTCCATCCGCGCAGCGCCACGACGACGCCGGCGCAGCTCATGAGGACGAGCCGCCGCGGCGATCGCGGCGACGAGTGCGGTGGTGCGAAGGCGCGGCCGCATTCGAGGAACCGTCGGGACGCTGGGCGAATCGGCCGGCGCTTCGACGTCGGTGAAGACCGGCATGGGTGTGGTATCGGCGACTCCGCGAAGGACGTGAGCGCGAACCGGCGACGGCGGCCGATCCGCGGCGGCGGTCAGAGGTGGAAGGCCTTGCCCATCGCGGGCGCGCTGGCAGGCGGCGGCCAGGCAGGGGACGCCGAGCATGCGCTCCCAGACGCGCAGCGCGCTGTAGTCGTTCAGGGCGAGCGCCGAGTGCACGTGGGGCGTCGACGGGCTGATCACGATGAACGGGAGCGGGGTGGAGACCGTGTCGGTGTCGGCGCCGGTGTCGAACCAGATGAAGACGGCGGTGTGCCCGTTCGTGTACGGCGCGTGCGTGAGGATGCCGGCCGGGCCTTCGAGGAAGGTGTGGAGCCACGCGCTCGCCTGCGCGTTCGTGCCGACCTCCATGTCGTCGACGCGGTCGGGCGCGATCCACACGAGCTTGCGCTTCGTCGCGCCGAACGCGGCGGGCAGCGGGCGCACGTTCGCCGTGCAGGCGGCCGCCGAGATGCGCGTGTAGTAGAGCGGCGGCAGGTGGCGGGTGACGTAGTTCCCCGAGTTCGTCTTCGCGCACGCCGACGGCATCGACTCGCCGTAGGCGCGCCAGCCGGAGTCTCCGAGCTGGCTGAAGATGTTCGCGGACGTGCTCTGACAGCTCTTCGACGGCAGGCAGTCGCCGGTGAAGGGCAGCCGCCCGCTGGTCGCCGCCATGTACTCGGGCAGGCTGTGCGGGAAGTGCACCGCGGTGAAGTTCGTGGCGACGCCGCACTCGCCCGCGAGCTTCGTGAACTCGCTGGCCGGCGCGCCCGCCCCGAGCACGCTCGCGTAGGACTGGTTCTCGAACGCGATCACGATCACGTGGCTCCACGTCTTCGGCGTCGCCGTGCGGCCGCAGGGCGACGCGGCCGCCGCGGCGGGAGCGGCGCTCACGCAGACGGCCGCCGCCACGGCCAGCGCGGCGGCGAGCGGTGCGATCAGGCGGCGGGCGGCGTGCACGTGCTCCAGTATGCGGGTGGTCGCGCGAGCGCGCGACCGGCGTGTCTCACAACCTTCGGCCTGATTCGGCGTCATAGAGTGCGCATGCTCCGACCTCAGGAGGGGGTTCTTGTGGGACGACGTACCGGGCTCGCGCTTGCGCTGGCGACGATTGCGGTGGCGATGCTGGCATCGCTGCCGGTGGCCGCGGGGGCGGCCACCCGACACGCGACGGGGACAGGGACGCTCTGCGTCGCCCGTCACGTGAACTACGTGGAAGGCAAGATCGAGGTGCACTACCGGCCGGGGTGCACCGGGCACGACGAGCCCGAGCTCGACCCGGTGTCGAGCGCTCCCGGCTCGGCCCGTGACCTGACCTGGACGTTCGTGCTGCCGACGGACGGCAAGTTCCCCGTCGCCGGCACCGGGTTCGGGTTCTGGTTCGGCGGCACCGTCACCGACCCGAACCCCAAGGCGCTCTTCCACCAGGGGTTCCTCGAGGTGCAGTTCTACCCCGACACGCTCGTGTCGAAGTGCTTCCAGAACGGCAACTCGACCTTCACCTTCGCGAAGAACACCTACACGGTGTGCTCGCCGGTGTGGTCGGTCGTCGGCAACAACGAGCCGGCCGCCTTCGATGCCATGCTGCGCCAGGCCGGCGGACACGGCAAGCCGCTCGTGATGCACGCGGGCGACACGGTCACCCTCCACTACTACGGGACGCCGGCGAACGACGGCGCTCATATCGACGTCGCCGACCTGACCACCCACCAGCACGGCTCGATCGTCCTGCGCAACAAGCGCACCGGTGCCATGAACCCGGCGTTCGACGTGCAGAAGATCGGCAACGCGCTCGGGTGGGGCATCGTCAACGACGCTCCCAACTCGTTCGTGTGGGAGATCGGCCACCGCTCCGACTTCAGCCAGCGCCCGGGCGCGTTCTGCGCACCGGGCCACAGCGGCTGCGAGTCGTACAACTGGCGGGCCTGGCGCGACACGACGCCGGTCCGGATCCTCGGGGTCAAGTTCGGCGACGGCAGCACGGCGAAGCACTGGGCGGTCGTCAGCGACTACGGCGGGAAGGCCCAGATCCTCGATCCGAAGGAGACGGGCTCGACCTGCCTGCACTACGGCGGGCCGTACTGCATCTATCCGTGGTTCACCCAGAACCACGACGGCTCGCTCACGTACGGCGTCGACTACCCGACGACCGCGGACGACTTCGGCAAGGCGAACCAGTTCCAGCGCCGGCCGCACTGCGGCGGCCCGTTCGGCAAGGACAGCACGTACTGCATGACGCTGATCCGCTGACGCTGTGACGGCGGCCCCGGGCGCCATTGCGCTCGGGGCCGCCGAGGCATAGACTCGCAGGCCAGAGGCAGCGCATGAGATTCAGGCCGGCAGCATGTCATTGACCGCGTCGATCGAGCCGCTGATCGTCGCCTTGGTGGCGGTTGCGGCCCTCGTCATGCTGATGTTCGTGCTCTTGCACCTGGGCGCCCGAACGTGGCGGACGGTCGCGCCGGACGCGCGCGAGCGGCTGCGGCGGCGGCGCGACGTGCGCCGCGGGATCCGCGAGATCGAGGCGTTCCTGGCCGAGGCCGGCAGCGAGCACTGGAGCGACGAGCACGCCGGCCCGGCCGAGGGCCGGCCAGGCCAGGACGACTAGACCGCGGGCTCGGCGACGGCCGGCTGCTGCTCCGCTTCCGTCACCCCGGCCGCCGCGAGCAGGGCCGCCAGCAGGCGCCCGGCGGCGTCGGCGGCGGGCACCGGTGCGGGCGCTCGGATGTGATCGGGGGCTGGCTCGGACGCGGCTGTCATGCCACCAATGCTCCGGCGCCAGGCCCGGAGGACGGAAACCGCGGGGACTGGCGCCGGAGACTGGGGGTGTTGGGCGGTGAGAGGGTGCCTCTTTCCACAGACCTGCGTCAAGCCAGATTGCCGTTTTCCATCCTCGTGTGATCGCATCATGCGGGAAACTCGTACATCGCTCCACATCTCGTTCGACGGCCGGCCCCGGTTTCCCACAAGCCTGTCCACAGGGGCGGGGGCGGACGCCACCGTTTAGCGTCGTCGGCCGAGCGCGGCAGGAAGCTGCGGCCGCCCGGAGACGTCGAGCTTGCGGTAGATGTGCGTGAGGTGCATCTCGACGGTCTTGACCGTGACGAAGAGCGCCTGGGCGATCTCGGCGTTCGAGCCGCCTTCCACCACCATCTCGGCGATCCGCTGCTCGCTGGGGGTGAGCGAGTCGACGCCTGTGAGCCGTTCTCGCTGCACCCGGACTCCGCTCGCGGCCAGCTCCTGGCGCGCAGTCGCCACGACCGGTTGGGCGGCGCAATCCTGTGCCAGCTCGTACCCATCCCGGAGCGGGTCGCGGGCCTCGCCGCGGCGGCCGGCACGGCGCAGCGCCGCGCCCAGGTCGACGAGCGCAGCGGCCAGCACGAGCCGCGCCGGCGAGCGCTCGAGCAGCCCGACAGCCTCGCGCAGGGCGGCGAGCCGGGCGTCGCCGGTCTCGAGCATCGCCTGCGCCTGCAGCACCTCCCCGAGCGCTCCGGGTGTGTTCCACCGGTCGGCGAGCGACCGTGCTTCGTCGATGCGGGCGCGGGCCGCCTCGATATCGCCGAGCGCGCGGTGGGCTCGTGACGCGATCAGGATGTCTCCGATCTGGCTGGGAGACGCTCCGCCCAGCTGCCGCGAGCGTGCGACCGCGTCGTCGAACGCGTGCAGCGCGGCGACGTGCTTGCCGCCCGCCGCGAGCACCTCGGCGCGGGCGTAGACGAGGCCGATCATCGGCGGGACGTTGGGCAGCGGACGATCGCCGAACTCCCGCTCGATGATCGCCTCGGCGTCGTCCGTCCTTCCCTGACCGGCGAGCGACTGCAGCAGCGGCTTGACGCCGCGCGCGAAGAGCCACGACTGCTCGATCCCCGTGGCGAGCGAGTCGCGTGCGTCCGCTTCGGCCTCGCGGAGCATCCCACGGCGGATGAAGAGCTCCGAGCGCAGGTCGAGGCTGTTCGCGAAGTCGAGCATCGACCCGCGCCGGCGGGCGACCGCGATCGCCCGGTTCAGCAGTCGTTCGGCGAGGTCGAGCCGGTCCGACCAGCGCAGGCCGAGGATGACGGCGCTGAACGCGATCGCGCTCGAGCCGTCTTCGATCAACGCATCGAGCTGCCGCGCGGCCCGTTCGGCGATCGCCGCGATCTCGTCGGCGCTCGCGCCCTGCTTGATCCGCCGGAAGACGGAGTGCGCAAGCACGACCGCCTCGCCGGGCGTGTCCCCGGGCAGCGAGGCGAGGGCGTCCAGCCGCTCCGGGGCGAGCGGGGCGCTCACATCCCCGCCAATGATGGAAAACGCCTGGAGTCGCAGCCACAGCTCGCGGTCGCGTGGCGCTATCTGCTCGAGCGTGGGCCCGACCAGCGCCAGCTGCGATTCGAAGTCGGACCCGTCGCGGACGCTGATGTTCTGGAGCAGCGGCACGAGCGCCCGGGCCCGGAGCACGGCGTCGTCGGCGCAGCGCACGACCGCATCGAGGTGCTCGACGGCATCCTCGAGCTGCCCCGACGCGAGCTGTGCGCGGCCGAGGTCGAGCAGGAGCTCGGCCCGGACATCGTCGGCGACCGACTCCGCGAGCGCGCGCTCGAGCAACGGCACCGCACCCTCCGGCGCGCCGCGCCCGACGGCACGCGCGGCGGCGAGCCGCAACGTTTCGAGGTCGGCGGGGTCGCCCGCGGGCGTTGTGGCGAGGAGGTGGACGGCAATGCGCTCGGGCGTTGCCCGGCGGGCGCGCAGGAGCCGCGCGGCGGCGCGCTGCGAGGCAGCGCTCTCCGCGAGCGTCATGCTGGCGGCGACCGCCGACCGCAGCAGCGGGTGACGGAATCGGATCACGCGGCCGGCCTCGACCAGGCCGGCGATCTGGAGGTCGTCGGCGGCCGCGGCGGCCGCCGGCCGGGCGAGCGCGGCGAGTTCCGCGACCAGCTCGATCGGTGAGCCATCGCCGAGCACCACGGCCGACCGCGCCAGGCCTTGTGCGTCCGGGCGCAGCCGCGCGAGCCGGGCGCGGACGGCCCGCGCCACCTGTGGCGGACTCATCTCGCCGACGCGCCGGGCGCCGTCCTCGGTGAACGGCACGTGCTCCTCCCGAAGCGAGCGCTCGAGCTCCGTCAGCAGGAACGGGTTGCCGCCGGAGGCGTGGTGGCAGGCGCGCGCAAACCCCTCGTCGACCGCTTCGGCCCCGCGCCGCCCGAGTAGCTCGGCCACCGCGCGCTCGCCCAGCGGCGCCGGAAGCAGCAGCTCGCCCGGCCGGTCGGCCAGGAGGTCGGTCAGCGGGGGCGGGCCGACCGCTCCGTCACCGGCCGGGCGCGTCGCGACGATCAGCGCCACCGGAAGCGACTCGATCCTCGCCCGCAGGTGCAGGATGAAGCGCAGCGACGGCTCGTCTGCCCAGTGCACGTCGTCCAGCGCCAGCAGGAGCGGCCGGCGCTCGGCCAGGTTCGCCACCAGCCAGTAGAGGCCGTGCAGGACGCCGAACGACGCGGCGGACTCCTCGCCCGGCGCGTCGATCACGATCGGGGCGGCGAGCCGGGCCGCGCCGGCCAGGAGCCGCTCGCGATCCAGGTGCTCGGCGGCGCGGAGTGCCGGCTCCAGGCATTGCCGGGCGAGCCCGAACGGGTATCCGGCCTCGATCTCGATGCCGCGGGCTTGCAGCACCTGCATCTCGGCGGCGGCGGCACGGGCCTGCGCCCAGGCAAGCAGCGCGGTCTTGCCGATCCCCGCCGATCCCTCGACGACCAACGCCACACCGGTGCAGTCGCGCGCAGACGCGAGCGCCGCCTCGATCCGCGCAAGCTCGCGATCTCGCTCCAGGAGCGGCGCGGCCTGAAGGCGATCGGCGGCGGACATCCTGGGGTTGAAGTCTAGGGTCGCCCCCGTGGCGGCGGCAGGTCCGCCCAGGCACGATCTGCAGCGATGACCGCAACCGCATCGCTCCCGCTCACCGATCACCACGTACCCCTGGCGGGCGCGTGGGAGCTCTGGCGCGATTTCGCGGTCAGGAGCGCAGGCTTTCCGGTGTCGGGCCTCGACGCATTCGGTCCGGGGGCGGAATCGATCCGGCTGCGCGGCGTCGCCCATGACCCGATGTTCCGCGAGGCGGTTACGTGGCAGAACCCCGCCGCCCTCGACAACGCCGTCCTCAAGCTGGCGGACGGCTCGCGGGCCAAGCCCAGCTCGACGAGGCGGCGCGAGGAGGTGGTGGCGAGCTACTGGCAGCGTTACTGCGCCAAGAACGACACGATCGGGTTCTTCGGGCCGCTCGCGTGGGGTCGGATCCGCGACGACGCGCGCCCGCTGGCCGCGCGCTCCGGGTCGCTCTGGCGGCGGCGCGACGTGCACCTGGAGGCGTGGGGGGTGCAGGCGCTCGCCGCGACGATCGACCCCGGCCTCACGGTCGCGACCGGCCCCGACGCCGCGGCCGACCTGCGCACCGAGCTCGGCGGGCACCCGGATGCCGGCGTCCGCGCGCGGGGCCTGGCGGCCCTCGGACGCCTGGAGGAGGCCCTGGTGGCCGTCGCACAGGCCCCGCCCGAGTTCCTGCGGCAGCAGCTGGCGGCGCTCGACGCGACCTTCTCGGAGCTGACGGGCCTCGCCCCGGTTCGCAACCCGGGCCGGGCGTACGGCGCTCGCACACTCCTCTACATCGACTGCATGCGCGACCTCGAGGTCACGCTCGGGGGCTCCCTGGTGGCGGAGATGGCGCCGGCCCTGCAGGCGCTGTTCGAGGCGGGTCGGTGGTATTGCGGACAGGTCAACGCGTTCTGCACCGGCGCGATCGAAGCGGCGTTGCCGCCCGGCGGGCGCGGGCCGTTCGCCCCGGTGCTCAGTCGCGTCCTCAAGGCGATCATCGTGCAGTGGCCGCACGAGATCGGCGCCGAGCTCGCCGCGATGCACCGGCGGCTCGCGGCGGTGCTGGCCGACCCGAATCCCGAGACGATCGGCGTCCGCGCCGCCGCCGCGTTCGCCGACCACCGGCCGGCGTGGCCGACGGGCGTGTTCCAGTCCGTCGACGTCCAGCTTGCGGCGCGGGACGAGGCGGCCGTCGCGCGCGGCGACTGGCTCGCCGTGATCGGTGATATGCACCCGGGCGCCAACCCGCTGGTGCAGGGGCTCTTCGCGCACCGGCATCCCAACCCTGCCGTGATGCACGCCCTGATCCGGACCGCGGTCGGCCGCCCGGTGCCGATGCTGCTGCCGCCGTTTGCGCCGGGCATGGGTCAGGACGGCCGCGGCATGCCGCTCACCGCCGAGGACGACATCCACCTCGCGGTGTTGCCGGAGGGCCGGGCGCGGCCGCCGCGGCGAACCTGGCTGCCGGACGAGCTCCTGGTCGACGGTGGCGACGTCGTCAGCCACGACGGCAGCCTGCGCCTCCCGCTGGCCGACGCGCTGGGGATGGCGATCTTCATCGCCGGGGTGCGGGCCTTCGAGCTGCTCCCGGCCGGCGGGCATGCGGAGCGGGTCACGGTCGGCCGCACCGTCGTCCGCCGCGAGTGCTGGAACGTGGCGGCGGGCGACGTCCCCCGGGAGGCGCGCGACGTGGCCGCGTTCGCGCGCGACCTGGGGATGCCGCGCCGGCTCTTCGCCAAGTCGCCGCTCGAGCGCAAGCCGATGTACCTCGACGTCGAGAGCCCTGCCCTCACCCGGATCCTCTGCCGGCACGCGCGGCACGCCGCCGCGCATGCGCCGCGTGCGGAGATCAGGTTCACCGAGATGCTCCCGACCCCGGAGTGGACATGGCTGAGCGATGGCGAGGACAACCGTTACGTGTCTGAACTGCGCCTCGTCGCCGTCGACCGCAGCGCGTCCCTGCGGTGAGGACGTGCCGCACCCGAGCGGTTCTCGCCGGCGCGGTGGCGGGCGTGCTCGCGCTCGTGGCGCCGGAGTTGGCAGCACGGCTGCGTCGCCACCGCTGTCTGCCACCACGGTGCAGCCCGCGTACTCGGCCCCTCCCGGCGGGCCGCGCGCGCAGGTTCAGAACGCGACCAATGTCATCATCGTGTGGCCTGGGGTGCCCGGCTGGGTGGAGCATGAAGTGCGACCGTCTCCCTACCGGGCGGCCACGTCGGCCAGGGCGCCGGCGAGCACCTGGGCGGCCGCCACACAGTCGTCGTCGGACGCGAACTCGGCCGGGTTGTGGCTGGCGCCGGTCGGGTTGCGGACGAACACCATCGCGGACGGGACGAACGCCGACAGGATGCCGGCGTCGTGCCCGGCGTAGGAGGGCAGGTCGCCGGCCGGAACGCCGCTCGCCTCCGCTGACCGGTGCAGCGCGGCGCGCAGCCCGGCGTCGAACGCCGCGCCCCGGGTGAGCGACTCCTCGGTGATCTCGGCCTCGGGGAAGCGGCCGCGCAGGTCGGCGAGGATCGCGTCGATCGCGCCGTCGTCGAGCGCGCGCACATCGAGCGTGCACGTCACCCGGCCGGGGATCGAGTTCGTCGATCCGGGCTCGATCGCGACCCGACCGACGGTGCCGACGGCGCCCCGCTGCGTGCGGGCGGCCTCGTCCACCGCCAGCACGAAGCGCGCCGCGGCGACCAGCGCGTCGCGGCGACCGGCCATCGGCGTCGTGCCCGCGTGGTTCGACTCGCCCGTGAACACGGCCCGGTAGCGGCGCCGCGGCGCGAGCACGTCGGCGATTCCGAGCACCTGCCCGCGATCGACGAGCGCCTTGCCCTGCTCGACGTGCACCTCCAGGAAGCAGCCGACCCGGGCCAGCTCCGCCCGGCTGCCCAGGAGCGACTCGCGGGTGACGGCGTGGATCGCCGGCGCGTCGCCCATCGCCGCCAGCACGCCGTCGACGTCGAGCACGCCGGCGATCGCCTGGCTGGCGAAGCACGCGGTGCGGTAGCGCGCCCCCTCCTCGTCGACGAAGGCGATCACGGCCAGCGGGCGGCGATCCGCCTCGCCGGCCTCGCGCACGGCGGCCACGGCCTCGAGTGCGCAGACGACGCCGAGGGCGCCGTCGTAGGCGCCCCCGTCGGGCTGCGTGTCGAGATGCGATCCGGCGCACACGTAGGGGCCGTCGCCGGCGCCCGGCTCGACCGCCCACATGCTGCCGGAGCCGTCCTTGCGCACCTCCAGCCCGATGCCCTCGGCCTCGCGCCGGAACCAGTCCTGCGCCTCCACCTCGAGCGGCGTCCACGCGACCCGGTTCCAGCCGGTGTCGGTGCGGCCGATGTCGGCCAGCTGCGCGAACCAGCCCAGGAAGCGTTGGCGGGAGACCGTCGGCACGGGGTCTGGAAGGATACGCGGGTGCCCGACGTCCCGCTGCGCCTGCCCGGCTTCGTGAACGCCCACAGCCACGCGTTCCAGCGCGGCATGCGCGGCCGCGTCGAGCGCGTCGACCGGGCCCACCCGCACGACGACTTCTGGACGTGGCGCGACGAGATGTACGCCGCGGCGGGCCGGCTCGACCCCGACTCGGTGCATGAGATCGCGCTGCTCGCGTACACCGAGATGCGGGCCGCCGGCTTCGTCGCCGTGGGCGAGTTCCACTACGTCCACCACCGGCCCGACGGCGCGCCCTACTCGCCCGCGAACGCGATGGCGCTGGCGACGGCCGCCGCCGCCGACGAGGCCGGCATCGACCAGGTGCTGCTGATGACAGCCTACGAGCGAGCCGGCGCCGGACAGCCGCCGACCGCCGGCCAGCGCCGGTTCTGCGACCCCGACGTCGTCATGTACCTGAGCCGCGTGGACGCGCTCGCGCAGCAGCGGCCGGGCCGGGTCGGGCTGGCGCCGCACAGCGTGCGCGCCGTGTCGCGGCCGTGGCTCGAGGAGATCGCCCGCTACGCCGAGCGCACCGGGGTGGTGGTGCACGTCCACGCCTGCGAGCAGCGGCGGGAGATCGAGGAGTGCCTGGCCGAGCACGGCCGGCGTCCGATCGAGCTCCTCGCCGACGCCGGCGTGCTCGGTCCGCGGACGACGATCGTGCACGGGACGCACGCCTCGGACGGTGAGCTCGACCTGCTGGCCGACGCGGGCGCCTCGGTGTGCCTGTGCCCCACCACCGAGGCCAACCTCGGCGACGGCTATCTGCCGGCTCTGCGGCTGTTCCAGCGCGGCATCCGCGTCTGCATCGGTACCGACTCGAACACCGTCATCGACCCGTTCGTCGAGCTGCGCGAGATCGAGGCCGTCGCCCGGCGAACGGCCGAGCGCCGCAACGTGCTCGTACCCGACGGCGACGACGGCCCCACCGGCTATCTGCTCGACGTCGGCAGCCGCTGCGGCGCCGAGGCGCTCGGGCTGGAGCCGCCCGCATCGACGCTGGGCGTCGACCTCGCCCACCCGCAGCTCGCGGGCGTCGCCGGGCCCGACGTCGCCGCGGCGCTGATCTTCGGCGGCTCGGCCGCCGCCCTGAAACCCCTCTGACGGACGACAACCGGGGCCAGGCCCCACAACCGGGGCCAGGCCCCACAACCGGGGCCAGGCCCCACAACCGGGGCCAGGCCCCACAACCGGGGCCAGGCCCCACAACCGGGGCCAGGCCCCACAACCGGGGCCAGGCCCCACAACCGGGGCCAGGCCCCCACAACGCAACCTCGAAAAAGGATCACAGGATGGACTTCGCCCTCTCTGCCGAGCAGACCGCCCTGCGCGCCCGGGTGCGGGCGCTCGTCGACGACCACCTGATCCACTACGAGACGGAGGCCGAGACGAACCACGGCCGTCTGAGCGCCGAGTCGCATGCGCGCATCAAGCGGGCGGTGCTCGAGTCGGGCCTGGCCGCGAACAACATCCCGAAGGAGTTCGGCGGCGGCGGCTTCGACCTGACCGAGCAGATCATCACGCACGAGCAGCTGGGCCGGCTGACGAACTGCCTGTGGGTGCTGGTCTGGAGCCCGTCCAACGTGCTCGTCCACGGGACGCCGGAGCAGATCGAGCGCTACCTGCTCCCGGACGTGCGCGGCGACCACCGCCACGCCTACGCGATCACCGAGGAGGGGGCGGGCTCCGACCCGCGGGCGATCACGACCGAGGCGGTCTGGAACGGCGACCACTACGAGCTCTCGGGCACCAAGTGGTTCGTCACCGACGGCGACGTCGCCGGCTACTTCATCGTGCTGGCCTGGGCGGTCGACGGGCACGACCGCCGCCCGGCGCTCTTCCTCGTCGACAAGGACCTGCCCGGCGTCGAGATGACCGACGACCCCGACTACACGCACAACTTCCCCTACCGGCACCCCGAGTTCACGTTCACGAAGACGCCGGTGCCGCGCGAGAACGTGCTCGGCGAGATCGGGCGTGGGTTCGAGCTGACCGGCGAGTGGTTCGTCGAGGAGCGTGTCCACATCGCCGCCCGGTGCGTGGGCGCGTGCGACCGCCTGATCGAGCTGGGAACGGCCTGGGCGCTCGAGCGGGAGCAGTTCGGGAGCCGCATCTTCGACCACCAGGCGGTCAGCTTCGCGCTCGCCGACTGCGCCGCCGAGACGACCGCCGCCCGCCTGCTCACCTACTACGTCGGCTGGCTGGCCGACTCCGGCGCCGACCGCAAGCTCGTCCACCACAAGGCGTCGATGGCCAAGCTGATCGCGTCCGAGACCGCGGGCCGCGTCGCCGACCGCGTCGTCCAGATCTTCGGCGGCCGCGGGTACATGCGCACGAACCCGGCCGAGCGGCTGTGGCGCGAGCTGCGCGTCGACCGCATCTGGGAGGGCACGAGCGAGATCCAGCGCCTCGTCGTCAGCCGCGGGCTCGAGCGGCGCGGGCCGGAGACGCTGCTGCGGCTCTAATGTTCGGGTGATGTCGGATTCGGAGCCCCTGGACGCGGGCACGGCCGCGTGGCACAGGCGTCTGCACCACACGCCGCAGGACGAGCTGTCGGAGGACACCGCCCAGACACCCGGCATGCGCCGCTACGAGGCGATCTCGGGCCGGCGCGCGGGGTCGCGGAACATCTGGATGGGGCGCACCCACGTCGCCGCCGGGATGCGCTCGGCCGACCATCACCACGGCAAGGCCGAGACCGGCATCTACGTCGTCTCCGGGCATCCCGTGTTCGTCTTCCTCGAGGACGACCGCGAGCGCCGCATCGAGGCCGCGCCCGGCGACTACGTGTACGTGCCGCCGTGGGTGCCGCACCGGGAGGAGAATCCGTCGCCGGACGAGGAGGCGGTCGTCGTGATCGCCCGCAGCACGCAGGAGGGCATCGTGGTCAACCTGCCCAGCCTGCGCGCCGCCGTCCCGGAGCTCGACGACCTGATCGCGGGCGACGCGGCCTCCGGATCGCCGCCGGCGTGATCTGCTTCAACCTCCTCGCGGCCGAGCGTACGCTCGCGCCGTGACCGAAGCGCGGCTCGAGGACTTCGGCTCAGGCCTGACCCCCGTCACCGACGGCTGGTTCGTCGTGAATGTGCGGGACGCCGAGTGGTGGACGTCGGAGCGGATGGGTGCCCGATGTGCCTTCGAGTGCGAGTACCCGCCGGGGGAGGCTGCGCCCGTCGAGTTTGCCCACCTCGGCATCAACGTCACCGTGCTCGAGCAGGGCCAGTCGGGGCTCTACCACGGCGAGTCGGACCAGGAGGCGTTCCTCCTGCTCTCCGGCGTGTGCAGGCTGCTCGTCGAGGGCGAGGAGCGGCTCCTTCGGCCGTGGGACTTCTTCCACGCTCCCCCCTGGACAGAGCACATCGTCGTCGGTGCCGGCGATCGGCCGTGCGTGATCCTGATGGCCGGTGCGCGGTCGCAGACCCCACGGGTGCACTATCCGGTGTCGGAGCTCGCGGCGCGCCACGGAGCCGGCGTGGACGGCGACACGTCCGACTGGAGACAAGCCTACGCGACGTACGAGCCGTCACAGCGGCGGCGGCCGCCGTGCTGGGATCGGCTCCCCTGGGCGTAGCCCGGCAGGTCGCGCGGCGGCCTCAGGCGGCGAGGCGCAGCGGCTCGGTGGAGGCCGCGGGGAAGAGCTGGATCACCGGCATCGGGCCGAGCAACGCGTGGATGCGGTCGATCGCGCGCTCGAGGTCGATCTTCGGGCCGCCCATGTGGAAGAGCGGGCTCGTGGCGCCGTCGGTGAGCAGGCGCCGCAGCATTACCATGCCGGCCGGGTCGACCGGCACGTCGACCGCGCGCACCCGGGCGCACAGTCCGCGGATGTTCGGCTCGAGGGCGCGCAGGCTGTGGCGGTCGAGCGGCACCGCGCCGAGCTGGCGCTGGAGGGAGATCTCGAGGAAGCGCTCCAGCGTGGTCGCCAGCATGCAGCGGCGGGCGGCCGAGACCAGATCGGCGGCGTGACGGGCGACGGCGGGGCCGCCGACATGGCGGAAGCCGGCGAGGACGATCTCGTCGTAGACGTCGCAGCGCTGCCAGACGGTCATCCGCGACGCGACCAGCGCACCCGCGCCGCCCAGGCCCGCGATCAGGGCGCTGGCGACGGCCAGCCCCGCGATTCCGCCGGCCACGAGGGCGGCGGCGGCCGACGCTACGGCGAATACGAGCAGCGATGCGGCGACCGTGTACGTGGTGCGCAGCCGCTCGTTGACGGCGTCGAGGAGGGTGTTGAGCTCGGAAGGGGCCATGGTCTGGCCTCTATGATCGTTCGCTCGCGCGTCCACTTGAGTCGTAATTTCCCGCGGGCTGCGCGCCTGGAAAGGGCTCCCAGCAAAGCGACGAGGCCGTCTGGGCAGAGACGGCCTCGTCTGTTGGGCTGTCCGGTGGGCCGCCGGACAACGTGTCCCACACCGACGGGTCAGCCGGTTGCGCGATCGCGAAGCGACGCGCTCGGGGACACTCCTCGAATACCCTCCGCTGTCGAGTCTACTGCAATTTTCTGCCGGATGACAGTGCCCGGACGAAGAACCACATGGCCGCCACGAACCCGGCGATGATGGGCAGTGGCGCCAGCTGGCTGATCGTGACGGGAAGCTCGGCCGCGTCCGAGACCGGGTGCCCGCTCGTCCCGGCTGCGGCCACTCCGCCGCCGCCGAGGAGCAGGATCACGGCGAGCGCGGCCATGGCCACGACGCCCGCCAGCACACCCTGAGCCACCCTCAAAGTCCCTCCCTGTCGGAATCGACCTTGTGAGCATACGACCGGGATCCGGACGACGCAACCGGGATCCGACGGCGGTTGCCTCATGATTCCCGGTGCGCCGCCCAGGCGCGCACGCCCTCGATCTGCCAGCGCAGGGGACGGCAGGTCGGCCAGCGCGCGGCGGCGTCGGCGAGCGCCGTGTCGACCGATACGCCGCGGCGCGTCGCCAGCACCGCGACGGCCACGGCGGCGGAGCGCTCGCGGCCGCCCCGGCAGTGCACGTACGCCTTCTCGTCTCCGACCGCCGCGACCGCGCGGTCGAGCACGTCCGGTGGGATGGTCGCGCCGTCGTGGACGGGCAGCCGGTGCTCGACGATGCCCGCGCGCGCGAACGCCGTCTCGACGGCGGCGCGCTCGCCGTCCCAGTACTCGTGCTCCTCGCACAGGTTGACGACGGTCCGCACACCGGCCGCGTCGAGCTGCTCGACGTGGGCGGCGGCGTGCGGCATCCGTCCGGCGAGAAGGCCGGAGCCGAGCGCGTAGAAGCGCAGGCGCGCGGTCACGCGCGCCAGGGTACCGGGGCCCGGACTACGCCCGGTGCAGCTCGTCGGCGAGCTCGGCCGCCGCCGTCGCGGCCGCGTCGAGCGACTCGCGGAACCGCAGCTCCTGCTCGCGGGCGAGCCTGCGCAGCCGCCGGCGGTCTCTCAGATGTCGGATGAACGTGCCCATGCCTCAGCAGAATGCATCAACCCTGCTCGGTTGTCCAGATTTCCAGGGGGATTGTGACGCACCGAGCGGCTGTCGCCCGGCCTTGACTACACTCGCGCCGTGTCCGCCGACGGCCTGCTCGAGCTTGCGCTTGCCGCCGCCCACGAGGCTGGGGCGCTGCTCCTCGACCGCTTCGGCGGGCCGGCCAGCGGCGTGGAGTCGAAGAGCAGTACGACGGACATGGTGTCGGACGCCGACCGCGCCGCCGAGCGGATCCTGCTCGACCGAATCACCGCCGCGCGGCCCGGGGACGGCATCCTCGGCGAGGAGGGCGGCAGCGTGGCCGGCGCCTCCGGCCTGCGCTGGGTGGTCGACCCGCTGGACGGCACGACGAACTACCTCTTCGGCTATCCGGTGTGGTCGGTCTCGGTCGCCTGTGAGGACGATCGCGGGGGCGTCGTCGCGGTCGTCCACGACCCGGTGCGCGGCGAGACGTTCGCGGCCGCCCGCGGCGCCGGCGCGACGCTGAACGGGCGCCCGGTGCACACGCGCGCCCCCCGGGGGCTCGACCGCGCCCTGGTCGGCACGGGGTTCGCCTACGCGCCCCTCGACAGGGAGCTCCAGGCCCGCGTGCTCACCCGTCTCCTGCCGCGCGTGCGCGACGTGCGCCGCGGCGGGTCGGCGGCGCTCGACCTGGCCTGGGTCGCCTGCGGCCGCCTGGACGCGTTCTACGAGTGGGGCATCAAGCACTGGGACCGGGCGGCCGGGATGCTGCTCGTGGCGGAGGCGGGCGGTGCCGTCTCCGTGTTCCAGCCCGACGGGCTCGATCCGTGCGTGGTGGCAGCGGACGCGGGTCAGCACGACGAGCTGCGCGAGCTGGTCGAGGGCGCAATCGCGGCGGTGCGCTAGCCCGGCATCAGGACGCGCATGTCGGCGAGCGCGTGGCCGCCGAGGCCGCACGCCGCGCAGCCTCCGAGTTCGAACCGGATCCGGCGGCGGTCGACCCGTCCGACGGCCGTCGGCGCAGGCGAGAGCTCGAACGGGCACATGCAGAAGCGTGCGTGGTCGTGCGCCTCCAGGCGGGCGAGGTCGCGGAGCGCCCGGCACCCGGCGGCGGGATCGCGGTAGCCGCCGCGGTCGGGGCGGCAGGTGAGCGTCCGGCGGGCGATGAGCTCCCACCTGCGCCCCCTCGAACCCGGCATCGGCACGCGGCGGCAGCGGGCGAGCGCCGGGCAGCGTGCGCGCCGCGCCGGCGGGCCCGCGCCCAGGCCGGCACGCGTGACGGTGTAGCGGACGACCACATGCGTACCCGGCGGGGCGGTGCCGGGCGGCACCTGCGGTGCGCTCCCGCCCGCGCCCGATCCGCCCGGCGCGGCCACGCCGAAGCACCCGGCGGCCGGCACCAGCAGGCTCGCGGCTGCGAGTGCGGTCGCGATCCGTCTCACGCGTCTCAGACGCCCGCCCGGCGCTCGCGGTTCCCCGCGGTCGAGCCGGCCGCGCTCTCGCCGGCCATGCGATCCGCTACACTCATCGCAAGCCGCTGGTGTCGCCCTGCGTGGGCGCCCGTTACTGCCGGCGGCTGCAGGGACGAAATGACGGTTCGCTTCGAGGCTGACTCCGAGGCGGCTGCACACCGTGTCGAGGCGTGGTGTGGGGAGCCGCTCCTTCACGAGGGCGAGGACATCGCCGTCGCCCTTGCGCCCGGAACCGTCCGGCGCCAGGCGCTCGACGCTGCCCTCGACGAGATGGGCCGCGGACTGCCCGAGCCGAGCTTCGAGTGGCGGCGCAACTTCTCGCTCGTGCTCGGCCTCGAGCGCGTCCTCTCCGACCCCCAGCCGAAGCTCGCGTCGGGAACGACGCTGCGCCGCCACCAGGTGGACGCGCTGGCCGGGCAGCTGGCCGCGCTGATCTCCGACCTGGAGCGCGACGCGCTGCTCGAGGACGACGAGGACGCCGAGAACGGGGACGAGGAGGCCGAGGCCGAGGTGGACGACGGCGCCGAGGCCGGCGCCGATCTCGACGACGACGACGACGAGGACGAGGAAGAGGAAGAGGACGAGGACGAGGAGGACGACGACGAACACGACGATGGCGACGTCGACGCCGCCCTCGCCATCCACGAGCCGCCGCCCGCGCTCGGCCACGACCCGGCCATGGCGGTCACTCTCGACGACGACGTCGACGGCAACGGCGCGCCCGACGCGCCCGATCCGGGCGCCCGCCGCCGCTACCGGTTCAAGCATCCCACCGCCTCGGGGAAGACCATCGCCGCGGCCGGCTTCGTGGAGGCGGCCCGCACCACCGGCGTCCTCATCCTGACCCACCGCCGCCTGCTCGTGAACCAGTTCACGAACGACCTGACCAAGGAGGGCTACGGCGCGCGGATGCACGAGCCCGTCCTGGTCGGCGACCCGACGCCGCGGATCCCGCCGCTCACGATCAACACCTACGCCTGGTTCATCAAGCACGCCGACCAGATCAAGCCGGACGTCTACGGCGTGGTGGTCTGCGACGAGGCGCACACGGCCCTGGGCGAGAAGACCGCCGCGGCCATCCGTCGGGTCGACGAGCCGGTCTACATCGGCATGACGGCGACCGACCAGCTGCTGCAGAAGCACGTCGGCGATGTCTTCCCGGCCGAGGTGGCGGACTTCCCGCTGGCCGAGGCCGTCCGCCGCGGCGTCGTGGCGCCGCTGCGCTGCATGCGGGTGAGGCCGATCGCCTCGCTGCGCCAGGTGGAGATCGTCGGCGGAGACTTCGACCAGGGACAGCTGGCCGCCGCCCTCGACATCGATCCGCTGAACCTGGCCGCGGCCGACCTCTACATGAGCCGCTTCGGCGAGACGCCGGGGATCGTCTACGCCGCGGGCGTCGACCACGCAGAGCGCGTCGCCGCCGCGATGCGGGTGATCGACCTGAAGGCGAAGGCCGTCTCGGGGCGCACGCCGCCCCGCGAGCTGGCCGAGACGCTGGCGGCGTACGAGCGCGGCGAGATCAACGTGCTCGTGAACGCCCAGATCCTGGCGGAGGGCTGGAACGCCCCCCGGGCGACCGTCTGCATGCATCTCGCCCCGACCGCCAGCCGCCGCGTCTACCAGCAGCGCGTCGGCCGGATCATGCGCCTCCACCGGCGCAAGGAGGCGGGCATCGTCGTCGACTTCGCCGAGGCGGGGGCGCCGCACTCCGAGCGGGTCGTGACGCTGCATTCGCTGCTCGACGTCGACGCCTACCGGCCCGGGGGGCTGGTCACGCCGCCGCCGCCGAGGCGGCGCCGCGGCCGGCGCAAGCCGGCGAAGCCGATCGTGAAAGAGGCGCCGTGGATGGTGCCCGTCTCGGACGATCCCGAGCGGCGGGTCGCCGTCATCGCCAGCCAGTGGAAGCTGGTGGACGCGCCGAAGCTGCCGCTCGACGAGCAGCGGGCATGGTCGGTCGTCGCCGCCCGGCAGCTCACGCCGGCCGACGTGCACACGCTGACCGAGCGCATCGTCAGCCTCGCGCCGGAGTCGCGCGAGCTCTTCTTCTACACGTGCGCGGCCGAGAACCGCCACCGCAAGCTGCGTCTCTCCGGCCTCGGTGATCTCGCGACCGCCGGCCCGAGCCAGACCACCTTCGCGATGGCCTGCCGGCTGGTGGAGGCCGCGCCCACCTGGCAGCAGGACCGCGGGCAGGGCGCGCGCGTGCTGCTGCTCGCGATGGGCGACGCCAAGATCGATGCGCCGGCCGACCGGATCGTGTCGTGGACGTGGCGGCTCGCCAAGGCCGCCCGCGATCACGAGTATCGCTACGCGGGCGCCCACATCGAGGACGGCCGTGGCCTGCTGGGGGCGGTGGCGAACGCGAAGACCGACGCCGAGCACTCGCAGGCGTGCCTGCGCCTGGCGCAGGTGGCCAAGGCCGCGCCGCTGGAGGCGGGCGCCGCCCTGCTGGCGGTGGCCTCGCCGCGCCGCGGTACGGCCGGCGAGCGCATCGTCGAGGTGGCGCGCAGAGGGTTGTCCGAGGAGCCGCTGCGGCTCGCGGCGGCGCTGGGGTCGAACATCCCGGCGCCGATGCAGCGGGCCAAGGCGGCGAAGAAGACGAAGCGCAAGGCGGCCGCCGAGCGGGGCGAGACGATCTCGTTCAACGGCGTCGTCGTCGGCTCGACACCGCCGGCCGTTCCGGTCCGGCGCATCGACGGGATCGCCGAGGTCGAGGTCGCGCCGCAGGTGGCGGTGCGCCTGCGCGACGACGCCGACGCGGTCATCCGCGAGCGGCTCGGGGTCGAGGAGATGCGCTGGAAGCTGGGCGGCGACGAGCGCGTCTTCGGCCAGGCCACCGACCTGCGCGCGGGCGCCGCCGAGGTCGCCCCGCTGCAGGTCGCCGTCGGGAAGCTCCTGAACGAGCCGATCACCGACCGGGTGGCCCCGATCTCCGTCGAGGGCGCCGGGCTCGTGCTTCCGCTCGAGAAGGCCGAGGCGCAGGTGCTGGCCGACGACGCGGCCCGCCGCGTGCTGGCGCAACTGAAGACGGCCGGCGTACGCGGCCGCGTCAGGGTGGAGTTCGAGGTCGCGGACGCGGACGGCGCCCGGACGCGCGACTCGCGCCCGGGTGCGGTGCGCAAGCTCGCCCGCGGAGAGCCCGTGGGGGCCTCCCCGGAACGCCGCGACCGGCGCAGGCGCGCCCGCGGCAGGCGGGGCCGTCGCGCCGGCGTCGAGGAGCAGGCCCGGCGGGCCGCGGCCGACGTCAACGGGGGGCCGCCGCCCGACGCCGCCGCCGGCGTGGCCGACCAGGCTGCGGGCACCGTTCCGTAAGCAGGCGGTGAAGGTGGCGGCGGAGGCCTGGAAAACCGGCCAATCGTTCGTCTAGACTGGGCGCGTGAGCCTCGCGGTGAGGCTCATGAACGTGCGTGTGGGACCGTGAGTGCGTGACCTGCGTCGTTCGAAATTGTCGACCAGGAGAGCGTCATGGCCACTGGCACAGTCAAATGGTTTTCGGCGTCGAAGGGCTTCGGCTTCATCGCGCCAGAGGACGGCGGCGCCGACCTCTTCATCCACTTCTCGAACATCTCGGGCAGCGGCTACCGCAACCTCGAGGAGGGGCAGAAGGTCGAGTTCGAGGCCCAGCAGGGCAAGAAGGGGATGGAAGCCACCAACGTTCAGGTGATCGGCTAGCCCACTTTGGTCAAGGAAGAGACCATCGAGGTGGAGGGCGAGGTCACCGAGGCCCTTCCCAACACGATGTTCCGCGTCAAGCTGGACAACGGCCACGAGGTGCTCGGCCACATCTCCGGCAAGATGCGGCGCTACTACATCCGCATCCTCCCGGGGGATCGGGTGAAGGTGGAGCTCTCTCCCTACGACCTCTCCCGCGGCCGGATCACGTACCGGTTCAAGTAGCACCCGCGCGGCCCCGGGCGACCGGGGCCGCGGCGGTTAAGGGGGAGCTGCAAAGCGGGGCCAGGCCCCGCATGTGGGGCCAGGCCCCGGACCCCAACGCGGAGCCTCAGACCAGCGCGGCCTCGGCCTCAGACCGGCGCTCGGCGATCAGGCGCTCGACGCCGGCGCGGTCGCCGGCTCGCAGCAGCGCCAGTGGGTCGGGCTCGCCGTTCACGACGGCCTCGAAGAAGTCGCGCCGGTCGGCGAAGGTCGGCAGCGTCGCCTTCGCCCAGCCACGCGCGTCGTTCAGGATCATCGCCAGCTCCGCGTGCTCGTCGCCGTACATCTCGGCCAGCTCACGCTTCATGCGCTTCGCGAGCGCGGGGCTTGCGCCGGCGGTCGAGATCGCGATCGCGATCGGGCCGCGGCGCACGATCGCGGGCAGGATGAAGCTGCACAGCGGCGGCACGTCGACGACGTTGCAGAGCATCGACCGGCGCTCGGCCTCCTCGAAGACGGCGATGTTCGTCTCGGTGTCCGACGTCGCTGCGATCGCCAGGTACCGGCCCTCGAGGTCGCCCGGCCGGAATTGACGCCGCGTCCACTGGACGTCGCCCGCGGCCGCAAGCGCGCGCACCGCGTCGCACGCGTCGGGTGCGATCACGTCGACTCGCGCATCACACGCCAGCAGGCCCTCGATCTTCTCCAGCCCCACGTCGCCGGCGCCGACGACGAGGCAGCGACGACCGGTCAGCTTGAGACACGCCATGTAGAACGTCGTCTCCATCATGTCGGCCACGCAGCGCTGGTCGCACACCTCGAGCCGGTGCTGGCAGACGCACGGCTTACCGTGAAGCGCAGATGACATCCCCGGCATCGTACCGGGCCGCCACGCTCCAGCCCCCCGCCGGGCGGTAAGATCGCCGCATGCCCTACTCGCGCTCCGAGGACGAGTTCGTCACCGCCGTCATGGGCACGAAGCTGCTGACGGCGTCACCGGGCGACGCGCTCACCGACGCGGCGCACCGGATGGCGGACCGGCGGGTGGGGGCGATCCTGGTCACCGAGGGCACCCGCCTCGAGGGGATCCTGACCGAGCGCGACATCATGCGCGCCGTCGGCCAGAGCCGGATCGACGGCACCGTCGCCGACTGGATGACGCGCCACCCCGACACCGCCACCAGGTCGACGACGATCGGGGAGGCCGCGGCGATGATGGTGCACGGCGGCTACCGGCACGTGCCGATCATGGACGGCGACCATCTCGTCGGGATCGTCTCGATCCGCGACCTGCTGCGGCTCCCGTCCGAGACGCCCAGCGGCGTCTGACGCCGACTAGTTCACGTCGCGCCGGGCGGTGATCGCCGCGCCGGCGACGCACAGGCACACCGTCCAGGCGAGCAGCACGACGCCGCCCGCGGCCGGGCCGAGCAGGTGGGCCTGGGTCATCCCCATGAAGCCGTTCTGGGCCTGGCCGGGCGTCAGCCGGCCCACCCCCGGCAGGAGCGCGAACAACAGGTTCTCGACCACGAAGCCCCACGCGAGCAGGCCGATGATCGCGCCCACCTGGTTGCGGACCATCATGCCGACGCCGACGCCGATCCCGCCCCACAGTGCGCTGCCGACGAGCGTCCCGACGGTCATCAGCTCGTAGTCGTGCCGGCCGAGGAGGAGCGAGATGCCGCGCTCGTCGAGGATCAGCGCGCCGATCCCGACCGACAACGCCTCGCCGATCACCGCGAACACGAGCCCGGCCAGGAGGCTCGCGATCACCTTGGCCTCGAGCACGACCGACCGTCGCGGGGTGAACAGGAACGTGGGCCGGATCGTGCCGAACCGGAACTCGCCCGTCACGAGCATGATCCCCGCGAGCGCCGCGAAGACGCCGGCGAAGCTGCCGATCCCGAACAGGTTGCGCTGATTGTCCTTCTGGCCGATGTCGCCGACCGACGAGAGCAGTGCCGTCAGCAGCACGAACAGGAGCACGATCGCCACCAGCCCGAGCGCCAGCCCGAGGGTCGTCCGCGTCGACCGGATCTTCAGGAACTCCGCGCGCGCCTGCGCGATCACGTGGGCTCCTCCGAGGTCAGCTCGAGGAAGACCTCCTCGAGCGACGACTGCTCGGCCGTCAGCTCGTGCAGGACCACGCCCGCGGCCGCCGCGATCTCGCCCACGCGGTCGGTTGTCGCGCCGGCGACGTGCAGGGTGTGGTCGGTCACGGTGGCGGCGATGCCGTCCTTGTCGAGCGCTTCCGCCAGCCTGGCCGCCTGCGGGCTGCGCACGCGCACCGTGCCGCCGACGGTCGCGGTCAGCTCGTCGAGGCGCGACTCGCGCACGAGCCTGCCGTGGCTGATGATGAGCACGTGGTCGACGGTCTGGGCGACCTCCGCCAGCACGTGGCTCGAGACCAGCACCGTGTGGCCGCCCGCGGCGAAGCTGCGCAGGAAGTCGCGCAGCCAGCGCACACCCTCCGGATCGAGGCCGTTCGCGGGCTCGTCGAGGACGAGCACCTCCGGATCGCCGAGCAGCGCCGCGGCCAGCCCGAGCCGCTGGCGCATGCCGAGCGAGTAGCCCTTGACGCGGCGGCGGGCGGCGCCGCCGAGCTCGACCATGCGCAGCACCTCGTCGACGCGCGAGTCCGGGATGCCGACGGCCTGCGACAGCGTGCGCAGGTGGTTTCGGCCCGAGCGGCCGGGGTGGAAGTCGGTCGCCTCCAGCACCGCGCCGATGCGCAGCGCCGGCCGCTCGATCGCGGCGTATCGCTGCTCGAAGATGAGCGCCCGGCCGGCCGTCGGCTCGGCCAGCCCGAGCAGCATCCGCAGCGTGGTCGTCTTCCCGGCGCCGTTCGGACCGAGGAAGCCGGTGATCGTCCCCGCCTCGAGTACGAAGGAGAGATCGTCCACAGCGGTGAGCTTGCCGAACCGCTTGGTGAGCGACTCGGCGCGAACGACGGGAGCCATGACTCCAGGCTAGCCGCTCGCGGGGCCGATCCGGCGCGATAGGTTAAGGCGCATGAGCACAGGCGTCTTCACCCCTCCCAAGCCGTACAACGAGCCGGTCCGCGACTACGCGCCCGGATCACCCGAGCGCGCGTCGCTGAAGACGCGGCTCGACGCCATGGCAGGCGAGCAGATCGAGATCCCCATGGTCATCGGCGGCCGCGAGGTGCGCACCGGGCGCACCGCGAAGGTCGTCATGCCTCACGCCAGGGAGCACGTCCTCGGCGAGTTCCACCAGGGCGGCGGCGACGAGGTCGCCCAGGCGATCGATGCGGCCGCCGCGGCGCACGCCGACTGGTCACGCACGCCGTGGGAGGCGCGGGCGGCGGTCTTCCTGCGCGCGGCCGAGCTGCTGGCCGGGCCGTGGCGCGACACGCTGAACGCCGCCACGATGCTGGGCACGTCGAAGACCGCGTACCAGGCGGAGGTCGACGCCGGCTGCGAGCTGACCGACTTCTGGCGGTTCAACTCGAGCCACATGCACCGCCTGATCAGCGAGCAGCCGATCTCGTCGCCCGGCATGTGGAACCGCGTCGAGTACCGGGCGCTCGAGGGCTTCGTCTTCGCCGTGTCGCCGTTCAACTTCACGGCGATCGCCGGCAACCTGCCGACGGCGCCGGCGATGATGGGGAATACGGTCGTCTTCAAGCCGGCCTCGACGGCGGTCTACGCCTGCCACTTCCTGATGAAGCTCTACGAGGAGGCCGGGCTGCCGCCGGGCGTCATCAACATGGTGCTCGGCTCCGGCCGCGCGATCGGCGACCCGGCGCTCGCCCATCCCGACCTGGCGGGCATCCATTTCACCGGATCGACCGGCGTCTTCCAGTCGATGTGGAAGACGGTCGGCGAGAACATCGCGAGCTACCGCAGCTACCCGCGGATCGTCGGCGAGACGGGCGGCAAGGACTTCATCTTCGCCCACCCCTCCGCGGACGCCGCCGCCGTCGCGACCGCCGTCGTACGCGGCTCGTTCGAGTACCAGGGCCAGAAGTGCTCGGCGGCCTCGCGTGTGTACGCGCCGTCGAACCTGTGGCCGCAGCTGCGCGAGGCGCTCCAGGAGCAGGTCTCGACGATCAGCATGGGCGACGTGCGCGACTTCCGCAACTTCATGGGCGCGGTCATCGACGAGAGCTCGTACGCCACCCAGCGCGACGCGGTCGAGCTGGCGAAGACGTCGGACGCCGCGGACGTGCTCGTCGGGGGCGAGTACGACGACTCCGAGGGCTGGTTCGTCCGCCCGACGGTGATCGAGACGCGGGATCCGGGATTCGACCTCATGCGCCGCGAGCTGTTCGGCCCGGTGGTGACCGCGTACGTCTACGACGAGAAGCGCGTCGACGACACGCTCGAGCTGGTCGACAAGACGTCGCCGTACGCCCTCACCGGAGCGGTGTTCGCGACCGACCGGGGCGCGATCGAGCACGCGGCGGACGCCCTGCGAAACGCCGCCGGCAACTTCTATGTGAACGACAAGCCGACCGGCGCGGTCGTCGGCCAGCAGCCGTTCGGCGGGGGGCGCGCGTCGGGCACGAACGACAAGGCCGGCTCGATGTGGAACCTGATCCGGTGGACGAGCCCGCGCACGATCAAGGAGACGTTCGTCCCGCCGAAGGACTACCGCTACCCGTTCATGGGCGCCGAGTAGCCCCACGTACGGCGTAAAGGCCTGCGCCGCCGCGGCCGATCCTTGTGTCATGGATGCGGAACGCAGGGAGTTCTTCCGGGTCATGGTCCGGCTGCCCGTCTCGTGCGCTGCGATCGACCGCAAGGGCCGTACGACGCTCATGGTCGTGCGCTCGGTCGACCTGTCGGCCGGCGGCGTCAAGGTGGTGACCGAGCACTCGCTCGTACCGGGCAACCGTGTGCGTGTCGTGTTCCGCATCGACGACGAGACGACGGCAAGGCTGGACGCGACCGTCCTGCGGGTCGAGTTCCTCGACGACGGGCTGCGCCGCTACGCCATCGACTTCGACCCCGTCGACCGGACGGTCGAGCAGCGGCTGATGCGGGCGGTCTACGCCGCCGAGCAGGTGAACGCGGGCCGGCACCGGCACGTGCGCATGACCGTGTGGCAGTCGATGCGCGTGACCGGCGGGAGCGGGGTGGAGTACGGCGCCCACGCGCTCCAGATCTCCGCCGACGACGCCCAGCTGATCACGAGCCACGTGCTGGTGGAGCAGGAGCTGCTGCGCATCAGCATGCAGGACACCGACCTGGGCTTCGACGTGGACGCCGAGGCGATCGTGCAGTCGGTGCACCGCGACGTGCGCGGGAACTTCGTGGCGACGGTGCTCTGGCATGGGCTCGACCGGGTCACCCGCTCGGCCATCCTGCGCCGCTCGATGGAGCAGGAGCGGCGCGACCTCGCGGGCGACTGAGCCCGCTTCGGTAGAGTGGCCGCAATGCGCGTTGCGGTGATCGGACTGGGGACGATGGGGGCGCCGATGGCCGGGCATCTGCTCGCGGCCGGCCACGAGGTGACGGTGCACAATCGCACGCGGGAGCGGGAGGAGCCGCTCGCGGAGGCGGGCGCGGCCCGCGCCGCGACGCCCGCCGAGGCGGCCGCGCGTGCGGAGGCCGTGCTCGTCTGCGTCTCCGACACGCCCGACCTCGAGCACGTCCTGCTCGGGCCCGGCGGCGTCGCCGAGGGGCTGGCCTCCGGCGGCGTCGTCGTCGACTGCTCCACGGTCTCGCCGTCGGCGACCGCCGCGATCGCGGCGAAGCTCGCCGAGCGCGGCATCGGGATGGTCGACGCGCCCGTGTCGGGCGGCTCGGAGGGCGCGCAGAAGGGGACGCTCACCATCTTCTGCGGCGGCGGCGACGAGGACGTCGCCCGCGCCCGCCCGATCCTCGAAGCGATCGGCAGCCGCATCACCCACCTCGGCCCGAGCGGCGCCGGCCAGGTCGCCAAGGCCGTGAACCAGGTGATGATCGCCGGAACCTACGCGAGCGTCGGCGAGGGCATCGCGCTCGCCCAGGCGGCCGGCCTGCCGCTGCCGGAGCTCGTCGAGGCGCTCTCCGGCGGGGCGGCGGCGTCGTGGGTGCTCGCCAACCGGTCCGCAAACATGATCGCGGATACCTACCCGCTGGGCTTCAAGCTCGCGCTCCACCGCAAGGATCTCGGCATCGCGCTCGACGAGGCGGTCCGCGCCGGCGTGCCGATGGACGTCGCGGCGCTCGTCGCCGCCCAGGAGGACGCGCTCATGGGCGCCGGCCACGGTGACGAGGACGTGAGCGCCGTCGCCCGGATCCCCAAGCACACGGACGCGTAGGGGTCAGCCCACCGGCGCCGAGAGCGGGGCGAGCTCGAACGGCAGCAGCTCGACCGCCTCGGCGAAGCGGGCCAGCAGCGCCGGACGGTCGCGGGCCGCCAGCGCGACGACGGCCAGGCGGTGGCTGACCACGTCGTCGTCGTTCTCGCTCAGCCGCTGGCCGGGGCGGACGAGCACCTCCACATGGGCGTGCGGGTAGCGCTCGAGCACGATCGTCGGGTCGGGCACCGACCGCACGACCGCGTCCTCGTAGGCGCGAACGAGGAAGCTCGCGGTGACGAGGTCGTCGCGGGCGGGCGGCAGCCGGGGTGTGCCGCCGGTGCACAGCGCGAGCTGGAGCTCGTAGCTGGACACGCCGTGGACGGCCTGCACCAGCGGCGCGAACTGCGACGCCATGCGCCCGTTCACCTCGACGATCGTCACCCGGCCGTCTGGGCGGACGAAGAACTCGATGTTGAAGAGGCTCTGGTCGAAGCCGAGGGCGGGCATCAGGCGCGCGGCGACGGCGGCCATCGCCCGCTGCGGCCCGTCCGGCAGGCGGCTGGGGTACTCGAAGCGCACGAAGCTGATCCCGTTCGGGTGCATCACCGCGTCGGTCACGCCGATGGGAGTCATCCGCCCGCCGGCCATCCAGCCCTCGAACGTCACGAGCGCCCCCTCCAGGAGCTCCTCGGCGAGCAGCGTCCGGAACTCGCGCCCCTCGAGCGCGCGGTCGTGGGCGGTGACCGCGTCGATGTCGACCTGGGCGCGGGCGACCGCGGCGGCGTATCCGGCGTCATCGTCCACGCGGTAGGCGAGCTGTGACAGGTGGGCCGAGATCGGCTTGAGGAAGAACGGGAAGGGCAGCGGTGCCCGAGGGTCGGGATCGTCGAGCTCCACCGCGGCGAACGCCGGCGTCGCCTCGGGCACCGTCTCCGCCTGGATCCGGCGCGAGGCGAGCTTGTCGTGACAGCGCATGAATGCATCGCGGCCGGGGCCCGGCAGCCCCGCGGCATCGGCCAGGATGGTGGCCAGGTGGCCGGTCGCGTCGCTCGAGCCGAGGATGCCGTCGGCGGGCGGGCCGAACCGGATCATGTGGTCGACGAAGGTGCGCGGGTCGAACCCCGGCCGGATCGGCTGGCCGGCGAACCGCAGCGCATACCGGTCGAGGATGCGCTCGTCCGCCAGGTTCAGCCGGTCACGCTGGCCGGCACAGACGACCAGCACCGTGGGGGCGGTGCCGTCCACCGGCCGGATTGTGACGGATCGGCTGCGCGGCCGCCAGTCGCCCCGCCGGGGCGTGTGTTCATCCCCACACAGCGGCGGCGGTGCGGGCGAGCGTCTCGAGTTTCCGGCGCTGGTCATCGGGAGTCAGCGCATTCCCCAGCACGGACGTCGCGAAACCGCATTGGGGGCTGATCGCCAGCCGCTCGAGATCGATGTGGCGGGCGGCCTCGCGGATGCGGCCGGTCAGCTCCTCGACCGTCTCCTGCCGCGGCGACTTGGTGGTGACGAGGCCGAGCACCACCACCTTGTCCTCCGGCACATCGCGGAGCGGCTGGAACGAGCCCGAGCGCTCGTCGTCGTACTCCAGCAGGAGCCGCTGCGCGCGGACGCCCTGGAAGACCTGCTTCGCGATCGGCTCGTAGCCGCCCTCGACGAGCCAGCGGCTGGCCTGGTTCCCGCGGCAGAGGTGGAACCCGAACGTCACCTCCGGGTGGCCGTCCATGACGAAGTTGTCGAGCTCGATGCCGCGCGCGAGCCAGCGGTCGGCCGGCCAGCCCTGGGCCTCGTAGAACGCGCGCGTGGCCGGGTCGATCAGCAGCGGATAGTGGGGCGCGTCCAGCTGGACGTAGGTGCAGCCGAGCCGGGCGAGCTCGTCCACCTCGTCGCGCGTCAACGCGGCCACGTCCTCGAGGAACGCGTCGAGCGTCGGGTAGGCGTCCCGGGAGTGTTGCGGCGACCACAGGTTGGCGTAGAGGCTCGGGCTCGCGAGCGTCACCTTGGGCACCGCGGCGGCGCGGGCGCGCAGGTAGGTGAAGTCCTCGGCGGCGATGTGCCGGCGGCGGCGCAGCGGTGCGCGCACGCCGAGCTCCGACGGCCGGTCGGTGGTGCGGTCGCCGACGTCGCCCTCGCCGTGCCATTCGCCCCACAGGTAGGCGTCGAGCGGCACCTCGCCGAACCCGTCGACAGCATCGGGCAGCCCGCTCTGGAAGGACAGGCGGCGCATCTCGCCGTCGGTGACGACGTCCATGCCGGCGTCCTCCTGCAGCTTCACCGCGGCGTCGACGGCGCGGTCCTCGGCCGTCTTGAGCTCGGCCGCCGAGGCGTCGCCGCGCTCGAACCGCTCCCGCACGGCGAGCAGCCCGGGCGGGCGCAGCAGGCTGCCGACGACGTCGCTGCGGGGGTGGTCCACGGCGGCGAGTCTAGCCAGGGGCGGGCGGCGGCCGCGTTCGCGATGTCCCGGTGCACGTCCGGTGAGCCCGCCTTGACAACCCCCGGACGATGTGAGACAGATGGCCCGCCGGCGCGGCGCGTGGCGCCGGCGACCGGGAGATGGACGATCTTCCAGCAGATCCGGAGCATGCCCCCGTGAAGGTGGCGGTGCGGGCCGCGGGCAGGGCAGCTCGGCGCCCCCCGGCCACGGCCGGCGTCGTCGGCGTGCCCCCGACGCGCACGGTGCGGGCGGCGCTGACGATGGCGTTCCGGGCGGAGGCGGCCGAGCTGCGCGATCAGCACGACGAGACGGTCTGCCTCTCGATCCTCGACGGCGCCGACGCGGTCGTGATCGCGATGGTGGCGACGACGCGGCCGGAACCCGTCACCGACCTCGTCGGCAACCGTCTCCCGGCCTTCGCCGTCGCGGGCGGGCGGGTGCTGCTGGCGGCGCTGCCGCCGAAGGGCGTCGACGGGATGCTCGCGGACGCCGAGCTCGTGACGCCCACGGGCCACCGCCTGGACGGGCTGGGAGAGCTGCACCGCATCCTCGGGCGGGCACGCGCAAACGGGTACGCGGACGACGTGAACGAGACGTCGCCCGCCCACACGTGCCTCGCGGCGCCGGTCAGCGGCGCCGGCGGGCGCGTGGTCGCAGCCGTCGCGCTGTGCATCCCGGCGGGACGGATGGGCGCGCCCCGGAGGGCGCAGCTGCTCGACGACCTGCGCATCGCGGCAGGGCGCGCCTCCGCCGCCGTCCGCGCCGCCCGCCCGCGTTGAGGACACGTGCCGCACTCCTGCGCGAGACCGGCGCCCGCCTTGAGGTCGTGGACGTCGAGCTCGCTCCGCCGCGTGCGCACGAGGTGCTCGTGCGGCTGCACGCGAGCGGGGTGTGCCACTCCGACCAGAACGCGATCGACGGCACCGCCGAGACGCGCTGCCCGGCCGTGCTCGGGCACGAGGGCGCGGGCGTCGTCGAGGCGGTGGGAGCGGGGGTGACGGCGGTCGCGCCCGGCGACCGGGTGGCGCTCTCGTGGCTGCCGGCCTGCGGGGTGTGCGCGGAGTGCCTGCGCGAGCTGCCGCACCTGTGCGCCGCGGCGTTCCCGGCGATGGACGCCGGCGGCCTGCTGGACGGCACCACCCGGCTCTCGTACGCCGGCCGGCCGGCGTACCACTACTCGCTGCTCTCCACGTTCGCCGAGCACACTGTCGTCCCCGAGGCCTCGTGCGTCCCGATCGCAGGCGACGTCCCCTTCGCGGTCGCCGCGCTCGTCGGCTGCGCCGTCACGACCGGGGTGTGCGCCGCCTGGCGCACCGCCCGCGTGGCTCCCGGAGACCGCGTCGCCGTCTTCGGCTGCGGCGGCGTCGGCCTGTCGGCGGTGATGGGCGCCGCCGCGGCGGGCGCCGATCCGATCGTGGCGGTGGACGTGAGCCTCGACCGGGCGCAGGCCGCCGCCGGGTTCGGGGCGACCGACGCCGTGGCGTGGGCCGGCGACGCCGAGGCGACCGCCGCGGCCGTACGCGCCGCCTCCGCCGGCGGGGTCGACCACGCCTTCGAGGCCACCGGCCGCCCGGACGCGATGCGGGCCGCCTTCCTCGCGGTGCGGCCGCGCGGCCAGGCTGTCCTCATGGGCATCCCGCGTGAGGATGCCGAGCTGCGTGTCCCCGCGCGTCTGTTCCCGCGCGGCGAGCGCAGGGTGGTCGGCGCGCTGTACGGGTCGTCGCGGCCCGAGCGCGACTTCGCCCTCGTCCTCGACGCCTACCGCCGCGGCCGGCTGCCGATCGACCGTCTCATCTCGCACCGGCTCCCGCTCGAGCGCATCGAGGACGCGTTCGCGCTCCTGCGCGAGGGCGGCGCCCGCCGGGCCGTCCTCGACCTCGCGCCGGACGTCGCCGCCGCATGAGGATCGCCAGCGTCGAGACCCGGGACTACCGCTTCCCGCTCGACCCGCCGCTGCGCGCCGCGTGGGATCCCAGCCCGCGCACGCACCAGGATGCGACCGTCGTGATCGTGACCGCGGACGACGGCAGTCGCGGCTCTGCCAGCGGCGACGCGCTCCCCGATGCGGCCCTGCTCGAGCGGCTGCTGACCGGTCTCGACCCGTTCCGCACCGAGGCGGTGCGCGAGGTGTGCGAGACGGTCGACTTCCACGGCGGCCGCCCGTGGACGCTCGAGGTGGCGGTGTGGGACCTCGTCGGCCGGGCCGCCGGCGTGCCGCTCTGGCGGCTGCTCGGCGGCCGCAGCGAGTCGCTCCTGGCCTACGCCTCGAGCGCGGAGCGCGTCTCCCCGGACGAGCGCGCCCGGCGGTGTGCCGCGCTCCGCGACGCCGGCGTGCGGGCCGTCAAGCTGCGCTTCCACGCCGACGACTGGCGCCGCGACGTCGAGGTGGTCGAGGCCGTGCGGGACGCCGTCGGCGACGGGATGGCCATCATGGTGGATGCGAACCAGGGCTGGCGGATGCCGGGCGACCGCGCTCCCCGCTGGGACGTCCCCACGGCGATCGCCTGTGCGCGGGCGCTCGAGCGGCTCGGCGTCGAGTGGCTCGAGGAGCCGCTGCCGACGGCCGACGTCGACGGCTACGCCGCCCTCCGCCGCGGCACGGCCCTTCGCATCGCCGCCGGCGAGATGGTGCGGGAGGCCTCCCAGGCGCGTGATCTGGTCGTGCGCGGCGGCGTCGACGTGATCCAGCCTGACGCGGTGCTCGCCGGCGGCATCGGCGGCGTGCGCCGGATCGCCGCGCTGGCGGACCTGCACGGCCGGATGTGGTCGCCGCACACCTGGTCGAACGGCTACGGATTGGTCGCCAACCTGCACGCGGCGCTGGCCTTCTCGACCTGCCCCTGGATCGAGGTGCCGTACGATCCGCCGGCCTGGCCGGCCGGCCGCCGCGACTGGCTGCTGCCCGCACCGGTCGAGATCGCCGCCGACGGGACGATCCGTCCGCCGGACGGGCCGGGCCTCGGCGTCGAGCCCGACCTCGACGCGCTCGACCGCTACCGGACGCGATGACCGCAGGCCCCGTCGAGATCCGCGCTGCGGTGCTCGAACGCACCGGGGCGCCCCTGCAGGTCGAGCGGCTCCTGCTCGCCCCGCCGCGGCGCGACGAGGTGCTGGTGCGCGTCGCCGCGGCCGGCGTGTGCCACTCCGACCTGCACCTGGCCGAGGGCCACCTGGGCGACGGGCGCTGGCCGATCGTGCTCGGCCACGAGGGTGCGGGCGTGGTCGAGGCGGTCGGCGAGGGCGTGACCCACGTCGGCCCCGGAGACCGCGTCGCGTTCTGCTTCGTCCCCCGCTGCGGGACGTGCCGCATGTGCACCGCGGGCCGGCCGCACCTGTGCGAGCCGGCTGCGGCGCACTCGCTCGCGGGCACGCTCATGGACGGGACGTCGCGGCTCTCGCGGCCCGACGGCACGCCGATCAAGCACTTCCTGCACGTGGCGTGCTTCGCGGATCGCTGCGTCGTCCCGGCCGCGTCGGCCGTCCCGCTCGGCGCCGACCTGCCGCTGTGGCAGGCGGCCCTCGTCGGCTGCGGCGTCGTCACCGGGATCGGGGCCGTGCGCAACGCCGCCCGGGTCGCGCCGGCCGAGACGGTGTGCGTGATCGGATGCGGCGGCGTGGGTCTGCAGGTGGTGGCCGGATGCAAGCTGGCCGGGGCGGGACGGGTGGTCGCGGTCGACCGCGACCCGGCCAAGCTCGCCCTCGCGCGCGCTCGCGGCGCGACGGACGCCGTCGAGGCCGGCCCCGAGGTGCGCGCCGACCTGGCCGACCTGGTGCCGGGCGGGTTCGACCACGCGATCGAGGCGGTCGGGCGCGCCGACACGATCCGGCTGGCCTGGGACGTGCTGCGTCCCGCCGGTCAGGCGACGGTGGTCGGGATCGCCCCGGCCGGCGTCATGGTGTCGCTGCCCGCCCTCAGCCTCCTGAGCGAGAAGACGCTGCGCGGCTGCTACTACGGGTCCGCGGACGTCGCCGCCGAGCTGCCGGGGCTCGTGCGCCTGGCCGCCTCCGGCCAGATCGACCTCGCCGGCGTCGTCTCGCACGTGACCGACCTCGACGGCATCGAGGCCGCCCTCGGCCGGCTGCGAAGAGGCGAGGGCGCGCGCACGGTGGCGATCATGGACGCCGAGCTGGCCGGGCGGTCGCCGGATGCTGGCTAGGATGGCCCCCCGATGATCGCCGTCACGTATACGGGGGCCGGCGGGCCCGAGGTCGTCTCGGTCGGCGAGCGGCCCGACCCCGAGCCGGGCAGTCACGACGTCGTCATCCGGGCGACCCACGCGGGGCTGAACCCGGCCGACCTCGCCCAGCGGGCGGGCCGATACCCCGCCCCCGCCGGCTCGCCGCAGGACATCCCCGGCCTCGAGGTTTCGGGTGAGGTGATTGCGTGCGGTGCGGCCGTCACCGCCTGGAAGGAGGGAGACCGCGTGTTCGGGATCGTCGGCGGCGGCGGGCTGGCCGACACGGTCTGCGCCCACGAGCGCCACGTCGCGCGCGTCCCCGACTCGCTCGGCGACCGCGAGGCCGCCGCGGCGCCCGAGGCGTTCATCACCGCCCATGACGCGGTGTTCACCCGTGCCGGGCTCCTGATGGGCGAGACGCTGCTCGTGAACGGCGCCACCGGCGGCGTCGGCACCGCGGGCATCCAGCTGGGCGTCGCGATCGGGGCGCGGGTGCTCGCGAACGCTCGCTCGCACCACGACCGGCTGGTCGAGCTCGGCGCCGAGCCGGTCTCGCTCGACGATGCGACCGGCGTGGACGTCGTGCTGGAGCTGGTCGGCGCCCGCAACCTGGGCGGCAGCCTCGATGCGCTCGCGCCGCTCGGGAGGGTCATCGTCGTCGGCACGGGGACAGGCGCCGAGACCGACATCTCGCTGCGGGTGCTCATGGGCAAGCGCGCGAGCGTGATGGGGACGGTGCTGCGGGCGCGGCCGCTGGAGCAGAAGGCGGCCGCCGTGCAGGCCTTCGCGCACCAGGTCGTCCCGCTGCTCGCCTCCGGTCGGGTGCGGCCGCTCGTCGACCGCGTCTTCCCGGCGGGCGAGGCCGTCGCCGCGTTCGACCACCTCGCGGCGCCCGGCAAGCTGGGGAAGGTCCTGCTCGAGTTCGGGGCGTGACGCCCGGCGTGCTCGTCCGTCCGGCGGGGATGTCGGACGTCGAGGCGGCGTTCGCGGTCTCCGAGGCGGTCGCCGAGGCGCTCCACGGCGACACCGACACGACGGTTGCGCACCTGCGCATGGCCTGGGACTACGGCCAGGCGTGGGTGGCGCTCGACGCGGTCGACCGCGTGATCGGCTACGCGACGCTCGAGGACGGCTACGCCGAGATCTGGCCCCATCCCGCGGCCGGCGCGGACGTCGCCGAGGCGCTGCTCGACGCCGTCTCGCGCCGCGGCGGGGCGCTCGAGACGATCGTCCCGGCGGCGGCAGCGGCGCTCGTCTCCCTTTACCGCGGCCGCGGCTGGACGCAGACGCGCGAGGTGCTGCGGATGCAGATGGACGTCTCGAAGCGACCCGGCGCGCCCGGGTGGCCGGCCGCGGTGCGGGTGCGCACGTACGCGGACGACGACGCCGCAGCCGTCCACGAGGTGCTCGCGGCGGCGTTCGCCGGCAGTGCGGAGGAGGTGCCGCCGTTCGCCCGCTGGCATCCGTGGATGACGAACGACCCCAGCTTCGACCCGGGCGTCTGGTTCCTGGCCGAGCAGGAGCAGGCGCTGGCCGGCGTCTGCCTGTGCTGGCGGGAGGGCTGGGTCAAGGATCTCGCCGTGGCGCCGCCGTTCCGCGGTCGCGGGATCGGCGAGGCGCTTCTGCGGCACGCGTTCTCCGCCTTCCACGACCGCGGCATCGAGACGGTCGGGCTGAAGGTCGACGCCGACAACCCCACCGGCGCCGTGCGGCTGTACGAGCGGGTGGGCATGACCCGCGAGCGCCGCTACCTCATGCTCCGGTCTGAATAACCGGTGCCAGGCACCGGCTATTCACGCCGCGAGGTCGAGGCGCGGACGACGAGGCGGGGCGGGAGCACGAGCTCGTGCTGCAGGCGGTGGGTGCCGCCGATCGCGTCGAGCAGCATCGCCGCCGCCGCCGAGGCGGCCCTGGCCGTGTTCCAGCTGACCGTCGTCAGCGCGGGGGCGAGCAGCTGGGAGACGGGATGGTCGTCGAAGCCGGCGACCGAGACGTCGCCGGGGATGCGCAGGCCGAGGTCGGCGCAGGCGAGGTAGGCGCCGTAGGCGAGCGCGTCGGAGAGCGCGAAGATCGCCGTCGGCGGGTCGGGCGAGCGCAGAGCCGCGGCCGTCGCCGCGCGCCCCTCGTCGGTCCTGAACCCGCACACACGCGTGCGCACGCCGCGCCGCCGCCGCGGCAGGTGCATGCCGGACGCGAGCACCGTCACTCGCTCGTGACCCAGGTCGCGCAGGTGCTCGAGCACGAGGTCGGATCCCTCCGCCGCCTGGAAGCGGACAGCACGCGCGGGAGCGGGGAGGGGGACGCCCACGGCCACGACGGGCAGCTCCGCGACGATCTCGGCCCAGTCCGGCGACTCGGGGGCGACCGGGAGCGCGATCAGCCCGTCGACGCGCTGGTCGGTGAGTGCACGTGCGCGCTCGAGCTCGGTGCCGGGGTCGCCGTTCGCGTCGGCGAGCAGCATGTGCCTGCCCCGCCGGCGCAGGTGCCGCTGGAGCTCCGAGACGAACTCCTGGTGCCAGTGGTCGGCCAGGCTGCCGCCGATCACCCCCACGACGCCCGACTCGGCTCCGCGCAGCGCCCGGGCGATGGGATCCGAGCGGAAGCCCAGCCGCTCGGCGGCGTCGCGCACCCGCTCCTCGGTGGCCGCGGACACGCGCTGGCCGCGGAGGGCGTACGAGACGCCGGCGGTCGAGAGCCCGGTCAGCTCGGCCACGTCGCGGAGCGTCGCCCGCTTGCGTTTGCGGCGCGGTTGGGACACAATGTGGTGAATCGTTTCACACATCCCGGAAAGGCGCAAAGCCACGCGCGTCGACCTGCACCAGCACCTCTGGCCCGAGGAGTTCATCGAAGCGCTGGCAGCGCGCGTCCGGGCGCCGCGGATCGTGGGCCGCAACGGCGCTGCGACGCTGGAGCTGGCCTACGAGCCCGGCGGGCCGATCGGGACCGCCTATCACGACCCCGACCGCCGGCTGGCCACGCTCGACGCCTGCGGTGTGGACACCGCCGTGATCTCGATCTCGACCCCGATCGGCGTGGAGGCGCTGCCCGAGGACGAGGCACGCCCGCTGCTGGACGCCTACCACCGCGGCATGGCCGCGATCGTCGGGCGCTCCGGGGGACGGTTGCGTGCGTTTGCGGCCGCCTGCCTGGACGCTGAGGACGCGGGCGCCGGCGACGTCGCCCGCCGGCTCGACGAGGGGTTCGCCGGCCTCTCGCTGCCGAGCGAGGCGCTGGCGTCGCCCGCCGGGTTCGACCGCTGCGCGCCGCTGCTCGAGACCCTCGAGCGCGCGGGCCTGCCCCTGTTCGTCCACCCCGGCCCCGCGCCGTGGACGCGGCCCGACCCCGCCGACCGGCGCCTGCCCGCATGGTGGACGCCGCTGGCGCAGTACCCGTCCTGGTCGCTGCGCGCGTTCGCCACCTGGCGGGCGCTCGGCCCGGCTGCCTACCCCCACCTGCGGGTGGTGTTCGCGATCATGGCCGGCGGAGCCCCGTTCCTGGAGGGGCGCTGGCGCACGTTCACGGGCACGGCCGGCGGGATCGACCCGAACGTGTTTCTCGACACCGCGTCGTGCCAGCGGCTCGACCTCGAGCTGGCGCTGGCCGCCTACGGCGCCGAGCAGGTCGTGCTCGGCACCGACGTCCCCGTCATCGACCCCGCGCCGCTCCTGCGGACGCTCGACGCGCTCGGCCCGTACGTGGGCCAGGCCGTCGCCGAGCGAAATCCCGAGCGCGTGCTCAACCACCGAGGAGGTGTCCCATGACCGAAACGCAAACTGTCTCCGCATGGTTCGCGGAGCGCTGCCGCGACGACCGCGACCTCGAGCCGCACGAGCTGCGCCGGCTCACCGAGGAGCTGGCAGAGCGGCCCGAGCTGTGGCGGAGCCTCGTGTGCCACGACACCGAGGAGCGCTACTACGTGCGCCTGCACCGCGACCACCACGTCGAGGCGTGGCTCCTGTGCTGGGTCAGCGCCCAGGAGACCGGCCTGCACGACCACGACCTGTCCGGCGGCGCCGTCCGCATCGTCGACGGCCACCTGTCGGAGCTGCGGATGAAGCTGGGCCAGGCCGAGCTCGACGAGACGATCTACGCCGCCGGCGAGGGCTTCAAGTTCGACGCCTCCCGCATCCACGACGTGCGTCACTCGGGCACGCAGCCGGCCACCTCGCTGCATCTCTACTCTCCGCCGATCTGGCGCATGGGCTTCTACGAGCCCGGAGCCGACGGCCGCCTCGCCCGGAGGTCGGCCAGCTATCTCGAGGAGATGGTCCCGGCTGAGTGAAGCTCCCGCTCCTCCCGATCTGGGGGAGGAGCTCGAGACGGTCGCCCCCGCGCGCGGCGGGCTGCGTGCGGCCAGGCTGCGAGCCGTCCGCCTGGCCGGGCTCCGCCTCGCCGACCAGCCCGCCCACGACGCCGACCTCGTGGAGGCTGTGCTCGAGGATGTCGATCTCAGCGGCGCGCAGCTGCGCGGCGCGCGCCTGCGCGACGCGCTGATCCAGGCGGGCAGCTGGGCGAACGCCGACGCCGACGGCGTGCGCATGCGCCGCGTCGAGCTGCGCGACGTGCGCCTGACGGGCGTCGTGCTCGCCAACGCCGAGCTCGAGGACGTGAGCTTCGTCCGCTGCCGGCTCGACCTCGCCAACCTGCGCTTCGCCCGGCTCGTCCGGGTGCGCTTCGACTCGTGCGCGATGCCCGAGATCGACCTCCAGGACGCCGTGCTCCGGTCGGTCGAGCTGGTCGACTGCGACCTCACGGGCGCGCGATTGGCGTCCGCCGCCTTCGCCAATTGCACGCTTCGCCGCTGCCGCCTCGCGGGCCTCGTGAACCCCGAGCGCCTGACCGGCGTGCGGATGCCGGTCGCCGATGCGCTCGGGGCGGTCGAGACGGTCGCCGCAGCCGCCGGGATCGAGCTTCTGCCCGACGACGTGACCTGAATCTACTATGGGAGCATGAGCGCTCCCGGAGAGGCCGGGCACATGACTCCGGCTCCGCGCTGGGTGGCGCCGCTCTTCGCGCTCGTCGGCGCCGGGCTCGTGCCCTGGACGGTGTGGATCGCCTACGACCTGCCCCGGCGCCACGTCGCCCGGCACTGGGACGTCGCCTGGGCGGGGTTCGACGTCATGATGGCGCTGCTGCTGCTGGGCACGGCCTACGCGGCGGTGCGGCGCTCGCCGTGGATCCAGGGCACCGCGTCGGCAGCGGCCACCATGCTCTGCTGCGACGCCTGGTTCGACATCGTCACGGCGGGTCGTGGCGCCGACCTCGCGTTGTCGCTGGCCTCGGGGTTCTTCGTCGAGCTCCCGCTCGCGATCGTCTGCGTGTGGGTGGCCCGCAACGCCGAGCAGGCACAGGAGTACGCGGCCGCCGCCGGCCGGCTCACGCGCCGGCGCGCACGCCCGAGATGACGATCCCGCCGCCGCTGCTCAGGCGGCGGGCGCGGATCCGCTCCATGCCGGCGTCGGACCACATGCGCAGCACCTCCTCGACGGGGTGCCGGCGCCAGAAGCCTTCGATGCTCGGGCCGAGGAAGCGCCCCGTGCGCACCCAGCCGGGCCCCGCCAGCGCACCGGCGAGCGGAAGGCCGACGCGGGTGTACGCGCGCCAGGCGTGCAGCGCGGGGCCGCGGGGGACGCCGAAGTCGAGCGACGCCATCATCCCCCCGGGGCGCACGGCCGCGGCCAGCCTGTGCAGGACGGCGGCGGGATCGTCCACGTACCGGAGCAGGTAGGTGTGCGTGAGCGCATCCACCGAGCCCGGCTCGAGCGGGAGCCCCTCGGCGTCCGCCTCGACGAGTTCGATCCGGTCGTCCAGGCCCGCCGCGGCGACGCGCGTACGGGCTCCGGCGAGCATGTCGGGGCTCTGGTCGACCGCGGTCACGCGGCACGGATAGCGGCGGGCCAGGGCGATCGCGACCGCGCCCGTGCCCGTGGCCACGTCGGCCACGTGCGCGCCCTCCTGGCCGGCGGCGGGCGCGACGGCCTCGACCATCACGTCGTGCCAGCGGCGATCCTGCCCGAACGAGAGCAGCTGCGCCCACCGGTCGTAATCGTCGGCGATGCCGGCGAAGAGGTTGCGGGCATGCAGCTTGCGCTCCGAGACGGCGGACACGGCGGTAGCATCGCACACGCATGGCGGGCGATCCCCTGGCTCTGGCGGTGCTCGGTCGCGGTCTGGTCGATCCCACGCAGCCGTGGCTGCGGGCCGACGACGACGCCGTCCTGCGCGGCCGGGCCGCGTTCGAGACGCTGCGCGTCTACGCCGGCCGGCCGTTTCGCCTCGCCGCCCACCTGGAGCGGCTGGCGGGCTCGGCCGGCGTCCTCGCGCTGACGCCGCCGGACCGTGCCGGGCTCTCCGGCCTCGTGGCGGCGACGCTCGAGCACCTCGGCGACGTGGACGCCGTCATGCGGCTGGTGTGGACGCCCGGGCCGGAGGGCGGCCCGCCGACCGGCTTCGTGCTGGTCACACCGCTGACCTCCGGGCTCGACGCGATGCGGTCGCGCGGGATCGCGCTCGCGTCGCTGCAGCTGGCCACGGGCGCGGCGGTGCGGCAATCGTCGCCGTGGCTCCTGGCCGGGGTCAAGTCGACGAGCTACGCGGTCAACATGGCCGCGCAGGCCGAGGCCCGCCGGCGCGGCGCCGACGACGCGGTCTTCCTGTCCCTCGACGGCACGGCGCTGGAGTGCCCGACCTCGAACGTGTGGTTCCTCGCCGGCGGCGTCCTGCACACGCCCTCGCTCGAGCTGGGCATCCTGGCGGGGGTCACCCGTGAGACGCTCCTGGCAGCCGCGGCGCAGGCGGGCATCCCGGTCGAGGAGGGCGCCTACCCGCGGGAGCGGCTGGCCGCCGGGGACGAGGTGTTCACGTCGTCGAGCGTGCGCGAGGTGATGCCCGTCGTGCGCATCGACGACGACGTGGTGGGCGACGGCCGTCCGGGGCCGATGGCCGCCCGTATGCAGGCGGCGCTGCGCACCGCGGCGGCGTGATCTAGAGCACCGCCTCGGGCACCTTGTGCCAGGCGGCCACGTACTCACGCTGGAGCGGGTGCGTGAGCCGGCCGGCCCAGGCCACCTGCACCATGTCGGGCGCCTTCGGCACGTGGCGCGGGTACATGCCCGCCTCCCACGGCAGCCGGTTGCCCTTGCGGTGGTTGCAGCGGCGGCAGGCGCTGACGACGTTGTCCCACGTGTGATCGCCGCCGCGGGAGAGCGGCTTCACGTGATCCATCGTCAGGTCACGGGGGCCGCCGTCACGGCCGCAGTAGGCGCAGCGCCAGTTGTCGCGGCAGAAGAGGACGCGGCGGACGACGTTGCGCTTCACGATCGGCCGCAGCTCGACGTAGGCCGGCACCTGGAGGATCACCGGCAGGGCGACGCTGAGGTGCTCCGACCGGTAGAGCACATCCGGATCCTCGGCGATCACCTGCGCCTGCCCGCAGACCACCAGGGACACCGCGCGCTCGCGGGTGACGAGGCTGGTTGGTCGCATCGTTGCGTCGAGCAGCAGACAGCGGATGGCGCACCTCCGAGTTCTCTCGAAGTGTACGGGTCACGCCCGCCGGAGGGAGCGGCAATCGGGTAGGTTCAGCGTCCATGGAGCGAGCGGCGATCGTCACCGGCGGCGGTACCGGCATCGGGCGGGCAACGGCCGCCGCCCTGCACCGCGACGGCTTCCGGGTCGTCATCGCCGGCCGCAGGCCCGAGCCGCTGGAGGAGACGTGCGCGCTGCTCGGCGACGGCTGCGTCGCCTATCCCGGCGACATCCGCGAGCCCGACGTGAGCGAGGGCCTGGTGGAGGAGTGCATGGCCCGGTTCGGTCGCGTCGACTGCCTCGTGAACAACGCCGGCGGCCAGTTCCAGGCAGCGGCGGAGGACATCTCGCCGAACGGCTGGCGGGCCGTCCGCCGCCTGAACCTGGACGCGCCCTGGTTCCTGACCCAGCGCGTGGCGACGCGGTGGATGATCGCAAACGGCGGCGGCCGGGTGATCTCCGTCGTCCTCTGCCCCGAGCGCGGCATCGCCGGGATGGCGCACTCCTCGGCCGCCCGGGCGGGCATGGGTGCGCTGACGCGCACGCTGGCGATGGAGTGGGGCCGGCACGGGATCGCGCTCAACTGTGTGGCGCCCGGGTGGATCGACACCGAGGGCGTGCGCGGCTACGAGCTCGACCTGGCCGAGGTCGCCGCCCAGGTGCCGATGGAACGGTTGGGCAGCGCCGAGGAGGTCGGCGACCTGATCGCGTTCCTGGCCTCGCCGGCTGCGGGCTACATCACCGGCCAGACGATCGCGATCGACGGCGGCATCGACCTGACCAGCAGCGGCTGGGAGCTGCCGCAGCCGCGGCGCGGCTGACTTCGTCTACCCTCAATCCGTGCCCGAGTCCGTCTCCATCGACGCGCTGACCGCGCAGCTGGCCGAGCACGCCTACCTCGCCGACCGCGGTCTGGCGACCGTGCTCACCCTGGCGATGGCGCTCGAAAAGCCGCTCCTGCTCGAGGGCGAGGCCGGCGTCGGCAAGACCGAGGCCGCCAAGGCGCTCGCCCAGGTGACCGGCGGACGGCTGATCCGGCTGCAGTGCTACGAGGGCATCGACGTCGCCCACGCGCTGTACGACTGGAACCACGCCCGCCAGCTGCTCTACATCCGCACGCTCGAGGCGTCCGACGCGCTCGACCCCAACCGCGCCCTGCACGACCTGTTCGGGCGCGAGTTCCTCGAGCGGCGGCCGCTGCTCGACGCGATCGAGTCGGCCGATGCCGTGGCGCCGGTGCTCCTGATCGACGAGATCGACCGTGCCGACGACGAGTTCGAGGCGTTCCTGCTCGAGCTCCTGTCCGACTTCCAGGTGACGATCCCCGAGATCGGCACCGTCCGGGCGCAGCGCCGGCCGCTGGTCGTGCTCACGTCGAACCGCACCCGCGACCTGCACGACGCCCTCAAGCGGCGCTGCCTGTACCACTGGATCGGGCATCCCGACACGGCCCGGGAGATCGCGATCGTGCGTGCCCGCGTCCCGGGCGTGCCGGAGCGGCTGGCGGAGCAGGCGGCGGCGTTCGTGGGCGGGCTGCGCGGGCTGGAGCTGGCCAAGGTGCCCGGCGTGGCCGAGACGATCGACTGGATCCAGGCGCTGGTCGCGCTCGGCCAGGACGAGCTCGACGCCGGCGTCGTCGACGCGACCATCGGCTCGGTGCTGAAGCACCACGAGGACATCGAGCTCGTGCGCGAGGCGTACCTCGCGCGGCTGGTGGCCCAGGCCCACGAGGCCTAGATGGTTGATTCCGAATTCGACGCGCGCCTGGACGCACGGACGGTTCGCTGCAAAGCGTGCTCCGGCGGCGCTGCGGTTGCGAACCGTCGCATCGCGCCTCGGGTCTGCGTCATCGAGAGACCCCCTCAGACCGCGGTCAAGGGCATCCACCCTTGACCGCTTCTCGGTCGCGCCCATACAGCACCGGTATGGACTCCCTTCAGTCCTTGCGCCGCTCGGTTCGCAACCCGGTGGGGATCTGCGTGATCGCAGATCCCCACCGACCGGCGCAAGCCGTTCCGGCTTGCGCCTTGGACGTCACGTGAATTCGGAATCAACCATCTAGGTGGCCATGCCCGCCCCCGGCGACGCCGTGCTCGCCCGCGTGGTCGGGTTCGGCCGGCTGCTGCGCCGCTCGGGGCTGGAGGTCGGGCCGGGGCGCATCCAGGACGCCCTCCGCGGGCTCGACGTCGTCGGGCTGACGCGGCGCGACGACGTCTACCACACCCTGCGCTGCACGCTCGTCGCCCGCCGTGAGGAGCTCGAGGCCTTCGACGCGGCGTTCGCCGCCTACTGGGAGCGCGGCCCGTCCGGGCCCGCGTCGGAGGCGGGCCTCGAGGTGCCGCGGATCGAGCCGGCGGACGCGCCGCCCGCGATCGCCCGCGACGACGAGGGCGGCGCGAGCGACGACGCCGGCGAGGAGTCCGCCATGCTGCTGGCCGCCTCGCCGGACGAGCGGCTGCGCCGGCGCGACTTCGCCGACATGACGGTGTTCGAGCTGCGCCGGCTGCGGCGGCTGATGGAGCGGCTGCCGGACGTCGCGCCCACGCGCCGCTCGCGCCGCCTGCGCGCCGCCCCCGGCGCTGACGAGGTGTACGACGCCCGCCGCACCCTGCGCCAGGCGATGCGCACCCAGGGGCTGCCGCTCGACCAGGCCTTCCGGACGCGCAAGCGGGTGCCGCGGAAGCTCGTGTTCCTGTGCGACGTGTCCGGCTCGATGGAGCCGTACGCCCGGGCGATGGTGATGTTCATGCAGGCGATCACCGCCGCCGGGCGGCAGGTGGAGGCGTTCGCCTTCGGGACGCGCATCACCCGGCTCACCCCGCACCTGCGCAAGCTCGACCCAGCCCGCTCGCTCGCGAGCGCGGGCAGCCTGATGCCCGACTGGGGCGGGGGGACGCGCATCGGCGAGTCCCTCAAGGGCTACAACGACACGTGGGGCCGGCGCGGGCTCACCCGCGGCGCCGTCGTCGTGATCGTGTCCGACGGGTGGGAGCGGGGCGGGCTCGAGCTGCTCGACGCCGAGCTGGCGCGGATCGCGCGTCAGGCATACCGCGTCGTGTGGGTGAACCCGCTCAAGGGGCACCCCGGGTTTGCTCCGCTCGCGGGCGGGATGCGCGTTGCGCTGCGCCACTCCGACGCCTTCGTCGCCGGCCACAACCTGGTCGCGCTCGAGGCCCTGGCCGACGTCCTGGCCGAGCGCGCGGCGGCGGCGTAGCGATCTAGACTCGCTGCAGATGAGCTCGATCGGACACGGGCATGCGGGCTCCGAGCGGCGCCGGCACTTCCGCGTCGACGGCCGGTGGGAGATGCGGGTCGACGGCGTCGAGCACAGCGGTGGCGTCAGCCATTTCGACGCCGCGGCGCTGAACATCTCCATGAGCGGCCTGCTGCTCGAGGCGGCGGTCGACGCGAACCTGTGGGTCGACAAGCAGCTCGTGCTGCACCTGCCCGGCGACGTGGGGCCGGTGGTCGCCCGTGTGCGCCGCTTCCTCGACTACGGCGAGGGCGGGCACACGCGCACGCGCTGGGGGATCGAGTTCGCCGATCTGTCCGTCGAGCAGCGCGGGAGGTGGGCGCGGTTCATCTTCACCGAGGCCCACCGGCTGGGCCAGGGCGCCGAGCACTCGGCGTTCAACGCGCGCCGGTAGGGCCGACGCCGCCTAGCCGAGGCAGGGGCCCGTGCGGGCATGCGCGTGCATCGTCGTGAGCGCCTCGCGGATCGCGCCGAGCGGCACGCCGAAGCCGCCCGCGACGCCGCCTCCCTCGTCTGCGGCGAACATCATCGCCACCACCTGGCCGGCCCGGTTCACGACCGGCCCGCCGCTGTCGCCGTGGCGCAGGACGCCGCGCAGCGGCACGACCGTGCGCGCGTGCACGTGGCGGCCGTAGGCGTCCGGCGCGAGCGCGGTCACCGGGCTGCCCGCGCGGCCGGCGACGGCCGTCAGCGGGCCGTTCTCGGGATAGCCGATCAGGATCGCCGCGCCGCCGTCGGGCGGACGGGGGGAGAGCCGCAGCGGCCGCGCCCGCAGGCCGGGTACGCGCAGGACGGCAACGTCGTTGCCGGCGTCGACGGCGACCGGATACCCGTCGAGCGTCGGCCCGCCCGGAACCTCGACGGCCGCGTGCCGCTCGCCGGCGACGACGTGGGCGTTCGTGACCACGATCCCCGGCCGCACCACCCACCCCGAGCCCTGGATGGCGAGGTCGCACGCGTTGCCCTCGATGCGCACGACGCTCGCGCGGTCGCGCCGGGCGGAGGCGCTGTGAAGGACGCTCGGGTCGGGCGGCGGCAGGGCCCGGTCGGCGATGGAGGGGATCGCGGGCAGCGGGTCGAACCGGGCCAGCGCGTTCAGCACCGTGTCGGCGGGCACGGCCCGCAGGAGGTCGGGGAGCACCATCGAGTCCTGCACGTCGTGGCGCAGCCCGAGCGACGGCTGGGCGAGGGCGACGATGGCAGCGAGCCACGCGACGGCCAGGCCGAGCGCCGCGCCCGCGATCAGCCCCCCGGCCGTGTCGACCATGCGCAGCGGTCCGTGCACCATGCGGCCGCGGACGATGACCGCGGCCGATCCGGTGGCCGCCTGCGCGATGCTCCCGCCGACGAGGGCGCCGATCATGCTCGCCATCGGGACCCACGTGGAGTGCGACCCGCCGTGCAGCAGGTGCGGCGCGAGCCGGGCGCCGATCAGGGCGCCCACGGCGAATCCCGCCAGCCCGAGCACGTTTGCGACCAGGCCGCGACGCGCCCCGAGCAGGGCGGAGACCGCCACCCAGGCGATCACGATCAGGTCGACGGCGCCCATTGTCCGGGTTATACCGCCGCGTCCGCGGGCGCGGCGGCCCGAGACGGCTCCGCGTGGGGATGTGCCAGACTGCAGGCATGGACTTCGTGCAGCTCGAGTCGGAGCCGGAGCTGCGGCGCCCGCGCATGGTGGCCGCGTTCCGCGGCTGGAACGACGCCGGCGGCGCGGCCAGCCTCGCCGCCGGCTATCTGCGCTCGGCGACCGCCGCCCAGCGCTTCGCGGTGATCGACTCGGAGCCGTTCATCGACTACCAGCAGACGCGGCCGACCGTGCACATGGTGGACGGCGACGTGCGCGAGGTCGACTGGCCGGTGACGGAGCTCTACGCGTCGTCCTCCCACGACCTCGTGATCGTCATCGGCACCGAGCCCAACATGCGCTGGCGGTCGTTCTCGGACGCGATCGTCGAGCTCGCAAGCGGCTACCGGTCGGAGCTCGTGGTCACGATGGGCGCCCTGCTCGCGGACACGCCGCACACCCGGCCGGTGCCGGTCTCGGCGAGCGCGTCCGATCCCGAGCTGATGTCGCGCCACGGCCTGGCCCGCTCGACGTACGAGGGCCCGACGGGCATCGTCGGCGTGCTCCACGACTCGTGCTCGCGGGCGGGGCTGGTCTCGGCCAGCCTGTGGGCGGCGACGCCGCACTACATCTCGGCCTCGCCCAACCCCCAGGCCGCGCTCGCACTGCTGCGGCGTCTGGCCGAGATCGCCGGCACGCCGCCCGGCGGCGCCGAGCTGGAGCGGGCGGCGAGCGACTACCAGCTGCGGGTCGCCTCGGCGATCGCGGACGATCCCGACGTGGCCGGGTACGTCGAGCAGCTCGAGGCGGCCGCCGACCGCGACGACCCGCCGACGGGAGATGAGCTGGCTGCGGACTTCGAGCGGTACCTGCGCGAGCAGTCGGACGACAAGGAGTGAGGGCATGACCGACGTGACCGACACCACGTTCGAGACCGACGTCATCGAGCGGTCGCGAGAGCTGCCCGTCGTCGTCGACTTCTGGGCGGAGTGGTGCGGGCCGTGCCGCCAGCTCGGACCGGTGCTCGAGGCCGCGGTCGAGGCGACCGGCGGCGCCGTCGAGCTGGTCAAGGTCGACGTCGACGCGAACCCGCGCACGGCGATGGCCTACCGGGTGCAGGGCATCCCCGCGGTCAAGGCCTTCCGGGACGGGCGGATGGTGGACGAGTTCACCGGGGCCGTGCCGCGCACAGCTGTGGACTCCTTCCTGCGCGGCCTGCTGCCCTCCGAGGCCGATCGCCTCGCGGCGCTCGGCGACGAGGGGTCGCTGCGGAGGGCGCTCGAGCTCGAGCCGAACCATCCCGCCGCCCGGGCCGCTCTGACGCGGCTCGAGTCGGCCTCCGACCCGATGCTCGCGCCCGGGCTCGAGGCGCTGGAGCAGGGAGACACGGAGCGCGGGCTCGAGCTCCTGCTCGTCGCGCTGCAGGGCGCCGGCGGCGACGTGCGCGACCGGATCCGGCAGGTCATGGTGGGCGTCTTCGCCGAGCTCGGCCAGGATCACCCGCTCTCGGCGAAGTACCGCCGCCGGCTGGCCTCGGCGCTCTACTGAGGCGATGCGGCTGGAGATGGAGGGGTTTGGGGCCCCGCATGCGGGGCCAGGCCCCGCCCCAAGCCAGTTGTGACGAGAGGGTCACGCTGGTGCCACGCTCGGCGTTCGGGGTCTGTCCCCGATCGGGGTCAGCGCTCTACTGAGGCGATGCGGCTGGAGATGGAGGGGTTTGGGGCCTGGCCCCGCTTCTCAGGTAGGCGACGCGGCCAGCTCGGCTTCCAGCGCCGCGCGCTGCTCCGCCGGCCAGGGCGCCGACGCCGCACGGCTCGCGTCGGTGTGCACCATGACGCTCGCGGCGGTCGCCGCCACCCTTCCGCCCGCCACCGAGACGATCTCCTCGGTGAGCCGCAGGCTCGAGGTGCCCACGCCCGTCAGCCGCACCGAGACGTCGACGTGGTCGTCCTCCTGCGTCAGCCCGAACAGGTAGTCGATCTCGATCCGGCGGATCACGACGCGGTGGACGGCCTCGCCGAGCAGATCGGTGAGGTACTGGTCGCGCGCCTCCTCGAGGTACGTCAGGTAGGTCGAGTTGTTAACGTGGCCGAACCCGTCCAGGTCGCGCCACCGGATCTCCACGCGCTTCACCGCCATCGGCATCAGTCTCCCACGCAGCCCGCACGTCCTGCTCGCCCTGGTGGTGGTCGTGTGGGGCGGCGCGTTCGCCGCGATCAAGGCGCTCCTGGGAGACGGCCTGGCCGCTCCGGACATCGCGCTCGGCCGCTACCTCGTGGCGGCGCCGGGATTCGCCGCCGCCCTCGTGCTCAACCGCGGCCTCCCCGGCGCCACCCGCCGCGATCTGCTCCGGCTGGGTCTGGCGGGCATCCTGGTCGTCACCGTCTACCACCTGTCGCTGAATGCCGGCGAGCGGCTGACGACGGCCGGCACCGCCAGCGTGGTCGTCGCCTCGGCGCCCGGGATCACGCTCGCGATGGCGCTCGCGATCGGGCAGGAGCGGTTCTCGCGCCGGCGCGCCGCCGGGCTGGCGCTCTCGTTCGCCGGAGTGGTGGAGGTGGTCGCACTGGGATCGGGCGAGCACATCTCGTTCCACGACGCCCGCGGGCCGCTGATCGTGCTCGCGGCGCCGGTGGCCTTCGCCGGCTACAACGTGCTGGCCAAGCCGCTGCTCCCCCGCCACGGAGCCGTCCCGGTGACGGCGGCCGCGTCCCTCGTCGGCACGGTGGCGCTGCTCCCCTTCACCGACGGCGGCACCTGGAACCGGTTCACGGAGCTCCACCCCGGGGGCGTCGCGCTTGTCCTCTATCTCGGCCTGGCGGCGACGCTGGGCGGCTATCTGGCCTGGACGCTGGCGCTGCGGCGGCTGGACGCCTCCCGGACGACGGCCTACCTGTACGGTGTGCCCGTGGCGGCGATCGCGATCGGGGCGGTGACGCTCGGCGAGCCCGTGACGGTGTGGCTCGCGCTGGGGGCGGCGCTCGTCGTCGCCGGGGTGGCGATGGCGCAGTGATGCCGGTCGATCCCGCGCCGTTCACGTGGTCGGACGGGAACCGCGTGATCCACTTCGGCGCGGGCGTGGGCGACCGCGCCTGGCCGGATGCCGACCTGCTCTCGACGCCCCGCGCCCGCGGATCGATCCCGCCGACGCTCGCCGGGTGGCGCTCGGTGCACGACGTGCCGCCCGGGCAGGTGACGGACGTGGCCGCGGCGCTGGTCGACCGCGTCGGCGACGGCCCGATCGTGGCCTGGGGCGGCGGCCGGGTGATCGACACGGCGAAGGCGCTCGCCGCCGCCCGGGGCGGCCGGGTGTGCGCGGTGCCGACGACGCTCTCCGGCGCGGAGATGACCGGCGGGCACCGGCTCGTGCCGGGCTACGAGGACCGTGGCCGCCACCGGCCGGTGCTGGTGCTGGCCGATCCGCGGCTGATGACCGCTCAGCCGGCGGCGGCGCGCCGCGCCAGCGCGATGAACGCGCTCGCGCACGCGGCCGAGGCGCTCTACGGCGGCGGCCGCAACCCCGTCGCCTCGATGGCCGCCGCCGCCGGGGCGGGGCTGATCGCCGCCGGCCTCGCCGACGAGACGCCCGAGGCGGCCGCGCGGCTGGCGCTGGGCGCCGTGCTGGGCGCCTACGCGATGGACTCGGCCGGGTACTCGCTGCACCACGTGCTCTGCCAGACGATCGTGCGCCTCTGCGGCACGCCGCACGCGGCGACGAACGCGGCCGTGCTGCCGCACGTGCTCGAGACGATGCGTCCCCGCGAGCCGGAGGCGATCGCGGCCCTCGCCGACGCACTGGAGGTGACGCCGGACGCCCTCACGGCACGGGTGGCGGCGCTCGCCGGCGCCGGTTCCCTGGCCGATCTCGGCGTGCGCCGCGAGCAGCTGCCGGCCGTTGCCGACGCCGCGCTCGAGCGGCCCGAGCTGCACGCGATGACGCCACCCCCCGACCGCGACGAGCTGCTGGCGCTGCTCAGGCGGGCGTCTCGGGACTGACCGCCGCGGCGGCGGCCGCAGCCGCAGCCGTTCCCCGCTCGCGCGCCTCGTCCTCGGCGTGCTCGATCCGCGCCGAGAGCCATCCCAGCACCACGGGCAGGACGAAGGGCACGAGCAGCAGGTGCAGCCAGTCCCAGAGCGTGTTGCCGGGGAACCCGGTCCACTGCCAGTCGAACGAGTACCCGGCCATGACGAGCGCGGCGAAGCCGACGAGCAGGCCCGTGCCGAGCCGGCGCACCTGCGGGTGCATGTCGCGCCCGAGCGCGAGCCAGATCGGGAAGGCGGTCACCGTGACCGGCAGCACGAGCAGTTCGAGCCAGTCCCAGAGCGTGCGGCCATCGAACCCGGTCCACGTCCAGCCGAGCTCGTAGCCGCCGACGAGCAGGACTGCGAACGCGACCAGGATGACCCCCAGCAGGAGCCGCCACTGCACCCGCGCGCTGCGGCGGGTGCGGTACCAGACCGGCGCCGCCGTCAGCACGACGGGGAGCACGAGCAGCTGCAGCCAGTCCCACACCGTGTTGTTGTCGGCGAAGCCGGTCCACGTCCAGCCGAGCCATTCCCCCCCGCCGATCGTGATCGCGAAGGCGGCCGCCGCGCAGACGGCGACGTAACGCACCAGCGAGCCTGCTGACTCCCGCCCTCCGGCCGGGCCGGCGATGCCCGTCGCGTCCTCGCTCACGTCGGGCGGAGACTACACTTGCGGTATGGGGAAGGGCTACGCGGACGGGCCTGCGGGCGAGGAGCTCCTGGCCGCGCTGGAGCGCGGCGACCACCTCGAGATGCCCGACACGCCGCCGCCGCGCAAGATGGTGTGGGGCTCGACCGCCGACGACCCCGCGCCGCACGTGCTCGGCGAGGTCGGCGAGGTCGACCCGGACGAGCTCTTCGAGAGCGGTCGCGCGTGGGGGCTCTACGTCGCCGTCGAGTCGCGGTAGGCTGTCGCCTCCATGACCGACACGAACCCGTACGACCGCCCGTCCGATCCTGCCAAGCGGCACAGCGCCGCGCTCACCGACGGCCCCGACCGCGCGCCCGCGCGGGCGATGCTGAAGGCGATCGGCTTCACCGACGACGACCTCGCCAAGCCCCTGATCGGCGTCGCGACGACGTGGATCGAGACGATGCCGTGCAACTGGAACCAGCGCGAGCTGGCGCAGCGCGTGAAGGCGGGCATCCGCGCCGCCGGCGGCACGCCGATGGAGTTCAACACGATCTCGATCTCCGACGGGGTCTCGATGGGGACCGAGGGGATGAAGGCGCCGCTCATCAGCCGCGAGCTGATCGCCGACTCGATCGAGCTCGTCGTGCGCGGCCACCTGATGGACGGCCTGGTCTGCATCGTCGGCTGTGACAAGACGATCCCCGCGGGCGTCATGGCGCTCTGCCGGCTCGACGTTCCCGGCCTCGTGCTCTACAACGGCACGATCGCGCCGGGCACGTTCCGCGGCCGCGACATCACCATCCAGGACGTGTTCGAGGCGGTCGGCGCATACGCGGCGGGCAAGATCGACGCGGCGGAGCTGCACGAGGTGGAGTCGACCGCGTGCCCCGGGGCCGGCGCCTGCGGGGGCATGTTCACGGCCAACACGATGGCGACCGCGCTCGACTTCCTCGGCATCAGCCCGGCGGGGCTGAACGGCATCCCGGCGCTCAACCGCGGCAAGGGCGACGCGGCCGAGGAGTGCGGCCGGCTGGCGATGCAGCTTCTGCGCGACGACGTGCGCCCCTCGCAGATCATCACGCGAGAGGCGATCGAGAACGCGGCCGCATCCGTCGCCGCCACCGGCGGCTCGACGAACGGCGTCCTGCACCTGCTCGCGATCGCCCGGGAGCTGGGGATCCCGTTCTCGATCGACGAGTTCGACCAGATCGCCGCCCGCACGCCGATCGTGGCCAGCCTGAAGCCGGGAGGGGAGTACGTCGCCACCGACATGTTCGACGCGGGCGGCGTCGGCCTCGTCGCCCGCGAGCTGCGCAAGCGCGACCTGGTGCACGCCGGTGCGCGCAACGTCGACGGCCGCACGATGGGCCAGATCGCCGACGACGTCGTGGAGACGCCCGGGCAGCCCGTCGTCGTCCCGATCGAGACGCCGCTGAAGCCGACGGGCGGCCTGGCGATCCTGCGCGGCAACCTCTCGCCGGAGGGCTGCGTCGTCAAGCTCGCCGGCCACGAACGGCTGTCCCACAGCGGCCCGGCGCGCGTGTTCGAGCGTGAGGAGGACTGCTTCGCCGCCGTCAAGGCGGGCGCGATCAAACCGGGCGACGTGGTCGTGATCCGCTACGAGGGCCCCGCGGGCGGTCCGGGCATGCGCGAGATGCTGCACGTGACGGCGGCGCTCGTCGGCGAGGGCCTGGGCGAGGAGGTCGCCCTGATCACCGACGGCCGCTTCTCCGGCGCGACCCACGGCCTGATGGCCGGCCACGTCACCCCCGAGGCCGCCCGGGGCGGGCCGATCGCGATCGTGCGCGACGGCGACACGATCGAGTTCGACGTCGAGGCGCGGGAGCTACGCGTGCTGCTCTCCGACGACGAGATCGAGGCCCGCCTGCGCGACTGGAAGCCGCCGGCGCCGAACTACACGTCCGGCGTGTTCGCCAAGTACGCGGCGCTGGTCTCGTCGGCCAGCGAGGGCGCGATCACCACGCCCCGCGGGCTCCTGTAGACCCTCCTAGGAGAACGTCGCCCTGTACACGTCGGTCGCGCCCGCTTTGCAGTGGACGCGGGCGAACAGCAGGTCGTCCGTCGGGCCGTGCTCGTACAGGAACGGATGGAACAGGTCGAGGCCGGCGGGGAGCGTGCCCGCGGCGATCACCGGGCCGCCGACGGGGTACTCCTCGATCGTGACGCCCGACCCGCACGCCGGGCCGCTCTGCTCGAAGTAGACCGTCCCGTTCGGGTTCACGGCCGGGGCGGAGTGCACCTTCCCGGCCGGGTTGGCGACGAGCGTCGTCGTGCGCGTCGAGATCCGGTAGCGCCAGACGTTGAAGGTGGTGCCGTTCACCGACTTCGTCCACACCGCCCAGTCGCCGTTCACCTGGCCGGCCTCGAGGAACCCGAGGCGTCCGGGCACGGACGCGAGCGTGCGCGTCTTCCCGGTCGCGAGGCTCGTGAGCAGCACCTGCTGCCCCGGCGACGACCCCTGCTCCGTGCGGTGGTAGAGCAGCCAGCCGCCCGAGAGCGACGGCTCGTCCTCGACGTGGGGCGTGTTCACCCCCGCCGGCGGGCCGGACGCCCGGCGCGTCTGCAGGTCGAAGAGGCGGACGCTCGACTTCGTTCCGTGGAGCTGGGTGAAGGCGAGCGTGTGGCCGTCGATGCCCGTCCCCAGCCCCGCCTGCGTGTTCGCAGGATTGACGCGGAAGCGGTGGCCGCCGCCCACCTGCGCGTACAGGTCGTAGAGGTGCGGGTGGCGCTTCGAGTTCTGCACCCAGGCGAGCTCCCCGGCGGCCTGTGAGGCGGACTGCTCGTTCACCGGCGGCGGCTCCGCCTTGACCGCCGTCTCCGTCAGCGGCACGCCGGCGGCGGCCTGCGGGACGGCCAGCGCCGCGCACAGCGCGGCGGCGGAGAGGGCGAGACGGGAGACCATCGCGGGCCGACGCTAGCACCGACGCCGGCGGGGCGCGAGGGCGGCGGCGGTCAGGCCGAGTAGCCGATGCGGAACCCGCCCCAGTGGCGCCCGCGCACCACGATCGGCGCCGAGACGTCCTTCATGAGGGCGAAGTGGCCGCCCATGTCGCGCCGGTAGGTCTGCAGCAGGAACGGCTCGGTGTTGCGAGCCGCCGCGAGGCCGGTGCGGTCGGCGAAGACGCGCCGGTTGCGGCAGTTGGCCGCGTTCCAGACCGGGTCGGGCCCCTGCGGCCGGGAGAACCTCGCGTTGTGCGTCGGCAGGTAGCCGTTGCGGTCGACCGCGGCGGCGAAGACGATGCCCGCGAGCGCGTCGAGCAGCGGCTCCTGCAGGGCGGCCAGCAGCCGGTCCGTGAGCCCGGTGAAGCGCGTCGTCACCTGCTCCGGGTTCGTGCCGGCGGCCGGCACGTAGCGCTCGTCGAACAGGTCGGACTCGGTGACCGTGCCCGCCGTCAGGGCCGCCTCGAACGCGGCCGCCACGGCCGCGGCGCTCCCGACGGCCGCCCGGATGAACGGTGAGTCGACCGTCTCGGCGCCCTCCCTGGCCGTCGCCTGAAGCAGCCGTTCGGCGCCGCCGTGCAGGTGGTTGATCCGGTCGCGGGCCTGCTCGAGGCTCGCGCTCGAGGCCGAGACGCCGTCGGTCAGCTCGCCCAGCGAGGCGCGGAACGTCGCCACCCGCGACTCGGTGCCCGACGCCGCCGCGGCGATCTCCTCGGCCCGCGCGCCCACCGTCTCCATCGCGCTGCTCACCTGGTCGAACACGCTCGCGATCGATCGCGTCCCGGCGCCGACGGTCTCGGCGTCCGTGTGGGCCGTTCGGCTCTCCTCGACGAGTGCGGTCACGCGGCCCGCCAGCTCGTCGAGCGTGCCGTCCACCTCCGCCGCCGAGGCGATCGTGCGGTCGGCCAGCTTGCGCACCTCCTCGGCGATCACGGCGAACCCGCCGGACTCCGAGCTCGCCCGCGCCGCCTCGATGCGGGCGTTCAGCGCGAGCAGGTGCGTCTGCTTGGCGATGTCGTCGATCGTCGCCGCGACGCTGCGGATGCGGGTCAGGTCACGCGAGAGCTCGGCCAGCTTGTCGGCCGTGCACTCGACGCCTGCGACGAGGGTGTCGATCTCGGCCAGGGAGGTGGCGACGCGGGCGCGCGATGCCTCCATGTCGGCGCAGGCGGACTCGGCCTGACGCCCCACCTCGTTCGCCGCCGCGGACACCATCTCGTTGTTGTGCAGGATCTCGTCCGCGCCGTCCCCGAGCTTCGCGAAGGTCGTCACCTGGCCGGCGATGCGTGTGGAGACGTCGTCGACGCTCGCGGCGATGTCGACGAGGTCGACGCCGAGCGCGCCCGCGTCCTCGGCGATCGCGGCCAGCGCGCGCTCGCGCGGGTCATCCTCGGGGGGCGTGGGCGGCGTGTCGGGCTCGGCGTGGGGGGCCTCGGCGCGATCCGGCCGGCGGGTGCGAAGGCGGATGGTGCGGAGGCTCGTCACATCCGTCATCGACTTCGGGCAACGGGGCTTGAACCCCGGGCGGCTCAGCCGAGGGCGGCCAGGGCGTCCTCGACGAGCGACCCGAGCAGCCGCAGCTTCCACCGGGTCATCTCGAGCCCGGGCAGGCCGGCGAGCGGGTCGTCCGGATCGAGCAGGCGGGGCAGGTTGGAGATGCCGATCGCCGCCAGCCGCGTCCCGCCGTCGAACCGCGCGGCGGCCACGCCGCAGAGGGCGAAGCTCCACGCCGCGCGCTCGCCGGCCCGCGCATAGGCGCTGGCCGCCGGTGCGGCCGGCACGCGCACCGCCGACACCACCTCGCCGGGCTCGAGCGCGACGGTGGAGCGGTCGTCGGCGGTCGCCGTGCGGTACAGCTGCGCCAGCGGAAACCCGTCGCGCAGGTTGGTCTCGCAGACGGCGTCGAGCGCCAGTAGCGCGGCGGCGAGGTCGGACGGCGCGACCGAGATGCAGTCGCCGGGCTCGAGGCCGTGCTTGCGGTGGTCGCCGATCTGGGCGTAGCAGGTGTCCCCGCCGCGCAGCCAGCAGGTCAGGTCGGGGTGGCGGTAGTACCAGCAGCGCACCGCCTGGCACAGGTTTCCGCCCACCGTGCCCATCTCGCGCAGCTGCGGCGAGGCCACGGCGGACGCGGCCTGCGCCAGCGCGGCGAAGCGCCCGGCCACGTCCGGGTCGCGGGCGACGTCGGCGACGCGCGTGGCGGCGCCGATCCGGATCCCGCCGCCGGCGGGCTCGATCCCCGCGGTCAGGGCGGCGCGCAGGTCGACGACCTCGTCGGCCGGGCGGATGCCGCGCTGCAGCTGGGGGACGAGGTCGGTGCCGCCGCCCATCGCCCGCGCACCGGGCGCGCGCAGCCGCTCGGCCGCCTCGACCAGGGTGGCAGGACGCGAGTAGGCGAACGTCCGCATCACGCCAGCGCCTCCAGCACGCGCCGGGGCGTGTAGGGGGCCTCGCGCATGCGCACCCCGGTCGCGTGGGCGATCGCGTTCCCGATCGCGGCCGCGGTGGGGATGATCGGCGGCTCGCCGAGGCCCTTGATGCCGAGCGCCAGGTGCGGGTCGGGGGAGTCGACGAACTCGCACACGATCTCGGGGGTGTCGGCGATGGTGGGCACCTTGTAGTCCTCGAGGCCGGCGTTCACGACGGTGCCGGTCGTGGGGTCGACCACGCGCTCCTCCGAGAGCGCGAAGCCGACGGCCTGCAGAACGCCGCCCGTCACCTGGCTCCACGCGCCCATCGGGTTGATGATGCGGCCGACGTCGTGCACCGCCCACACCTGCTCGACGGTCACCGCGCCGGTATGCGTGTCGACCGCCACCTGGGCGACCTGGCAGCCGAAGGTGTGGATGCGCATGCCGTCGGGATTGGGGCCGCGCGAGCCGTGTCCGACCAGCGACGAGTTGCCGAGCTTGGACGTGACCTCGGTGAGCTCGTGCCGCAGCGTGCCGTCGCGGGAGGCGACCGCGCCGTCGCGCAGCACCAGGTCGGACGCCGAGATCTCGAAGAGGTCGGCGGCCAGGTCGAGCAGCTGTGTGCGCACGTCGTGCGCGGCCGTGCGCACGGCCGGCGCCACCGAGGCCATCGTCATCGAGCCGCCCGACGTGGGGCCGTAGCCGGACCGGCCCGTGTCGCCGGCCTGGACGCGCACCGAGCCGACGTCCACGCCGAGCGCCTCGGCGACGATCACCGCGCAGGCCGTCATCGTGCCGGTGCCGATGTCCTGGAACCCGCACACGAGCGTCGGGCGGGCGGTCTTCCCGAGCCGTACCGCGGCGTGTGCCGGCGGTCCGCCGCCGCCCCACCAGATCTGGCTCGCGAGCCCCATGCCCCGGCGGATGCGGCCGTCGGAGCGGAGCCGGTCACGGTCGGCCCAGCCGGCCAGCTCGGCCGCCCGGCGCTGGCAGGTCTCGAGGTGCTTCGACGTGTACGGACTGCCGCTGCCCTGCTCCACGTCGGCGTGGTTTCGCAGCCGCAGCTCGAGCGGATCGATGCCCAGGAGGTCGGCCAGCTCGTCCATCGCCTGCTCGAAGCCGAAGGTGCCCTCCATCACGCCGGGCGCCCGGAAGGCGTTCGAGAAGCCGAGGTTCAGCTTCACCGGCAGCACCATGGAGCGGACGTTCTCGCAGCCGTAGAGCGTCTCGGCGGGGTTCAGCACCGGGAACACCCAGCCGGACGTGCCGACGCCGATCACCGCCGAGCTCTCGATGCCGGCGAGCCGGCCCTCGGCGTCGGCGCCGATCCGGTACGTCTGCACGGTGGGCGCGCGGTGGCCCGCGGTGATCGTCTCCTCGCGCCGGGTGTAGACGAGGCGCACGGGGCGGCCGCTGCGGCGGGCGAGCTCGACCGCCAGGAACCCCTCCGGCCCGGCGCCCTGCTTGCCGCCGAACCCCCCGCCCATGTACTCGCAGACGACCCGGACGTCGTCGGGCTCGAGGCCGTACGCGCTCGCGAGCTCGTCGCGGGCGGCGAAGATGCCCTGCGTCGACGACCACACGGTCAGCGCCCCCGCCTCCCAGGCGGCGACGGCGCAGTGCGGCTCGAGCGGGCTCTGCACCTGCGCCGGGGTGCGGTATTCCGCCTCGACGACGGCGGCGGCCGACTCGAGCGCGGCGTCGACGTCGCCGCGAGACGTCTCGGACGGCTCCTGGGTGAACTGCTGCCGGGCGAGTCCCTCGTCGAGGTCGACGACGAAGGCGAGCGGCTCCCAGCCCGGTGCGAGCGCCGCGATCGCCCGGTCGGCCAGCTCGGGCGTGTCCGCGCAGACGGCGGCGACGGCGGCGCCCGCGTAGTCGGGCGCGTCGCTCAGCACCGGCCGGCCGCCCTGGTCGGGGATGTCGCCGGGGCCGATCGCGGCGCGCACGCCGGGGATCGCCCGGGCCGCGTCGAGGTCGAGCGAGGTGACGCGCGCGTTGGCGTGCGGGCTGCGCAGGACGGCCGCGTGCGTCAGCCCCTGCAGCGAGATGTCGGAGATGAAGCGGGCCGATCCCGAGACGCGGGCGGCGGCGGAGACGCGCGGATGCGGCCGTCCGACGACGGCGAGCGGCTCGTCGTCGGCGTACTCCGGCGTCGCGTCGTCCTCGACGAGCGTCCAGCGCTCCTCGTAGCGCCCCTCCATCTCGACCTGGGATCGGACGAGGCGGGCCATCAGGCGGCCTCCTCCGCGGCACGGGCGACGGCCCGCTCGATGGCCGGGTAGGCGCCGCAGCGGCACAGGTTCCCGCTCATGCCCGCGCGGATCTCCTCGGCGGTCGGGTGCGGCGTGCGCCGCAGGAGGGCGACCGCCGCGAGCAGCTGCCCCGGGGTGCAGAAGCCGCACTGGAATGCGTCCTCGGCGGTGAAGGCGGCCTGCAGTCGCGCGAGCAGCTCGTCGCCGCCCTCGACCGTGCGGACGTCGGCGCCGTCGCACGCGGCCGCCAGGGTCAGGCACGAGAGCACCGGCCGTCCGTCCAGGAGCACGGTGCAGCTGCCGCAGGTGCCCTCGCCGCAGGCGACCTTCGTGCCGGTGAGGGCGGCGTCGGTGCGGATGACCTCGGCGAGCGCCCGGTGCGGCGGCACGTCCAGCTCGTGGAGCTGGTCGTTGATGGTCAGCCGCACGCGCATCTGCCGCTACGGTACCAATTTTGTCCCTCCCCTCGACATCCACCGCGCGGCGGGCGCCGCTCGAGCTCGTCTTCGTCCCGCGGGGGGTGGAGGAGCCCGTGCTCGGGCTTTACTCGTTCTCGCCGCTCACGCCGGGTGGGTGGACGGCGCTGCTGGACGACCTGGGGCTGCCGGCGACCCTGCGGCGGCTGCAGCAGACGGTCGTCGTGGGCGGCCGCCGGCGTGCCGTCGAGATGCGCTGCCTGGCCGCGCTGCCGGGGCTGGCATACCTCCTGACCGACCGCGACGGGCCGTCCAGCGCGTCGGTGCGCGCGTGGCGGCTCGCGGCCCGGGTCGTCGAGGCGGCCGTGCTCGGCGGCGGCACGGTGCCCGACCTTTCGCGGTTCGCGGCCGCCTTCCCCGAGACCGGCCACGCCGTCCTGGACGAGAGCATCGAGGACCTCGCCGCCGAGCCGGCCTCGCTCTCGCCCGAGCAGGCCGTGTCGGGCTTCGTCGACTCGAGCATGCATGCGCTGGCGGCCGCCGTGCGCGACCCCAAGCTGCTGCGCTCGGCTGACGTGCAGCTCTCCGGGGTCGACCTGTCCGTGCTGCAGCCGCTCCTGCGGGCGGTCGCGCCCGACCTCGGCCTGGCCGCACCCGTCGTCCGCCTGCGCGACTCCCTCGCGCCGCTCCAGCTGCGGCTCGAGCTGCCGGGCGGCGACGGCGGCTGGCAGCTGCGGGCCACGCCGCCCGACCCGGCGCTCCTGCGCCGCGCCGCCCACGTGTTCGCACCGCTCGCCCGGGCGCAGGACGGCGCCGTCGCGCTGACCGAGGACGGCGTGGTCGAGCTGCGGCTCGCCACGTCGGCGCTCGAGTTCGCGGGCGCCCGCGTCGAGCTTCCGGCCGAGGTCTCCGAGGAGCGCGACCTCGAGTTCGACGACGCGCGGCTCGAGCTGGCCGGAGGGCCGCTGCGGCTCGACGGCGTCGTCCATTACGACCTGAAGGCATCCCTCGGCGGCCACGAGATCAGCTCCGAGGAGCTGAAGGCGCTGGCGGCCGCGACCCAGCCGCTGGTGCGCCTCGGCGGGGAGTGGCGGGCGCTGAACCCCAAGGCGCTCGCCCGCGCCCGGGCGCTCGCCGCATCCGCGCTGCACAGCCCGGGCATGCCCGCGATGACGGCGCTCGGCGCCGCTCTCGCCGGTTCGACGGACATGCGCGGCGTGGTCATGGGCGTGGTCGAGTCCGACGACGGTGAGCTGGCGGCGCTGGCGGCGCGGCTGCGCGACCCCGCCCTGCGCCGGCCGCTCGACCCCGGCGACGCCTTTGCCGGCGAGCTGCGGCCCTACCAGAAGGCGGGCCTCGGCTGGCTCGTGCGCATGCGCGGCCTCGGCCTCGGCACGCTCCTGGCCGATGACATGGGCCTGGGCAAGACGGTGCAGCTGATCGCCTACCTGCTCGACCGGCGCGACGACGATCCGCGGCCGGCGCTGATCGTCTGCCCGACGTCCGTGCTCGGCAACTGGCAGCGCGAGCTGCACCGGTTCGCCCCCGGGCTGCGGACGCTCATCCACCACGGCCCCGAACGCACCTCGCACGCGCCGGACCTGGAGGGCTGGGACGTGGTGCTCACGTCCTACGCCCTCCTCCCCCGCGACCGTCGCATGCTCACGTCCGTGCAGTGGCGGGCGTTCGCGCTGGACGAGGCCCAGGCGGTCAAGAACCCGCTCACGCGCGCGGCGCAGACGGCCCGCGCGATCACGGCGGGCCACCGCGTGGCGCTCACCGGGACGCCGGTCGAGAACCGGCTGGACGACCTGTGGTCGATCATGCACATCCTGAACCCCGGCCTGCTGGGGACGCGCACCGGGTTCCGGCGCCTGTTCGCGACGCCGGTGGAACGGCGGACAGACAACCGCGCGGAGGAGGCGCTGCGGCGCATGACCGGCCCGTTCGTGCTGCGGCGGCGAAAGACCGACCCGGCCGTCCTGCCCGACCTCCCGCCGCGCCAGGACTCGACCGAGTTCTGCACCCTCACCGTGGAGCAGGCGGCGCTCTACCAGGCCACCATCGACACGATGCTCCGCCAGGTGCGGGGCCTCTCGGGCATCGAGCGGCGCGGCAACGTGCTGGCGCTGATCACGCGCCTGAAGCAGGTGTGCAACCACCCCGTGCACGCGCTCGGGCGCCACGGCCCGCTGACCGGGCGCTCCGGCAAGCTCGACCGGGTGACCGAGATGCTGGCCGAGGTCGTCGCCGAGGGCGACAGCGCCCTCGTGTTCACCCAGTACGCGGTGATGGGGAAGCTGCTCGAGGAGCACTTCGCGCGTGAGCTCCAGGGCGGGCTGCTCCACCTCGACGGATCGACGCCGCGGATGGCTCGCGAGCGGATCGTGGACGCGTTCCAGGCGCCCGACGGCGACCCGCGCGTGCTGGTGATGTCGCTGCGCGCCGGCGGCCTGGGCCTGAACCTCACGAACGCGAGCCACGTCTTCCACTTCGACCGCTGGTGGAACCCGGCGGTGGAGGATCAGGCGTCCGATCGCGCGCACCGCATCGGCCAGACGCGGGTCGTGCAGGTGCACCGCCTCGTCTGCGCGGGCACGATCGAGGAGCGGATCGACCAACTGATCGCCGGCAAGCGCGATCTGGCGACGCGCATCGTCGACCGCGGCGTCGAGTCGGCGCTCGCCGACCTCGGCGACGACGAGCTGGCCCAGCTCGTGGCGCTGGGCGAGTAGGCCGTCCGGGGCCTGGCCCCGCCACGGGCGGGGCCAGGCCCCGCTTTTCGCCCCGATGGGGCCGACTGCCAGGTTCCCCCATTCCGGGTGATGCAGCCGCGGTCGCCCGCTGCCGATGCAGAGAGGCACCGCGCGCATCAGCCGGTGTCGCCGCTTGGCCGGCACCGTGCCCACATCGTTCTTCCAGGGAGGCAGTCAGGATGGCGCCCATCCCCCGCGTAAACCGAGGTCGAACCGTCGCAGCCACCGCCGGGCAGACGCTGCCGCTGGTGGTCGTCTTCATGTTCACGATCCTGGTGTTCGCCGGGCTCGTGATCGACTTCGGCAACGCCTATCGCGTGCAGAAGGCGCTGCAGGCCTCCGCCGACGCCTCAGCCGCCGCAGGCGCAGGCCAGCTCACGCTGACGTATCCGCCCGTGAGCGCGAACGCGACCGCCCAGGCCCAGAAGTACGGCTCCCAGACGGGCGGTGTGAACCCGATCACCGGCGTCCCCACCGCGAACGTGACCCAGAACGTCAGCGTCACGTGCGCGCAGCAGGTGGGCTACGACTGCAACGGCGGCTACCCGAACACGGTCACCGTCGACGAGACGGCAAACGTGCCAACGTATCTCCTGAAGCTGCTCGGGTTCCCGACCATCACGCTGAAGGCACACGCGCAGGCGTGCTCGCCGTGCGGCGGCGTCCCGCTGGACGTGATGATCGTGCTCGACCGCACGGGATCGATGGGCCAGAACAACAAGTGGCCGCAGGCGATCGCCGGGATCAACGCCTTCATGAAGACGATGGACCCGACGATGGACAATGTCGGCCTGGCCGTCCTGCCGCCCGCGCCCAGCGCCGCCCAGGCCTGCAAGAACGTGACGCCCTACTTCCCGACGCCGTACGACGGCAGCGGCGGCACCTACTCGCTCGCCAACCCGGCCTACGTCGTCGTCCCGCTCTCGAACACGTACGCGAACAGCATTGGCAACCTGAACCAGACCTCACCGCTCATGTCGACGCTGAACTGCCTCCAGCCGGGCGGCGGCACCGCGTACGCGGAGGCGATCGACGCGGCCTACCAGGAGCTCGTGACCGACGGCCGCACCGGGACGCAGAAGGTGATGGTGGTCATGTCCGACGGCGCCGCCAACGACGCTCCGGACACGCTTCCGAACACGTCGCCGTACCGCACCAACCCGTGCGGCCAGGGCGTGACGAGCGCCGGCGTGGCCAAGGCCGCCAAGGTGCTGATCTACTCGATCGCCTACACGGCGAACGGCGACGACTGTTACGCGGCGGTGGGTGCCAAGATCGGCCGCACGACCGTGAGGAACTACGACGGCACGCTCGAGTCGCCCTCGATCCAGGCCGACACGGCGCTGCAGGACATCGCCAGCACGCCCAGCTCGGAGTTCTTCTACGACCTGCCCAACCCGACCTCGCTGACCGGCATCTTCCAGCAGATCGCCGCCGACATCGCGGGCGGGACGGCGCGCATCGTCCAGTAGCGCAGATGGGGCAACGGTGGCCGCTGCGGCGGCCACCGCCGCCCGATACGCTTCCGGCCGATGATGGAATCGGTCGAGCTTCTGCGCCGGCTCGTGGAGCTGGAGAGCCCCACGGGCGACCGGGAGCGGATCGGCCATATCGGCACGTTCATCGGCGCGGAGCTCGAGGCGCTGGGCGCGCAGGTGGCGGCGCGTGACCAGCACCTGATCGCGCAGCTCGGGCCGCCGGACGGCACGCCGCTGGTGCTGGTCGCCCACATGGACACGGTGTGGCCGGCGGGGACGCTGCCCTCCATGCCGTTCCGGGTCGAGGACGGCTACGCGTGGGGGCCGGGCGCGCTCGACATGAAGGCGGGGATCGTGGTCGCCCTGGAGGCGCTGCGCGCGATCGGCAGCGTGTCGCGGCCCGTCCGCGTGCTGATCACCGCCGACGAGGAGATCGGCAGCCCGACCGGCCGGCCCGTGGTCGAGGAGGTCGCGACCGGCGCACGGGCTGTGCTCGTGCTCGAGCCGCCGGTGAAGGACGGCACGATCACGACCAGCCGGTCGGGGCTCGCCCGCTACCAGCTGCATGTGCGCGGGCGCGCGGCGCACGCCGGCAACGGCCTGCACGCGGGCGTGTCGGCCGTCGAGGAGCTCGCGCGCCAGGTGACGGCCATCCACCGCCTGAACGATCCCGCGGCGGGCATCCGCACGAACGTCGGCCAGGTCGGCGGCGGGACGGGCGACAACGTCGTCGCCGGCGAGGCGTGGGCGCGGATCGACGCCCGCGCCTGGACGGCCTCCGACCAGCGCCGGCTGGAGCAGGCGATCCAGGGGCTGCGGCCGCAGCTCGACGGCGCCGTCCTCTCCGTGACGGGCGGAGTGACGCGGCCGCCGATGGTGCAGTCCGCGACCGGCGCCGCACTGGCGAGGGCGGCGATCGCGATCGCGAAGGACGCGGGGATCGAGCTCGGCGAGAACGCGTCGCCCGGCGGCTCCGACGGCAACTTCGCCGCCGCGGTGGGCACCCCGGTGATCGACGGCCTCGGCCCCACCGGCTCGGGCGCGCACGCGATCGACGAGCGCGTCTCGCTCGAGTCGATCCAGGAGCGGACATCGCTCCTGGCGGCCCTGCTTGCACACCTGTAGGGTTGACAGGATTCGTCGCTTCTGCGACGAACCTGAGGCAGGTCGTCTTTCGTCGTCTGCACAAGGAGAGGTCTATGGACTGGTCCAAGGTGTCGCGGAGCCAGTGGTTCGTGGTGGGCGGAACAGCCGCCGCCGTGATCGGGGCGCTGTTCCTCGACTGGTACTCCGTGTCGATCGGGCCGTTCTCGGCGAGCGTGGGCGCATGGGACGCCAACACCCTCGGCAAGCTCGCGGTGATCGGGTCGCTCGTCATGCTCGCCGGCGCGGTGCTGATGTTCCTGCCCAACGCCGTGCGGCTGCCCGTGCCGCTGCCGCAGGCGCTGCTCCTCGCGGCTGCCTTCACGGCCCTCATGGTCATCTTCGAGTTCATCGATCACCACAGCCATACCGCGTTCGGGCTGTGGTTGACCCTGGTCGGCGGCGTCGTCGCCGCCTACGGTGCCTTCGAGATGGGCGGCCGCATCAGCGTGCCGACCAGCTCGTCGTCCTCGTGACGGTCGTTCCCGTCGGCGGGCCTCCGGGCCCGCCGACGCTGGCGTCTACACCTGCTTCACCGCGGCGACCAGGCTGGTCACCGAGCTCTTCGCGTCGCCGAAGAGCATCGACGTCTTGGGGTCATAGAAGAGCTCGTTCTCGATGCCGGCGAAGCCGGTGTTCATGCTGCGCTTGAGCACCACGATCGCCGCCGAGTGGTTCACCTCGAGGATCGGCATCCCGTAGATCGGGCTGCCGGGCGTGTTCTCGGCGGCCGGGTTGACCACGTCGTTCGCACCGATCACGAGCGAGACATCGGTGCGGGGGAACTCCGGGTTGATGTCGTCCATCTCGTAGAGCTGCGGGTAGGGCACGTCCGCCTCGGCCAGGAGCACGTTCATGTGCCCCGGCATGCGCCCGGCCACCGGGTGGATGGCGTAGCGCACGTCCACGCCGCGGCTCTCGAGCTGTGTGGCCAGCTCGCGGACGTTGTGCTGGGCCTGGGCGACGGCCAGGCCGTAGCCCGGCACGATCACCACGCGGCGGGCGTAGGCCAGCATGACGGCGACGTCCTCGGGGGTCGTGGAGCGCACCTGGCCGTCGGCGCCGGCGGGGCCGACCGCGGCCGCCCCGCCCGACCCGGTGCCGAACGCGCCGAAGACGACGTTCGTGATCGTGCGGTTCATCGCCCTGCCCATCATCTGGGTGAGCAGCGTGCCCGACGCCCCGACGAGGGTGCCCGCGATGATCAGCACGTTGTTCGAGAGCACGAAGCCCGTCGACGCCGTGGCCAGGCCGGTGAAGGCGTTCAGGAGCGAGATCACGACCGGCATGTCGGCGCCGCCGATCGCCATCACCATCTGGATGCCGAGGACGAACGCGAGCGCCATCGTCGCGGCCAGCAGCGGCTGGCTCTCGTGGCCGGTGCCGAGGATCACACACAGCACGAGCACGGCGGCGGCCAGCGCTGCGGTGATCGCACGCTGACCGGGCATGACCAGCGGCGAGCCGGCGATCATCTCCTGGAGCTTTGCGAACGCGATCATCGAGCCGGAGAAGCTGATCGCGCCGACGACCGACGAGAACAGGATCGACACGATGATCTTGGCGGCGACGTGCCCGGGCAGGCCGACCGTGTCGTGGTAGTCGGCGAGCGCGACCAGGGCTGCCGCGCCGCCCCCGAAGCCGTTGAAGAGGGCGACCATCTGCGGCATCGCCGTCATCTTCACCTTGCGGGCGCCGATCGCCCCGCCGACACCCCCGATCACGGCGCCGACGACGATCCAGCCGTAGCTCAGCACGCGCTCGTCCACCAGCGTGGCCACGATTGCGAACGCCATCCCGATCGCCGCCAGTTGGTTCCCGGAGCGGGCGGTCGAGGGGGAGGAGAGCCGGCGCAGGCCGATGATGAAGAGGATCGCGCAGACGAGATAGGCCGCGCCGATCGCGTCGGTGCGGCTCAAGCGCTGCCCCCGCCATCGTCGGGCGACGCCGGCTCAGGGCGCTTGCGGAACATCTCCAGCATGCGGTCGGTGACGAGGAAGCCGCCGACGACGTTCGAGGCGCCGAAGGCGACGGCGATCGTGCCGACCACGGTCGTGAGCGCGCCGTGATGCGACCCGGCGACCAGGATCGCCCCGACGATGACGACGCCGTGGATCGCGTTCGTCCCGCTCATGAGCGGCGTGTGCAGCATGGTCGGCACCTTCGCGATGACCTCGAAGCCGACGAACGCCGCCAGCACGAACACCGTCGCCTCGACCAGCAGCGACTCGCTCACGCAACCTCCGTCTGGAGGAGCCTGGTCGTCACGTTCCCGTCGTGCGTGATGATCGCGTCGGCGCTGATCTCGTCGGCGAGGTCGACCTTGACCTCGCCGTCCGCGACGAGATGCTCCAGCACGGCCACGATGTTGCGCGCATACATCTGGCTCGCGTGCAGCGGCATGCCCGAGGGCAGGTTGAGGGTGCCGACGATGGTGACGTCCTCGCGGACGACGGTCTCGCCGCGCTCGGTCAGCTCGCAGTTGCCGCCCGTCTCGGCAGCGAGGTCGACGATCACCGACCCGGGCCGCATCGCCTCGACCGCCGATGCCGGGATCAGCCGCGGAGCGGGACGGCCCGGCACGAGGGCGGTGGTGACGACCACGTCGGATTCGGCGATGTGGCGCTCGAGCAGCTCCTGCTGGCGGGCCTGCTGCTCGTCGGTGAGCGCGGTCGCGTAACCGCGCGCGTCCTGGGCGCCCGCCCCCTCCATCTCCAGCTCGACGAACGTCGCGCCCAGGCTCTGCACCTGCTCCTTCACGACGGGACGGGTGTCGAACGCCGAGACGACGGCGCCGAGGCGGCGGGCGGTGGCGATCGCCTGCAGCCCGGCCACGCCGGCGCCGAGCACGAGCACCTTGGCCGGCGCCACCGTGCCGGCGGCGGTCATGAGCATCGGGAAGAACTTGGGCAGCGTCTCGGCCGCCAGGATCACCGCGCGGTAGCCCGACACCGTCGCCTGCGACGAGAGCGCGTCCATGCGCTGCGCCCGTGTCACCCTGGGGATCGACTCCATCCCGAACGCCGTGATCTTCGCGTCGCAGAGCGCCTGGACGAGCTCGGGGCTCGTCCGCGGCCACAGCCAGCCGATCAGCGTGCACCCGGGGCGCAGCTCGGCGACCTCCGCGACCTCGACCCCGCCGACCCGCACGACGATGTCGCCCCGCGCGAAGAGCTCCTCGGCCGAGCCGGCGATCTCGGCGCCGGCGTCGCGGTAGAGCGAGTCGGGCAGCGCCGCGGCGTCGCCGGCGCCCGTCTCGACCAGCACCTTCAGGCCGAGCGGCTCCAGCCGGGGGACGGCGTCGGGGGTGAGGGCGACCCGGCGCTCGCCGGCTCCATGCTCGCGGGGAACGGCGACGTTCATCGCGGCGGATCGTATCGAGCGGCGTCCGCCCGCGCGAAGGAACCGATGGAGATCCGAGATCCTTTACGCTACAATGATTAGTGATGTTAACTAGTTCGAGTCCGGTCGACCTCGCCAACGAGCTGCGGCCCGTGCTGCTGCAGCTCAACCGCCACCTCAAGCGCGAGCTCGCACCGCTCGGGGTCACCGCCGGGCAGGCTGCACTCCTGCACGTCATCCGCACGCACCCGGGCGTCGGCGTGCGCGCGCTGGCGGAGCACGAGGGCGTCTCGGCGCCGGCCATGTCCGGCTACATCGACCGGCTGGAGACGGCCGGGCTGGTCGGGCGCGTCCGTTCCGAGGAGGACCGTCGCCGGGTCGGCCTCACCGTGACCGACGCCGGGGTGCGCGCCCTGCGCTCCGCCCGCTCGCGGCGGACGGCCTGGCTGGCCAGCCGGCTGAAGCGCCTGTCGGACGAGCAGCGGGCGGCGGTCGCCGCCGCCGTCGCGCCGCTCGCCCTGCTCCTGGCGGAGGACGGCGGATGACGAAGGCGCTCCTCTCCGCGCACACACGCACCTTCGCCAGCCTGCGCAAGCACCGCAACTACCGGCTCTTCTTCTCCGGCCAGGTCGTCTCCGTCAGCGGGACGTGGATGCAGAACATCGCCACGGCCTGGCTCGTGCTCGACCTGACCCACTCGCCGGTTGCGGTGGGCGTGCTGGCGGCGTTCCAGTTCCTGCCCTACACCGTGTTCGGGCTCTTCGCGGGCGTGCTCGTCGACCGCCTGAACGTGCGCCGGACGATCATCGCCACCCAGTCGGCGTCGATGGTGTTCGCGTTCGCGCTGGCGGGACTGACGCTGGCGGGCGTCGTGAGCGTGTGGGAGGTGTATCTGCTGACAGGCCTGCGCGGCACGGTGCTCGTGCTCGACGCGCCCGCACGGCAGGCCCTGACGTATCAGATGGTCGGGCGCGAGGAGCTGCCGAACGCCGTCGCCCTGAACTCGAGCCTGTTCAACGCCGCCCGCGTCGTCGGGCCGGCCATCGGCGGAATCGTGGTGGCGGCGGCCGGCCCCGGGACGTGCTTCCTCATCAACGCGCTCACATTCCTGGCGGTGCTCTGGGGGCTGCTCGCGATGCGCGTGTCGGAGTTCCACCCCGTCGACGAGAGCCGCCGCCCGTCGGGGCTGCTCAGCGGCACCGCCGACGCCCTTCGCTACGTGCGCAGCACGCCGATGGCGGCGACGGCGCTGATCGCCGTGCTGCTGCTCTCCACGTTCTCGTTCAACTTCAACGTGCTGCTCCCGGTGCTGGCGCGGACGACGCTCGACGCCGGGCCGTACGTGCTCGGCGCGATCACGGCGGCGTTCGGCGCCGGAGCGCTCGTGGGCGCGCTCACATCGGCGTCCCTCGGCCGTGCCAGTCTGAGGTGGCTGCTCGCGGGCATGGGCGGGTTCGGCCTCGCCCAGCTCCTGCTCGGGCCGCAGACGGCGCTCCCCGCCGCATGCCTGCTGCTGTTCCTGACCGGGCTCTCGTTCACGCTGTGGACGTCGGCCGCCAACTCGCTGCTGCAGCTCGGCGCGCCCGACCATCTGCGCGGCCGCGTCGCCGGCCTGTACTACTTCGCGTTCAACGGCAGCGGCCCCGCCGCCGGCGTCCTGGCCGGCTGGCTCGCGGCCGTCGGCGGCACCGAGCTGGCGTTCTTCGTGTCGGGTGCGATCGCCGCGCTCACCGCGGGCTGGGTGGCGGTACGGCTGGCGAACGACGGGCGGCTGGAGCGGGTGCCGGCGATGCTGCGCTTCGGTGGCGTGGGGGCGAGAGGGCGCTAGTGAATACCGGTGCCAGGCACCGGTATTCACGCGAGCGTGCGACGATGCCCGCATGCGCCGCGTCGTTCGCCTCGAGACGCTCGCCGACGCCGCGGATACCGGACGGCCCGGCGACATCTCGGTCTCGTGCCGGCTCGAGGCCGTCATGGACGACGGGGGCCGCCTGCTGCTGCTCGACGGCCGCGGCTGGACCGCAGGCCTGCGCGGGCCGGACACCGAGACGATGGATGCCTGGGCGGTCGCGTCGGAGCGTGAGATCGCCGAGACGGCGCGCGTGGTCGTCGGGCCGGACGAGGCCTACGGCGACCGCTCGCAGGCCGACATGGAGGCGTCCCACTGGAGCATGCTCGCCGGCGCCCTCGGCGCGCACGGCGTCGCCGCCGACGCAGGCGAGCTGGCTCGGCTCCCTCACGACGTCGTGTTCGGAGCGGGCCTGCGCGCCCTCGTGGGCGGTTAGCTGACGGCCTTCTTCACCAGGCCGGTGATGAGCTGCTCGTCCGCCTTCGTCAGCTTCATGACGGCGTAGTCGGTGGGCCACATGGAGCCGTCGTCGATGTTCGCCCTGTCGCTGAAGCCGAACGTCGCGTAGCGCGTCTTGAACTTCGACGCGTTGCGGAAGTAGCAGACGACCTTGCCGTCCTCGTCGGCGTACGCCGGCATCCCGTACCACGTCCTGGGCGAGAGCTGCGGCGCGGCGGCCGTGACGAGCTTGTGGATGCGTTCGGCCTTGCCGCGATCCTCATCCGGCATCTTGGCGATGGCCTCGAGCAGGTCGGCCTCACCCGCTCCCCGTTCGGCGCTGCGCTTCTCCTCGCGGATGCGCTCGCGCATGGCCGCCTTCTCCTCGGGGCTGAACGTCTGCTTCTTTGCTGATGTCTTCTGTGCCATGCGGTCCAGGCTAGCGCAGGCCGCCGGCTCGGGACTCATCGAGCTGGAGCGCGGGTGACGGCGCCTGGGCGTCGATCGCCGCCAGGTCGCGGTTGCGCAGCAGTGCCACGGCCACCACCACGCCCAGCGCGATCAGGCCTGCGCCGGCCAGGAACCCGAGGTCGTAGCCGGAGACGAGCGCAGGCGGCAGGTCGTGCGCCGCCGTCGTGAGGCGTGACGCCGTGCGGTTGGCCGCGATGGTCGAGAGGATCGCGAGCCCGAGCGCGCCCCCGACCTGTTGTGACGTGTTCAGCAGGCCCGAGGCCAGCCCGGCGTCGTCGGCGGCGACGTTCGTGGTCGCGATCAGCGTCATCGGCACGAACGTGAAGCCGAGGCCGATGCCCATCACGAGGAGTCCCGGCAGGACGTTCGCGAGGTAGGTGCCGTCGACGGGCGCGCGCGAGAGCAGCACCAGTCCGGCCGCCGCCGTCGGCATGCCGACCAGGGCCAGGTTGCGGACGCCGAAGCGCGCGATCAGCGGCTGGGACGCCGCCGACGCCGCGATGATCGCCGCGGTCATCGGCAGGTAGCCCGCGCCCGACTGCACCGGGGAGAGGTGCAGGATGCCCTGCACGTAGAGGGTGGCGAAGAAGAAGATCGCGAACATGCCGCCCGCGACCACGGTCATGACCGCGTTTCCGGCCGCCAGCGAGCGCGTGCGCAGGATCCCGAGCCGGACGAGCGGCTGGGAGCTGCGCAGCTCGACGGCGACGAACGCCGCGATGAGCGCCGCGGCGCCGGCCAGCAGGCCGAGCGTGCGGACGGACGTCCAGCCGTACTCCTGTGCCTTCACGATCCCGTACACGAGCACGACCAGGCCACCGGTGATCGTCACCGCGCCGGCGAGGTCGAACCCCCGCCGGCCGTGTACCCGCGACTCGGGCACCATCCGCACCGCCAGCAGCGCCGTCGCGATGCCGACCGGCACGTTCACGAAGAAGATCCAGCGCCACGAGGCGTACTCGGTCAGGATTCCGCCGAGCAGCATGCCGACGGCGCCGCCGCCGACCGCGATCGTCGCCCACACGCCCATGGCACGGGCGCGGTCGCGGCCCTCGGCGAACGTGGTCGTGACGATCGAGAGCGCGGCGGGCGAGACGAGCGCCGCGCCGAGCCCCTGGAGCGCGCGGGCGGCGATGAGGACGTTCGCGGAGGGGGCGAGGCCGTCGAGCACCGACGCGGCCGTGAACGCGGCGACGCCGGCGAGGAAGAGCCGGCGGCGGCCGAAGAGGTCGGCGGCGCGACCGCCGAGCAGCAGGAAGCCGCCGAAGAGCAGGGTGTAGGCGTTCACGACCCACTGCAGCGAGGTCGTGGAGAAGTGCAGGTCGCGCTGGATGGTCGGCAGCGCGACATTCACGATCGTCGCGTCGAGGACGACCATGAACTGGGCCAGGCAGACGATCGCGAGCACGAGCCAGCGGTTGCGCTCGCGCGTGGATGCGGCGGGAGAAGCGGTGAGAAGGGCGTCGGACATGCGGCCTCCTGCGGCCGGGGGTATAATCGGAACGATGGTTCCGGAACACTATACGGAACGTAGGTTCCGTTTGTCAAATGTCCGGCGCCGGTGAGGCCGCGGCGGCGCGGCCGCTGCGGGCGGACGCCGTCCGCAACCGCGCCCGCATCCTCGAGGCCGCGAACGAGGCGTTCGCCGCCGAGGGGCTGGGCGTGCCGATCGACGTGATCGCGCAGCGCGCGGGCGTCGGCGTCGGCACGATGTACCGGCACTTCCCCACCAAGGAGGCGCTGGGCGCGGCGATCCTGACGACCAAGGTGGAGGGCCTGATCGCCGAGGCGGACCGCCTTGTGGCCGAGGCCGGCGACCCCGCCGCCGCGCTCGAGCAGTACCTGGCCGCGATCCTCACGGAGGGCACGGCCTGCTCCGCGCTCGCAGGAGCCTTCAGCGAGGCCGGCTACGACCTGAAGGCGGCCGCACCGAACCTGGAGCCGGAGTTCACGGCGGCGCTCGCCCGGGTGCTCTCGCGGGCACAGGCCGCCGGAACGGTGCGGCCGGACGTGCGCGCAGAGGATCTCCTGGCGCTGATCGCGGCCGCATGCATGGTCACGGGCCGGCCCGACCGCGACCCCGACTCGGGGAAGCGGCTGCTCGCGGTCGTGACGGCGGGGCTGCGGGCGTCCTAGATGATTGGTTCCGCCCCCCCTGGGTTGCGAACCGAGCAGCGCAAGGACTGCAGGGAGTTCATACCGGGTCGTATGGGCGCGACCGAGTAGCGGTCAAAGGCGGATGCCCTTGACCGCGGTCCGAGAGCGTCTCTCGATCAGGCAGACGCCGAGGCGTGGAACCGATCGTCTAGCCCATCTTGCCGATGATGCTCTGCATCTCGGCCTCGCCGAAGGCGCGCATCGTCAGCGTCCGCAGGTTGCCGGCCTGCGCCAGCTTCAGATTGAAGGCCGCCGCCGTCTCGTCGTCGGGGACGTTCACGATCGCGACGAGGTCGTACGGCCCGGCCGTCCACGCGACCGCCTCGAACGAGCCGCCCGCGCCCTCGAGCAACTCCCTCGCGGCGTGATAGCGCGTGACGGTCTCCTTCACGTTGGCGACGCCCTGCTCCGTCCAGTTCAGCAGGATCACGTATTTCACCATGGCCGCTCCCGTCCCTGGCCCGGCCTGCCCGCACGTCGACCGGATCTCGAACGCGGGCCGGGCGGTTTGGGCGATCCTACGGCATGCGGTCGCCTAGAGTGCCCCCCGCCATGCGCAACCTGCCCCGCACCGCGATCCTGGCCGCCGCGGGCGATCCGCGCGCCCGGCGGTTCATGGACAGGTACGGCATGCGCCTCGGCGCCGCCCGGTTCGTGGCGGGCGAGACGCTGGACGCATGCCTCGACACCCTCGCCGGCCTGAACGGGAAGGGCCTGCACGCGAACACGACCCTCCTGGGCGAGGACGTCACCTCGCGGGGCGAGGCGGAGTCGGTCGTCGCGACCTACGTGGCCGTCCTCGACCGCATCGCCGAGCGCGGCGTCAAGGCGAACGTCGCCGTCAAGCTGACCCAGCTCGGCCTCCTGATCGACGAGGACTTCGCCTACGCCAACGTCGCCCGGCTGGCCGGCCACGCCGGCGAGCGGTCGAACTTCGTCCGCATCGACATGGAGCACTCGAGCGTCGTCGACGCCACGCTGCGCATCTACCGGCGCCTGCGCGACGAGGGCCATGCGAACGTCGGCTGCGTCCTGCAGGCCTACCTCTACCGCACGCCCGAGGATCTCGACGCCCTGCTGCCGCTCCAGCCGAACCTGCGCCTGGTCAAGGGCGCCTACCTGGAGCCGCACGAGATCGCCTACCCGCAGAAGGCCGAGGTCGACGCGGCGTACGGCTCGCTGATGGAGCGGGCCCTGACCGGCGGCGCCTACCTCGCCATCGCCACCCATGACGAGCGCATCATCGAGCGGGCCATCGCCTTCGCCGCCGACACCGGCATCCCGGCCGACCGGTACGAGTTCCAGATGCTCTACGGTGTTCGCCCGCAGCTGCAGCTCGACCTCGTCCGGCGCGGGTTCAAGGTGCTCGTGGCCACGCCGTACGGCCCGCAGTGGTACCCGTACCTGATGCGGCGCCTGGCCGAGCGGCCGGCGAACCTGCTCTTCTTGCTGAAGAACCTGGTGCGCTAGATGGCCAGGGCGTTCGGGCCGTCGCGCTCGCGCTCGGCCTCGTAGCGCTCGATCTCGCCCTCGCGCAGCTCGGTCAGGGCGATGTCGTCCCACCCGTTCAGGAGCCGCTCGCGCACGCCGGAGTCGATCTCGAACCGGACGACGCGCCCCGACGCCAGCGTCACCGTCTGGGCCTCGAGGTCGATCGTCGCCGCGGCCGGCGCCGAGTCGATCAGCTCGCGCACGTCGTCGGGCGCGAGCACGACCGTGAGCAGGCCGATCTTCGAGCAGTTGGTGGCGAAGATGTCGCCGAAGCTCTCGGCCACGATCGCCCGGTAGCCGAAGTCCTGCAGCGCCCAGGCGGCGTGCTCGCGCGAGGAGCCGCACCCGAAGTTGCGTCCCGTGGCCAGGATCGGCGCGCCGTGGAACTCGGGCCACATGAGCGGGAAGTCGGCCTGGTGCATCCAGTCGTAGAACAGGAACTCGCCGAAGCCGCTGCGCTCGATCCGCTTCAGGAACTGCTTGGGCACGATCTGGTCGGTGTCGACCGACGTGCGGTCGAGCGGCGCGACCGCTCCGGAGACGACCCGCACCGGCTTCACGCGTCCGCCAGCTCGCGCACGTCGGTCAGCCGGCCGGTGACGGCGGCGGCCGCGGCCATCGCCGGGCTCATCAGGTGAGTGCGTCCGCCGCGCCCCTGGCGGCCCTCGAAGTTGCGGTTCGAGGTGGACGCGCAGCGCTCGCCCGGAGCCAGGATGTCGGGGTTCATGCCGAGGCACATCGAGCAGCCGGCGCCGCGCCACTCGAACCCGGCCGTTCGGAAGACCTCGTCCAAACCCTCACGTTCAGCTTGAGCTTTAACCTGCATGGATCCGGGCACGACCATGGCCCGCACGGACGCGGCGACACGGCGGCCGCCGATGACGGCCGCGGCCGCGCGCAGGTCCTCGATGCGCGAGTTCGTGCAGGAGCCCAGGAACACGCGGTCGACGGCGATCTCGGCGAGCGGCGTCCCCGGGCGCAGGTCCATGTAGCGCAGCGCGCGCTCGTCGGCTTCGCCGGCCGGCTCGGGCACGACCCCCGTGATCGGCGCCACCTGGGCCGGGTTCGTGCCCCACGACACCTGCGGCACGATGTGGGCCAGGTCGACCGTGACCGTGGCGTCGTAGGTCGCGCCCTCGTCGGAGGCGTAGCCGCGCCAGCGCTCGACGGCCGCGTCGAAGTCCGCCGGCGCGCCCGGGCGCCCCTCCAGGTGGGCGAAGGTCGTGTCGTCGGGGGCGATCATGCCCGCCCGGGCGCCGGCCTCGATCGACATGTTGGCGATCGTCAGCCGGCCCTCCATCGACAGCGCCCGGACGGCGGCGCCCGTGTACTCGACGACGTGGCCGGAGGCGCCGTCCGTGCCGATCTGGCCGATCGTGCCGAGGATCATGTCCTTGGCGGTGCAGCCGGGGCCGAGCGCGCCCGCGTAGTCGATCCGCATCGTGTGCGGCCGGCGCTGCGGCAGCGTCTGCGTGGCCAGCACGTGCTCGACCTCGCTCGTGCCGATCCCGAACGCGAGCGCGCCCAACGCCCCGTGCGTCGAGGTGTGCGAGTCGCCGCACACGATCGTCATTCCGGGCTGCGTCAGGCCGAGCTCGGGCCCGATCACGTGCACGATCCCGTTGCGGCGGTGGCCGAGCGCGTAGAGGCGCACGCCGAACTCGGCGCAGTTGCGCTCGAGGGCGGCCAGCTGCGCCTGCGAGAGCTCGTCGGGCGCGCCCGGGCCGGTGGGGACGTTGTGGTCGGCGGTGGCCAGGGTGCGGTCCGGCCGGCGCACCTTCCGGCCCGACGCGCGCAGCCCCTCGAACGCCTGCGGGCTCGTCACCTCGTGCACCAGGTGCAGGTCGACGAACAGCAGGTCGTCGCCGATGACGTGGTCGTCCCAGAGCTTCTCGAACATCGTGCGCGGGGCGGCTGTCATCGTGCCGGTCAGTGTACCGAGCGGGACGGGTTTGTCCCTGCAGCATGCGGTGTCCTAGACTCGCCGGGTGATCTGCGCCGCGTGCGGGATGGAGAACGCCGCCGGCAAGCGCTTCTGCCGGGGTTGCGGCGCGCCGCTCGCCGCCTCGTGCCCCGCCTGCTCGGCGCCGGTGAGCGCGGACGACCGCTTCTGCGGCGAGTGCGGCACCCCCCTCACGGCGGCCGCCGCCGCGCCGCGGCCCGCCCCGGCTCCCGGCCCGGCGGCGGAGCCGGCGACCGAACGCCGGCTCGTCACCGTGCTCTTCGCGGACGTGGTCGGGTTCACGACGCTCTCGGAGGCGCGCGACTCCGAGCAGGTGCGCGCGCTGCTCTCGCGCTACTTCGACGTCTGCCGGCGGCTGATCGAGCTCTACGGCGGCGTCGTCGAGAAGTTCATCGGCGACGCGGTGATGGCCGTCTGGGGCGCCCACAGCGCCACCGAGGACGATCCCGAGCGGGCGGTGCGGGCGGCGCTCGACCTGGTCGCGGCCGTGACCGCGCTCGGGGACGAGATCGGCGTGCCCGAGTTGCGCGTGCGCGCCGGTGTGCTGACGGGCGAGGCCACGGTGACGGTCGGCGCCGTGGGCGAGGGGATGGTCGCGGGCGACGTCGTCAACACCGCCGCACGCGTGCAGTCGCTCGCAGAGGCGGGTCGCGTGCTGGTCGGCGACGCCACCCGGCGGGCGACCGAGCCGACGATCGTCTACGAGGACGCGGGCGAGCACGAGCTGAAGGGCAAGATCGGCCTGCACCGTCTGTGGCGGGCCGTCCGGATCGTCTCGGGGGCGCGCGGGTCGCTCAAGTCCGAGGGCCTGGAGGCGCCGTTCGTCGGCCGCGACCGCGAGCTGCGCCAGATCAAGGATCTCTTCCACGCGTGCGCCGAGGAGCGCCGCGCCCACCTCGTCTCGGTGACGGGGATCGCGGGCATCGGCAAGTCCCGGCTCGTGTGGGAGTTCTACAAGTACTTCGACGGCCTCGCCCAGGTGGTGTACTGGCATCGAGGGCGGTGCCTCTCCTACGGCGAGGGCGTCACCTACTGGGCGCTGGCGGACATGGTGCGGATGCGCTGCCGCATCAGCGAGGACGAGCCGGACGACGCGGTCATGGCCAAGCTCGCCGGCGTGCTCGACGAGCACGTGCGCGACGCCGACGAGCGCGCCTTCGTCGAGCCGCGCGTCGCCCACCTGCTCGGCGTCGAGGGCGGCGCCCGCTTCGAGCGCGAGGATCTCTTCTCCGCATGGCGGCTCTTCTTCGAGCGGCTCGCCGACGTCTATCCGACGGTGCTCGCCTTCGAGGACATGCAGTGGGCGGACGCATCGCTGCTCGACTTCGTGGAGCACCTGCTCGAGTGGTCGCGCAACTCGCCGCTCTACGTGATCACGGCCGCACGCCCCGAGCTGGTCGAGAAGCGGCCGACCTGGGGCGCCGGCAAGCGCAACTTCACGTCGCTCTTCCTGGAGCCGCTGCCCGACGCCGCCATGCGCGACCTGCTGAACGGGCTCGTGGCGGGCCTGCCGGAGGCACTGGCCGACCAGATCCTGGCCCGGTCGGAAGGGGTGCCGCTCTACGCCGTCGAGACCGTGCGGATGCTGCTCGACCGCGGCCACCTCGTGCAGGAGGGGAGCGTCTACCGGGCTACGGGGCCGGTGGAGACGCTGGAGGTGCCGGAGACGCTGCACGCCCTCATCGCCGCCCGCCTGGACGGCCTGACGCCGGAGGAGCGGCTCGTGGTTCAGAACGGCGCCGTGCTCGGGAAGACGTTCACGAAGCATGCGCTCGCGGCGCTCGCCGACGCCGATCCGGCGACGTACGACCCCGTCCTGGCCGGGCTCGTGCGCAAGGAGGTGCTGTCGATCCAGGCCGATCCGCGCTCGCCCGAGCACGGTCAGTACGGCTTCCTCCAGGACCTCATGCGGCGGGTCGCCTACGAGACGCTCTCGCGGCGGGAGCGGCGGCTGCGCCACCTCGCCGCCGCGGCGCACCTGGAGGCCACTGCGGCCGACGACGACGAGCTGGTCGAGGTGCTGGCCGCGCACTACCTCGACGCCTACGAGGCGGTGCCGGATCATGAGGCCGCCGAGGGCGTGCGCAAACAGGCGCACGCCCTCTTCGTGCGTGCCGGCGAGCGGGCGGAGTCGCTCGGCGCACCCGGCGAGGCGCAGCGCTACTACGCCCAGGCCGCCGGGCTGACCGACGACGACGTCGCCCGCGCCGCCCTCTTCGACCGGGCGGGGCAGATGGCGACCCGCGGCGGTCGCTCCGACGAGTCGACCGAGCTCTTCGAGCAGGCGATCCGCATCTACGACGCGGCGGGCGACACGCACGCCGCCGCCCGCGTCACCAGCCGGCTCGCGTTCGGGCTCGAGCGCGCGGGTCGCCACGAGCTCGCGATCCAGCGGATGGAGGCGGCGTTCGCGGTGATCGGCGAGGACGAGCCCGACGCCGACCTCGCCTTCCTGAGTGCGCGCCTCGGCAACGCCCTGCTCTTCGTCGGCCAGCTCGAACGGGCGTCGATGCTGCTCGAGCGTGCGCTCGACATGGGCGAGGCGCTGGCCCTGCCCGAGATCCTCGTGTTCGGGTGGGGGGCGAAGGGCGTCCTGGCGGCCACACGCGGCAGGCGTGAGGAGTCGCGCATGCTGCTCTCGGCCGCCGCCGAGCTCGCGCTCGAGCACGGCTTCGTGGAGCGGGCGGGCGTCGCGCTCGGGAACCTGTCCGACCAGGCGTTCTCGGTCGACCGCTACGAGGAGGCGCTGGGCTATCTGGCCCGGTCGCTGGAGCTGGCGGGCAAGACCGGCGACCGCCCGAACGAGTGGTTCGCCCACAGCGAAAGCACGTATCCGCTGTTCCAGCTGGGCCGCTGGGACGAGGCGATGGCCGCGTTTGCCGAGGTGCCGCCCGAGCAGCTGCCGAGCGGTCACACGCTGATCAGCCCGCTGACGTCCATCGTCGAGATCCATCTCCACCGCGGCCAGGTCGAAGCGGCGCGCAAGCTGCTCGACGTGTTCTCCCGGCTGCCCACCTCGTTCGACGTGCAGGAGCGGGTCGGTTACGCGGGGTCGGCGGCCGCGATCGCCCATGCCGAGGGCCGGCACGCCGACGCGCTCGACTTCGGCGAGCAGGTGCTCGCCGTCCGCGACCTGCTCAGCGACACCGCCCAGGCCGTGAAGCAGGGGCTCCTGTGGGCGGCCGAGGCGGCGTACGCGCTCGGGGAGCTCGACCGGCTCGACGAGATCCTGCAGACCGTCGAGCACCGGCCGCCGGGCCTGAGCTCGCCCATGATGGAGGGCCACGCGCACCGTCTGCGCGCACGGCTGGCTGCGGGTGCGGGCGAGGACGAGTCCGACTACGCCGCGGCCGAGCGCCTCTTCGACGGCCTGGGGCTCGTCTTCTGGCTCGCGGTGACGCGCCTCGAGCACGCCGAGTCGCTGGCGGCGCGCGGCGGCGACCCGGGCGCGCTCGCGCAGGACGCGCGCGAGACGTTCGTGCGGCTCGAGGCGACGCCCTGGATCGCGCGGGCCGACGCCCTCTCCGCGCCGGCGCTGCAGGCCGAGTCCGCGCCCTGAGCCGCCATTAGACGGCGGCGGCCTCGACGAAGCGGGCGGCGAGGTCGGCGGCCTCGGCGTCCCCGAGCGGCGCGAGGGCCTGCCAGACGTGGAAGCTTGTGGCCGCGCCGACGGCGGCGTCCAGGCGCTCGGCGCGGCGGCCGCGGGCGTGGAACGGCTCGGCGAGGAGCCGCCGGACGGCCTCCAGGTAGCGGCCGAGGCCGCTCTCGATGATCGCGCGCAGCGCCGGCAGCCGCTCCATGTCGCGCAGGACATGGGCCGTCATCGGCGCGCTCTCCCGGTACCACGCGTACAGCGCCGGCAGCGCCGTCCGCAGCCGCTCGCCCGGATCCTCGATGGTCGTCCACGGCGTCGGGTCGGGGCTGGGATGCAGGGCTCGCCAGTGCGCCGAGCAGGCGGCGAAGAGCGAGGACTCGTCCGGGAAGTGGTTGTAGACCGTCACGCGCTGCACCCCGGCCCGGCGGGCGATCTCGCTGATCTGCGTCTCGGCCGGGCCGACCGTGCGGTGCAGCTCGACCGTCGCCTCGGTGATCCGGCGTCGGGTATCGGCGAGCTGCTCGGCCCGCTTCCTCATCTCGTACCTGCGCTTCGCCGCCATTTCGCTGTACACGATGGTATCCGATTTGACAGGCAGCGCCGCCGGCGTCAATATCTGATGAACAGATCGTTCAGTGAAAGGAGTCGCGATGGAGACGACGACAGGCCACGTCCTCGGCCCGGGCGACGGCGAGCGGGTGCACCTGCTGCTGCTCGGCGTCCGCTTCCTGATCGACGGTGAGACGACCGGCGGGGCCTTCAGCCTGGTCGAGCACCCGCTGCCGCCGCGCGCGCTCGGCGCTCCGCCGCACACGCACACGCACGAGGACGAGTACTCGTTCGTGCTCGAGGGCCGGATCGGCGTCCGGATCGGCGACGACGTGCTCGAGGCCGGGCCGGGCGAGCTCGTCCGCAAGCCGCGCGGGGTCGAGCACGCGTTCTGGAACGCCGGCGACGAACCGGCGCGGCTGCTCGAGCTGATCTCGCCGGCGGGGTTCGAGAACTACTTCCGCGAGCTCGCGCCGCACCTGGCGGCGGCGGAGCCGGATCACGCCGCGATCCGCGCGATCGCCGGCCGCTACGGGCTCGAGATCGACCCGAGCGGGATTCCGGCCTTCGCCGCGCAGCATGGCCTGCGCGTGGGCTGACGCGACCGGGCCGGCGTCCTAGTCGCGCCGTGGCACGAACCGGAACGCCTCCGCCCACAGCCTGACCGGCACCACCTTCGCCACCTTCATCAGCGCCAGCATCGGCAGCGGGAACGCGATCTCGGCCTTGCCCTTGGCGAGCCCGCGGACGATCCGGCGGGCGGCGTCGTCGGCGTCGAGCATGAACGGCATCGGGAACGTGTTCTTGGCCGTCAGATCCGTGCGCACGAAGCCCGGGCAGATCGTGTGCACGGAGATCCCGAGCGGGCGCAGGTCGATGCGCAGCGACTCGAGCAGGCTGATCTCGGCCGCCTTGGTGGCGCCGTAGGCCTCTGAGCGGGGCAGGCCGCGGTAGCCGGCCAGGCTGGCCATGCCCGCGATCGCACCGCTGCGGCGGCGGCGCATGTCGGCGAGCACCGCCTCGACGCCGTGCACCATCCCGAGGACGTTCGTGTCGAAGTGGCGGCGGATGACCTCGGTGTCCCAGCTCTCGACCCGGAACTGCCCCCAGTGGGCCGCGTTCAGGATCGCCAGGTCGATCGCGCCGAACCGTTCCCGCACCGTGTCCGCGGCGGCGAGCATCGCCTCGCGGTCGGTGACGTCGGCGGGCACGGGCAGCACCTCGCCTCCCCGGGTCGATGCCGCCAGCTCCTCCAGCTTCTCGGCTCGGCGGGCGCTCGCGGCGACCCGGCATCCTCGCGCCGCCAGCTCGCCCACGAGCGCGGCGCCGATCCCGCTCGACGCGCCGGTGATCCAGACCGAGGTGCCGTCGCGCAGCCTCACCGGCCTGCCGCCGGCCGAAGAGCGGGGCCTGGCCCCGAGGGGCCAGGCCCCATTCGTGACGCCCGCAGCCTCACGTCCGCGCCAGGCGCAGCTGGGCGTCGCCGATCGCGCCGGTGGCGAAGCCCGCCTCGCAGTAGGCCAGGTAGAACTCCCACATCCGCTCGAACGTCTCGTCGAACCCGAGCGCGTGCACGCGTTCCTGCGCGGCGAGGAACCGGGTGCGCCAGTGCCGCAGCGTCGTCGCGTAGTGGTGGCCGATCTCGGTCGTGTGGGTGACGCCGAGCGTGGTCGCGTCGCGCAGGGCGCGGTCGATCGCCTCCCGCGAGGGGATCAGCCCGCCGGGGAAGATGTACTTGTGGATCCACGTGTAGGCGCGGCGCGAGGCCAGGTAGCGCCGGTGCGGCATCGTGATCGTCTGCAGCGCGATCGCGCCGCCGGGGGCGAGCAGGCGGTCGCAGGCGGCGAAGAACGCCGGCCAGTACGCCTCGCCCACCGCCTCGAGCATCTCGATCGACACGATCGCGGAGTGGCGGCCGTCGAGCTCGCGGTAGTCGCGCTCCACCACCTCGACGCGGTCGCCGAGGCCGGCCGCCGCCACCCGCTCGCGGGCGAGCGCCGCCTGCGCCGGCGAGATGGTCGCGGTCGTGACCCGGCAGCCGCGCGTCGAGGCCGCGTGGATGGCGAACCCGCCCCAGCCGGTGCCGATCTCGAGCACGTGGTCGGACGGGCCGATCTCGACGAGCCGGCACAGCCGCTCGTACTTGCGCAGCTGGGCCTGCTCGAGCGTGTCGCCGGGCTCGAACACCGCGGCCGAGTAGGTCATCGTGGGGTCGAGGAAGAGTGCAAAGAGGTCGTTCGAGAGGTCGTAGTGGCGGGCGATGTTGCGGGCTGCGCCGGCGACCGTGTTGCGCTCCTTGGCCGGCTGGCCGGGCTCGTACAGGGCGCGCACGCGCTGGAGCGGGCCCGGCAGGAGCCGGTCGACCCGGGCGGCGAAGCAGGCGAGCACGGCGGCGAGGTCGTCGGCGGCCCAGTCGCCCGCCATGTAGGCCTCGCCGAATCCGATCTTGCCGTCGGCGCCGAGCCGGTGGAAGAACGCGTCCCGGCGGATCGTCATCACGGGTGCGTCCGCGTCCCCGCCTCCCGCCGCCGCGCCGCCGGGCAGGACGACGCGCAGGGGCAGCCGGCGCACGGCGCGCAGGAACAGCGCCCTCGCGACGGCCGCCCGGGCGCCGACCCGGGGGGCGTGGGGGATACGCCAGAGCGGCTCCTGGTGGGCGGCGACGGTCACCCGACGTGCTCCTGCCGGGTGTGCGCCGGCCGCTGCACCCTTGCGACGCCGCGCAGCCGGAGCCTCACCCCCTGCAGGTGGATCAGCGACGTCACCTGCGCCGTCATCAGCGGGTGGCGCACGAGCATCCGCGCGACGGAGCCGTTCGTGAGCGGCACGCGCCGCCCCGTGAGCGACGCCGCGAACACACGCCGTCCGTCCTGGTGCAGCGCCATCTGCACGGACAGACGCGCATCCGGCGGCGGCAGCGTCATCACGTAGCGGCCGTCCACGGTGAGGAAGGGCGACACGTAGAACTCCTTGCCGGCCTCGGCCCGCCCCCGCTCGCCGGGGCGCAGGAGGTAGCAGTGGCGCTCGCCGTAGGTGTTGTGCACCTCGGCGACGATGCAGCGCAGGTCGCCGTCCGCGCCGTGGCAGTAGAAGACGGAGAGGGGGTTGAAGACGTAGCCGAGCACACGCGCGTTCGTGAGCAGGCATACCCGCCCGCCGCCCAGGTCGATCCCGTTCGAGGCCAGGTACGCGTGCAGGTTCTCGGCGATCGGCCGGCGCGGGTCGCCGAGGTGGTCGCGCGCGCGGATCGTGGTGAGGGCGGGGCGGTCGTGCCCGAACGCCCACAGGCGGCGGTCCAGCTCGTCCAGCTCGTCGAGGTCGGCCAGCCACATGTAGACGCCGTAGCGGAAGCGGTTGCGGTGCGCCGTCCGGCGGTCGTGCATGACGTGGCCCTCGTAGAGCGCAGACCTCACCAGGCACACCCCAGCGCGAGCGCCGCCCGCAGGCCGGAGACGCAGCCGTCCTCGTGGAAGCCCCAGCCGTGGTAGGCGCCGCAGTAGTAGGTGTTGCGCGTGCCCTGGAGCTCGGGCAGGCGGGCCTGGGCGGCCAGGCTCGCGTGCGTGTAGATCGGATGCTCGTACACCATCCTCCGCAGCTCGTGGCCGGCGCCGATGCGGTCGCTCGCGTTCAGGGTGACGCAGTAGTCCACGGGCTCGCGCAGCGCCTGCAGGCGGTTCAGGTGGTAGGTGACGTGCACCACCGGCTGGCTCGTCGAGCAGGTGTCGAGCAGGTAGTTCCACGACGCCCGCGCGCCGGCCGCGCGCGGCAGCAACGAGGCGTCGGTGTGCAGCACCGTCTGGTTCTGCGAGTACGCGAACCCGCCCAGCACGGCGCGCTCGTCGGCGCTCGGATCGACGAGCATGCGCAGGGCCTGGTCGGGGTGGGCCGCGATCACCACGCGGTCGAACCGATGGTCGCCGTTCACCGTCACGCCGCGGTCGTCGCGCTCGATCGCGACGACGGGCGTCCCCGGCCGGACGCCGTCGCCGAGCCGCCGGGCGATCCGGGCGACGTACTCGCGGCTGCCGCCGGTCACCGTGCGCCACTGGGGCGAGTTGGTGACGGTCAGCATGCCGTGGTTGGCGAAGAAGCGGATCAGGTAGCGGGCGGGGAAGTCGCGGATCGACGCCGGCGACGAGGACCACACGGCGCCGGTCAGCGGCAGCATGAAATGGTCGGCGAAGTAGCTCGAGTATCCCCCCTCCTGGAGGAAGCCGTCCAGCGTCAGGGCGTCGGCGCCGGGATCGGTGAGCACGCTCCGAGCGTGGCGGTGGAAGCGCCGCACCTCGCCCAGCATCCGCAGATAGCGCGGACGGCCGAGCACGCCGGGACGGGGGACGACGCCCTGCATCCCGCGCGCCCCCGCGTACTCGAGGCCGCAGCCCTCGCAGCGCACGCCGAACGACATGTCGCTCGGCTGGGTGGCGATGCCGAGCTCGGCGAAGAGGCGCAGGAGCGTCGGGTACGTGCGCTCGTTGTGGACGATGAAGCCGGTGTCGAGGGCCACCTCGCGGCCGTCCGCCGCCCGCACGCCGATCGTGTTCGCGTGGCCGCCGAGGCGGTCGTCGCGCTCGAAGAGCGTCACATCGTGCGTGCGCCCGAGGATGTGGGCCGCCGTCAGTCCCGAGACCCCGCTGCCGACGACCGCCACGCGCAGCCCGTTCACAGCCGCACCCGCAGCGCGCGGTCGCCGGGGAGCGCGAACGCGTCCTCGAGCCGTGCGTCCATCGGCTCGAGTGCGAGCGCTCCAAGCACGAACCGGCGGGTGAGCGACTGCCAGGCCGGCAGCCGCTGGAGCATCGCGTGCCCGGTGCGCGGGAGCTCGACCCGCACCAGGCGGGCGGCGCTCGTACGGGCGCGGCGGCCGAACTCGAGCGACCGCGCCGGGTCGGTGACCCGGTCGTCCGTGCCGTGCACGAGCAGGACGGTGCGGCCCTCGAGCTGATCGACCGGCTCGGCGGGCGGGCACCACGGCGCGAGGCCGGCAACGGCGGTGACGCGCTCGTGCCCGGCCGCCCGCAGTGCGGCGCGGGCGCCCATCGAGTGGCCGACGAGGCACACGGGGCCGTCGAAGCGGTCCGCCAGCCGGTCGATCGCCCACTCGACGTCGCGTACGGGGTCGCCGTCGTTGTAGCCGACCACGCGGTAGCGCAGCTGTGCGACGGCGAGGCCCATCCGGCGTCCGGTGCGGGCGAGGTCGGCCGAGAAGGGCAGCATCCGCAGCGCCGGCGGCCGCAGGTTCGAGTCGCGCACGTTCGACCGCTCCCTGCCGCCGTGGGCGATCAGCGCGACGCCGCGTGACGCGCTCTTCGGAGCGATGGTGAAGAGCGACGGCGGCCGGTCTCGCAAGACAGGCGCGATGGTAGCGGTCTTCGCATGCTCCATGACGGGCATTCGCACGGCGGCGGGAAACGGATCGCCCGGCCGGGGTATGGCCGCGGCGGCCCGGGCGCGGTACGATCTCTGGTCCCCAGTCGGGGAACGGGTGCGGGCAAGGAAGGTGATGGCCGTGAAGAAGGGGATCGTCGTGGGGGTCGCCGTCGGCGGCCTGCTGTACGTGATGTGGAGGCGCAGGCGCGCCGTCGAGGCGCCCGCGGAGCCCGAGACGCCCGCGTGGCAACCGCACCCGCCGGCGCCGGCGGCACCCGCGGCCGCGGAGGAGCCGGTCGCGGAGGAGGCCGCCGCCGAGGATGTCACCGACGAGGAGGTCACCGAGGACCTCGCGGAGCCGCCGCCGGAGCCCGAGGTGGACGCCTCCGCCGGCGCAGAGCCGGCCCCGGCACCGCCCGCGTCGCTCAAGCGGGAGGAGCCCGCCCTGCACCACCCGGGGCGCACGCTGCCGCTCACGTCCTCCGGGTTCGCGTCCAAGCCGCGGGTCACGGCGTTTCGCAGCTCCGACCGGCCCCGGGCCGCCCAGGCGCGGATCTCGTGGCCCGGCGCCGCAGGGCCCTCCGCGCTGGGACCGAAGCCGCTGCGGCTGGTGCCGGCCCGCGCGCGTCCCGCGTCGCTGCGGCGCTCGCGCTAGTCGCCCTCCGCAGGGACGATCAGCACCGGCCGGCGGGAGTGGTTGGCCACGCCGTGGGAGACGCTCCCGAGCACGAGCGAGCGCACTCCGGTGAGTCCGCGCGAGCCGACAACGGTGACGGCCGCGCCGCGCTCGTCCGCCTCGGCCAGGATCGTCCGCCAGACCGATCCCAGGCCATCCGCGGCGGCCGGCTCCGCGGGGACGCCCAGGCGCTCCAGCAGGCGGCAGCCGTCACGAGCCAGCTCGAGCGAGCGCTCGCGGGCGGCCTCGTCCACCTCCCGGACGTCGTCCGGCGGCATCAGCTCGGGATCGGTGATGCCGGCGCCGCCGGTCGGGATGGCGAGGATCGACTCGAAGACGCACAGCACCACGGCGCGATGCCCGCCGAGCAGCGCGGCGCCGTGCTCGCACGCCCGCCGCGCGTCGGCGGAGCCGTCGTAGCCGTAGAGCGCCAGCGGGGCCGGCTCGGGTGTCACCCGGTGGCTTTCAGGCGCCCGCCTTGGCCTTGTCGGACTGCCCGATCCAGGGCATCATCGCGCGCAGCCGGGCGCCCACCTGCTCGATCTCGTGCTCGGCGGCGCGGCGGCGGAGCGCCTGGAACTGCGGGCGGCCGGCCGCCTCCTCGGCGATGATGTCGCGGGCGAAGCGGCCCTCCTGGATGTCCCGCAGCAGGCCGCGCATCTGCTCGCGGACGTGCTCGTCGATCACGACCGGGCCGCGGGTGAGGTCGCCGTACTCGGCCGTGTCCGAGATCGAGTAGCGCATGCCCGCGAGACCGCCCTCCCAGATCAGGTCGACGATCAGCTTCAGCTCGTGCAGGCACTCGAAGTAGGCGATCTCCGGCTGGTAGCCGGCCTCGACGAGCGTCTCGAACCCGGTCTGGATCAACCGCGTCACGCCGCCGCAGAGCACCGCCTGCTCGCCGAAGAGGTCGGTCTCGGTCTCCTCTGCGAACGTCGTCTCGATCAGGCCGCCGCGAGCGCAGCCGATCCCGTGGCCGTAGGCCAGCGCCAGCGCGTGCGCATGCCCGCTTGCGTCCTGGTGGACGGCGATGAGGCCGGGGACGCCGATCCCCTGGACGTACTGGCGGCGGACGAGGTGTCCCGGGCCCTTGGGCGCGATCATCGCGACGTCGATGTCGGCGGCGGGGGCGATCTGGCCGAAGTGGATCGTGAACCCGTGTGCGAACATGAGCATCGAGCCGGGGCGCAGGTGCGGAGCGATCTCCTCGCGGAAGAGCTTCGCCTGGATGTGGTCGGGCACCAGCACCATCACGATGTCGGCCTGGGCGGTCGCCTCGGCCACCGTGGCCACCGGCAGGCCGTCGTCGGACGCCGTCTTCCATGCGCGCGAGTCCGGGCGTGCGCCGACGACGACGGTGTTGCCGCTGTCGTGGTTGTTCAGCGCGTGGGCGTGGCCCTGGCTGCCGTACCCGATGACGGCGATCGTCTTGCCGCCGAGGGCGGAGGGATCGCAGTCGGCCTCGTAGTAGATCGTGCTCATGCAACCACCCTCATCCGTCGTCGTTGACCAAGCTCGCCGTCGCGGTCGAGCGCGATCCGCCCCGTGCGCACCAGCTCGCGGATGCCATAGGGACGCAGCAGCTCCTCCAGCGCCTGAAGCCTATCCGGTGGGCCCACGCAGGCGAAGCTGACCGCCTCGGGGCCGACGTCGACCACCCTCGACTCGAACACCTCGGCCAGGCTGATGATCTCGGGCCGCCGCTCCGGCGTGGAGCTGACCTTGATCATCAGCAGCTCGAGCTCCACCGCCGTCGCGCCCAGCTCGGACACCTTCAGTACGTCGACCAGCTTGTAGAGCTGCTTCGTCACCTGGTCGACGGAGTGCTGGGAGCAGTCGACCCGGATCGTGATGCGGCTGCGGCTGGGATCCTCGGTCGGCCCGACCGCGAGCGAGTCGATGTTGAACCCGCGCCGCGCGAACAGGCCGGCGCAGCGGGTGAGGACGCCCGGCCGGTTCTGGACGAGCACACTCAGCGTGTGCAGCGTCATCGCCCACCACCGGGGCCTGGCCCCGCATGCGGGGCCAGGCCCCGTCGCTCGTGGCTGCTCATACGCCCTCCTCGACCCACTGGTTGTCATCCTCGGCCCACTCGACGTCGATGATGTCGGTGGCCGAGCCACCCGCGGGCACCATCGGGTACACCTTCTCCTCGCGGTCGACGCGGGCGTCGATCACCGCCGGCCCGCCGCACTCGAGCGCGGCCCGGATCGCGTCGTCCACCTCGGCCTCGGTCTCGCAGCGGAAGGCGGCGACGCCGAAGCTCTCGGCGAGCTTCACGTAGTCCGGCAGGTCGACCGTCAGGTTCGTCTCGGAGAAGCGCTCCGAGTGGAACAGCTCCTGCCACTGGCGCACCATGCCCAGCCAGCCGTTGTTGACGACGACGTGGATGGCGGCGATGCCGTACATGCGGGCGGTGGCCAGCTCCTGCATCGTCATCTGGAAGCAGCCGTCGCCGTCGATGTTGATCACGATCGCCTCGGGCCGCGCCACCTTGGCCCCGATCGCCGCCGGCACGCCGAAGCCCATGGTGCCCGCGCCGCCGGAGGTGATGAAGCGCCGCGGCCGGTCGATCTCGAGGTACTGCGCCGCCCACATCTGGTGCTGGCCGACGCCCGTCGTCCAGATCACGTCCTCACCGGCGGTCAGGTCGCGCAGCCGCTCGATCACGAACTCCGGCTTGAGCGTGCCCGCCCGCCGGTAGCGGAAGGGGAATTCGCGCTGCCAGCCGTGCACGGTCTCGACCCACTCCGCCGCCGGCGGCGGGCCGCCGTTCGTGCGCGTCTCGAGCGCATCCGCCAGCTTGGGCACGACCAGCTCGATCGAGCCCACGATCGGGACCTGGGCCGCGCGGTTCTTGTCGATCTCGGCAGGGTCGACGTCGATGTGGACGACCTTCGCTCCGGGCGCGAACGAGTCCAGCTTGCCGGTCACGCGGTCGTCGAAGCGCGCGCCGCAGGCGACCAGGAGGTCGGCCTGGTTCATCGCCCAGTTGGCCGCCTTCGAGCCGTGCATCCCGGGCAGGCCGAGGCAGAGCGGGTGCGAGTCGGGGAAGACGCCCTTGGCCATCAGCGTCGTCACGACGGGCATCTGCACGGACTCGGCGAGGCGGATCAGCTGGGCCGGGTCGACGCCGGAGGTGACGGCGCCGCCGCCCAGGTAGAACACGGGGCGCTCGGCCTGGAGGATCGCCTCGGCGGCCGAGATCACCTGCTTGGGATGGCCGTGCCGGGACGGCTTGTAGCCCGGCATGTCGGTCTGGCGCGGGTACTCGAAGTCGAAGCTCGCGAGCTGGACGTCCTTGGGGATGTCGATCAGCACCGGCCCGGGACGGCCGGAGCGGGCGAGGTGGAACGCCTCCTTGAAGGCGCGCGGCAGCTCGCGCACGTCCTTCACCAGCCAGGAGTGCTTCACGATCGGCATCGTGATGCCCTGGATGTCCGCCTCCTGGAACGCGTCCGTCCCGATCAGGTGCGTCGGCACCTGGCCGGTGATGCAGACGATCGGGGTCGAGTCGAGGTACGCGTCGGCGATCGGCGTCACCAGATTGGTGGCGCCGGGGCCGGAGGTTGCGATCGCGACGCCCACCCTGCCGGTCGCGCGGGCGTAGCCCTGGGCCATGTGGCCCGCGCCCTGCTCGTGGCGGACGAGGTAGTGGCGGATGGAGTGGTCGTGTTCGGCCCAGGCGTCGTAGAGCGGAAGGATCGCGCCGCCCGGCAGGCCGAAGACGTCGGTGACGCCCTCGGCCTCGAGGCAGCGGATGATCGCCTCGGCTCCCGTCATGCGGCGGCTATCCACGGGCCACCAGCCTGGCCTCAAAAGGGTGCTCGGCGAACTCGCCCGCCGCGCTCGCATGGTGGCCGAGCGCGTCGCACACGGCCTGGCCCACCTCCCAGGTGGCGTACACGCGACCGCCGGCGACCTGGTCGGACGTGGCGATGCCGTCCGCGAGCACGGAGTCGACCGCGGCCGTGATCGCACGGCCGATGTCACGCCGGTTGAGGCCGTACGTGAACATCATGGCCACGGACAGGATCATGGCGATCGGATTGGCCTCGCTCTGCCCGGCGATGTCGGGGGCGGAACCGTGCACCGGCTCGAAGATGCCGGGCGGCTCGGGGCCGAGCGACGCCGACGGCGCGATGCCCAGGCCGCCGCCGACCGCCGCGGCCAGGTCGGAGAGGATGTCGCCGAAGAGGTTCTCGGTGAGGATGATGTCGTAGCGCTGCGGCCGCGTGGCCAGGTTCATTGCGAAGGAGTCCACCAGCTCGTGGGTGAGCTCGATCTCGGCGTACTCCGCCTCGTGCAGCTCCGACACGACCCGGCGCCAGAGCTTCGACGTCGCGAGCACGTTCTGCTTGTCCACCGACACGACCCGCCCCGAGCGGCGGCGGGCAAGCCGGAAGGCCCACCGGGCCACCCGCTCGATCTGCGGGCGGTCGTAGGAGCAGAGGTCGGAGGCAGCGTCGTCCGCGAGGGTCTTCTTGCCGAAGTAGAGGCCGCCGGTCAGCTCGCGGACGACCATCAGGTCGATGTCGCCGTAGCGGACGGGGCGCAGGTTGGCGAACGCGTCGAGCTCCTTGCGCAGCTCGAGCAGCCCCTGCTCGGGCCGGCGCGGCGACGGGTTCCAGCGCGGGCCGCCGACGGCGCCGAGCAGCACGGCGTCGGAGGCCTTCACTGCCGCGCGCACGTGGGCGGGGAACGGGTCGCCGTGGCGGTCGATCGCCTCGCCGCCGAACGGGAGGTGCACCTGGCGCACGCGCACGCCGAAGAGCCCTCCCACGGCGTCGATCACGCGGCCCGCCTCGGCCATGACCTCCGGGCCGATGCCGTCGCCGGCGAGGCAGGCGACGATGGGATTGGGACGGGGTTCGGTCATCAGACTCCGATCAGCTCCTTGTCCTGGTCGGGCTCGGTCGCGATGCGGGCGTGGGCGCAGGCGCGCAGGTACGCCTCGGCCGACGCCTCGGTGATGTCTGTCGATACGGCTTGGCCGGCGAATGTCCTTGAGCCGACCTCGACCACGACCCGCACCTCGCCGAGCGCGTCCGCGCCGCCGGTGACGGCGCCGATCGTGTACTCGACGAGCTTCACGGGCAGGTCGAGCAGCGTGTTCACGGCGGTGAAGGCCGCGTCCACGGGGCCGTCGCCGGCGCCCTCGGCGGTGCGCTCGCCCTCGCCGTTCGCGATGGTGACCTCGGCCCGCGCGGGCTCGCCCGTGGCCGTGCGGATCGCGAGCCGCACGAGCCGGTACGGCTCCTCGCGCTCGCGCAGCGAGTCGGAGGCCAGCGCCTCCAGGTCGAGCGAGCTGATCTTGCCCTTGCGGTCGGCCAGCTCCTTGAAGCGGGCGAAGGCGCGGCGCAGGTCGTCGCCCTCGATGGTGAAGCCCAGGTCGGCGAACGCCTGCTGCAGCGCGTGGCGGCCGGAGTGCTTGCCGAGCACGATGTCGGAGCCGTGCAGCCCGACCGACTCGGCGTCCATGATCTCGTAGGTACGCCGGTGGGCGAGCATGCCGTGCTGGTGGATGCCCGCCTCGTGGGCGAACGCGTTTCTGCCCACGATCGCCTTGTTCGGCTGGACGACGTAGCCGGTCAGCCGGGAGACGAGCCGCGACGTGCGCGTGATCTCCTCGGTGCGGATGTTCGTCTCCAGGCCGAAGCGCGGCGCCCTGGTCTTCAGGAGCATCACGATCTCCTCGAGCGACGCGTTCCCGGCCCGCTCGCCGATGCCGTTGATCGTGCACTCGACCTGGCGTGCGCCGGCCATGACGCCGGCGAGCGAGTTGGCCACGCCCAGGCCCAGGTCGTCGTGGCAGTGCACCGAGAGGACGACGCCGTCGACCTCGGGGACGCGCCGGCGCAGGCCGTTCAGGATCTCGACGTACTCCTCCGGCACGGTGTAGCCGACGGTGTCGGGGATGTTGATGGTCGTCGCCCCGGCGGCGATCGCCGTGCGCACCACCTCTGCCATGAAGTCCAGGTCGGTGCGGGTGGCGTCCTCGCACGAGAACTCGACGTCGCTGCAGAACGCCTTCGCGCGGCGGACGGCGCGGTCGGCGCCCGCGAGCACCTGCGCGCGGGTCATGCGCAGCTTGTGCTCCATGTGGATGTCGGACGTGGCGATGAAGACGTGGATGCGCGGGTTGCGCGCGCCCTGCAGCGACTCGATGGCGGCGTCGACGTCCTCGTCGTTCGTGCGCGCGAGCGACGCGACGACGCAGTCGACGGCCTGCGCGACCGCCCGGATGCCCTCGCGCTCCCCGGGGGAGGAGATGGCGAACCCGGCCTCGATCACGTCGACACCGAGGCGGTCGAGCTGCCGGGCGATCTCGATCTTCTCGGGAGCGGACAGGGCGATGCCCGGCGACTGCTCGCCGTCTCGCAGCGTGGTGTCGAAGATGCGGACGGTGTCCGTGGGTGAAGCCATCAGAGAGATCCTCCTCGGGTGGGCGAGCGCGCAGCTCTCCCGTCGGTTCCTGGGTGCGTGTGCGCCGGCAGGCGGCGCGTAGGCCAAGTCGCTCGCCCTACCGGGCGAGGAGGAGAAGGCCGAGGAGGTTGTGTGAGCTCTGGGAGCGCCCGACAGGACGCGCGCTCAACGGGGAGCGCGCGAAGGTCCTCTCTGTGCAGGCGAAGCGGGACATCGGGTCACAGCATACGGCGGCGAAGGTTGATCCGTCAAACGGGAAGTGGTCGGATCCCGGCCCGGCTGGAGATGGCGCGGTGTGGGGCCTGGCCCCGCACGCGGGGCCAGGCCCCGGTTGTCTGCTGTGAATACCGGTGCCTGGCACCTTTATGCAGGAGCGTGCTCGCGCACCTCGACGCCGAAGGCGCGCAGGCGCTCGAAGAGCGGGCCGAAGGGCACGGCCAGCTCGCTCGGGAGGACGCCGCGGCCGGGAAGCTCGCCGCGGCAGATCATCCCGGCGACTACGGCCGGCGGGCAGGCGGTCGAGGCGATGCCGCCGCCGAACCCGAGCCCCTCGACGGTGCGCGTCACGCACTCGACCACCGCCCTCCCGCGCGGCCCGCTCGCCTCGATCCGGTGCACTCCGACCGTCCGCTGCGACGGCTCGGCCCGGGGCAGGCGCGCGAGCAGCGTGAGCAGCACCCGCCGCGGCACGACCCGGACGCCGTCGACCTCGACCGCCTCGGTCGAGGCGATGCCGATCTCTGACAGCAGCCGCACCTTCGCCAGGAAGCGGGGGTCGAGCGAGAGCTGGAACGAGACCTCCTTCGCGCCCAGGCTCCGCGGGAACGTCGCCTGCTCGGAGTGGATCGAGTAGATCGTCTCGGCCGGCCCGACCGGGTCGCCGAACTCGACCACGCCCGCCGGCGTCATCGGCTCCAGGAGCTCCACCTCGCCGCCGCGCACGACCGGCGTCGGCATCGTCAGCTCGTCCAGGATCGTCTCCACCGCGTAGGGCGCCACCAGCGGCCCCGGGGGCGGGTCGGGATCCCGCCCGGAGGCCCCGATCACGATCCGCTCGACCGCGCCGCCGAGCAGTTCGACGGCGCGCGCCGCCATCACGTTCGTCTTCCCGGGCGCCGAGCCCATCCCCAGGACGGCGAGCAGGCCGGCCTCGCGGAAGCGGGCGTCGAGCTTGACCTGCTCGCGAGTGACGTGGAAGAGCCCGCCCAGGTCGACGTAGCCGCAGCCGGCGTGAAGCGCCGCCTCCATCGCCGCCAGGTTGATCCGGTAGGACGCCGCGTTCACCAGCACGGCCGCACCGGCGAGCGCCGTCGCGGCGGAGCCGGTGTCGAGGATGTCGAGCGCCGCCCCCGCCGCCTTGCCGCCGCCGTGTCGTTCCGCCACCTCGCGGGCGCGGGCGCCGTTCACGTCCAGGCAGGCGATCTCGGTCACCGCCTCGTCGCGGGCGAGGGTCGCGACGATCGCCGGGCCGATGATCCCCCCGGCGCCGACGACCGCGACCCGGCTCACGACGCGGGCTCCAGCTCGCGCCGGCCCCGCAGCTCGTGCGCCCGCAGCGCCAGCCACAGCTCCAGCCGGTCGCGCGCGTCGGCCGGGCTGCGGCCGGTGAGCTGCTCGATCTTGCGGATCCGGTAGCGCAGCGTGTGGCGGTGCACGCCCAGCGCCGCGGCGGCGTCCGCCCAGCGACCGTTGGCCTCGATGTAGGCCGCGAGCGACTCCGTCAGCGCCGACCCGTAGCGGGCGTCGTGCGCGCGCAGCGGTCCCAGCACCGCCTCGCAGTAGAGCTCCACGCCGCGCTCGTCCCCGAGCGAGAGCAGGAGCTGGATCGAGCCCAGGTCGCGGACCGTCGCCACGGCGGGCGTGCCGTTGACGGGCCGGGCCTCGGCGGCGTAGAGCGCCTCGTCGTAGCTCCTCGCGAGCTCGGCCGGATCGGAGCGGACGCGGCCGACGCCGGCTCCTCCGGCCCCCGTCTCGCGCATGAGCCGGTGGGCGGCCCGCTCGGCCTCGGCATCGTCGCGCGCCTCGACGAGCACGGCGACGACGCCGTCGCGCACGCTGGCCGGCCCGAGCGCGGCGGCGGAATCCGCCAGCCTGGCGAGGCCCTCGCCGCCGATCACGGCCGGGCGCAGCGCCACGAACGAGAGCGGCAGCGTCCCGCGCAGGCCGAACGCGCGCACCCGCCGGCGCAGCTCGCGGGCGCCGGCGTCGCCGCCCAGCACCGCCTCGACCAGGTCGCCCGCCAGCCGCCGCGTCGCCTCGGCGACGCGCGCATCCGAGAGGCGGGTGAACACCGCCTCGGTGAGGGCGATGAAGGGCACGTCGTAGGGGATCTCGAAGAGCGGGAAGCCGCGCGCGTCGGCCGCCTCGACCGCCGCCGCCGGCGCCTCGTCGAACCCGAAGCCGAGCCCGAGCCCGAGACCCGTGAGCCCCGCCTCGGCGAGCCGGCCGACGTACCCGGCCGGGTCGCGGCGCAGCGGCAGGCCGGTCGTCAGCAGCAGCTCGCCGCCCCGCAGCCAGGGCGTGGGGTCGTCGAGCTCCGAGATGTGCACCCAGCGCACCGGCCGCTCGCAGCCGGACGCTCCGCCCCGCACCGTGATCTGGAGGGCGTCGATCGCGACGATGTCCGCGACGCTGAGCATGTCCGTCCCGCGGTCAGCCGGTGACGGCGGCCTTCGGTGCGTGGGTGCGGTTCATCTCCGCCCACGCCTCGTCGAGCACGGTGTCCAGCACGTCGTGGACGTAGTCGAGCTCCTCGCGGGTCGCGATCAGCGGCGGGGACAGCTGCACCACCGGGTCACCGCGGTCGTCGGCCCGGCAGATCAGGCCCGCCTCGTAGAGCCGCGGCGAGAGGAACCCGCGCAGCAGCCGGTCGCACTCCTCGTCGGAGAACGTCTCCCTGGTCTCCTTGTCGCGCACGAGCTCGAGCGACATGAAGTACCCGGCGCCGCGGACGTCTCCGACGATCGGCTTCTCGCCGAGCTTCTCCAGCACCGCCTTGAAGTAGGGCTCGTTGCGGCGCACGTTGCCGAGCACGTCCTCGCGCTCCATCACCTCGAGGTTCTTGAGCGCGACGGCCGTCGACACCGGGTGGCCGCCGTAGGTGATGCCGTGTGTGAACATGTTCGAGCCCGTGAGGAAGGGCTCGGCGATCCGGTCGGTCATGATCACGCCGCCGAGCGGCACGTGCGCGGAGGCGATGCCCTTGGCGAACGTGACGATGTCGGGGCGGATGTCGTAGCGCTCCGACCCGAACCAGTACCCGAGCCGGCCGAAGCCGCAGATGACCTCGTCGGCGACGAGCAGGATGCCGTACTCGTCGCAGATCTCGCGCACGCCCCGGAAGTAGCCCTCCGGGGGCGTGAACGTGCCGCCCGAGTTCTGCACCGGCTCGGCGAAGAAGGCGGCGACGGTGCCCGGCCCCTCCTGCTCGATCGTGCCGCGCAGCTCGTCGAGCAGAAACGCGGTGAACTCGGCCTCGGTCTCGCCCTCGGGACGGCGGTAGGCGTTCGTGTTCGACACGTGGCGCACGCCCGGCAGCAGCGGCTCGAACGGGTTTCTGATCGACGCGATGCCGGTCAGCGAGAGCGCACCCAGGGTGGTGCCGTGGTAGGCGATCCGGCGGGCGAGCATCTTGTAGCGGCGGTCCTCGCCGCGGATCTGGTGGTGCTGGCGCACGAGCTTGATGATCGACTCGTTGGCCTCGGAGCCGCCGGAGCAGAAGAAGGTGCGGTTGAGGTCGCCGGGCGCGATCTCGGCGATCTTCGCGGACAGCTCGATCACCGGCGGGTGGGCGTAGCTCCAGTTGATGAAGAACGGCAGCTGCGCCATCTGGGCGGCGGCCGCCTCGCCCAGCTCGGCGCCGAAGCTGTGCCCGATCTGGGTGCAGAAGAGGCCGGACATGCCGTCGAAGTAGCGCTTGCCGTTCGTGTCCCACAGCCAGCAGCCCTCGCCGCGGCTGATGACCGGCACCTCCTCCGAGGCGTAGCGGCCCTGGCTCGTGAAGTGCATCATCAGGTGCCGCTTCGCGAGCTCCTGGAGGGTGGCGTGGTCGGTCATGGCGCTCCGTCCTTTCGGGTCCGCGCCGCGCGGCAGTTGGACAACGTGTCCAATGCTACCGGACGAGGCCCCCGCCCTGAGGCGCCGTTGCTTATACTCGCAGGCGCAAAGGCGCTCGTCCCGCGGAGGTCAGACATGGCAGTTCACCAAGGCTCACAGACCGAGGCGCTTCGGGCGAAGCGCGACCGCTACGTCGCCCGCGGCGTCTCCATCGCGCCGATCTTCGCGGCGCACGCCCACGGCGCCCGCCTGACCGACGTCGACGGCACCGAGTACATCGACTTCGCCGGCGGGATCGGCGTGCTCAACCTCGGCCACACGCCGGAGGCGGTGGTGGCCGCGATCCGCGACCAGGCCGAGCGGCTGGTGCACGCGTGCTTCCCCGTCGCCGCCTACGACCCCTACCTCGAGGTGTGCCGGATGCTGTGCGATCTCGCGCCCGGGTCGCACGACACCAAGGCGCTCCTGATCAACTCCGGGGCGGAGGCGGTCGAGAACGCCGTCAAGATCGCCCGCTACCACACGGGCCGCGACGGCGTGATCACGTTCGACCGCGGCTTCCACGGCCGCACGCTGCTGACGATGACGCTCACGTCGAAGCTGGTCTACAAGCGCGGGATGGGCCCGTTCGCGCCGGAGGTGTACCGCGCGCCGGCGCCCTACCCCTACCGCGGGATCACGGCGGCAGACGCGCTCGCGGCGCTCGACTGGATGTTCAAGGCGACCGTCGACCCGGCCTCCGTCGCCTGCGTGATCCTCGAGCCGGTGCAGGGCGAGGGCGGGTTCACGGTGATGCCGCCCGAGTTCATCCAGGGCTTGAAGGCGCGCTGCGAGCAGCACGGGATCATCTACATCGACGACGAGGTGCAGGCCGGCATGGGCCGCACCGGGACGCTGTGGGGGATCGAGCACTCCGGCGTCGTGCCCGACATGGTGACCGTCGGCAAGTCGCTCGCGTCGGGCATGCCGCTGGCCGGGGTGATCGGACGGGCCGAGATCATGGACTCGGTGCATCCCGGCGGGCTCGGATCGACCTACGGCGGCAACCCGGTGGCGTGCGCGGCGGCGGTCGAGAGTCTGCGCATCATCTCGAGCGACGAGTTCCTGGCCCGGTCGGCCGAGCTCGGCGAGCGGATCCAGGCCCGGCTGCGCGACCTGGCGTCGCGCCACGCCGTGATCGGCGAGGTGCGCGGGCTCGGCCCGATGGCCGCCATCGAGCTCGTGTCCGACCCCGTGACCAAGGAGCCCGCGGCCGGCGTGGCGGGGGCGACGGTGGCCGGCGCGCTCGACCGCGGCCTGATCCTGCTGAAGACCGGCATCTACGACAACGTGCTGCGCATCCTGGTGCCGATCACCGCCCCGGACGAGGACATCGAGGCCGGCCTCGACCGCCTGGAGGAGTCGCTTGCAGCAGCCGTCGGGTAACCCCGGCGGCAACGGCGCCGCCCCCGCGGTCAGCCTGCGCGACGTCCGCAAGACCTACGGCGACGTCGTGGCCGTGGACCGGATCGACCTCGACGTGGCGGCGGGCGAGTTCTTCACCCTGCTCGGCCCGTCGGGGTCGGGCAAGACGACGACGCTGCGTCTGATCGCGGGCTTCGAGCTGCCCACCGAGGGCGCGGTCATGCTGGACGGCACGGACGTCTCGCGGCTGGCCCCCTACGAGCGGGACGTGAACACGGTGTTCCAGGACTACGCGCTCTTTCCGCACATGAGCGTGGGGGACAACGTCGGGTACGGCCTGATGGTGAAGCGGGTGCCCCGCAAGGAGCGCTCCGGCCGGGTCGCCGAGGCGCTCGAGATGGTGCGCCTGGCGGGCTACGAGAAGCGCAAGCCGGGCCAGCTCTCGGGTGGCCAGCGGCAGCGGGTGGCGCTCGCCCGCGCGCTCGTCAACCGCCCCCGCGTCCTGCTCCTGGACGAGCCGCTGGGCGCCCTCGACCTGAAGCTGCGCGAGCAGATGCAGATCGAGCTGAAGAGCATCCAGAAGGACGTCGGGATCACATTCCTGTTCGTCACCCACGACCAGGACGAGGCGCTCACCATGAGCGACCGGCTGGCGGTCTTCAACGAGGGCCGGATCGACCAGGTGGGCACGCCGGCCGAGGTGTACGAGCGGCCCGCCACGGCCTTCGTGGCCGGGTTCGTGGGCACGTCCAACCTCATCTCGGGCGAGGTGGCCCGGACGATCACCGGCACGTCCGGCACGTTCACCGTTCGGCCCGAGAAGATCCACCTGGCGGAGACCGGCGAGCAGCCGGGGCCGCAGCAGTGCACCGCGGACGGGGTGGTGTCCGAGGTCGTCTACCTGGGGGTGAACACGCGCTACATCGTGTCCCTCGCGGCGGGCGGAGAGCTGGTCGTCGTGCAGCAGAACCAGGCCACGTCCTCCATGGAGGCGCTGGCCGCGCGCGGACGTCATGTCCGCCTTGTCTGGGATCGGCAGCACAACCGGCCGGTGGGCGGCGCCGATCGCGAACTCGAGGAAGAGGAGATCCCTGCATGAGCAAGCGATGGATCGCGCTGGCCGCGGCGACGGTCGCGCTGGCGGTCGCCGCCGGCTGCGGCGGCTCGAGCGGCGGCGGCGCCGGCGGCGGTGGCGGCGGCGGCAGCAGCGCGAAGGTGGTCGAGAAGATCGGCAAGGCGGAGGGCAAGCTGAACCTGATCGCCTGGCAGGGCTACACGCAGCCGGACGTCGTGAAGCCGTTCGAGCGGCAGACCGGCTGCCAGGTGCACGTCACCTACGGGCAGACGTCGGACGACATGGTGCAGCTCATGCGCTCCGGCAACTACGACGGCGTCAGCGCCTCGGGCGACGCCACCAACCGACTGATCGCCGGCGGCGACGTGAAGGCCGTCGACGTCCAGAAGCTCATCCCCGACTGGAAGGACATCTCCCCGGCGCTGCAGTCGCCGCCGCACAACACGGTCAACGGCCTGCACTACGGGGTGTCCTACGAGTGGGGCGCCGACGTGCTGATGTACAACACGCAGGCCGTCAAGCCCGCCCCGACCAGCTGGGGCGTGGTCTTCGACGGCTCCAGCTACTCGGGCAAGGTGGACGCCTACGACAGCCCGATCTACATCGCAGACGCCGCCGTCTACCTGAAGACGGCCGATCCGAGCCTGAAGATCACCGACCCGTACGAGCTGACCCAGCCGCAGTTCGACGCGGCCGTGTCGCTGCTGAAGAAGCAGCGCAAACAGATCGGCAACTACTGGTCGAGCTACACGTCGCAGATCTCCGACTTCAAGAACGGCTCGATCGTGATCGGCCCGACGTGGCCGTACCAGTACAACACGCTCAAGTCCGACCACCAGCCGGTGGCGACGGTGCTGCCCAAGGAGGGCGCGACCGGATGGGCCGACACCTGGATGCTGTCGTCCCAGGCCAAGGACCCGAACTGCATGCTCCTGTGGATGAAGTGGGCGACCACGCCCTTCGTGCAGGCGCACACCGCCTACACGTTCGGGTCGGCGCCGGCCAACCCGAAGGCGTGCACGCTCCTCGACAAGATGGTGGCGAACTACTGCCGCGACTACCACGTCACCGATCAGAACTACTTCAAGGAGATCGCCTACTGGAAGACGCCGCTGTCCGACTGCGGCGACAGCCGCGGCAGCACGTGCGTCCCGTACTCGAAGTGGACGACAGCCTGGACGGACATCAAGAACTCCTGATCCGGGCTCAGGGCCGGTGCGCGCCGTGACCGCCCCCGCCGCAGCTGCGGGGGCGGCCGGCGCCCGCCGGCGGCTGTCCGCGTTCCTCTACCGGCGCCGGCCGCTCAAGCTGCTGCTGCTGCTGGCGCCGCCGCTGAGCTGGATCCTGGTCGTCTACCTGGCGGCGCTGGCCGTGCTGCTCGTGACCTCGCTGTGGAGGGAGGACGAGCTCTCCGGGCGCATCCTGCACACGTTCACGGCGGACAACTTCCGCCAGCTGTGGGACGACCCGGTCAACCGCACCATCGTCCGCAACACGGTCGCGATCGCCGCGGCCGTGACGGTGACGTGCGCCCTGATGGCGTTCCCGCTGGCTTACTACATGGTGCGGATCGCGTCGCCGCGCATGCGGGCGCTGCTCTTCGTCGGCGTGCTCATGCCGCTGTGGTCGAGCTACCTGATCAAGGCCTACACGTGGCGGCTGATCACTGCCCAGAACGGGCCGATCAACTGGTCGCTGGGGAAGCTCGGGCTCGGGCCGTACCACATCGCGTTCACCTACACGGCGATGTGGCTCGCCTTCACCTACATGTGGCTGCCGTACATGGTGCTGCCGGTGTACGCCGCGCTGGAGCGGGTGCCGCGCTCCTTCCTGGAGGCGTCCTCCGACCTGGGCGGGCGGGCGTCGATCACCTTCCGCAAGGTGATCTGGCCGCTGGTCGTGCCCGGCGTCGCCGCCGGCTCGATCTTCACCTTCTCGCTCACCCTCGGCGACTACGTGCTGCCCGACCTCGTGGGCGGCAACAACCACGACTTCATCGGCAACGTCATCTTCCAGTCGCAGGGCGTCGCCCAGAACCTGCCGTTCGCGGCCGCGTTCGCGTGCGTCCCGGTCGTGATCGTGATCGGCTACCTGCTCCTGATGAAGCGCCTGGGCGCGTTCGAGGCTCTCTAGATGGTTGATTCCGAATTCGACGCGCGCCTGGACGCACGAACGGTTCGCCGCAGGGCGTGCTGCCGGTGGGGCTGCGGCTGCGAACCGTCGCATCGCGGCGTCCTCGGTCGCATCCGTACAGCACCGGTATGGACGCTTCCTGCGTCCTTGCGCTGCTCGGTTCGCAACCGCCCAGAACATCACGTGAATTCGGAATCAACCATCTAGGCATGGAACCGCGCGCCGTCAAGATCGCGATCGGGGCCGCCGCCGCCCTGGTGATGCTGTTCCTGTACCTGCCGCTGATCGTGATCGTCCTGAACGCGTTCGGGTCGTCGAAGATCGCCGGCTGGCCGGTCACCCACTACACGCTGCACTGGTTCCGGCTCGCGTATCACGACCAGTTCGCGCGGGCGGCCTTCCAGAACTCGCTCAGCGTCGGCGTACGGGCGATGCTGCTGGCGCTCGTGCTCGGCTCGTGCGTCGCGTTCGCGCTCTCGCGGTTCCGCTTCTTCGGCCAGAACTCGATCTCGCTGCTCTTCGTGCTGCCGATCGCGCTGCCCGGGATCGTCACCGGGCTCGCCCTGCTCTCGACGATCGACTACCTCGGCATCCGGCCCTCGCTGTGGACGGTCGTGGCCGGCCACGCCACGTTCTGCATCGTGGTCGTCTACAACAACGTCGTCGCCCGGCTGCGGCGGATGTCGACCTCGTTCGAGGAGGCGTCGATGGACCTCGGCGCCGACGGCTGGCAGACGTTCCGCCACGTCACGCTGCCGAACATGGCGACCGCCCTCGTCGCCGGCGGGCTGCTCGCCTTCGCGCTCTCGTTCGACGAGGTGGTCGTGACGCTCTTCACCGCCGGCAGCCAGCAGACGCTGCCGCTGTGGATCTACAACCAGTTCCGGCTGCCGAACACGGCCCCCGAGGCGAACGCGGTGGCGGTGTTCGTGATCGCCCTGACCGCGATCCCGGTGTTTCTCGCTCAGCGGCTGATGCGCGACACCGGCGGGATCACCCGGTAGCGCGGCCGGCCCGCCGGCGCGGGCCGGCCGCGGCCGCCTCAGCGCGTCAGGTGGAACACGAAGTCGTACTCCGACCCGACCGGGTTGCCGCGCGCGTGCAGGAGCATCCAGCCGCGGGCGCCCGTGTACCGCCCGGTACCGCCCGTGATCGCGAGCGACGTGTTCGTGCCGTCGTCGTAGTAGGGGCCCTCGACGGTGATGTGGCCGCCGGCGAGGACGGTCGTCCACGTGCACTCCCACTCGGTCTTGCCGGTCGCGACGGTGCGCACGCAGTAGCCGTTGTCCGAGGCGATCCGGTGCATGTCGAGGGCGTCGTAGACCGGGTTGTGGAACCCGAGGTCGTCGCCGACGCTGCTCGCCGGCGGGTGGAACATCTGGACGGTGTCGGTGACCGCGCGCTCGACGACGTGGATCACCCGTCCGTGGCGCGCCGCCGGCGAGTGCGAGTCGGTGCTCGCGCCGGCGACGACGGGCACGATCGCGAGCGCGCAGAGGGCCGCGATGCCCACCCCGAGGACCGTCCGCTTCCGTGCCATCTCGTCCCTCCTTCGGTCAGGCTGCGAGGACGGCGGCGACGATACGCCGCAGGTGGAGGTGATTCAACGCGCCCGCCGCGGCGGGCACGACCGATTTGTGACGGATTCGTTAGGGGGCCGGCCGAGCGGCGGACGCCCGCCGCTCGGTTTGGTAGCCTCTCCGGCCATGCCAACCGCCCGAGGCCAGGCGCGCGGACGCGCGCGCGTAACCCGAGCGAGCGTCGCGACCGGTGTGATCGCCGCGATGCTGGTCGCGCTGGCGACCGCCGGCACCGCGTCGGCGACCTCGATCGCGCAGAAGAAGCGCGAGGCGGCGGCGGCCGAGCAGCGGCTGACGCAGCTCCAGGCGGCGGCCGAGAAGAAGGTCGAGGCCTACGACGCGGCCCACCAGAAGTACCAGAATACGCTCGCGGCGCTGCGGCAGAACGCGGCGGCGCTGAAGGTGGCGAAGGAGAACCTGCACGCCGCGCAGGAGCAGCTGGCGACCGCGCTCACGGCCGACTACAAGAACGGCGGCCAGGACGCCCTCGCGTACGTGCTCGCGGCGCGCTCGATCGGGGACCTCGTCGACCAGGTGCAGGTGCTGCAGCGCACGACGGGCGCCGACAAGACGCTGCTCACCCAGATCGCACGCGACGAGAACGAGGTGAAGCACCGCCAGGCCCTGCTCAAGCGCCAGCGCAAGCAGGTGGCGAAGGAGCAGGCGAAGAAGGCGGCCGAGGCGCGCAGCGCCAAGTCCGCCGTCGCCGGCGAGGAGGCGTACTTCAACAACCTGAAGGCGTCGATCCGCAAGATGATCCAGGCCCAGCAGGCCGCCGCCGCGGCCGCCGCGGCGGCGCGGGCGGCCCAGGACGGCGCCGGCAGCGCGCCGCCCACGAACCTGCCCAACCCGCCGACGAGCACGCTCGGCGGCCAGGCGGTGGCGATCGCCGAGCGCTACCTGGGCGTGCCGTACGTGTGGGGCGGCGCGAGCCCGTCCGGCTTCGACTGCTCCGGGCTCACCATGTACGTCTACGGGCAGCTCGGCGTCTCGCTCCCGCACAACGCCGCGGCCCAGTACGCCATGCTCCCGCACGTGTCCGAGAGCGACCTCCAGCCGGGCGACCTCGTCTTCTTCGACGGACTCGGCCATGTGGGCATCTACATTGGCGGCGGCGAGATGATCCACGCGCCGCACACCGGCACGGTCGTCCAGATCTCGACGCTCTCCGGCGGCGGCTCGTACTACGGCGCCGGCCGCGTGCCCGGCTGATCGCCGGGATCGGTAGAAGCCCACACCCCTGATGCGGGCCGCCGCCGATGCGGCGGCGCGAGCTCGGTGCAAGGCTGAACGCGCAACCGAATCGGGGGGTGCGTTCATGGGTACTGTCGGCTTGGGCAGCCGGGCGCATGCGATCGGCATCGGCGTGGCGGTGGTCGTCCTCGCCGCCGGTGCGGGCGGCGCGGGCGGCGCCACGGCGTCGACGCAGCGCGCGAGCGTGTCGTCGGCAGGCGTGCAGGGAGACGCGGCGAGCTACGAGGCGGCGCTCTCGGCGAACGGGAGAGACGTCGCGTTCGCCTCGCACGCCTCCAACCTGGTCGTGGGCGACACGAACGGCGCGCTCGACATCTTCGTCCGCGATCTGCGCTCGGGGATCACGGTGCGCGCGAGCGTCTCGTCGAGCGGCGCGCAGGCGAACGCTGACAGCCGCCACCCGGTGCTGTCGGCGAACGGGCGCTTCGTGGCCTTCACGTCCACCGCCTCGAACCTGGTGCGGCACGACACCAACGGCGCCGACGACGTCTTCGTGCGCGACCTGCGGTCGGGTGTGACGCGGCGCGTCAGCGTCTCGTCGACCGGCGGGCAGGCGAACGCCGGGTCCGGGTTCTGGGGGATCGCGATGTCGGCGAACGGCCGCTTCGTCACGTTCAGCTCCGACGCGTCCAACCTCGTCGCCCACGACACGGACGGATGCGCCGACACCTTCCTGCGCGATCGCCGGAGGGGGACGACGCGGCGCGTGAGCGTCTCGTCGTCAGGAGCACAGCCCAACAGCGCGACGTTCGCGAGCGCCGTGTCCGCGGACGGCCGCTACGTGGCGTTCGACTCGTACGCATCCAACCTGGTGCGGCACGACATGAACGGCGCCGCCGACGTCTTCGTGCGCGACCGGCGGGCGCACACCACCCGGCGGGTGAGCGTCTCCAGCACGGGCGCGCAGGGCACGGAGAACAGCTTCAACCCGTCCCTTTCGGCCAACGGCCGCTTCGTTGCCTTCCAGTCGTACTCGGGCCTGGCTCCCGGCGGGCCGGGGGAGTTCGTCCGCGACCGGCGCACCGGCACGACCCGGCTCGTCAGCGTCTCGAGCGCGGGCGTCCCGGCGAACGCGAGCCCCTATCTGCCCCCCGCGATCTCGGCGAACGGCCGGTTCGTCGCATTCTGGTCGGATGCGTCCAACCTCGTACCGGGCGACCTGAACGGGCTGACCGACGTCTTCGTCCGCGACCGCTGGACGGGAACGACCGGGATGGTCGTCGCGGCCGCGCGCGGCGTGTCGGGCGACGCGGCGTTCAGCACGGGGCCGGCGATCTCGGGGGACGGCAGGTTCGTGGCGTTCTGGTCGGACTCGTCCGCCCTCGTCCCGGGAGACACCAACGGCGTGGTCGACGTGTTCGTCCACGGGCCGATCAGCTGATCCGGCTACTGCTCCTGGCGCTCGAGCCAGCGCGCCGCGGTGGCGCCGGTCTCAACGACGTGGGTGTGCAGCAGCTTGCGGGCGCGGCGAGCGTCCGGCTTCACGAGCGCCTCGATGATGCGGTCGTGGTCGGCGGCGCTGCGGGGGATGATCTCCGGGTCGTCGGCGAACGTCCGCCACGCGATGGAGCGAGGGACGCTGTTCTGGAGCGACTGGACGGTGTCGCGCAGCGGCGGGCACGCGGCCGCCGCCAGGATCACGTTGTGGAAGAGCTCGTTCGCCTGCGACCACTGCTCGCACAGGATCGCGAGCCCCTCCTCGTCGTCGGGCCGGAGCGTGCGATGGCGCTCGTACCCGGTGCGCAGGAGCGCCTGGGCGACGTCGAGATCGGCCCGGTCGTAGCCCGTCAGGCGCCCCGCGGCGCGTTCCGCAGCCAGGCCCTCCAGCTCCGCCCGCACGAGATAGACGTTGCGGCACTCCTCCGGGCTGAAGCGGCGCACGACGGCGCCCCGGTGCCCGAGCTGATCCACCAGGCCGATCGCCTGCAGCTGGCGCAGCGCCTCGCGCACGGGCGTGCGGCTCACGCCGAAGCGGGCGGCGAGATCCTCCTGGCGCAGCCTCGACCCGAGCGGGATGCGGCCCGTGACGATCTCGACCTGCAGCCTGCGGGCGAGGTCGTCGGCGCGTGAGAGGACGGGTGTGTGCTGCGTCACCTCTCGATGTTAACACCCGGGTACGCCGCGATCCGCGCGTATGTATCCGTACAGTTGAAGTTTGGATCCAAAATGGTTAGTGGCGGCGGCGTTACCCGACGAGGAGCGCCGCAATGACCGTGAACGCCGACCCGAAGCTGCCCGAGATCGAGCGCATCAAGGCGCGCAAGGACGGCCAGGTACGCGGTCGAGCAGTCCGACCGGCGGCTGGCGGCCCTGGCCGGCGTGGCCGTTGCGCCCGAGCCGGCGGAGGCGGCGGCGTAGCGTAGGCTTGGCGCATGAGCGCGAACAGGCCCGGCGAACGTCGCTGGCGCATGTTCGCCGAGGGCACGGACTCGGCGATCCCCGACGGGGACGATCCGCACTGGGGGCGTGCTCAGGCGCTTGCGGGCCATCGGTGGGTCGAGAGCGTCGAGCACCACGCCGGGTTCGCGGTCGAGCGCCCGGGCGATGACCCTGTTCGAAGGCGCCATGCCGTCGGTGTCCTTCGGGCAGCTCCGTGCCGAGCCCGCCGAGTGGCCCAGGGAGCAGGCGAAGGGCCGGTCGAGGCGGCCGCCCGGAGGGGTTATGGCGGGCGGCCGCCAAGCCGGCACCGGCGTGGGAGGTCAGACCATCGCCGGCTTGCCGCGCAGGAGCGCGGCAAGGCGTGTGCGGCGCGCGTGCTCGCGGCCGGCCCGCAGCTGGGGCTGCAGCCGTCCGGCGCGCGCGGCGCGGATGAGCTCGTCGTGGCGGGCCTGGGCGATCAGCTCGGACTGGCGCACGCGGGCCAGATCCTGGTGAACGTGCGAGTTGGCAAACATGTCCCCCAGGACGCCCGCGGCGGGCGGAATCTTCCCCGGTTCGCGGTTGCCGTCCCGACGGCGCCGATCTACCATGGGCCGCAGCAGTTTGCGTATCCGCCGGGGCGATCCCCGGCGTCGCATCCAGAGAGGCGGAGGGACCGGCCCTGTGAAGCCTCGGCAACCATCCCGGCCCGGGAAAGGTGCCAAGTCCGGCGGGATCCGCGGATCCCGGACGATGTGAACCGGCCGCCCGCGAGCGGCCCGAACGTAGGGGATCGACCATGAAGGCCACCCACCTCGCCTGCAAGGGCTGCGCCGCCACCTACCCGCTCGAGGCCCTGTTCGCCTGTGACCGCTGCTTCGGCCCGCTCGAGGTCGGCTGGGACGAGTCCGAGCCTGTCCCGGCCGGGCGCGTCGACGCCGGCCCGCGGACGTTGTGGCGGTTCGCCGACTTCCTGCCCGTCGATCCGCCCGAGCACGGCCTCCCCGTCGGCTGCTCGCCGCTGATCCGCGCCGACCGCCTGGCCGAGGAGCTCGGGCTGGACTGCGAGCTGTACGTCAAGACCGAGACCTCGAACCCGACCCATTCGTTCAAGGACCGGGTCGTCGCCGTGGCCGCGGCGAAGGCCGTCGAGCTCGGCTACGAGGCACTCGCGTGCGCCTCGACCGGCAACCTGGCCGGCGCGACCGCCGCGGCGGGAGCCGCGCTCGGGCTGCCGACCTACATCTTCGTCCCGTCCGACCTCGAGCGCGAGAAGATCATCGCCGCGGCCGCCTACGGGGCGACGGTGTTCGCGGTCGACGGGTCGTACGACGATGTGAACCGGCTCTGCTCCGAGCTGACCTACGACCGTCCGTGGGCGTTCGTGAACGTGAACATGCGCGCCTACTACGCGGAGGGCTCCAAGACCATCGCGCTCGAGACGGCCGAGCAGCTCGGCTGGCGCGCGCCCGACCGCGTCGTCGCCCCGATCGCGTCCGGGTCGCTCTACACGAAGATCCTGCAGGGGTTCGAGCAGGGCCGCGCGGCCGGGCTCGTCGCCCCCGGCCCGGCGCCGGCGATGCACGGCGCCCAGGGGGAGGGCTGCTCGCCGGTGGCGGCGGCATACGCCGCGGGCGCCGAGCAGGTCGTGCCGGTGCGGCCGACGGGGATCGCGAAGTCGCTTGCGATCGGCAACCCCGCGGACGGCGTCTACGCGCTCGGCGTCGCCCGCCGCACCGGCGGCAGCATCGAGGCCGCCGCCGACGCCGAGATCGTCGACGGCATCCGGCTGCTCGCGCGGACGACCGGCATCTTCACCGAGACGGCGGGCGGCGTGACGACGGCCGTCCTGCGCAAGCTGGCCGAGCGCGGCGAGATCGGCGCCGGCGAGACCGTGGTGGCGTTCATCACGGGCGACGGCCTGAAGACGATCGACGCCGTCGAGGGCGCGGTCGAGACGATCGCGATCCCCGCCGACCCCGACGCCGTCGACGCGGCGCTCGGGGCGCCGGCCGGGCGTTGAGCGTGCGGTGAATACCGGTGCCAGGCACCGGTATTCACGTGCGGCCGCCCCGGCCGGGTGACGAGCCCGCCGCGGCGGCGCTCCTGAACGCCTACGACGCGCTGTTCCGCGGCGACGGCGGCTGGACGGCCGCCGATGTCGCCGACGAGTGGCGCCAGGCGCGGTCCGTCTGGCTCGTCGAGCGCGGCGGCGAGCTCGCCGGCTGCGGCACGCTCGGTCGCGCCGGCCGCCGCCGGCTGCAGGCCGTCGGCTGCACGCATCCCGACCACGCAGGTCAGGGCGTCGGCGCGCTGCTGGTCGAGCTCGGCGAACGGCGCGCAGGAGCCGCGATCCTGCGCAACTCCGTGCTCGCCTCCGACGCGGGCGCGATCCGGCTGCTCGAGGCGCGCGCCTACGTCGCCGGTACCCGGCATCTGCGGATGCGGGTCGATCTCGAGGAGCGCCCGCCCGCCGTGGCCGCTCCTGCGGGGATCCGCCTGTCGGGGTTCCGACCGGGCGCGGACGACGCCGAGGTGGACGCCTGTGTCGAGGAGGCGTTCGACCACCGCTGGACGCATCAGGCCGAGTGGCGAGCCGCGAAGGCCGCCGATCCGCGCTTCGACCCGGAGCTCTGGATCGTCGCCCGAGACGGGCCGGACGTCTGCGGCGTCGTCCTGTGCACGCCGGGGACGTTCGGCATGGGGTTCGTGGAGTCGCTGGCCGTCCGGGCGCCGTGGCGGCGCCGCGGCGTCGGCGCCGCACTGCTGGCCGAGGCCCTGCGGCGGCTGTGGGACGCCGGCGAGCGGTGCGTCGGGCTGGGCGTGGACGCCGACAACCCGGCAGCGATCCGGCTCTACGAGCGGGCCGGCATGCGCACGGCGTGGGCGGCGGTGCCGTACGAACGCGACCTGCACGCATGACGTGAATACCGGTGCCAGGCACCGGTATTCACGCCGTTTGCGCGTGTGTGGCTCTACTCGACCGGGATCTCGAACCGGGCGATGATCCCGGGATCGCCGCCCAGCGCGAACTGGCCGGGGTCGGGATCGCGGGTCGCCACCCAGGCGTAGCCCTGCTCCGGGTAGGCGACCACATCGGGGAAGCTCCCGGCGCTGAGCCCCAGGATCGCGACCGGCTCGTCAGTCGGGTTGCTGAAGGTGTGCAGCCCCGCCCGTCCCTCCGGGCAGAAGACGACGGCGCCGGTCGCGAGCGTCTCCTCCCCCTGCCGGGTTCGGAGCAGCGGATGGCCGGCGAGGACGAAGAACATCTCCTCGGCGCCGAAGTGCATGTGCATGCGGCTCTCCGGTGCGCCGGGAGCGAGCTCGTACAGCGTCGCGCCCATCCGGGCGCCGTCCGGGCGCCAGAACATCCGGTGCCGCGTTCCGGGGTCGTCGCTCTCTCCGTCCCACGGGCCGGAGAAGAGGTTCTGCCGTGTCATGGTGATCCTCCGAGGTTGCGGTGGCACGCAGCGGCCGCGCCGAGCACTCGTGCCTCGGGCCGCTGCCGAACGTGCGCGGCACACGCCGCGCCTCGCCGCTACCTCGGAGCCGGATCCACGCCGCCATCGTAGCGAGCCCGGCCGCGCTCGGTACGGGCCACCAGGGGGAGAAGGAATGCGGGCCGATACCGGCGGCTGGTGATCGGCCCGCGCATGCAGATCATCGACGGTGCGATTGCCATCGGACACCACCGTCCCGTGGAATCGCCCTCCTCGGTTTGGAGGGTTCGGGTTGCGGACTTCCCGCGACTACGCGGCGGCGGTGACGTGGTCGCTGAGGCGCAGCGCCTCGGCGAGCTGGGCCTTCGGCCGGGCGCCGACCGCCCGCTCCACGACCTGGCCGTCCTTCAGGAGGAGGAGGGTGGGGATGCTCGACACGCCGAACGCACCGGCCAGCTCCGGCTCGGCGTCGACGTCGACCTTGCCGACCTTGATCTTGCCGGCGTACTCGCCCGCGAGCTCGTCGACGATCGGGGACACCATGCGGCACGGGCCGCACCAGGCCGCCCACAGGTCGAGCAGCACGGGGACGTCGGACTCGACGACCTCGGTCTGGAAATTCGACTTGGTGATCTCGATGCTGGAGGACACTGAAGCTCCTTCGGAGAAGTATTCAACTGAGTAGCTATATAGTTGCACATGCGGTACACTTGCGCAAGTGAGCCTGCCCCGTCCTCTTACCCCGGCGATGGCGATCGCGATCGCCGACCATTTCCGCCTGCTCGCCGAGCCGACCAGGCTGCGCCTGATCGACCTGCTCGCGGACGGCGAGCGCAGCGTGGGCGGGCTCGCCGGGGAGTTGGGCTGCACGCAGGCGAACGTGTCGAAGCATCTGGGCCTGCTCGCCGACGCAGGCGTGGTGGGACGGCGCCGGGACGGCCTGCACACGTACTACTGCGTGGAGGACGAGGCGGTCTTCGTGCTCTGCGGCCAGGTGTGCGAGACGCTCCGCCGCCGGGCCGACGCACGCGCGGCCGCCCTGCGCGAGGGCTGACGGCTACATCCGGTCGCGCAGCGCGAGCACGTCGGCGACGTAGAGGCGCGTCGACGGGTAGATCCCCACCTGCCGCACCGACCGCTCGCCCTGGTAGTAGGCCGCGACCGCGAGCGACTCCCTGCCTCCGAACGCCGCCAGCAGATGGTGCAGGAGGGCGACGCCGACGCGAACGTCGCCGTCCGGCGTGTGGGCGACCGAGTGCCCGACGAGCACCTGCTCGACGTAGCGCCACGTGCCCGGCGTGACCTGCATCGGGCCCCACGCACCGGCCGGCGAGAGGATGTCGATGTGGAAGCCGGACTCCTGCCAGGCCACCGCGCGCGCCAGTCGCGCCTCCACGCCGTAGTGGGCCGACCATGCGTCGATCGACGCGACGACCGACCACGGTCCCGTGGCCACGGGGGCCGGGCCAGACGTCCGTGACCGCGGCACGCGCAGCGTGATGCCGGCGAGCAGGATCCCGTGCACCCGCAGCCCGTTGGCGTGCCCCAGCCGCCGCATGCCGATCCCGAAGCGGGCCGCGATCCCCGACAGCGTGTCACCCGGGCGGACGCGGTAGCGGCCGGCGAGCGGCGCGGCGCCCCGGCCGGGAACCCGCAGCGTCCGGCCGGCCCGCAGGATCCCGGACGTGCGCATGTGGTTTGCGCGCGCGAGCGCGTCGACGGACACCCCGTACCGGGCGGCGATCGCCGACAGCGTGTCGCCCCACCGCACGCGGTAGGCGTGCGCGGCGCGGTGGCCGCGGCCGGGCACGACCAGCACCGTCCCGGCGGGCAGGATGGCATTGACGCGGCGATGGTTCATGCGCGCGACCCGCTGCACGCTTGTGCCGTGCGCCCGTGCGATCGCCGTCAGGGTGTCGCCGTAGCGCACGACGTAGTGCGTGCGCGCCTCCGCGGGGGCGGCGAGGGTCAGCGCCAGGCCGGCCGCTGCAAGTGTGGTCGCGATTCGGACACGCATGGGAAGCCCTGTGGCCCAGGGAGAACTTTCCATTTCGCCGTCCGCCGCCCGAGCCCTGCACGCAGATGCCGGAGCTGCGCCGGCGGCGACGGTCAGCGGCGAGGAGGCTCGGAGCCGACGGGGCGCATGCCGACGACCGGATCGACGCTCGTGCGGGCGTCGACGATCGAGTCGCCGTAGCCGTGGCGGGCGTCCGACTCCTGGGGCGACCGTTCCCGCTGCGTGCTCCAGCGGAGCGTGCCGAACAGGAAGAGGGCGATGCCGCCGACCGCGAGGGCGAGGCGCACGTAGTCGCGTGCGCCCGTGCGGTCGACCTGGACACGTCCGTGTCCACCGACCAGATGCGCGTGCGTGGGTGGCGTGCCGTGGATGAGGAACGCGCCGGCGACGAAGAGGACGACGCCCGCGGCGACCAGCCCGACCATCGGGCGGGTGGGGCGTCCCCAGGAGCGCATGCCGCTCATGCCCGAAATGTACGCCCGCCGCTCGGCGCGCGCCAAGCTCCAGAGGGCAGGTAGCGTGCCGGGCATGACCGTCCGCCGCCGGGTGCTGATCACGGGGCGCGTCCAGGGCGTCGGCTTCCGTTGGGCGGTGGCCGAGCGCGCGCGGACGCGCCGTGTCGGCGGCTACGTGCGCAACCTCGCGTCGGGCCAGGTCGAGGCCGCATTCGAGGGCGATTCGGAGGCGGTCGAGGCGATGGTCGGGTTCTGCCGCCGCGGCCCGCACGGCGCCCGCGTGGACGGCGTCGCGGTGGCGGACGAGGAGCCGCGGGGCGAGACCGGCTTCTCAGCCGGCTGACGGCGGCTCGGGCGCCCGGCCCAGGCGGGTCAGGAGCTCGGCGACCCGCTCCTCGGCCGCGTCGAGCCGTGCCCGGCAGAGGGCGTGCAGCTGCTCGCCCCGCTCCCACAGGGCGAGCGCCTCGTCCAGGGACGTCGAGCCGTCCTCGAGCCGGTGCACGATCTGCTCCAGCTCGTCCCGCGCCTGCTCGAACGTGAGCTGCTCGGTCACGGCTCGACCTCCTCCACGCGGGCACCGAGGCGTCCCTCGGCGAGGCGCACCCCGATCCGCCCGCCGACGGCAACCGCGCCCGCCTCGCGCACGACCGCGCCCGCCTCGTCCTGGACGACGGCGTACCCGCGCTCGAGCGTCGCCGCCGGCCCGAGCAGCCGCAGCCGGTCGCGGGCATTCCCGAGCCGGGCCGACTCGCGCTCGAGCCGCAGCGCCGGCAGCCGCCGCAGCGACGCCCCGGCGGCGTCGAGCGCCGCCCTGCGCACCGCGATCCACGTGCGCGGGTCGGCGAAGGCTGGACGTGCGGCCAGCAGCTGGAGGTGCCGGCGGGCGTGGACGGCCCGCCCTTCGAGGGCGCGTCCCGCGCGGGCCAGCAGCGCGTCGAGGTCGGCCGTCACCGCGGCGTGGTCCGGTACGACGAGCTTCGCCGCCAGGCTGGGCGTCCCGGCGCGGACGTCGGCGACGAGGTCGACGAGCGGCGTGTCCTGCTCGTGCCCGATCGCCGAGACGACCGGCGTGACGCAGTCGGCGACGGCCCGGCACAGGCTCTCGTCCGAGAACGGCAGCAGGTCCTCGACGCTGCCGCCGCCGCGGGCGAGCACGATCACGTCCACCTCGGGGTCGGCGTCCAACGTGCGCAGGGCCGCCCGCACGGCCGCCGGCGCGCCGGCGCCCTGGACGGCGGCCTCGACGATCCGGAAGCGCACGTGCGGATGCCGGGCCTGCGCCGTCGTGCACACGTCGCGCTTGGCCGCCGCATCGCTGCCGCAGACGAGCCCGACGACCCGGGGCAGGAACGGCAGCGGCCGCTTGCGCTCGGCGGCGAAGAGGCCCTCCTCCGCCAGCCGCAGTCGCACCTCCTCGACGCGGCGCAGCAGCTGCCCGAGGCCGAACTGCTCGACCGCGAACGCCCGGAACCGGAACTCGCCCTTGCGCTGCCACAGCTCCCCGCGGCCGAACGCGTGCACGCGGTCGCCCACCTGCGGGGGCGGCTGGATGCGGTCGAAGCGCTCCCGCTGCATCGACCCGCGCAGGATGGCGGTGTCGTCCTTCAGGCAGAAGTAGACGAGGCCCCAGCGGTCGGTGCGCTTGAGCTCCGCCAGCTCGCCCTCCACCCAGACGTTCCCGAGCCGGCCCAGCCAGTCGGCGACGCCCTGGTTGAACCCCGCCACCGAGTACACCGCCCGGTCGCCGTAGGTCGTCGGCGTCGGCTTCGCGCTCACACCGGGAGTCTAGGGATGCGTTGGCTCAGGTGAGGATCCGGGCGGCCGTGTGCGGAGTGCAGCCGAGCTCCAGGATCTCGACCGCCCTGTGCAGGTCGGCCGAGCTCTTGGCCAGGCGCTCGGCGACACGCAGCGGGTAGCCCGCCTGCAGCAGCACGTGCAGCCGCCAAGCCTCCACCCGCGAAGCCGCGTCGGTGCCCTCGTCGAGGACGTTCGCAGGAGTCATCGGGCCATCGTATGAGGGCACCCGGACGGACCACCCCCGCGCTGGTATGGTCAGGCCCATGTCCGAGACGCTGCGCGGCCTCTGGCTGGAGGTGCGGGTGATTCCTGTGCTCCTGTGGAGCTTCTCGGCGCTCACGCTGGGCACGGCGCTCGCCGCCCGCGACCGGCCGCTGCAGGTCTGGTACTACCTCGGCGCGATCGCGCTCGGGGTGCTCATCCAGGGTCTGCTCGCCCACACGGTGAACGAGGTCGAGGACTGGCGTTCGGGCACCGACCGGCACGCCTCGCCGCGGGTGATCTCGGGCGGGAGCAAGGTGATCGTGGCGGGCCTGCTGCGGCCCGGCGCGCTCTGGTGGGTCTTCGGCGCGGCGTTCGCTGCGACGACGGTGATCGGCCTCGCCCTGGTCGCGTCCCGCGGCCTCGTGCTGCTCCCCTTCGGCCTCGTCGGGGTGGCCGGCGCGGTGCTCTACACGCTGCCGCCGGTGCGGGCCGCCTACCGGCCGTTCGTGGGCGAGGGGATCGCCTTCGTGTGCCTGTCCGACTGCGTCTGGGGGGCGCACCTCCTGCAGGGGCGGCCGATCGACGCCGTCACCGTCGCATGTGCGGTTGCGGTGCCCGCGTATGCGGTATCCATGCTCATGGTGCACCACTATCTCGACCGCGACGCCGACGCGTCGGCGACTCCGCCCAAGGTGACCTCGATCGTCTACCTCGGCCTCGATCGCGGCCGCCGCTACGCCATCGGCTGGTGCCTGGTCGCGCTGGCCGCGGCGATCGCCGGATCCGCCCTGCAGCCGCGCCTCCTGCCGCTGGTCGCGGGCTATGCGGTGGGGCTGCTCGCCCACGTGCGCTGCCGTCCGGACGACGTCGCGTCGGTCACCGCGGCCGAGATGCAGGTCATCTTCGCGGGCATCGGAGCGGCGCTCGCGGCGGCGGCGCTGGTCGACCCGCCGCTGGCGCTGACGCTGCCGGCCGCGGCGGTGCTGATCCTCCTCGAGATGCGGATGGCGGTCGCCCCCGCGCAGACACCCGCCGCATGACGCTCGAGCAGGAGCTCGAGCAGACGCTCGCCGCCGCCGGCCGCCACGCCCGTCCCGGCGAGCAGGCCGTGGCGGTGATGGCGACGGAGCCGGGCGGGGCCGGGCGGGTGTACGTGGTCGCGTTCGCAAACGGCCACGACCTGGCCTACGTGGCGCTCGACGAGGGCGGGGCGCCGGTCACGGACCGGCGGGTGGTGAAGGACGCCGTCACCCTGGCCGCGCTGGCCGAGCGGGCCGAGGAGGTATCCGGCGCGACGGCCGCGGACGAGCTGGCCGAGCGGTTCGGCGAGGCGGCGGCGGTGCTGCGCGGGGCCGGCGTCCAGGAGGCGGCCGCCGCCGCCGAGGCCGTCACCGCCGCCGCCGGCCGCCTGGGCGACGCGGCGGCCGGGCCGCGTCCGGCGACGCCGCAGTACCTCGACCGGATGGCCGCGCTCGCCGGCCAGCTGGCCGGCGCCTTGGACGCGTTCGTGCCCTTCGCGGAGCGGCTGCCGCAGGTCAGCAAGGGGACGGTGATCACGACACCTACGCCCCGGGAGGCCGCCGTGACGGCGCTCTCGACCGCGGCCCACGCGGGCGATCCCGCCAACTTCGCACAGGCGATGACGGCCGCGTCCGGAGCGGTCGACGCGCTCGTGGCCGATGTCGTCGACCATTACCGGGGCACGCTGGTGGACGCGTGAAGGGCGTCGACCGGCTGCTGGCCGCCTCGCTGCCGATCGTCCCGCGGCCCGTCGTGCGCCGGATCGCCGACCGCTACATCGCCGGCGAGTCGCTCGACGACGCGGTCGCCGCCGTGCGCGTCCTGAACCGCGACGGCGCGATGGCGACCGTCGACGTCCTGGGGGAGTTCATCCGCATCCCGCAGGAGGCGGAGGAGACGGCGGTGGAGTACCAGCACGCGCTCGACGCGATCGCCGCGGGGGCGCTCGCCGCGAACGTGTCGGTGAAGCTCTCCGCGCTCGGGATCGAGCTCGAGCGCGAACTGGTCGACCACACGCTGGCAGGCGTCCTCGAGACCGCGGAGCGGCACGGCGTGTTCGTGCGCATCGACATGGAGCACAGCGGTCTCACGGACGCGACGCTCGACGTCTACCGCGGGCTGCGCGACGCCGGCCGCGAGCAGGTCGGAATCGTCCTGCAGGCGTACATGCGCCGGGCGGCCGACGACGTCGCCGCGCTCGCGCCGTACGCCCCCAACGTGCGGCTCGTGAAGGGCATCTACGTCGAGCCCCCGGACGTCGCGTTCCAGGACGGGGGCGAGGTGAACGCGAGCTTCGTGCGCCTGCTCGAGCAGCTCCTCGACCAGGGCAGCTACGTCGGCATCGCGACGCACGATCGCGCGCTCCTGGACGCGGCCCTCGGCATCGTCCGTGCGCGCGGCCTCGCGCCTGACCGGTACGAGTTCCAGGTGCTGCTCGGAGTCGCCGAGGACGCCCGCCGGCGGCTGATCGCCGCCGGCCACCGGGTGCGGGTGTACGTCCCATACGGACGGGCCTGGTATGCGTACGCCGTGCGGCGCCTGAAGGAGAACCCCAGCATCGCCGGGTACGTGGCCCGGGACGTGGCGCGGACGCTCGTGCCGGGGCTGCGGTGAGGCGCGCCGCGCAGGCGGCGCTCGCCGGCGCCGCGGCGGCGGGCGCGTGGGCGCTGGCCGAGCCGTCCCTGCGCCGGCTCACCGGCGGCTACCACAGCCAGGCGCGCCTGGTGGGGGCGATGATCGCCCCGCGCGGGCGCTGGAAGGCGGTCGGCCTCGGCATCCACCTGGTGAACGGCGCGATGTTCGGGGTCGCGTTCGAGCGGCTCGGCATGGGCGGCGTGCGCCAGGGGGTGTGGGCGGCCGAGGCCGAGAACGTGCTGCTGTGGCCGCTCACCGGCGTGCTCGACCGGCTGCACCCCGACGTGCGCGCCGGCGCATGGCCGCCGATGGCGCGCAACCCGCACGCGTTCGCCCAGGAGGTGCTGGGGCACGCGGTGTTCGGGGGCGTGCTGGGGGCGCTTCGGCCGCGGTCGTAGGCCGGGGTTGAGCGGGGCCCGGTGGTCGGGCTCACGCCCGGCTGACGGCGAGCGCCTTCCCGACGTACTCCATGAGCTCGGGCGAGACGGCGCCGCGGGAGGCGCGCCCGACGCCCTGCTCGCGGTACATGCGGCCGAGCGAGGCATGGATGCCCGCGTCGCCGCCGGTGAACTGCTCGATCAGCTCGCGCCATCGGCCCGCGATCGCCTGCATGCGCGGGTCGGCCGGGTCGGTGCCGGCGGTGCGCTCCGCCTCGGCGGCGGCGATCAGCGTCGCCCAGGACTGCTCGGCCGCGCGCATGCCGTCCGGGCCGAGTTCCTCACGCCGCCGGGCGAGCGTCTCCTGCTGGTCCGGGCTGTAGTAGCGGTCGGTCATGGCCATCGCCTCCATGGTGTCGGTCACGTCGTCGATGCTGGGCTCGCCGTGGCGCTCGCAGGTCTCGAGCAGGCCGTGCAGCCGCCGCCGCAGCACGCCGTCGGCGGTCATCCGCCGCTCGACGGCGGCGAGCTGGCGGCGCAGGACGTCTGCGATCGGGACGCCCGCGTCGAGGAGCGCGCCGATCTCGTCCAGCGGCAGGCCGAGCGAGCGCAGGCCGAGGATGCGGTAGAGGCGGGCGAGGTCGGCCTCGCCGTAGACCCGGTAGCCGGCCTCGGTGCGGGCCGCCGGCCGCAGCAGGCCGATCGCGTCGTAGTGGCGCAGCGTGCGCACCGAGACGTGCGCGGCCGCGGCCAGCTCGCCGATGCGCCATGTTCGGGTGCCTCCCGGGGCGTCCATGCGCCCACGGTAGACGCTGACGTTACGGCAGGGTCAAGCCGCTCAGTGGGCGGGCGCCGGGCCCTTGGTGGTGCCGTGGCCGAGCTCGTCCAGCTCCGCCAGCCGCAGCTCGGCGTGGGCGCGCACCGGGTTGCCGGGCGGGAGGTCGGCGATCAGCCGGGTGATGCGGTCGGCGATCTGGTAGGCGAACTGCGGCGTCGCCGGGCCCCACAGGGCGTCCACGTCGCGGATCGTCGGCTCTGCCATCGGCGCGGGAGTCTAGCGGCGCCGCGACTACGGCGGCTGGGTGAGCCAGCGGCGTTGGGCGTGCCAGCGTTGGAGGGTGCGGCGGCTGGGGGTGTGGGCGGTGCAGGTGGTGCAGGCTGGGTGGGTGTGGAGGTGTGAGGGGTGCAGGGGTGGTGTGCCTTGGGCGTATCGGGCTTCGAGTTGGCGGCGCAGTTCGGGCCAGGAGTAGCTGCCCGGGCGTTTCCGTGGGGTGGGGGCGCGGAGGCTTTGCAGGTGCGCGTCCAGCGCGTGGTGCCGGGCCTGGGTCATGCACCCGTTGGCCTGCCACACGCCCCACAGGGTGCGGACGAAGTCTCTGCCGCCTCGGCGTGTCTGGAAGGCGTGGGAGGCGTGGCCGGGGCACAGCCACACCGTGACGCGGTAGCCGAGCCGGATTTCCTCGGTGCGGCCGCGGGTACGCTCGACACAGATCGCGCACACGGGTCGTTTCAGCGGCAGGTTGCGGGCTTTGTAGAGCGTCGGGAGGGGCTGAGACATCGCACCGTGGAGTGTGACCGGCCAGCTGTCACGCGTGGGTTGCGGCCGGTCACAAGAGCGTCAGAGAACTGCAACTGACACATGCAACGGCGCCAACCGGCATCCCACCGCAGGAGCCTGTCCTCGATTAGGTTGAGTCCGTGCCATGCAACGAGGAGCGAGAAACGTGACGGGCGCGGACGTCCGCGAGGTGTTGGGCGCGCTGCAGCGTCGTGGCTGCCCGGTATGGATCGACGGCGGCTGGGGCGTCGATGCGCTCGTCGGGCAGCAGACGCGGGATCACACGGATCTCGACCTCGCGGTCGACCGGGATGAGCTCGCGCAGGCCGAGGGCGCGCTCGCCGAGATCGGCTTCCGCCACGATCCGACGGTCGAGCCCGGCCTGCCCGCGCGTCTCGTGCTGCGCGACGAACGCGGACGACAGATCGACATCCATCCGCTCCGGTTCGACGAGGACGGGAACGGCTGGCAGCAGCTCTCCGAGGCCGGCCGAGCCTGGGCGCGGTACCCCGCCGAGCATCTCCGAGCCTTGGGCTCGATCGCGGGCATGTGGTGCGATGTCTCAGCCCGGAGCTCCAGGTCCGCTTCCGAATGGGCTACGAGTGGAGCACCCGCGACGAGCACGACATCGACCTCCTCGCGCGCCGGTTTCCGGACGTCCCGATGCCGCCACCCTTCTGGAACCGCCCGTAACCGATCCTCCGAGGCCGGCCGGCGCGCCCTCATGCAGCGCAGGCCGGCGGGCCTCGGGCGGCCCGCAGGGCCGCGCCGCCCATCCGCTGGCGCCCACGAAGCGGCCCTGCGGGCCGCCCGCCGCGGCTCCGCCGGCTTCCGAACGAGCGCTGCGCCGCGGCGGAGACGGGGCGGGAGGCTCACAGACCGTCACGAGCGGGTCACCAGACTGTGAATGACACATGTGATGGCGCCAAGTGCCAGCCCCCGCCGCCCGCCCCACGCTCCGCGCCGATGGCCGACCTCCCCGCAGACCTGCTCGGCCCGGAAGGCGAGTTCGGGCACCGGGAGCATGTGCGGCTCGCCTGGCGCGAGCTGCGGGCGCACGACCGCGACCGGGCACTGCACCGGATCGAGCTGACGATCCGGCACGTGGCCGCTGCGCACGGGGCGCCGGACAAGTACCACCGCACGATCACCGAGGGCTGGGCGGCACTGGTCGCCCACCATCTGGCCGAGGCGCCGGAGCTGGGCTTCGACGAGTTCTGCGCCCGGTTCCCCGGCCTGCTCGACCCGGGCCTGCTCGGGCGCCACTACAGCCGCGAGCTGCTCGCCGACCCGACCGCCCGCGCCGCCATGGTCGCGCCCGACCTGCGCCCGCTCCCGGCCACGGCGTAGCGCCGCTTCCAGGCCGCCCGGAGGCGAGGCGATAGACTCGCCCCGGTCATCAGCGAGGGGGTCGGAGCATGCATCGTCAGTCGCTGCACGAGGTCAGGCCGGACGCGTACAACTACGTGTGGGACAACTCGATCGCGCCGGCGCTCGAGGTCGATCCGGGCGCCGAGGTCGAGCTGCACGTGCGCGACGCCGGCGACGAGCAGATCGGGCGCGACTCGGGTGTGGAGGCGGTCACCAACCTGGACTTCTCGCACGTGAACCCGGTCAGCGGGCCGGTGTTCGTGAAGGGGGCGAAGCCGGGCGACGTGCTCGCCGTCGAGATCCTCGAGCTGCGCCCGGGCGACTGGGGCTGGACCGCGATCATCCCCGGGTTCGGGCTGCTGGCGGACGAGTTCCCCGACCCGTGGCTGCGCATCTCCACCGTCGACGCCGAGTCCGGCCGCGTCCATTTCGCCGACGGGATCACGCTGCCCTACGAGCCGTTCCCCGGCACGATCGGCGTCGCCATGCCCGAGCCGGGCGCGCATCCGATCGTGCCGCCCGGAAACCACGGCGGCAACCTCGACATCAAGCACCTGCGCGCGGGCACGACCCTCTACCTGCCCGTGGGCGTCGAGGGTGCGCTCTTCTCGGTCGGGGACACGCACGCGGCGATGGGCGACGGCGAGGTGTGCGGCACCGCCGTCGAGTCGGCGATGGACATCGTCGTCCGCCTGGACGTGCGCCGCGACTTCTCGGTGCCCGCACCGCAGTACTCCCTGCCGGCGGGCGAGCTCGCCCGCACCGAGGCCGGGTCGTACCACGTCACCACCGGCGTCGGCCCCGACCTGATGGAGGCGACCAGGGCCGCCGCGCGGGCGATGATCGGTCATCTCGGCCACCGCCACGGACTCGAGCGCCAGGAGGCGTACGCCCTCTGCTCGGTCGCCTGCGACCTGCGCATCCATGAGGTCGTCGACCAGCCGAACTGGGTCGTCGGCATGTTCCTGCCCGAGTCCGTCCTGGACGCCGCGCGGCGATGACGGCGGGCGGCGGCCGCGGCGGCCTGCGTCGCGAGCTGCGCTTCTGGGAGACGATCGCGCTCTCGATCGGGATCATGGCGCCGACCGCGGCGATGGCGCTGAACGGCGTCGGCGTGGCCGGCAACGTCGGCCGCGCGGTGCCGCTCGCGTTCCTGATCTCGGCCGTGCTGGTCTTCCTCGTCTCGTGGGGCTTCATCCGGCTGTCGGCGCACTACAGCCATGCCGGGTCGGTATACGCGTTCAGCGGCGCCACCCTCGGCCCCCGCGCCGGGTTCTTCTCCGGCTGGGCGCTGCTCGGCACGTACCTCGCGTTCACCGTCGCGTCGACGGCCGAGATCGGCCTCTTCCTGGCCCAGTTCGCCAACGGCACCGGCATCTGGAGCGGCAGCGAGTGGATCTGGATCGCGCTCGCCGCGGCCGTGTGCATCGGCGTGCTGGCCTACTCCGACATCAAGATCACCACGCGCACCCTGATCAGCCTCGAGGCGGTCTCCGTCACGCTGATCACCGTCCTCATGGTGGTGATCTTCGTGAAGCTCGCCACCGGCTCGGCGCCGGGCGGGCAGGGCTTCAGCTCCGACGTGTTCTCGCTCCCCGGCGGGACAAAGAGCGCGGCGCTCGGACTCGCGATCGTGCTCGCGTTCCTCTCGTTCGCGGGGTTCGAGGGGGCGGCCGCCCTCGGCGAGGAGACCAACGAGCCCCGCCGCCAGATCCCGCGCGCGATCCGAAACGCCGTCATCGGCGCCGGCGTCTTCTACTTCCTGTGCATGCTCGCCCAGACGTGGGGGTTCGGCACCGGCGGAGCCGGCGTCGCCGCGTTCGCCGGCTCGAGCTCGCCGCTCGGCGACCTCGGCCGCGGCTATGTCGGCTCGTGGATGGGCGACGCGATCAACCTGGGGGCGGCGGTGAGCGGGTTCGCGAGCGCCCTCGGCACCGCCACCGGCGGCTCACGGATCCTGTTCGCGATGGGCCGGGACGGGTTCGTGACGCCCCGCCTGGGCGTGTCGTCCGACCGCACCGGGGCGCCGGTGGTCGCGCTCGCGATCGTGATGGCGATCGCGATGGCCGGCCTGGTCGCGATCCGCGCGCACGGCGTCACGTCGGCGGTCTCCGCGTTCTTCTACCCCGGCACCCTGGGCGTCCTCAGCCTGATCGTCGCGTATGCCGTCACCAACGCCGGAGCGGCGCGGATGTTCCTTCGGGATCGGCGCGAGCACGCGTGGGAGCTCGTGTTCCCGGTGGCGGGCATCGTGGTGCTCGCCTACGTCTTCTACCGCAACGCGTCCGGCCAGGTGTACCCGTACAGCTGGTTCCCGTGGACGGTCGGCGCCTGGCTCGCCGTCGGGCTTGCGATCATCCTGGCCGCGCCCGGGCTGGCGGCCCGGATCGGCGCCAACCTTACCGGGGCCGAGGGCATGAGCGCCGCCGGCGAGTGACCGCTACCGTCCGGCCGTGACGGCGATCCGCTGGCTCGGCAGGCACGATCCCGGGTTCCGGGCCCTCCGCCGAGCGGCGCGCGCGGCGGTCGTCATGCCGGCGATGTTCGCCGTCGGCGACGTCTGGATCGCGAATCCGACCATCGCCACGTTCGCCGCCTTCGGCTCGTTCGCGATGCTGCTCCTGGTCGACTTCCAGGGCGCGGCCGGGGCGCGGGTCCGTGCACAGGTGACGCTGGCGGTCGCGGGCAGCGTGCTCGTCTGCCTCGGCACGCTCGCCTCGCGGTGGCCGGTGGCGGCCGTGGCGGGGATGGCGGTGGTCGGCTTCGCGGTCGTCTTCTCGGGGGTCGTCAGCTCGGTCGTCGCCGCCGCGACGACGCCGCTCCTGCTCGCGTTCATCCTGCCCGTCTCGATCCCGGCCGCGGCCGGTCAGATCCCGGATCGGCTGGCGGGCTGGGACATGGCGGCCGCCGCGGCGGTCGTCGCCGTGACGGTTCTGTGGCCGGCGCCCGCCCGCGACCCCGTCCGCACGGCCGCCATCGCCGCGTGCCGGGCGATGGCGGAGCGCCTGCGCGCCGACGTTGCGTTCGTGGTGGCGGGGCGGCCGGAGGCGGACGTCGCCGGCCGTGATGCGGCGGCCCGACGCGCTGACGAGGCCGTGTCCGACCTGCAGGCCGTCTTCTACGCGACGCCGTACCGGCCGACCGGCCTCAGCACCGCCGCCCGTACGCTGGTGCGCCTCGTCGACGAGCTGAAATGGCTCGACGGGGTCGTCCGCCACGGCGCCGCGCCCGGGACGGCGGACGCCGCGGGCACGCGGGCGTGCGCGGCGAAGCTCGCCGTGGCGTCGGTGCTCGACCGCGCCGCGGAGCGGCTGGCCGCCCCGCGCACGCCGGCGGGGCCGCTGCGCGCGGCGCTGGCCGATCTCGAGGCTGCGCTCGGCGAGGTCGAGGCCGGGGCGACCCGGCTCCTGCCGGACGGCGACGGCTCGTACGACGACGACGTCATCTCGGCGCTCGACCCCAGCTTTCGCGTCCAGGAGCTCGCGTTCGTCGCCGCCCAGATCGCCCGCAACGTCGATCTCGCGGCCGCGGCCGAGCGGCGCAGCTGGTTCGACCAGCTCGTCGGCCGCCAGCCGGGCGGACTCGCGGGGCCGCTCGCCTCGGCGCAGGAGCGGGCCGGGTCGCACGTCGAGCGCCACTCGGTCTCGCTGCAGAACAGCCTGCGCGCGGCCGTCAGTCTCGCGCTCGCCGTGCTCGTCATCAACCTGACCGACGTCCAGCACGCGTTCTGGGTCGTCCTCGGCACACTCGCGGTGCTGCGCTCGAACGCCCTGAGCACGGGCGAGAGCGCCGTTCGCGGCCTGCTCGGGACGACGGCCGGGCTCGCGGTCGGCGCGGCGCTGACCCTGGCGATCGGGACGGATCACGCGCTCCTGTGGGTGCTCCTGCCGCCCGCCATCCTCCTCGCCGGCCTCGCGCCCGCGGCGATCTCCTTCGCCGCCGGCCAGGCGGCCTTCTCGATCGTGCTCCTGATCCTCTTCAACATCATCGCGCCGGAGGGGTGGCGGATCGGGATCGTGCGCCTCGAGGACGTCGCGCTCGGCAGCGCCGTCAGCCTCGCGGTCGGCCTGCTCTTCTGGCCGCGCGGGGCGGCGGCCGCGCTCGGCGCCGCCCTCTCGGACGCCTACGCCGCGAGTGCCGCCTACCTGGCCGGGGCCGTCCGCTACGGCGTGAGCCGCTGCGATGCGGGCGGCGATTCGGGGCCGCCGCCGACCGCCGAGTCGGTGCGCGCCGCCGCCGCCGCCCGCCGGCTCGACGACACCTTCCGGGCGTACCTGAGCGAGCGGGGGGCGAAGCCACTTCCGCTCGCCGACGTGACGAGCCTTGTCACGGGCGTCGTTGGGCTGCGCCTGGCCGGCGACGCGGTCGTCGACCTCTGGGGCCGCGACGACGGCGCCGGGGGCGACCGCACCGAGGCTCGCACGCGCCTGCTCGCGTCGGCCGACGCCGTCAGCGGCTGGTACGCCGAGTTCGCCGCGGGGCTCACAGGGGCGGCGCTGCCGGAGCCACAGGCGGGCGACGTGCTCGCGCCGCGTGACCTCGCCGCAGCGGTCGGCCGCGACCTGCGCGACGGCGACGGCGCCGCCACGGCGGCCGCCGTCCGAATGATCTGGACCGGCGATCACCTCGACGGCGCGCGGCGGCTGGAGACGTCGCTCGCCGCGCCCGCGCGGGCGGCCGCGAGCGCCCGCGCGCTGGGCTAGTCGAGCGCCCTGCGCAGAAACCCCTTGATGCCGATCGCGGAAAAGATCCCCAGCGAGACGAGCAGGGCGGCGACGCAGACCCACGCGCGCATGTGGGGCACTGAGGGCACGAGCGCGCCGCGCATGCCCTCGCTGACGTAGGTCAGCGGGTTGAGGGTCGTCACCACCTGGAACCAGCGCAGCCGGTCGAGCGTGGGCCAGGGGTACTGGCTGGCGCCCGTGAACAGCAGCGGCGTGAGCACGAGGCTGAACGCGATCGAGATCCGGTTCGGCGGCACGAGCGTGCCCATCGTGAGCCCCATCGCGGCGCCGACGAGCGTGCCCAGGAGCACGATCACGACGAACTCGGGCGCGCCGGCCGCCCGCCACGGCACGGAGCCCAGGATGAGGATCCCGATCGGGAACATGCAGACGGCGGCGATCAGCGCCCGCGCCGCCGCGAACACGATCTTCTCGACGGCGATCAGCGAGACCGGGATCGGCGCCAGCAGGCGGTCCTCGATCTCCTTCGTGAAGCTGAACTCGAGCACGAGCGGCAGCGCCGTCGACTGCAGGGCCGTGAGCAGCGCGGTCAGCGCGACGATGCCGGGGAAGAGCAGGTGCGTGTAGCCGGGCCGGGTGTAGCCGAGGCTGGAGAGCACCTTGCCGAAGACGAACAGCATGAAGAGCGGCTGCAGGATCACCTGCGCCAGGAACACCGGCAGCTCCCGGCCGGTGACGAAGACGTCGCGCCACAGGATCGCCAGGAACACCCCCGGCGCGCCCGCCCGCGGCGCCTCGACTCGGCGGGCGGTCACCGCAGCGCCCGTCCGGTCAGGTTGATGAAGACGTCCTCCAGGCTCGGCTCGCCGATCTTGACGTCGGAGAGCGTGATCCCGAACCCGCCCAGCGCGGCCGCCACGGGCGCCACCATCAGCGGCGCGTCGCCGGCCACGTAGAGCCGCACGTGACCGTCGCTCTGCTCCAGCTGCTCCACCCGCTCCACGCCGTCGAGCCGGTCGAGCGCCGCGACGGCGGCGTCCAGGTTCCCGTCCACGCCGGCCATGGCGATCTCGAGCGTCGTCTTGCCCGGCAGGCTCCGCGTGAGCACCTCCGGCCGGTCGAGCGCGAGCAGCTTGCCGTGATCCATGATCCCGACCCGGTCGGTCAGGGTCGCCGCCTCGTCCATGTCGTGCGTGGTGATCACGATGGTCGTTCCGCGGTCGCGCAGATCGCGGATCCGGTCCCACACGAAGAGCCGCGCGGCCGGGTCGAGGCCGGTGCTCGGCTCGTCCAGGAAGAGCACGAGCGGCGTGTGCATCATCGAGCGCGCGATCATGATCCGCTGCGACTGGCCGCCGGACATGAAGTCGGGCTTCGCGTCGGCGCGGTCGGAGAGGCCGAACAGCTCCAGCAGCTCGTCGGCGCGGCGGTTGCGTTCGGCCACCGGCACGCGGTGGTAGGCGGCATGGAAGATCAGGTTCTGGCGGATCGAGAGCGAGCGGTCGAGGTTCATCCGCTGCGGGACGACCGCCAGCATCCGGCGGGCGTCGACGGCGTTGTGGGCCACGTCCACGCCCCCGACCCTCGCGCTCCCGGCGGTGAGCCGGACGCGGGTCGTGAGCACGCCGATCGTGGTCGTCTTGCCGGCGCCGTTCGGACCCAGGAGTCCGAACACCTCGCCCCGCTCGACGGTGAACGAGACGCCGTCGACCGCGTTCACCGGCGCCTTCGGGTAGTGCTTGACGAGGCCCTCGACCTCGACCGCCGGACCGCCTGCCCCAATCTCCGCCATCGCTCGTAAGGATAGGACGCCCCCGGCGTAAGCGTTCGGTAAGGTCACCCGTCCGCGGGGTTGCCGCCGCCACCCGCCTCGCCCATGATGCGCGTGATGAGGGGTCGTCGGTGCTTCCCGGCTGTGCTCGCGGCCTGCGCCGCCGCCGCGGCGGCGCTCGCGTCCGGCACCGTCCGCGCCGACGCGATGCCGCTCCCGAACGCGCCCGGCTGCCCGATCTTCCCGGCCACCAACGTCTGGAACAAGCGCGTCGACGCCCTGCCCGTCGCGGCCAACTCGGCGACGATGATCCACGCCATCGGCCTGAACGTCGGCCTGCATCCCGACTTCGGCTCCTACGCCGGCTACGGCATCCCGATCAACGTCGTCCCCGGCAGCCAGGCGAACCGCCGCGTGCGGTTCCGCTACGCGAGCGAGTCCAACAAGGGGCCGTACCCGATCCCCGCCCACCCGAGGATCGAGGCCGGCTCCGACCGTCACCTGCTGATCGTCGACCGCGGGAGCTGCAGGCTGTACGAGCTGTGGGCGGCCCGGCACACGTCCGGCGGCTGGCACGCCGGCTCCGGCGCGATCTGGTCGCTCACCTCCAACCACCTGCGCCCGAACGGGTGGACGAGCGCGGACGCCGCCGGCCTGCCGATTCTGCCCGGCCTCGTGCGCCACAACGAGGTGAAGGCGGGGGTGATCGACCACGCGCTGCGCTTCACCGCGCCCGACACCTGCGCCGGCCACATCTACCCGGCCCGGCACGACGCCGGCTCGGGCAGCTGCACCGTGCTGCCGCCGATGGGCGTGCGCCTGCGGCTGAAGGCGTCGTTCAACGTGAACAGCCTGTCCCGGCCCGCACGCGTGATCGCGACGGCGCTCCAGCGGTACGGCATGATCCTGGCCGACAACGGGTCGCCGTGGTACATCCAGGGCTTCTCGAACCCGCTCTTCAACAACGACGCCCTGCGCCAGCTCGACCAGATCACGGGCGCCGACCTCGAGGTCGTCGACACCTCCGGGCTGCGCAACGGCTGAGCCGGGAATTGCCGTCGGGGAGCACCGCGGGCAGAATCCAGGTGGGATGGGGGAGGTTGGTGCCAGGCTGCGCGACGAGCGCGAGCGGCGCGGGATCGGGATCGACGAGATCGAGGCCGAGACGCGGATCCGCGCCAAGTTCCTGCTCGCGATCGAGGAGGAGCGCTTCGACACGCTGCCCGGCCCCGCGTACGTGCGCGCGTTCGTGCGCGACTACGCCGAGCAGCTCGGGCTCGACCCGCAGTCGTTCGTCAACGACCTGAACTCGCGCCCCGAGCTGGTCGAGGACGTGGTGGTCGTGCCGCCGCGGCAGGTGGCCGACGTCCCGCTGCTCGACCGGCGCCTGCGCGCGACCGCGATCGTGGCGGCGGTCGTGCTCGCCCTGCTCGTCGCCGCCGGCGGCACGTACCTCGCGACCCGCGGCGGGTCGACGGGCGGCGCCGCAGGGGGCACCCGGCCCACCGGGCCGCTGTCGCAGACGACCCCGCAGACGACGCAGCCGCCCACCGGCTCGACCGGAGCGGCGCCGCCGCCGGCCGCCCATCCCGCGCCCCTGGTGCTGACGGCGAAGGGCGGCGACGTCTGGCTGTCCGTGCGGGAGGGGTCGGCGACAGGGAAGGTGCTGTTCCAGAACACGCTGCCGATGGGGCGGCACCTGCGCTTCCGCCACCGCCGCCTGTGGGTGCGCGTCGGCGCCCCGTGGAACCTGGCGATCACCGCCGCCGGCAAGCCGCTCTCCGTGCCGCTGCAGTCGATCGGCAACCTCGTCGTCACGGCGGCCGGCGTGCGCGTCAGCGCCTGAGCGCGCCTCGAGGCGAGCCCGATCTCGTAGGCTGCCCGCGTGCGACGCCCCGACCGGGCCGACGGCATGCTGGTGCTGGCTAACGTGCTGTGGAGCCTGAACTACGCCACCACCAAGTACGCGTTTGAGCGCTGGAATCCCCTGGCGTTCTCCGGGGTGCGCTTCACGGCGGCGGGGCTGGCCATGGCCGCGATCGTCCTGCGGCTCGAGGGCAGCCTGCGGATCGCCCGCGCCGACGTCCCCAGGGTCGTGCTGGCCGGCGCGACGGGCATCTTCCTCAACCAGCTCACCTTCAACTACGCGCTCGACTACACCGCCGCCGCGAACGTCGCCCTGATCCTCGGCGCCGCCCCGGCGTTCACGGCCGCGTTCGTGGTCGCGCTCGGGCACGAGCGGGTGCGGCCCCTGCACTGGGTGGCGCTCGGGGTGTCCCTCTGCGGCGTCGCGCTCGTCGTCCAGGGAGGCTCCGGCCTGGCCGGGTTCAGCCTGGCCGGCGACCTGCTCGCCATCGGCGCCGCCCTGACCTGGGCGGCGTACTCCGTCATGCTGCGGCCGCTCTTCGGCCGCTACAGCGCGATGCGCCTCTCGACGCTCATGATCCTCGTCGGGGCGGTGCTGATGGCCCCGTTCGCGGCCGTGCAGCTCCACGACCAGGACTTCGCCGGCCTCGGGACGCTGCGCTGGGGCGCGCTCGCCTACTCGGCGATCTTCCCGCTCGTCGTCACGAACGTGCTCTACTTCGGCGCCCTGCGCCGCGTCGGCGCCGCTCGGGCGACCCTCTTCATGTACCTGCAGCCGTTCCTGGGAGCGCTGTTTGCGGCGATCCTGCTCGGCGAGCGCATCGTCGCCCTGCAGCTGTTCGGCGGGGTCTTCGTCGTCGGCGGCGTCGCGCTCGGCCGCCTGGGCCGGCTGCGGACGAGGGCCGAGCCGGGCCTCGTTGCCGAGATGGAGCCCCCCGCCGAGCCGTCCTAGCCCCTGCCGGGCACTGGACGGCCGCGGCCTTCGCCCGTACGGTGAAGGCAGGCTTCGCCTCCCAGTTCCTGGAAGGGGCTGCGACGATGAACACCGGCATGATCCTCGCATCGGTCCTCCGCACCCGGGCCCGACGGCTGCTGGCCGCCCTGACGGTCAGCCTGGTCGGCGCGGGGCCGGAGGCGCTCCATGTCGGCGCGGCCGCGGCCGCCGTGCTCGGCGTCGTCGTCTTCCTCTTCGCCGCGGCCGCGGGCGAGTACCTGGCCGTGCAGATGCGCCGCTCGCTCGCCGACCGCTGACCCGCCGGCCCGGCGGCGCGGGCGGATATGCTCACCCCCGTGGCCGCTCCCACCCTCGCCGCGCTCCCTGACCGGCGCCTGCTCGCCGAGCTCTACGCGGGCGACGGCCAGCAGATGGACAACCTGTGCGGCTGCTTCTGGGCGAGCCTCGCCCTGCGCGCGTCCGGCATCGCCGCCGACGACGTCGCGGTGGCGCTCGAGGCCGGCTCGATCCTGCCCGGCGGCGACCCTCAGACCCACGTGGCTCCGGGTGCGACGCCGAAGCACGACTACCGGTCCGAGCTGCCGCTGGCGGCCGTGCCGGAGACCGCCGGCACGGCGGCGCCGCCGCTGGCAGCGGCCGTCGAGCGCCTCTCCGGAGGCGCGCTCGCGGCGATCGAGGTGGCCGGGCCGTGGTCGGCCGCGACGGTCTGCGCGCTGCACGACCTGGCCGCGGGCGCCATGCTGATCGCGAACGTGCGCACCGGCCGCTTCTGGGGCTCGCGGCCCGATCCGGGCGTCGTGCTGGCGCACCTCACGGGCGGCGACGCCGAGGGGCCGCCGCCCGACTGGGACGTGGGCCACTTCGTCGAGCTGGCGGCGCTCGTGCGCGGCTCCGCCGGTGCGCTCGTCGTCGTGCGCGACACCTACCGCGAGCTGGGCGAGCGCGGGCACCACCTGCAGCCACCGGCGCGCGTCGCGGCCGCCCTGCGCCGGGACGACGGCGCCGAGGGCGGCGTCATCGTCGTCTGCACCGCACCCGAGGAGGAGCGCCTGCGTTCGGCGCTGCGCGACCAGGGGTTCGAGCTGCGCAGCTGGGACAACGGCACGCCGTACACGGACTGAGCGGGCTGTGCGCGCGGTCGTGATCGAGCGGAACGGCGGGCCGGAGGTGCTCGAGCCCGGCGAGCGGCCCGACCCCGACCCCGGGGACGGCCAGCTGCTCGTCGCCGTCGAGGCGGCCGGGGTGAACTTCCGCGACGTCTACGAGCGGCGCGGCAACTACGGGACGCCGCCACCGCTGGTCGCCGGCGCCGAGGGCGCCGGCACGGTCGTCGCCACGGGGCCGGGCGCGGAGGAGTTCGAGCCCGGTGACCGGGTCGCCTGGACGAGCGCCACCGGCAGCTACGCCGAGCTCGTGCTGGTCTCCGCCGCGAGGGCGGTGCCGGTGCCCGACGGCGTGAGCTCGGAGCTGGCCGCCGGCGTGCTCCTGCAGGGCATGACCGCGCACTATCTGGCCACGTCGACGCATCCCATCCGCCGGCGCGACGACGTGCTCGTCCACGCGGGCGCCGGGGGTGTGGGACTCCTGCTGACGCAGATTGCGAAGCTGCGCGGCGGCCGGGTGATCGCCACCGCGTCGACGGCCGAGAAGCGTGCCCTCGCCGCCGAGCACGGCGCCGACGCGACGCTCGCCTACCCCGGGTTCGCCGACGCGGTGCTCGAGCTGACGGGCGGCGCCGGCGTCCACGCGGTCTACGACGGCGTCGGCCGCGACACGTTCGACGACGGCCTGCGCTGCCTGCGGCCGCGCGGGACGATGGTCGTCTACGGCTACGCGAGCGGCGAGCCGGCGCCGGTCGCCGTCGACCGCCTGGGCGGCCCCCGCTCGTTCTTCCTCACGCGGCCGACGCTGCCGGCGTACACGGCCACCCGCGACGACCTGCTCGCCCGGGCCGAGCAGGTGTTCGAGTGGGCCCGCTCCGGCCGCCTGCGCGTGCTGATCGGCGGCCGTTACCCGCTCGAGGAGGCGCGCCGCGCGCACGAGGATCTCGAGGCGCGCCGCACCCACGGGAAGCTGCTCATCGTCCCCTGACGGCGCGCCTCAGCCGGGCAGGGAGCCGAGCTTGACGGTGAGCGTGCTCTTCGACCCGTCCTGATGGCGGACGACCAGCGGCACCGAGGCGCCCACCTTCAGGTTGGCGAGGATGTCCTGGAGCGCGGCCGCCGTCGGCGTCGAGTGTCCGTTCAGGCCGACGATCACGTCGCCCGCCCGCACGCCGGCCGTCGCCGCGGGGCCGCCGGACGTGACGGACACCACGACCACGCCGCTCGCCCCGGTCAGCGATCCGATCTCGACACCGAGATAGGCGCGGTGGGAGTTCACGACCTTGCCGTGGGCGACGATCTGCTGGGCGAGGCTCTTGACGGTGTTGCTCGGGATCGCAAAGCCGATGCCCGGCGCCGAGCCGCCGAGCTGCTGGTCGACGGCCGCCAGGGTGGGGATCCCGACGACGCGCCCCTGCAGGTCGACCAGCGCCCCGCCGCTGTTGCCCGGGTTGATGGCCGCGCTCGTCTGGATGACGTTCGGGAGGGTGGCGCCGCTGGGCTCGCTGACGGTGCGCCCGACCGCGCTGACGATCCCGTCGGTGACGCTGGACTGGAGGCCGAGCGGGTTGCCCATGGCGAGCACGATCTCGCCCGGCTCGAGCATGGACGAATCGGCGAACGTGGCCGCCTGGAGGTTGGCGCCGGAGACGCGGACGACAGCGACGTCGTTGGGCGGGAACGATCCCACGAGCTTGGCCGGGTACTGCTTCCCGGCCGCCGTCACCACGGTGAACGAGGTGTCGCTGCCGACGACATGGGCGTTCGTGACGATGTTGCCGTCGCCGTCCAGCACGATGCCCGATCCGAGCCCGGTCGCCGAGCGGATCTCGACGACGGACGGCGCCGCCCGGTGGATCGCGCTCTGGTACGCCTGCTGCAGCGCTTCGGGCGAGCCCGCGGCGCCGGCGGTGACGGTCACGGTGGTGGCGGGCGTGCCCGCGGAGGACGCGCCCGGCCCCGAGCCGGAGCATCCGGCCGCCGTGAGCGCGATGCAGGCGAGCGCCGCGAGTGCCGGGCGTGACCTCATGCCGCGATGGATGGTAGGACAGCGGCCGCCGCGAGCGGGCCGTCAGGCTGCGAGCGACCGCATCACCCACACCGCCAGCACCCGCGCGCATGTGACCACCTCGTCCAGCGCGACGTGCTCGTCGACCGTGTGGGCCACCTCGGGATCGCCCGGGCCGTAGAGCACCGTCGGGGTGCCGCCCTGGTGGATCAGGAGGCGGGCGTCGGAGCCGTACGGCACCCCGACGAACGGCGGCAGCCGCCCGGCCACGTCGCGCGCGGCGGCGCCCAGCGCCCACGGCAGCGGGTGATCCGACGGGACGCCCGCCGACGCGAACCGGCCGCCGGTGATCTGCACGTCGACGGGGTGCTTCGCCAGCCACTCGTCCCGGGCGCACGCATCCGCCACCACCGCCCGCAGCTCGTCCTCGGCCCCGGCAGCCGTCTGGCCGACGCGCACGCCGTAGCGGCCCTCGGCCACCAGGCGGTCGGGCACGGTCGACGACCACTCGCCCGCGCGCACGCGGCCGATCGAGGTGGGGTAGGGGAGGCGCAGGTCGCGCATCGACTGCAGCTGCTCGGCCGCGTTGCGGTCGGCCTCGTTGCGGGCGAGCGCCTCCATCACCGGGACGAGCTTCTCCACGGCCGAGACGCCGCGGCGGCGGAAGGCCGCGTGGGCGCTGCGCCCGGGCACCGTGAGCGTGAAGGTGATCGCTCCCGCCTGGGCGGTCACGATCTCGAGCCGGGTCGGCTCGGTGATGACCGCCGCGTCGCCCGTGCAGCCGGCCCGGATGGCGGCCAGCATGCCGGCACCGCCGTCCTCCTCGCCGGGGACGCTCACGAGCATCGCCTCGCCGCCCAGCTCGACCCCGGCCTCCGTGATCGCCCGCAGCGCCGCCAGCCCGGCCACGACGCCGGCCTTCATGTCGCACGATCCGCGCCCGTAGAGCACCCCGTCGGCGATCCGCGGCTCGAACGGCGGCGACGTCCACGCGAGCTCGTCGCCGCCCGACACGACGTCGATGTGGCCCGCGATCAGCACCCGTCCGCCCGCGGCGTCGCCGGTCAGCCGCCCGGTCACGACCGGGTGCACCTCGCGCGCGACCTCGACTCCGGGGAAGTCCGGGTCGGCGGCCAGGTCGATCGCCGCCGTGTCGAGCCGCTCCACGTCCAGGCCGGCGGTGGTCATGCGCAGCGCCACCTCGGTCTGGACGGCGCCCTCCTCGCCGGTCAGGCTGGGGATCGCCACGATGGCCGCCAGGTCGTCGGTCAGCCGGTCGCGGTCGACCTTGGCGACGACGGCCAGCTCGGCCGGCGTGAGGTTCTTCATCCGCGCAGGATCGGGCGCGTGATGCACGTCGGGCCGCCCGACCCGTTGATGCACACCTCGCTGCCGGGGAAGGTGTGCACCTCGCAGCCGCGGTCGAGCAGGGCCCGCTGCGTGATCGGGTTCCCCTCCACCATGACGACGACGCCGGGGCGCACGGCGAGGATGTTGCAGCCCTGGGTGACGAGCTCCTCCTGGGGCACCGCGACCAGCCCCACGCCGCGCTCGGCCAGGAGCTCGTAGAGCCCCGCCGGCAGCTGCGGCAGGAAGACCGCGGCGAGGTCGTCGGCGACGGGTGAGATCACCGACAGCAGGTGCAGGCACTCGGCCGGCCCGTTGGCGTAGGGGACGTCGAAGACGCGCACGTCGCCGCCGACGAGCTCGGCCAGCCGGCGCGCGCCGGCGGCGTTCGTCCGCAGCGACCGGCCGATGCAGAACAGCTCCGGTGTGAGCCAGAACGTGTCGCCGCCGTCGGCGGTCTCGGGTGCCTCCAGCCGGCCGATCACCGGGATGTCGCGGCCGGCCGCCCAGGCCTCGAGCGGCGCGGACTCGCCCTGGCGGTTCGGCTTGCCGGAGCGCAGGCCGATCATGCCGCGATCGGTCACGAGCGCCGGGTCGAACGTGTAGACGAGGTCGGGGCTGGCCGTCTCGGCGTCCAGCTGGTGGACGGCGACGCCGAGTCCGGCGAGCGTCGCGCAGAAGGCGTCGTGCTGGCGCCGGGCCGCGGCCAGGTCGACGGGGTGCAGGTAGCCGAAGGCGGGATCCTCGTGCGCCCGCCCGAACGCCGCCCCGGGGCGCTTCACCAGCACCTCGTGCAGCGGGGCGGTCATGCTCTGGGCGCCGAATCGGCGCGTGTGTGTTGCGGTGTCGGCCATGGCGGGAAACTACACTCTCAGTCGTGTCGGAGGAACACGACTACCGAGCCGAGTACAACGAGGCCGTTCGGCGCGCCATCGCGGGCGAGGTCGGCGTCTACCGCGACTTCGACCGCCACCGCCAGGAGCCGGTGTGGCGGCTGCTCTCGAGCGACCGCCAGGCGCTGCTGCGCTTCTGCCAGCGCCAGGGCATCTCGGTCGGCAAGATGGAGACGATGCAGACGCTGAAGAGCCCGAAGCCCCTGCTGCAGCTGATCGCCCACGGCCACGACGCCGACACGGTGGCCAAGTGGGCGCGGCGCGGGTGAGCTGGCTCGTCGTCGTCGACTTCGACGGCACCATCACCGAGCGCGACACGCTCGACGACGTGCTCGAGCGCTACGCCCCCGAGGCGTACGAGCAGGCCGAGGCGGGGCTGGCGGCGGGCGACCTGACGCTGCGCGAGTGCATGGAGCAGGAGTTCGCGCCGGTGTGCGGCGATCCCGAGACGATCGTCGCCGAGGCGGTGGACGCGGCCGTCGTGCGGCCCGGCTTCGCCCGGTTCGTGCACGCGGCCGAGGCGGCCGGGCACCGCGTGGTCGTGGTGTCGGGCGGCTTCGAGTCGGTCATCCGCCCGGTCCTCGATCGCGAGGGCGTCGGCCATCTGCCGGTGCTGGCACACGAGGCGCGGTTCACGCCGCAGGGGACGACGGTCGAGTTCCGCCACTGGGACGACTGCACGGTGTGCGGCGAGGAGTGCAAGCGCTCCATCGTCGCCGGCCTGCGCAACGGCGACCGCGTCGTCTACATCGGCGACGGCTACTCCGACCGCTGCGCCGCGCTCGCGGCCGACCGCCGGTTCGCCCGCCGCTTCCTGGCCGAGGACCTCGACCAGGCGGGGGCCGACTACACGCCGTTCGACGACTTCGACACGATCCGCCGCGCGCTCCTCCCCGAGGCGGATCTCACCCCGAGGTGAGCTGGTAGGAGCCGACCCGGCCTTCGACGAGGTTGACGATGCAGCCGCGGAGGATGCCCTCGCCGTACTCGCTGCCGGGGTTGATGCAGAGTGTGCGGCCGAGCTCCACCACCCCTCTCGACTCGTGGATGTGCCCGTGCAGGCCGAGCAGCGGCTGGTGCTTCGCGACGGCGTCGCGGACGGCGGTCGAGCCGGCGGGCGCCACCACGGGCGAGCCGCCCTCGAGCACCGGTGACGGCGGATCCGTCGACCCGTCGAGCAGCGGGCACAGATCGAGCGTCGAGTCGTGCGGCGGCACGTGGAAGTTGAAGATCGCGCACCCGAAGTCGGGGATCTCCGCGATCGCCGCCTCGATCAGCCCCGCGAGGCGCTCCTCGCTCACCTCGCGCGGGGTGTGCCACGGCGTCGGGTTCGAGAAGCCGCAGCTGGCCATCACGTAGCGGTCGGCGATGACGGCGCTGCGGCCCTCGCAGAACATGAGCGCCGCGTCGTCGCCCGAGCCCTCAAGCGCCTCGAGCGCCTCCGGCCGGTCGTCGTTCCCGCCGGTCGCATAGCAGCGCACACCGCGGTCGCGCAGGCGCTCCTCGGCGAGCTCGCGCCACTGCGCGAGCCGCTCGCGGGCGAGCCGGACGTACAGGCGGTCGACCGCGTCGGGATCGTCGCGCAGGCGGGCGTACTCCGGCGGTGAGACGACGCACGGGTAGTGGCCCTGCGTCTCGATCACGTCGCGCACGTCTGCGAGCGCGGCGTCTCCCTCGACGGTTCGGTCCTGCCCGCTGAGCGACACACGGTACGCCCCGTCGCCGCCGTCGAGGATCGGCACCACCACCTTGCCGCACACGTCGCCGCCCATGACGAGGGCGTCCGCCTCGTAGGCGGCGGCGGCGTTCAGGAACTTCCGGAACGCCCGGTTCGAGGCATGCAGGTCGGTCGCGAAGAAGATCCGGGTGCGCGGCGGGCGCGTTCGGCGCAGGAACGCCATCAGGGCACGCTACTCCGGCGGCAGCGCCTTGAACGCGTACGACGTGTCGATGCCGCGGCGGGCGTTGAACAGGCGCATGCCGTAGTAGACGACGCCCGAGGCCACGATCACGCCGACGACGATGGTGTACGGCGTGCGCCCCGTCAGCCCGAGCTTGTCCACGAACAGGAACGACGCGCACATCGCGGCGGCGGCGACGAAGCCGATCCCGCCCAGCACCGTGACCAGCGGGAGGCCGCCCACGGTGTGGTGCGGCGCGGCCCGGTACACCTCCGGGGCGCGATAGGGCAGGAGCGCGGCCGCGAGCACCGAGAGCATGAACACGTAGCCGCAGGCGAACGTCACCCCGAGCGTGTACGTCGTCCAGTTCGACCAGTAGTTGTACGCCCAGATGACCGGGACGGCCGCGACGAAGTAGGCGACGTGGGCGTTCACGGGCGACCGCAGCTTGGTGCTGACGCGGGAAAACCACGCCGGCAGCGTGCGGTCGAGGCCCATCGCAACGAGCACGCGGGTCATGCCGATGTAGCAGTTGCACGTGACCTGGAAGGCGTTCGCCACGTACCCCAGCGCGATCAGCGCCATCAGGATCGGCGACGCCGTGAGCGCCAGCGCGAGCACGTTCGGGAAGGGCGCGATCGATCCGGTGCCGTTCCCCGACGCGCTGAAGCCGCCGTAGTAGGACGCGCCTGCGGCGCGCAGGAAGCGCGTCCCCGCCGTGTGCTGCTCGACGAGCGCCAGGATCACGAGCAGGGCGCCGACGAACACGGTGCTGCCGACGATCATGATCATCTGCTGGCGGACCGAGGCCGCCGCCTTGATCTCGCCGCCCTGCTCCACGGAGTAGCTCGCCCACTGCAGGCTCGTCCACGCGATCGGCGCGATCAGGAGCGTGCCCAGGAACGAGAAGCCCGCGGCCAGGTTGTAGCCCGCCTTCGACACGTCGTTCAGCAGGTAGTCGTAGAAGCCGTGCGAGCCCTGGACGGCGCGCGCGTAGGAGTTCAGCTTGGTGACGAAGTCGGCGTGCGACGTCGTCAGGAACAGGATGACGATGATCGCGAACGAGAGCAGCGTCGCCACCCAGAGCACGCGCTGCAGCCGAACGTAGTTGCGGAAGCCGGTCACCAGCAGCGCCATGGCCAGGACGGCCTGGACGATCGAGGTGATGAAGATGCCGCGCGCCGACTGGAACCACACGCCCCAGCTCAGGAACGTCGAGTTGTCGTAGTGGGCGCCGAGCGACAGGAAGAACGGCGAGAGCGCCAGGATCGCCATGAGCCACCCGGACAGCGCCACCCACTGCAGGATCCAGATGACGAAGCCGGAGAAGACGCCGATGAACCCGACCGGGCCGCTCAGGATGCGGCTCTGGAACACGTAGTCCCCGCCCGACCGCGGCATCGCCGATGCCAGCCAGACGTAGGCCAGCGAGATCGGGATCTGGGCGGCGATCGCGATGACGATGCCGAGGGCGATGTTCGCGCCCGGCGCCGCGAACGGGCCCCAGAGGTACGTCCACGGGAAGATCAGCCCCATGGTGAGCACGTTGTAGACGAACGCAGACCACGGGGACATCTCGCGCACCAGGCCGGACGCCTTGCGGGCGAACACCTCGGGCGCGCCGCTCAAGCCGACTGCCGTCATCGCTCCCCTCCTCGCCGAGATTGCGGCGATCATAACAACCGTCTCGGCGGCGCACACGGCCGGCCCGGGCGCGAATCCCACAGCCTTCCCGCAACGGCGTATGATCGCTCGCCTGTGCCCTGACCGCGAACCGAGGGGGGTTTGAATGAGCGAGACGACCGGTGGCGCCGCTCACCTGGACGCCGATGCGAAACGGCTGAAGGAACTCGGCTACGAGCAGGAGCTGGAGCGGTCGTGGAGCGGGTTCACGAACTTCGCGATCTCGTTCTCGATCATCTCCATCCTGGCGGGCTGCTTCACCACCTACGGACAGGCCTGGAACAACGGCGGCCCCGTGGCGGCGACGATCGGCTGGCCCGTGATCTGCGGATTCATCCTCATCGTCGGCTTCTGCATGTCGGAGATCCTGTCCGCCTTCCCGACGGCCGGCGGCATCTACTACTGGGCCCTCCGCCTCGGCGGCCCGGGCTGGGGCTGGTTCACGGGCTGGTTCAATCTGGTCGGCCTGATCGGCGTGGTGGCGTCGGTGGACTACGGCGCGGCGCTCTTCGCGTCGTACACGATCGGGCTCTTCGACTCGTCGTACAACGCGTTCAGCCTGAACCACATCTTCGTGATCTACATCATCTTCCTGGCCTGCCACACGGTGCTGAACCTGTTCCCGTCGCACATCCTGCGCTACTGGAACAACAGCTCCGTCTACTGGCACGTGGCCGGGCCGCTGATCATCGTGGCCATCCTGCTCTTCTGGACGCAGCACGGCCACCAGAGCCTCTCGTTCGTCTTCACGCACCGGATCAACAACTCCGGGTTCTTCAACGGGCACAACGGCGGGCTGGGATTCTGGTTCTACGTCATGCCGCTCGGCTTCCTGCTCACGCAGTACACCGAGACCGGCTACGACGCCTGCGCGCATCTCTCGGAGGAGACGCGCGGCGCCGCCCACTCGGCCGCGCGCGGCCTGTGGCAGGCCGTGTTCTACGCGGCCGTCGGCGGCTGGATCCTGCTGATCTGCTTCACGTTCGCAGCCACGAACGTCGACTTCATCAACAACGTGAAGGGCGACAACCCGTACGGCGCCGGCTACGTGGTCGGGATCTTCTCCTCGTCGCTGTCGCTGGCCGCGTTCAAGATCGTCATGGTGATCGCCACGATCGGCCAGTTCTTCTGCGCCGGCTCGGGCATGACCAGCCTGTCGCGCATGCTGTTCGCGTTCTCGCGCGACCGGGCGGTGCCGGGACATCAGTGGTGGTCGAAGGTGAACCGCTCCCACGCGCCCGCAAACGCCACCCTGATCGGCGCGATCATCTGTGTGATCGTCGCCCTGCCGGCGCTGAAGGGCAACGCGGCCAACGTCCCGTACGCGTTCTACGCCATCGTCTCGATCACCGTGATCGGGCTCTACATCGCCTATGTGATCCCCGTCTACCTGCGCTGGCGGTTGGGTGACGCCTTCCAGGGCGGGCCGTGGACGCTCGGCGACAAGTACAAGTGGATGTGCCCGATCGCCGTGATCGAGGTGATCGTGATCTGCATCTACATGTCGGCGCCGTTCGGCCCGGCCGGCATCCCCGGCCGCACCGGCTTCGCGCTCGACAACGGGGTGGTGAACTACGCCCCGGTGCTCGTGGCGGCGGTGATCCTGTTCGCCGGCATCTGGTGGATGGCGTCGGCCAAGAACTGGTTCACGGGCCCCGACATCCCGAGCGCGTCCTCCGTCGAGGCCGAGCTCGCGGGCGACTGACCCCCGTTCGCCTGGCGCGCCCGGCCCGCTCGGCCGGGCGCGTCAGGCGGCGTTGCGGGCGCGCGCCGCGGCGACCTGCGCGAACCGCTCGGCCATGTCCTGGCCGATGGCGACGTGGGCGTCGAGGTGGGCGTCGAGCTCCGCCACGTAGCGCTCGTCGGTGTAGCCGGCCGCCTCGAGCTCGGGCTTTCCCCACCGCATCCAGTTCATCAGGATGTCGCGCGTGACCTCGATGTGGAACTGCGTGCCCCAGGCGGTCTCGCCCAGCCGGAACGCCTGCAGGCAGGTGGAGTTGCGGGCCAGCTCGACCGCGCCGGGCGGAAGCCCGCAGGCGTAGTGGTGCCACTGCATGGCCATGAACCGCTCCGGCACGCCGGCGAGGACGGGATCGTCGGCGGCGGCGGCGTTCGCCTGCACCTCGACCCAGCCCACCTCGGAGGGGTCGCTGCGGTGCACCCCGCCGCCGGCGGCCTTGGTCAGCAGCTGCGCCCCCAGGCACAGGCCGATCACCGGCACGCCGGTGTCGAGCGCCTCGCGCAGGAGCGCGATCTCCTCGTCGATCCAGGGGTAGACGTCGGCCTCGTGCGTGTTGGCCGTACCCCCGCACGAGATCACCGCGTCGTAGCCGGACAGGGTCGTCGGCAGCTCGTGCTGGGCGACGTCCACCGCGTCGATGCGGAAGCCGTGTAGGCGCAGCGGCGCCAGGAAGAGGCCGCCGGGGCCGCTGGGCTCGTTCACGATGTGCAGCGCGCGCATCGGCTCAGGCCCCTTCCACGATCTTCGCAGCCTCCCGGTAGGGCGTCTGCTCGCGACGGATCAGGTCGGGGTTGGTTCCACGCGCGTGCGCCAGCTCGAGCGTGAGCAGCTGGAGCGGCACGGCGGCGCCGATCAGGGCGGCTGCGGCCGCCGGCAGCCCGTCCGCCGTGGGGGTCGGCACCACGCCGGCCGGGGCGACGTCGCCGAGGTCCGTGTGCGTCGTGATCGCCGCGCAGGCGATCCCGATCCGGGCGCAGGCCTGGAGCGCCGTTCGCGCTCTGGCCGTCCGGGCGGCGTCGACCCGGCGGTCGCACAGGACGAGCACGACGCCCGTGGTGCCGTCCGTGGCGGGCAGGTGGCCGTGGAGCAGCGTCTCCAGGTCGCGCATCGAGGTGGGCAGGTGGCACGCCTCCTCGATCTTGAGCGTCAGCTCCCGTGCCGTCGTGCGGTCGGCGCCGCCGGCCGTGACGAGCAGGTGGGAGCATCCGTGCAGGGAGCGCGCGGCCGCCCTGGCCGCATCCCAGGAGTCGAGGCCGGCGGCCACGAGCCGGCCGGCCGCCGAGGCGTCCGCCGTCCCGCCCGAGGCGGCCGCCGCGAGGGCGTAGCCGGCGCACAGCGGGGACAGGTAGCCGACGGTGTGGCACCACGACCGGTCGACGTCGGGCGTCGCCAGGACGGCGTCGGCGTGCCGGGTGGACTCCGACTCCGGCCGGGCGGTGACGAGCCCGGTCGCCGACCCGCGCGCGCGGGCCGACTCGAGCGCGCGCGTCGTCGCCCAGGTGCCGCCCTCGTGGGAGACGCCGATCACGGCGCCGCCCCGCTGCGGCTCGAGATGGGCCTCGAACGCCTGCCGCGAGACCGCGTCGACGCCGGCCTCGCGCAGGATCTCGGCGACGCCCAGCGAGCCGTGCTCGCTCGTCCCGCAGCCGACGACGGCCAGCGGGCCTTCGCCCTTGCACAGGAGCGCGAGGGCGGCGGGGTCGCCGCCCGGCCCGGAGCCGGCCACGATCCGCGCGGCCAGGTCGGGCTCGGACTCGATCATCTCCTGCATCACCCAGGGCGGCGCCTGGCGCAGCTCGGGGAAGTGGTCGGGGTCGTACCAGTGGGTGCTCATGTCGCCTCTGCCGGTTCGAGCCGCCCGCCCAGGTGCTCGGCCAGGAACTCCTCGGCGGCGGCGTGGAATTTCAGGTTGTTCTCGGGCTTGCGGAACCCGTGGCCTTCGTCGGGGAAGACCATGTAGCGGTGGGGGATGCCGCGCTCCGTCATCGCGGCCACGATCTGCTCGGACTCCTCCTTCTTCACACGCGGGTCGTTCGCCCCCTGCGCGATCAGCATCGGGATCCGGATCCGGTCGACCTTCGAGAGCGGCGAGCGCGACCACAGGAAGTCGCCCTCGGTGTCGGGGTCCCCGACCCGTCTGTGGAACTGGGCCACGAGCGGCGCCCAGTACGGCGGGATGCTGCGGATCAGGGTGCGCAGGTCGGACGGGCCGACGACGTCGATCGCGCACGTGAACGCGTCCGGCGTGAACGTCGCGCCGACGAGCGCCGCGTAGCCCCCGTAGGAGCCGCCGTAGATCGCGATCCGGTTGGGGTCGGCGTGGCCCCGGCCGACGACCCAGGCGACGGCGTCGATGAGGTCGTCGTGCATGCGCGCGGCCCACTCGCGGTCGCCGGCGTTCAGGAAGTCCTTGCCGTACCCGGTCGAGCCGCGGTAGTTCACCTGCACGCACAGGTAGCCGCGGTTGGCGAGCCACTGCGGGTCGGGCGCGAAGCCCCACTCGTCCCGCGCCCACGGCCCGCCGTGGACGAAGAGCACCGTCGGCACCTGCGCGCGGTCGGAGTCCGGCGGGAAGGTGAGGTACCCGTGCACCTCGAGCCCGTCGCGGGCGGTGAAGGAGAAGGGCTCCATCGCCGCGAGGGTGTATCCGCGCAGGTCGGGCTTGTGCGCGAACAGGAACGTGCCCCGGCCCTGCTCGCGGTCGAACGCGTAGTAGGCGACCGGGCCGTCGTCGGCCGTGAACCCGACGATCCAGATCCGGTCGGCCCGGTCGCGGCCCCGGAAGTGCAGATCGCCCGGGTGCAGCGCCTTCATCGCCTCGACGTCGGCCGCGATCGCCGGGTCGAGGACGACGTGGTCGGCCCGCTCGCGGGTGAAGGTCACCACCTGGACGTGGTGCGTCTCGGGGTGGATCAGCACGTCGGAGACGTCGTAGGTGGGGTCCTCGGCCAGCACCTCGAACGCGCCGCTCGCGAGGTCCATGCGCAGGAGCCGGGCGGCGTTCGCATCCTTCGACGTGACCAGGTAGACCGCGTCGCCCTCGTGCGTGAAGCCGGCGACGTCGGTCGTGATCGCGTCCTCCGAGCCGACGGCGACGAGCACGCGGTAGTCGCCGGCGGCGGGATCGCCGACGCGGATCTCGACGCCGCCGTCGGGCAGGAACGCCAGCCCGCCGCGCACGTGCAGCTCCGTGTCCACCAGCCAGCCGGCGAAGCCCGGGTTCTCGGCGACGAGCTCGAGCGAGCCGTCGCGCACGTCCAGCAGGTAGGCGTCGTGCAGCTGCGGGTCGCGCCGGTTCAAGGCCACCAGCAGGTGGTCCGGCTGGCGCCGGTCGGCGGCCAGGATGCGTGCCTGGACGCCGTCGAACGGCGTCACGTCGACGTCGCCGCCGCCCTCCAGGTCGACGACGTGCAGGTGCCAGTTCTCGTCGCCGCCCGTGTCCTGGGGGTAGACGATGTGGCGGTTGTTCGGGCACCAGGCGAAGCTGCGCACGCCGCGCTCGCGGTCGTTCGAGACCGGTTTCGCGTCGTCCGCCCCCAGCGTCCCCACCCAGACGTTCAGGATGCCGTCGACCGGGGCGACGTAGGCGATGCGCCGTCCGTCCGGCGACACGGCCGGAGCGAGCCTCTCCGGGTTCCCGAAGAGCACGTCTCGGGGGATCAGGTCCACCATCCGGCGCGATTCTATCGGCGAGGACGCACGCTCCGGCCGGCGAGCGATGCGACGCCGGCGTGGCCGCCGCCCGCATCTCTAGACTCTGCCGGATGGATCCGCGGCCGATCGGCATGTTCGACTCCGGCGTGGGCGGGTTGACGGTGCTGCACGAGTGCCTCGTCGGCCTGCCGCACGAGGACTTCGTCTACTTCGGCGACTCCTCGCCCGACCGGTTCCCGTACGGCCCCAAGCCGCCCGAGACGATCCGCCGCTTTGCGCACGAGATCGCGACCCACCTGGCGGCGATGAACACCAAGCTCGTCGTCGTCGCCTGCAACGCCGCCACGTCCGCGGCGCTGCCCGGGCTGCAGCGGGAGTTCGACGTGCCCCTGATCGGCGTGATCACGCCCGAGGCCCGTGCGGCCGTGCAGGTGACGCGCAGCCGGCGCGTCGGCGTGATGGCCACGCAGGCGACGGTCGCGAGCGGCCGCTACCCGGCGGCGGTGCACGCGCTCGACGCCGGCATCGAGGTGACGCAGGTTGCCTGCCCCGACCTCGTGCCGCTGATCCAGAGCGGCGACACCCACGGCCATGCGCTGCACGAGGCCGCCAAGGCCTATGCGGCGCCGCTCAAGCGGGCAGGGGCGGATGCGGTCATCCTCGGCTGCACCCACTACCCGCTCATCCGCCAGATGCTGCAGCGCATCTACGGACGCGACGTCACCCTGATCACGTCGGCCGAGGAGATCGCGCGCGAGGTGGCCGAGACGATCGCCCGCCGCGGCGTCGGCAACGACCCCGCCCGCGAGGGCGACTACCGGTTCCTGTGCACGGGCGACCCGGCGGCGTTCCGCGAGGTGGCCGGCCGGTTCCTGCAGCTCCCCCTGACGCGCGTCGAGCGGGTCGACCCGGCGACGCTGGCGGTGGCGGCGTGAGCCGGAAGGACGGGCGCGGCCCGGACGAGTTGCGGCCGATCGCGATCGAGCCCGACTTCATCCCGTCCGCGTCCGGATCGGCCCTGTTCGCGATCGGCTCCACCCGCCTGATCTGCACGGCGATGGTGGAGGAGTCGGTGCCGCCGTGGATGCGCGGGCGCGGCTCCGGCTGGGTCACGTCCGAGTACGGCATGCTGCCCGGCTCGACCTCGGAGCGGAAGTCGCGCGACGCGAGCCGCGGACGCGTGGACGGGCGCACGGTCGAGATCCAGCGCCTGGTTGGGCGTTCGCTGCGCTCGGTGGTCGACTTCAAGGCCCTCGGCGAGCGCACGGCGTGGATCGACTGCGACGTCATCCAGGCCGACGGCGGCACCCGCTGCGCGGCGATCTGCGGCGGCTACGTCGCCCTGCACATGGCGCTCGAGCGGCTGGTGGGGAAGGGGATGCTGGTGCGCGTGCCGCTGCGCGACTCCGTGGCCGCCGTGTCGGTCGGGATCGTCGACTCGGAGCCGCGGCTCGACCTCCCGTACGAGGAGGACAGCCGCGCCGAGGTGGACATGAACGTCGTCATGACCGGCTCCGGGGAGCTGATCGAGGTGCAGGCGACGGCCGAGCGCACACCGTTCGGGCGGGCGTCGCTGGACGAGCTGCTCGAGCTGGCCGCCGGCGGGATCGCGGCGATCGGGGCCGAGCAGGCCCGCGTGCTCGAGGGGGCGTGAGCCGCCGGCTCGTCCTCGCCTCCGGGAACGCGCACAAGGCGGTCGAGCTGGGGCGCGTCCTGCCGGGCTGGGACGTCGAGCCGTTCCCCGGCGAGCTGCCGGAGGAGACCGGCGACACATTCGTCGAGAACGCCGTGCTCAAGGCCCGTCACGTGCACGCCGCGATCGGGGGCGAGGCGTGGGTGCTGGCCGACGACTCGGGCATCGAGGCGGCCGCGCTCGGCGGACGGCCGGGAGTGCGCTCCGCCCGCTACGCCGGCGAGGACGCGACCGACGAGCAGAACCTGGCCAGGCTCCTGGACGCGCTGCGCGAGGAGCCCGACCGGCGCGTCCGCTACGTGGCCGAGCTGGTGGCGATCGCCCCCGGCGGCGAGGAGCTGCACGCGCGCGGCGAGCTGCGCGGGACGCTCGCCGGCGTCCCTCGGGGGACGGGCGGCTTCGGCTACGACCCCGCGTTCGTGCCCGAGGGCGACACGCGCACGGTGGCCGAGATGCGGCCCGAGGAGAAGGACGCGATCTCGCACCGCTCCCGTGCCGCCGCCGCCCTGCGCCCCCTGCTCCCCTCGTAAGCCGAAGACCGGGGCCTGGCTCCGCACGGGGCCCGAAAACCGGGGCCTGGCCCCATATGGGGCCAGGCCCCATGCTGCTCCATCTCCCTGGCGTTCGGGCGTTCCCGCGGCTATGGTGGGGGCAATGACGTGCCGCCCCACGCAGCCGAAGGTGATGGCGCCGACGTATCACGTCGGGCCGGGGCGTCGCGCGCACTAGATCGATCTCGCATCATCTGCACCGCCGACCGCCCCGGAAGACCACCGGGGCGTTTTTGTTGGACCGAGGACTGAGGGACATGCTGGCAATCGAGGCGAAGGAGCTGACCAAGGCGTTCACGGCCGGCCGCGGCCGCGGCCGGCGCACGGTCGAGGCGGTGCGCGACATCACGTTCGAGGTCGAGCGCGGCGAGCGGCTCGCGTACATCGGGCCGAACGGGGCCGGCAAGTCGACCTCGATCAAGATGCTCACCGGCATCCTGCACCCGACCGGCGGCAGCGCGTCCGTGCTCGGCCTGGTGCCGTGGACGCAGCGGCGCGAGCTCGCCCGCCGCATCGGCACGCTCTTCGGCCAGCGCTCGCAGCTCTGGTTCGAGCTGACCACCCGCCAGACGCTGCGGCTGCTGGCGCGCATCTACAAGCTCGACGACGCCGACGCCCGCCGACGCACCGAGGAGATTGCCGACCTGCTCGACGCCGGGCACCTGCTCGACTCGCCGGTGCGGTCGCTCTCGCTCGGCCAGCGGATGCGCTGCGAGCTGGCGGCGACGGTGCTGCACGGCCCCGAGGTGCTCTTCCTCGACGAGCCCACGATCGGCCTCGACCTGATCGCCAAGCAGCGCTTCCGCGAGATGGTCGTGCGCCTGAACGACGAGCGGGGGACGACGGTCTTCCTCACGTCGCACGACGTGGCCGACATCGAGCACGTGGCCGACCGCGTGGTCGTGATCAACCACGGCACGATCATCTACGACGACCAGGTCGGGCGGATGCGGCGCACGCTCCTGCAGACGAAGCTGATCGAGGTGCGGTTCGAGCAGCCGCCCGGCGAGCTTGCGATCGACGGCGTCCAGGCGCGGGCCGAGTCGGACACGGTGTACCAGCTCGTCGTGGACACCCGCCGGGCCTCCGTGCGCGCCGTGCTCGACGAGCTGCTCGACGGCTTCGCCATCGCCGACATCTCCGTCGTCGACCCGCCGCTCGAGCAGGTGATCTCCGAGATCTACGAGGGTGCGCCGTGACGGCGACCGCCGCCCAGGCGGGGTTCGCCGCCCGCCGCGCGCTGGCGCAGCCCGGCGAGCTGGCCGTGCGCATGCTCTTCTACGGCTGCATCCTGGTCGTGTTCTCGGCCCTGTGGTCGGCGGCGACGCGCGCGAACGGCGGGTCGATCGCGGGCTACGACGTGCGCTCGCTGCTCTGGTACGTGACGTTCGCGGAGGGGTCGGTGATCGCCACGAAGCCGCGGCTGATCGAGACGATCGGCTGGGACATCGCCTCCGGCGCGATCGTGACCGAGATGCTGCGACCGGCATCGGTGGTCGGGCTGCGGCTGGCCGCGGAGCTGGGCGAGGCGGTCGTGCGGCTGGCATGCGCCTGGGCTGCGGGGGCGACCATCGCGTGGCTGTACGTCGGCCCGCCGCCGAGCGCCGAGGGCGTCGCGCTGGCCGTGCCCGCGTCGCTGCTTGCGATCGGCTGCAACGTCGCCGCCCAGCACGCGTTCGCGGGCGCGGCGTTCTGGCTGCGCGACTCGCGCTCGACCTGGTTCCTCTACCAGAAGCTCGTGTTCCTGCTCGGCGGGATGCTCCTGCCGCTCGAGTTCCTGCCGCACACGCTCGCGACGGTCGCCCGCCTGCTGCCGTTCTCGTCCATGGCCTACGTGCCGGCCCGGCTGGCCTCCGGGCACGTCGACCCGGGCCTGCTCGCGCTCCAGGCGGCGTGGCTCGTGGCGCTGCTCGCGGCGGCCGTGGCGGTGTTCGCGGCGGGCGAGCGCCGGCTGGAGGTGGTGGGCGGATGAGCATCGCACTCGCCACCCTCCGCACCGCCTTCCTGGAGGCGTGGTCGAACCGCACCGGATTCTGGTTCCAGGTCTCGATCATGATGGCGAACGACGTCGCCTGGGTCGTCTTCTGGGTGCTGTTCTTCCGCAAGGTGGGCACGCTGCGCGGCTGGGACACGCACGAGGTGCTGCTCCTGTTCGCGATCCTGTGCACGTGCAGCGGCATCAGCCTGGGCCTGCTCGCGAACGCCCGCCGGATCGGCGAGCTGGTCGCCGGCGGCGGCATCGACGCCGCGCTCGCGCTGCCCACCAACCCGCTCACGTACCTGCTCACGCGGCGGGTGGACACGGCCCTGCTGGGCGACTTCGCCTTCGGGCCGATCCTGTTCGCCGTCGCGGGCGATCCGACGCCGAAGCGGGCCGTGCTCTTCGTCTTCGGGGTGCTGTGCGGCTCGGCCGTGCTGGTCGGCTTCCTGGTGGCGCTCGGCTCGCTCACGTTCTTCGCCGGGGGGCGCGGCGAGCACGCCGAGCTGGGATTCCAGGCGATCCTGATCTTCGCCTCGTATCCGCTCGACGTGTTCGGCGGCGCCACCAAGCTCTTCCTCTTCACGGCCGTGCCGGCGGCGTTCGTCTCCGGTCTGCCGACCCGGATCGTCACGAGCTTCAGCTGGCCGCAGGCGCTCGCCGCCGCGGCCGCGGCCGTCGTGTTCGCCGCGATCGCGGCCGTGACGTTCGCGCTCGGCCTGCGCCGCTACAGCTCGGGCGCGCTGTGGACGCGGGCGTAGGCGCCTACGGCGGGGGCAACCGGTGGCAGCCCGACGCCCGGTGGGCGTGCGCGCAGCTCGGCCACGCCGACGGCGATGCAGATCGCGACCACGACCGCCGCGTCGAAGATCAGGTGAAGCGGGGTCACGTCCTCGCTCCATGGTGCCGTCCTTCGCAGGGGACGGGCACCCCCCGGGGGCGGTCAGGTCAGGCGGCGGCCGCCCTCACGTGCCGCTCACGCCAGCCCGCCCAGCTCCGGCTCGTCGGGCTGGTGGCGCGACCACTGCCACCAGTTGATCTCGGCGCCCAGGATGATGACGTTCATCATCAGGTAGAGCCAGACCAGGAGCAGCACGAGCCCGCCGAACGCCCGCAGCGCCAGCAGCTGGTCGGAGAAGCGCAGGTAGAGCGAGAGTCCCGAGAAGAGCGCCTGGAAGAGCACGGTGCTGACGAGCGCGCCCGGCCACACGTCGCGCAGGTGCAGGTCGACGTTCGTGAGCACCCGGTAGACGACCATCAGCACGACGAAGATGCCGGCGCTCGTCGCCGCCAGCGTGGCGATGTACGGGATGAGCTTCAGGTCGATCAGGTTCGGCACGTGGCGGTGGTACCAGCCGGTCGCCGCGGTGGTCACGATCAGCGACGTGAAGAGGACGAGCAGCGAGAAGGCGACCAGCGCGAAGGTGATCCACTTCTGGTGCAGGAAGGCCCGGTTCTGGACGCCGAAGACGATGTTCAGCGCGGACTCGAGCGCGGAGTAGAACCCCAGCGTGCCCCAGACGAGGCCGACGAATCCGAGCGTTCCGATCGTGCCCGCGTCGCGCTGGATGGCGTGCACGGTGCGCAGCAGGTCGCGCGCGGACTGTCCGGGCAGGATGTGGGCCAGCTCGCGGATCAGGTACGAGTTCGCCGAGACGCGGCCGGCGAACCCGAGCAGCGAGACCGTCAGGAAGAGGAACGGCACGAGCGAGAGCAGGGCGTAGTACGCCACCATCGCCGCCAGGTGCGGGCCGCGGTCGCGCACGTACTTCGACAGCACGGGGTTGCCGAAATCGGCGATCGTCCGCAGCGGGTGCAGCACGATCCGGGGCGTGTTGGCGGCCATCGGCGGTGAGAATATCGGCATGTGCTAGGTTCAACGGCATGGACGCCGCCGCCGCGATCGCCGAGCTGAAGGGCCTTTCGACGCAGATCGAGGCCATCGTGGTGGCGGGCCGCGACGGCGGGGTGGTCGCCGCGACGGCCGAGGGCGAGCAGGCGCAGCGGCTGGGAGCGCTCGCCCGTGACCTCGTCGCCGGCGCCGACTCGGTGCGCGGCGACCTGGGCCGCGAGGCGCTCTCGCAGCTCCAGGCGGCGACGCCCGACGGGAGCGTGTTCGTCGTGCTCGACGACGAGCGGATGGCGGTCGCCACGACCGGGGCCGACCCGACGGTCGGGCTCGTGTTCTACGACCTGAAGACGCTGCTGCGCCAGATCGCGGCGCCGGATGCTCCGGCCGACGCGGCAAAGGCCGAGGAGCGCGCCGATGCCTAAGCGCAAGCTCTGGATCGCGGGCATCCTCGGCGCCGGATCGTTCGCCGGCACGATCTTCTACCGCCGCCGAAGCGCCCGCAACCGCACCCGCGTCGACCTCTACTTCGACGACGGCTCGATGCTCTCGCTGGCGACCGGGTCGCCGGATGCCGACCGGATGCTGCCCATCGCCCGCGACCTGCTGGCGGAGGCCGGGTGAGCTCCTCGGCCGCGGCCGGCCTCGGCCGGCGCCTGGTCGAGCGCGCGTACCTCGAGGGCGATTTCGTCCTGCGGTCGGGCCGGCGCAGCCGCTACTACCTGGACAAGTACCGGTTCGAGACGGAGCCGGAACTGCTCGCCGGGCTCGGCCGCGAGCTGGCCGCGCTCGTGCGCGCGCACGCCCCGGACGCCGAGCTCCTGGCGGGACCGGAGCTGGGCGCGGTTCCGCTCGCCGCGGTGACCTCGATCGAGACCGGGCTCCCCTACGTGATCGTGCGCAAGGAGCCGAAGGAGTATGGGACGGGCAACCGGCTGGAGGGCGTCCACAGCCCCGGTACGCGCGTCTGCGTGGTCGAGGATGTGGTCACGTCGGGGGGCGCGCTGCTCTCTGCTGTGGAGGCGCTCCGGGCTGCGGATCTCCACGTTTCCGCTGCAATTGCGGTGGTTGACCGCGAGGAGGGAGGCGCCGAGGCGATCGCCGCGGCCGGCGTCGCGTACACCGCGCTCTTCACGGTCTCGTCGCTGGGCCTGACGCCCACCCCGCAAACGGCCTGAATCCGGCTCAGGGACAGCGATTGTGGCCGTCCGACCCTGGTGATAGGGTGCGGACCGCTTCACAGGTTCCCGGAAAAACGACCCAGGAGGACACGTGACCAAGAGCGATTTCATCGACGCCGTGGCGTCGAGGTCGGGGCTGTCGAAGAAGGATGCCGGCGCGGCCCTCGACGCGGTGCTCGACTCGGTGAAGGACGCCCTCAAGAAGGGCGACGAGGTCACCTTCACCGGCTTTGGGAAGTTCAGCGTGCAGGCGCGCAAGGCACGCACCGGCGTGAACCCGCGCAACCCGGGCCAGAAAGTCACCATCCCGGCCAGCAAGGTGCCCAAGTTTTCCGCGGGAAGCCAGCTGAAGGCCGCCGTCAAGCAGTAGGGACCTGACGCGCGAACGCCCGCCGCGCCGCCGCGCGGCGGGCGTTTTGCGGTTTCGGGGGCGGTGTCCGCCGGCTGTGCGAACATGTGTTCGTGCCAGCCACCGGTGCACAGCTCACCCTTGACGGCGGCGACCGCCTGCACGCGCTCCTGCAGGAGGCGGGCAGGCCGGTCTCCGTGCACGACGCCGCGACCTGCCTCTTCGCGCTGCGAAGCGCGCCGGCGGCGCTCGTCCGCCAGCTGGTCGACGAGGTCGTGCGCGCCGACGCCCGCTTCGCCTGGCGGTCGGGCACCGAGGTGGCGCTGGCGGACTGGGAGGACGCCGGGTCGCTGCTCGACGTCCCGCTCGAGCAGGCCGACTACGTGGTGTTCGACCTCGAGACGACCGGGACGAGCCCCGGCTCCTCGCGCATCGTCGAGGTGGGCGCCGTACGCATGTCGGGCCTCGAGCCGGTGGCACGCTTCGAGCGCCTGGTCGACCCGGGCGTGCCGCTTCCGGCGGCGATCACGTCCCTGACCGGCATTGCGCCCTGGCACCTGCGCGGGAAGCCGCGGATCGACCGCGTCCTGCGCGAGTTCCTGCGCTTCTGCGCGGACGCCGTGCTGGTCGCGCACAACGCCCGCTTCGACGTCGGCTTCGTCGACGCCGAGCTCCGCCGGCTCCGGGGCGGCAGGCTGGCGGCGCCCGTCATCGACACCGTCCTGCTCGGCCGCCGGCTGATCGGCGAGCGCCTGCCGAGCATGAGCCTGGCGACGCTCTCGATGCGCTTCGACACCCAGGTGCGGCCGTGCCACCGGGCGCTGCCCGACGCCGAGGCCACCGCCGAGGTGCTGGTGCAGCTGCTCGGGATGGCGCAGGAACGCGGCGCCGCGACGGTCGGCGAGGTGATCGGCCTGTGCGCGCCCGCCCGCCGGCGGGCGTCGGGTCGGCGGGCGCTCGCGGCCGGGGCGCCCACCGGGCCGGGCGTCTACCTGTTCCGGGACGCCTCCGAGCGCGTGCTCTACGTCGGCAAGGCCACCGACCTGCGCGCCCGCGTGCGCTCCTACTTCTCGGGGCGGGCGCTGCGTGCGCAGGTGGAGCGGGCGGTCGAGGCCGCGGCCCGGATCGAGACGCGGCCGCTGGGGTCGGAGTTCGAGGCGGCTCTGCTCGAGCTGGAGCTGATCGAGCGCCTCCGGCCGCCGGCGAACACGCGCGGCGCCGACCCCGACCGCGCCTGCTACCTCGTGCTGTCGCTCGACGAGCCCGTGCCACGGCTGCGCGTGGCCGCCCGGCCGGGGCCCGGCGAGGCCGTCACCGCCGGCCCGCTGCGCTCGCGGCGGCAGGCCGACGCGGTCGCGGCCGCGGTCCGGGAGGCGTTCGGGCTGCGCGTGTGCCGGGCGCGGATTCCGGTCGACGACGGCTCGTGCCTGGCCGGCGTGATCGGGACATGCCGGGCGCCGTGCCGCGGCGGCGCGCAGGTGGACGACTACGCCGACGCGGTCGAGGCGGCGCGGGGGTGGCTCGGCGGTGCCCGTGCCGGCGTCCCCCAGGAGCGGATGCGCGACCGGATGCGGCGCCTGTCGGTCGAGCGCCGGTACGAGGATGCGGCCTTGACGCGTGACCGGCTGGCGGCCCTCGAGCGGGGCCAGCGCGCGCTCGCCCGGCTGCGCCGCGCTGCCACGCGCAGCGGCGTCGTGCTCGCCCCCGACCTCGACGCCCGGTTCGTGCAGGCCTTCGCGTGCGCGGGCGGGCGCATCGTCGCCCGCCGGCGGCTGCCGCGCGCCGGCGACGGCCGGCTCGAGGCCGAGGCGCTCGTCGCCGCCCTGGCCCACGGTCTGCGCGCGCCGCCGGCGCCGTTCTCGCCGGCTCAGGCCGACCAGGCCCGGGTGGTGGCGGCCACGCTGGCGCGGCCGTCGGCAGCGGTGCGGGCGGTGGCGGTCGACGCCGGGACGGTCGCGGCGGCCGTTCCGCGGCTCGTCCGGCTGCGGCAGTCGGTACCCTTGCGGGGATGAACTTCGGAGATCGCGTCGCCGAGGCGGTCGAACGCAAGCACAGCTGCCTGTGCGTCGGCCTCGATCCTCGCATCGACCTGCTGCCGCCTGAGGTGATCACGGGGCTGCATCCGGGCGCATCCGGGCGTGCGCGGGCGTACGAGCGCTTCAGCACGGGCGTGATCGACGCCGTCGCCGACGAGGCCGTGGCGGTGAAGCCGCAGGTGGCGTTCTTCGAGGCGCTCGGCGGAGTCGGCGTCACGGCGCTCGAACGGGTGTGCGCCCACGCCCGCGAGGCGGGCCTGCTCGTGATCGTCGACGGCAAGCGCGGCGACATCGCCTCGACCGCCGACGCCTACGCCCAGGCGTGGCTGCACGGGCGCGACGGCGCTCCGGCCGTCGGCGACGCGCTCACGATCAACCCGTACCTGGGCGAGGATTCCGTGCAGCCGTTCCTGGGTGCCTGCGGCGAGGGCGCGGGCCTCTTCGTCCTGACGCGCACCTCGAACCCGGGCGGGGCGGACGTGCAGGAGGCGATGCTCTCGACGGGCGAGCCGGTCTGGCAGCGGGTTGCGGGCCTCGTCGCCCGCTGGGGCGAGCCGCTGGTGGGGGAGAGCGGGCTCTCGGCCGTCGGCGCCGTGGTCGGGGCGACGCAGCCCGACGCCGTGGCGCGCGCCCGCGAGCTGATGCCGCACGCGATCCTGCTGCTCCCGGGCATCGGCGCGCAGGGCGGCCGACCCGACGTGCTCGGGGCGGCGACGGCGACGCACCCGGCGGGCGGCCTGATGGCGCCGTCGCGGTCGGTGATCTACGCCTGGCGCGACCGGGGCGGCGACTGGCGCCAGGGCGTCCGTGCGGCGGCGTCCGAGCTGCGGCGCGCGGCGCTCGTGGTGTGACGGCGCACGCCGCCGACCTCGATCTCGCCCGCGAGCTGGCGCTCCTGGGCGGCGGCATCGCGCTCGAGCGCTATCGCAACCACCCGCCCGCCAGCCGGAAGGGCGACGGGTCGTGGGTGACGGAGGGCGACCTCGCCGCCGAGGCGGCCATCCGCCGCCGTCTGGCGGAGGCCCGCCCCGCCCACAACGTCCTCGGGGAGGAGGACGGGCTGCACGCGGCCGGCGGCGGCGACCCGGTCGCGGGCGCTCCGACCTGGGTCGTCGATCCCATCGACGGGACGCACAGCTACATGATCGGCATCCCCCTGTGGGCGACGCTGGTGGGGCTCGTGATCGACGGCTCGGTTGCGGTCGGCGTCTGCCACGCGCCCGCGTTGGGCGAGACGTACGAGGCGGCGCGGGGTGGCGGCGCGCGCATGAACGGCGAGCCGATCGGCGTGCGGGCGACGCCCCTGGACGAGGCGATGGTCGTCTCCGCCGGGCTGCGCTCGATGCAGGAGCACGGCCTCGAGGACTTCTACCGCGAGCTCTCCGCGCGCGCGTGGCGGGTGCGCGGGCTGGGCGACTTCTGGGGCCACGTGCTGGTCGCCCGCGGCGCCGCCCAGGTGATGGTCGACCCGATCACGCGCGTGTGGGACACGACGGCGATCGAGGTGATCGTCCGCGAGGCGGGCGGCGAGATCACGCAGATCGACGGCTCCCCGCTCGCCGACGACGCCTCGTGCGTGTCGACGTGCGGCGGCCCGCTGCACGCCGAGATCCTCGCGCTCGCGGCACTCACCTAGTCCTCGCGCAACGGCGCCCTGGCCGGCACGAGCTCGGACGGGCGCGGCGACGGCCCGGTGCGGCCGTCGCGGATCAGCCAGGCCGCGCATGCCGCGGCCGTCAGGCCGACGGCGACTCCCGGCGCGCCGGCGGCGAGCATGACCGTGAGCGCCAGCGCCACCTCGAGCCCCGCGATGTCCGCGAACGCGCCCCGGCGGGCGACGCCCCAGGCGGTGTCGGCGATCGTCACCGCCGCGACCATCCCCAGCAGCCCGAGCCAGCCCGCGCCCAGGTACCAGCCGGCGATCCCGCCCTCCAACATGACCCCGGCGGTGACGACCGAGCGGCGGCGCGACGTAAACATCCCTGCACTTTACCGTTTCTTCGTATTCCGCGCGTATAGAATGCGGCGTCCGATGGGGACGGCACGCCCATGATCCTCACGGTGACGGCCAACGCCGCAGTCGACAAGACGCTCACCGTTCCGAATCTCCAGCTTGGCCACCGGCATCGCGCGCAGCAGGGCATCGTGATCCCGGGAGGCAAGGGAGTGAATGTCGCCCGTGCGCTCAAGCGGCTGGGCGAGCCGGTGATCGCGACCGGCCTCGCCGGCGGGCGCACGGGCAGCCACATCCTCGACGGGATGACCGAGGAGGGCATCCTGAACGACTTCGTCCGCATCCGCGGCGAGTCGCGCACCTCCACCGTCGTCGTCGACCCGACGAGCGGCGTCCAGACCGAGATCTACGAGTACGGCCCCGAGGTGACCGACGACGAGCTCGAGATGCTGCGCGAGAAGCTGCGCTACCTCTCCGGCGCGGTCTCGACGGTCGTCTTCGCCGGCAGCCTCCCGCGGCACGTGCCCACCGAGATCTACGCCGGCATGATCTCGGAGATGACCAGGCGCAAGGTGCGCACCGTCATCGACTGCGACGGCGAGCCGCTGCGCAAGGCGCTGCAGGCCCATCCCGACCTCATGTGGGCGGAGCAGCGCGAGGCCGAGGCCCTGTGCGGGCACGAGTTCCAGACCGACGAGGACTTCCAGGACGGCCTCTCCGAGATCACGTCGATGGGCGCCGCCGGCGTCCTGATCACGCTGCGCACGGGCTGCTACGCCCGGCTGCGCTCCGGCCGCGGCCGGGCGCACATGTACCGGGCGTGGATCCCGCAGGTCGAGGCGGTCTCGTCGGTGGGATCGGGCGAGTCGCTGCTGGCCGGGTTCGTCGCCGCGCAGGCCGCCGACGCGACGCCGGAGGAGTGCCTGCGCAAGGCCCTCGCGTGCGGCGCCGCCAACTCGCAGACGGTCGGGGCGGGCGTGTTCGACCCGCGCGACGTGCCCCGGTTCGCGAGCATGGTGGAGGTGCAGGAGATCCTGCCCGCGGATACGCGGGCTGCGTCCTGACCCACTGGTAGACTTGCTTTCAACTTTGAAAGCTCGTTGCGGCGCTCAGCGATCCTCTTCACGACCCGGGCAGGCCCCCAGCCACCTGGGTCGTCTGCGTTCGGGGCGAATCCGCGTCACCGGAGAGGCGGTCAACCATGGAGATTGAGATCGGGCGGGGCAAGAAGGCGCGCCGCGCGTACGGGTTCGACGACATCGCGATCGTCCCCAGCCGGCGCACGCGCGACGTCGAGGACGTGGACATCGCCTGGCGGCTGGGCCCGCACATGCTGGAGCTGCCGCTGCTGGCCTCGGCGATGGACGGCGTGGTCTCCCCGGAGACGGCCGTCATCCTGGGCCGGCTTGGCGGCCTGGGCGTCCTCAACCTCGAGGGCATCTGGACGCGGTACGACGACGCCGAGGAGCAGCTCGAGCGCATCGCCGACTTCGAGAAGTCCGAGGCGACGCGCGAGATGCAGCAGATCTACGCCGAGCCGGTCAAACCCGAGCTGATCGCGCAGCGGATCCGCGAGATCAAGGCCGAGGGCGTCCTGGCGGCGGCGTCGCTGACGCCTCAGCGCGTCCGCGACTACTGGCAGATCGCGCTCGACGCCGGCCTCGACGTCCTCGTCATCCAGGGCACGGTCGTCTCGGCCGAGCACGTCTCGACCGTCGTCGAGCCGCTGAACCTGAAGCAGTTCATCAACGAGCTGCCGGTGCCCGTGATCGTCGGCGGCTGCGCCTCCTACCAGGCGGCGCTGCACCTGATGCGCACCGGCGCCGCGGGCGTCCTGGTCGGCGTCGGCCCCGGCGCGGCCTGCACGACCCGCGGCGTGCTCGGGGTGGGCGTCCCCCAGGCGACCGCGATCGCCGACGCGTCGGCCGCGCGCACGCAGCATCTGCTCGAGACCGGGCAGTACGTGAACGTGATCGCCGACGGCGGCATGCGCACCGGCGGCGACATCTCCAAGGCGATCGCCTGCGGCGCCGACGCGGTCATGATCGGCTCGCCGCTCGCCCGCGCCTACGAGGCCCCCGGCCGCGGCTACCACTGGGGCATGGCGACGTTCCACGCCAGCCTGCCGCGCGGCGCCCGCGTCCAGACCGACCAGGTCGCCTCGCTCGAGGAGATCGTGTCGGGGCCGGCGACCGAGAATGACGGCACGCTCAACCTGATGGGCGCCCTGAAGACGTCGATGGCGACGACGGGGTACGACTCGATCCAGGCGTTCCAGAAAGCCGAGATCATGTTCGCCCCGGCGCTCCAGACCGAGGGCAAGAAGCTCCAGCGCGAGCAGGCGATCGGGATGAGCCGTTGAGCGAGGCGCCGGGGGCGCACGGCCTGGCGGCGGCCGTCCACGAGGCGGGCGCCGAGCACCGGCCGGTGCTCGTGGTCGACTTCGGCGCCCAGTACGCGCAGCTGATCGCGCGCCGCGTGCGCGAGTGTCGCGTCTACTCGGAGATCGTCCCGCATGACATGCCGGCGGCCGAGGTGGCCGCCCGCGACCCGATCGGCGTCATCCTTTCGGGAGGGCCGGCGTCGATCTACGAGCCGGGCGCTCCGGCCGTCGATCCCGGCCTGTTCGAGCTCGGCGTGCCCGTGCTCGGCATCTGCTACGGCATGCAGGCCATGGCCGACGTGCTGGGTGGCGAGGTCTCGAACACCGGCATCGGCGAGTTCGGCAAGACGCCGGTGCGGATCGGCGAGGGCAGCGTGCTCTTCGGCGACCTGCCGGCCGAGCAGACCGCGTGGATGAGCCACCGCGACAGCGTCGTTCGGCCGCCGGCCGGCTTCCGGGTGACGGCGTCGAGCGGCACGACGCCGGTGGCCGGGATGGAGGATCCCGCCCGCGGCCTGTACGGTGTCCAGTTCCACCCCGAGGTGCTGCACACGCCGCGCGGCACCGAGATCCTCGGCCACTTCGTGCTCGACGCCTGTCAGGCGCCGCCGACGTGGACGGCGCTCCAGTTCATCGAGGAGCAGGTGGAGCTGATCCGCGAGCAGGTGGGGGCGGAGCAGGTGATCTGCGCGCTCTCGGGCGGCGTCGACTCGGCCGTGGCCGCGCTGCTCGTCCACCGCGCCGTGGGCGACCAGCTCACGTGCGTCTTCGTCGACCACGGCCTGCTGCGCAAGGACGAGGCCGAGCAGGTGGTGGAGGCCTTCGACGACCACTTTCGGGTGCCCCTGCGCCACGTCGACGCGACCGACCGGTTCCTGGACGCGCTGCACGGGGTGACGGAGCCCGAGCTCAAGCGGCGCATCATCGGCGAGCAGTTCATCCGCCTCTTCGAGGACGAGGCCCGCAGCCTGGGCGACGTCCGCTTCCTCGTCCAGGGCACGCTCTACTCCGACGTGATCGAGTCGGGCAGCCGCACCGCCGCCAAGATCAAGAGCCACCACAACGTCGGCGGCCTGCCCGAGGACATGGACCTCGAGCTGGTGGAGCCGCTGCGGCTGATCTTCAAGGACGAGGTGCGCCGGGTCGGCACCGAGCTGGGGCTGCCCGAGCGGATGGTCTGGCGCCAGCCGTTCCCCGGGCCGGGGCTCGCGATCCGCATCATCGGCGAGGTGACCCGCGAGCGGCTGGACATCCTGCGCGAGGCCGACGCGGTGCTGCTCGAGGAGATTCGCCGGGCCGGTCTCTACGACAAGCTGTGGCAGAGCTTCGCCATCCTCCCGGCGATCCGGTCGGTCGGGGTGCAGGGCGACTCGCGGACGTACGCCTACCCGATCGTGCTGCGGGCGGTGACGTCCGAGGACGCGATGACGGCCGACTGGGCGCGACTGCCCTACGACGTGCTCGAGCGCATCTCGAGCCGGATCATCAACGAGATCCAGGGAGTGAACCGGGTCGCGCTCGACATCTCGTCGAAGCCGCCCGCCACCATCGAGTGGGAGTGATGAATACCCGGTGCCAGGCACCGGTATTCACGCCAGCCGCTTCACCATGAGCACGCGGTCGCCGCCGCGGCCGTCGTAGTTTCGGGCGACCGTGTCGGTGTCGAAGCCGAGCGCGCGGTGGAACGCGATCGAGCGCTCGTTCACGGGCGAGGTGACGCAGCGTACGACCGAGCGGCCATGCTCGCCGGCGACGGTGAAGAAGCGCTCGTAGAGCAGGCCGCCGGCGCCGCGGCGGCGGAACCCCGGCGAGACGCCCGCAAAGTGGATGTAGGCCTCGTCCGCGTGCGTCTGGGACAGGAACCCCGCCAGGAACCCGGCCAGCCGGCCGTCCTCCTCGGCCACGAACGTCGTCTCCCGGAAGTGGACGAAGAAGAGTCGCGGCAGCATGTCGATCATCGCCCGTCCGCCCCACCACTCGTCGACGAGCGGGGCGACGCGGTCGTAGTCCGCCGGATCGGCGGTGCGGACGCCGATCCCGCCGCCCATCAGCGGCCGACGACCGTGACGACGCGCGACGTGGACGAGAGCCACCGGCGGTCGGCGCTCCCCGTGAACGACCATCGCAGTGCCTCGCGCCCGCCGCGGCGGACGCGGACGATCGCCTCGTAGACGCCGCCGCCGCCGACGTGCGCCTCGGCCAGGTTCCGCCACCGGCTTCCTCCGCGGCGCGCCTGCAGCCACACCCAGGCGCCGCCCATGGGCGGCCGCGAGCGGCCCGTGACGGTGAACGGCGCGCCGCCGGGTGCGACGTAGTGGCCGTCGCGGAAGGGCAGGAGCGCCCGCAGGCCGAGGTGCGGCACGACGTCGAGCGTGCGGTTCGCCGTCGAGGTGGGCGCATGGGTGTCGGAGCCGAGGTAGGCGGCGTGCCAGGTGAGGTTCCGCGTGAGCGCCATCGAGCGGGTCACGCGCCATGCCCCGGCGGCGTTCGTGCGCGCGCGGAAGGTGTCGAACGGCGTGATCACGAGGATGGCCGCGTTCGCGACCGGGCGCGACGTGGTGGTGTCGGTCAGCCGGCCCCGGAACGCGACCTTGTGGCCGTACGGGATCCGGCGCCCCGACACCGGCCCGCCCAGGTGCAGCGCCGTCGGGTCGACCGACACCGCCCCCGGGTGGTAGGCGGCGAGCGCCGCCGCGAACGCGCTCGCCTGCACCGCCCCCAGGCCGGTGGTGAGGTCGTAGCCGCGCCGGGCGGCGTATCCGCGCCCGCCGAACATGATGTTCGTGCCCGACACGATGTCGCGGAACACCGAGGTTCCGGCCTGGGCGTAGAGGAAGGGATTCGCGAACCCGAGCCGTCTGCCGGCGGCCTCGTCGGCGTCGGCGGTCATGGCGGCCATCAGTGGCGCGGCGGCGCTCGTGCCGCCGACGGGCGCCCAGACGACGCCGCGGCCTTCGCCGCAGCCGTTGCAGTAGATGATGTAGCCCGTCCGCCTCGGGCGGGCGTCGAGCGCGACGTCCGGCGTCTCGCGGCACTCGGCCCTCCCGCTCTTGCACTTGCGGCCACGGACGGGGATGGTCTTCCCGCGCTGGTAGACGGGCTTGCGCCAGTTCATCGAGATGCCGCCGCCGCTGCCGCGCCACGCCGTCTCCCGGGGCCGGCCGTAGACAGGGGGGACCTCGAGCGCGGTCCCGCCGACGGCGGTCGCGAACGGCTGCGAGGAGGGGTCGTCGACCACGAGGTCGGTCGTGAACGGGAAGCAGTCGGTCGCGCCGAAGTCGCCGGTGGCGGCGAACGTCGAGATGCCCGCGACGGCGGCGAGCTCCAGCGATGTGTTCTCCGCCGCCAGCAGGCGCGCCGACATCAGCGGCTCGCACGCTCCCCAGCTGTCGCTGATGATCGTGACGCCGTCCTGGCGCATGCGGTCGAAGACGGCGGGCGCGAAGTCCGGGTCGTTCGGTGCGATGTAGGCCCGCACCTGCGCGTCCGGTGCGGCGGCCATCGCCACCTCCAGGTCGAGCGCGACCTCGCCCCGGCCGCCGGTGCCCGCGTTCGGGCCGCCCACGATGACGTCGGGCAGATAGGCGCCGGTGATCCCCGGGAAGCAGCTGCGGTAGTGGTTGACGTCGCTGCGCGCGTACCCGGAGAACTCCACCATCCCCAGGGTCTGCCCGGTGCCGTCGTGCCCGGCGGCGATCAGGCTGTTCAACCCGTACGCCTGGCTCTGGCCGAGGTCGGCCGGCAGGTAGCCGCCGAACGCTCGCTGGGCGTCCGTCGCGCCGCTGCAGGTCGGCGTGATCGCGGCCACGTGGCGCGCGTGGCGGACGCGCGCCGCCGGGCGCAGGCGCACGGAGCTGTCGAGGCCGCCCACCGACTCGATCCCGGCCGCGATCGGCGCGGGCAGCGTGACCGCACCCGTCGGGGCGCGGAAGGCGGGCCCTGCGGCGCTGCGGTAGACGCCGATGCCGATGCCGAACGCGTGCTCGGCCGCCGCCGCGGTCCCGGCGACGGTCAGGGTGGTGTCGGTGTGGGCGGTCACGTGCAGCCCCATCGACGCCAGGTACCGGCGCACCTGCGCGACGCGCTCGGGCGCCGGCGCGAACAGGCGGCGGATGCCGGCCTCGGAGAGGCCCGGCCGCCCGCTCGAGCGCAGCGCGAGCGTGTGCAGGAGGCGGGCGTGGCGAGGCTTCAGGGCGACGACCGCCTCGACGGGCCTCGTCGGTGCCACCGCGCCGACCAGCCGCGCGCCGGCCGTCGCGGGCGCCGCCGTCCCCGCGAGGGCGACACGACCCGCGGCGGGCCGGGCGGCGGGGCCGGAGGCAGCGAGCGACGGGGCAGAGCCGACGGTTGCGAGCGTCCATGCGCCCGCGAGCACGGCAACGCGGATCAGTGAACGGCCCGTCAACTCGGGCGTCACTTTATCGCACCCTCTGGAAGGGAATGTGTGCCTAGCCGAGCGCCCCGGGAAGCACCCGGAACGTGTACCTGGCGACGTGCGGGTCGAGGTTCCCGCCCGAGTCGATGGCGCGCGCGTACACGGTGTGCGTGCTGCCCTGCGCGAGGTGGTAGAGGGCGAAGGAATCGCCGACCGCGCGGTGCCAGCTGCCGTGGCCGATCCGGTAGCGGAAGTGCAGGTCGTCCGCAGTCTGCTTGTCCTGATCCTTCGCCGCCATCGAGAAGAACACGGTGGCGCGGCTCGATCGGGCCGCGGGCTTCGTCGTGAAGTGGGTGTCGGTCGGCGGGATCCGGTTCGTCGCCCACCACAGCGCCCGCGCGGTCAGGGCGCCGCCGGCGCTGGTGCTGGGGTCGAAGCCGCCCTGGTCGACGGCCGACGACCACGGCCGGAAGCCGAGGTCGACCAGCCGCCCGGCGCCGATCTGGCGGGCGGACAGGAACACCTGCCCGAACGTGTGGAACGGGCTCGCGAGCGACGACGCCTTCTGCAGGGTGGCGAGCACTCGGCCGGAGAAGTAGTCCTGGATGACGGGCTCGCCCGACCCGGGCCCGACGACCGTGAAGTGGGTGAGGCCCCTGGTGAGGAAGTTCGCCATGACCGAGCCCTTGGCGAGGTCGTGCGAGCCGGTCGACACCTGGTCGGGGGCGACGTCGTCGTAGGCGAACATCGACCACTTGGCCGCGAACACGCTCGTCGCACCGCCGATCGCGCTCGTGACCTGCCAGCCCTCGCGCCCGCCGGCCAGCCAGTGCGTCTGCCCGCCGAGCACCACGCCGTGGCCGGCGTTGCAGAACCGGGCCAGCGCCGTGGCCAGGCCGGTGCGGCCGAGCACCGGCTCGTCGCTGACGACGAGCGCCGACTGGTGGCGGCGCAGGTGCGCCCCGTAGGCGTCCGCGGTCAGGCTGACCGAGGCGGCGTCCACGAAGTCCGACGGCCGCGGCACGGCGAAGATGTTCGCGAGATCCATGCGGTGGGCGATGTCGAGGACGGCGTCGGGCGGGACGGCGGTGATGTACTCGACGTGCAGGCCGGGGTGGGCGGGAGGCGCCAGCGTCCGCCAGGTCGTCGTGACGGGGGTCGGGCTCGTCCCGTCGTCGTACGTGAGAACGACCTTGTAGGCCGCACCGGCGACGAGGTCGCCGTGCAGCGCGAGGCTGAGGCCGGTCGTGCCGACGCCCGCGATCGGGTCGGCCGCGACCGTGGCGTGGGTGGAGACGCGCGTGACGACGGCGCTCGCGCTGACGACCGTGGCCGCGCAGCTCCAGGTGACCGTCGGGCGGTAGCGGATCCCGGTCGTGTGCGCGATGCAGCCGCCGGTCGCCGCGGCAGGGGTCGGCGTTCCGGTGGCGAGCACGGAAATGAGCAAGGTGAGCATGGCGAGCCGCCGCATCTGCAAGTTGTTATCGGCAGCACCGCACCGTGGCCGCAATCCCCCTTCTGGTGCGCGCCGCCGCGGCGGCGGCCGGTACCGTTCCCGGGTGCCGGTGACGCGCTTCGCCAGGCTTGGCAGTTGGGTGTATCGCCGGCGCCGGCTGGTGGTGGGCCTGTGGCTCGCCGCCGTGGCCGTGCTCGCGCCGCTCGCACCGCAGCTCCAGGGCGCGCTGGCGTCGGGCGGGTTCATCGCCCAGGACTCGGAGGCGGTCAGGGCCGGCAACGAGCTCGCGAGCTGGCTGCCGCGGCGGCCGCGATCGGAGCTCGTGGTCGTGGCGCCCCACGGCGACGTTGGGAAGCTGCGGCGCACGATCGCGCCCCTCGCACGATTCCCGCACGTCGCTGTGCCCCCGGCGGGACCGGTGATCGTGCGGTCGCCCACGGGGCCGGCCGCCTACGCCGTCTTCCCGCTTCGGATCGACCCGGACACGGCCCGCACCTACGTCGAGCGGTTCCGCGCGGCGCTGCGTCCGCCGCCCGGATACACGGTCGACGTCACCGGGGCGCCGGCCGTCTTCGAGGACATCCAGCTGGCCACGTCGGCCGACCTGCGCCGGGCGGAGTCGATCGGCATCCCGGCGGCGCTCATCGTGCTGGCGCTGGCGTTCGGGACGGCGGTGGCCGCGGGGATCCCGCTGGCGGTCGGCGGCGTGGCCGTCCTGGTGACGCTCGGCCTGCTGTGGATGCTCGCCCAGGCGGTGCCGCTCTCGATCTTCGTGCTGAACATCGCCACGATGCTCGGCCTCGGCGTCGGCGTCGACTATGCGCTGCTGGCGGTCTCGCGCTTCCGCGAGGAGCTGCAGGCCGGAAGCGGCGTCGAGGCGGCCGTCGTGCGCACCGTCGAGACCGCCGGCCGCGCGATCGCCTTCTCGGGCCTGGCCGTCCTGATCGGGCTCTCGGCCATGTGGGCGTTCGGCCTGCGTGTGCTCTCGTCGATCGCCGCCGGCGGCTCGCTGGTCGTCGCGGTGTCGGCGTTCGCGGCGGTGACGCTCCTGCCCGCGATCCTCGGCCTGCTCGGGCCGCGCATCGAGCGTGCCCCCATCCTGCCGCGCCGCAGGCGGCGGGGCGGGGCCTCGTCGGCGCACGGCTGGGAGCGGCTGGCGCGGGCGGTGATGGCGCGGCCGTGGGCGTTCATCATCGGCACGCTGCTCGTGGTCGGCCTGCTGGCCGCGCCGGTGGTGAACGGCAGGCTGAACGTCGCCCGCGCCGACGTGCTGCCGTCCGGGTTCGCGTCGCGCCGCGGCGAGCAGATCCTCGACACCCAGTTCTCCCAGGCCGTCCTGAACCCGATCACGGTCGCGGTGCCGCGGGGCGTGGCGCTGGCGCCGCTCGTGCACCGGCTGGAGCGCGTGCCGGGCGTGGCCGGCGTGCAGAGCATCCAGCGCGGCCCGCGGGGAAGCGCCGTGAACCTGACGGCGTCGGTCTCGCCGTTCACGGGCGCCGGGCGCGAGGTGGTGCGCCGCGTCCGCGCGCTGCCCGGGCACGGACACACGTTCCTGGTGACGGGCGAGACGGCGGGCGAGCTCGACTTCCTCGCCCAGATCGAGGGCCGGGCGCCGTGGGCGGCAGCGTTCATCTTCCTGGCCACGTACGCGATCCTGACGGCGGCGTTCCGGTCGCTGCTGCTGCCCCTCAAGGCGATCGTGATGAACTCGCTCTCGATCGCCGGCGCGTTCGGCGTGCTGGTGTGGGTGTTCCAGGACGGCCACCTGGACGGGTTCCTGGGCCTGACGAAGCTCGGCTACATCGAGTCGACGATGCCGGTCGTGATCGCCTGCACGCTCTTCGGCGTATCGATGGACTACGAGGTGTTCATGCTCTCGCGGATCGCCGAGGCCTACGACGCCGGCGCCACGAACCGCGACGCCGTCGCCACCGGCCTGGTCGCCACCGGCCGCATCATCACGTCGGCGGCGTCGATCCTGGTCGTGGTCGGGCTCTCGTTCACGACGGCCGACGTCGTGATCGTGAAGGAGCTCGGCCTCGGCCTGGCGCTTGCGATCGGTCTCGACGCGACGCTGATCCGCTCGCTGCTGGTGCCCGCGACCATGCGCGTCCTGGGCGACTGGAACTGGTGGCCGGCCGGCCGGCGCGGGGGTGCGAGCGGCGGCGGCCCAGGCTCAAGCTGACTCCCGTTCCTGACGACCCTCACTGAGCAGACGGTTGTCAACGATCCCAGGGAACGCACGTGTCCGAGTCCGAGTCGCTCATCCTGCAGCCATCCGACCCCTCCGTGCTCGACCACGTCGTGCACGAGGTGCGCCGCCCGCCCGTCGGCCGGGTCGTGGCCGGAGCGCTGCTCGCCGCCGCGCTCGGCGCCGCCGCTTGGGCGGTGATGGTGGTCGTGACCGACCACTCCTTCGCCATCGTCGCCGCCGCCCTGGGCGTCGTCTCGGGCCAGCTCGTCCTGCGCATCGGGAGCGGGTGGAGGGGCGTCTTCCCGGCGGCCGCCGCCGTGGTGTCGATCGTCGTCGCGCTCGTGGCCGGCAAGTACTCGGCCTTCGCCTACGTCCTCCATCGCGACGCCGAGCGCAGGTACGGCGCCGCCGGCGGGCGCTACTTCGGCTATCTGAGCGGGCACACGTGGCACGCGTTCCACGCCACCCTCGGCAGCGAGTTCAGCGTCTTCTATCTGCTCTGGGTCGGGTTGGGCGCCCTCGCGGCCTGGCGGATCACCGGACCTCCCGCGCGTCCCTAGCGGCTCGTGTCCGCCCCGGGCAGCAGCGACGCGCGCGCCCATGAGCGGACGAGGCCGATCACGGCGCGCTCGGACAGGCCGGCCTGCCGGCGCAGCTCCACGAACGTCTCGAAGCTCGTCAGCATGAGGATTGTCGCGAGCGCCTCGCGGTACGAGACGCCGGGGCGCAGCCGCCCCGACGCGCGCAGGCCGCGCAGCAGCGTCTCGAACTCGCCCCTGCGGTCGGCCCGCTGCCGGTCGACCAGGTTGCGCGCCGCGGGGTCGACCGCGGCGGCGCCGTAGAGCGGCGCGAGCACCGCCTCCTCGGACGCCCAGAATCGGATCGAGCCGGCGACGGCCTCCTCGAGCACGTCGGGGCCCCCCGCACGGACCGCGGCCCGGATGCCGATCAGCGCCGGGTTCTCGTCGAACGTCTCGCAGATCGCGTCGACCAGGCCGACGCGGGAGCCGAAGTGCTGGTAGACGGTGGCGCGGGCGACGCCCGCCCGTTCGGCCACCGCCTCGACCGTGGCCTCGTGGAAGGTGCCCTCGGCGAGCATCGCGCGGACGGCCGCGACGATCCGCAGGCGTGTGCGCCGGGTCGACTCGCGGCCGCGGCGGGCGGCGGCTGCGTGGCGGGTTCCCATGACATCCAGTCTAGACAACGTGTCGGACATGCGCTATCGTTGCGGACGTTCTGTCTGGACATGATGTCTGATCAGAAAGGAGACGGCCATGCCGAAGACCTCACGCGAGACCGCCGAGCGGGTGCAGGACATGGGGGTGATGGAGGGGCGCTACTCCGACATCGGGGGCTACACCGTCGGCTTCGAGACCTTCCGCCGGGACATGGACGCCGCACCGGTCTTCCGCGGCCTGCCCGACGACCGCTGCCAGTGTGAGCACTGGGGCTACGTCGTGTCGGGCACGCTGACGCTGCGCTACGCCGACCGCGACGAGGCATACGAGGCGGGCGACGCCTACGTTGCAGAGCCCGGCCACGTGCCGGTCGTGACCGCCGGCACCGAGGTGGTCGAGTTCACGCCCGCGGACGACTTCGCGCGCACGATGGCCGTCGTCGGCGCGAACGTGGCGGCGGCCGGCGCGTGAGCGCGGGCCTGGCGGCGGTCGACACGCGGCCGGTGGATGCCGCGACGGCCGCCGCCGTCGAGGCGGCGGAAGCGCGCGCATGGGCCGACCTGATCGCCGCGGCGCCGGCCGCGTACGCCGCGCGGCTCGGGCTGGCGGCGCGCCGCGTCGGCGGCGCGCTCGTGATCCGGTGCGCCGGCGGGGGCTTCGACCGCGGGCTCTTCAACCGGGCGATCGGTCTCGGCGTCGTCGAGCCCGCGATGCCGCAGACGGTCGCCGAGATCGTGGCCGGATACCGGGCCGCCGGTGTGCGCCGGTTCATGCTCGTCTCCCAGCCGCACTGCCGGCCGGCCGGCTACACGGCGTGGCTCGCCGAGGCGGGGCTGCGTCCGACCGGCGGCTGGGACCGGATCGTGCGGGACGCTGCGCCGCTGCCGCCGTCCGGCCCGTCGGCCCGGGCGTTCGATGTCCGGCCCGTCGCCGCCGGGTCGGTCGACACGTGGACGGCGTTCCTCGCCACGGTGTACAGCGCCGACGCGGAGCCGTGGCTGCGGGCGCTGCACGGCCGCCCCGGCTGGACGCACATGCTCGTCCACGAGCAGGGCCGCCTGATCGGCGCGCGCAGCATGTATCTGCCCGGGCCGGGCGAGCTCGCCTTCCTGGGGGTGGACGGGCCGGTGCCGGGCGTGATGACGGCCGACCACGCTCCGGACGCGGCCCTCTGCCGGGCGCTCGTCGCCCAGGGGCTTGCGCAGGGGGCGGCGGGCTTCGTCGCCGACATCGAGGCGCCGTCGCCCGCGCGGGACACGGCGGCCTACGCGATCTTCTCCGGCCTGGGCTTCCGCGTGCCGTACACGCGCACGCACCACGCCGCGGGTTAGCTCGCGACCGTCTCCGGGTGGATCCGGCCGAGCTTCTGCGAGAGCGCGCCACCCTCGCGATGCGACCGCACGGCCAGCACCTCGGCCAGGATCGAGACCGCCGTCTCGGGCGGAGTGACCGCGCCGACGTCGAGCCCCAGCGGCCCGCGGATGCGGCCGATCTCGTCGTCGGTGTAGCCGGCGTTCAGCAGCCGCCGCCGGCGTGCATCCTGCGCGCGGCGGCTGCCGAGCGCACCGATGTAGGGGACGGCGGAGCGCAGCGCGGGGCCGAGCGCGGGCTCGTCGAAACGAGCGTCGTGCGTGAGCACCACGACGTACGTCGCCTCGTCGGGCGAGTGCAGGTCGTAGGCCATCGCCGGCCACCCGACCACCACCTCGTCGGCGTCGGGGAGCCGCTCCCGGGTCGCGAACTTGCCGCGCGCGTCCGAGACGATGGTGCGGAAACCGACCATCTTCGCCATCCGGCACAGGGCCTGGGCGGTGTCGACCGCGCCGAAGATCATCATCATGGGCGCCGGCGCGTAGTGCTCGGCGAACGTCGCCTCGTCGACCCGCAGCGCCGTCGAGTGCGCCTCGCCGGCGGCGTAGGTCTTGTGGCCGGCGGCCTCGCCGGCGACGGTCGTCGTCACCGCCAGCCGCTCCCCCGACGCGAGCGCCGCCTCGACCCGGTCGAGCTCGTCGGGGTCGGCGATCTGCACGAACACCTCGATCTCGCCGCCGCAGGGCAGGCCGACGTCGAAGGCGTCGTCGTCGGAGATGCCGTAGCGCAGGAGCAGCGGCGGCCCGCCGGCCAGCACCTCCTCGGCGCGCAGGGCGACGTCGGACTCGACGCAGCCGCCGGAGACGGATCCGACCATCTCGCCGCTCGAGCTGAGCGCGAGCCGCGATCCCAGCGGGCGCGGCGCGGATCGGCGCGTGTCGACGACGGTCGCGATCGCAACCTTCTCGCCCGAGGCGAGCATCCGGCGGACGTCAGCGAGCACCTCCCGCATGTCCAAACGGTAGCAGGCCGCTTGCGCGCGCAACGAGCGGATGTGGGCGCCGCCATGCGCGTTCGTCTATGGTTCCGGGTCGCTCATGAAGACCTACACCGCAAAGCCGGGCGAGATCGAGCGCCGCTGGTACGTCGTCGACGCCGAGGCGAAGACCCTCGGGCGGCTGGCGACGCAGATCGCCGACGTCCTCCGCGGCAAGACAAAGGCCGCCTACACGCCCCACGTCGACACCGGCGACTTCGTCGTCGTGGTGAACGCCGAGAAGGTGCGCGTCACCGGCCAGAAGCTCGACCAGAAGATCTACTACCGCCACAGCGGCTACCCCGGCGGGCTGCGCGAGCGCACGCTGCGCCAGCAGCTCGAGCGGCGGCCCGAGGAGGTCCTGCGCCGGGCGGTCAAGGGCATGCTGCCGAAGAACCGGCTCGCCGCCGCCCAGCTGCGCAAGCTGAAGATCTACGCCGGCCCCGAGCACCCGCACGCGGCCCAGAACCCCGAACCCCTGCAGGAGCGCTGATCGTGGCAGATACCGCCGTCTCGTACCGTGGCACCGGCAAGCGCAAGACCTCCGTCGCGCGCGTCGTGCTCGTGCCCGGAGCCGGCGCCATCACCGTCAACGGGAAGCCGATCGAGCAGTACTTCCCGCGCCAGACGCTGCGCGCCATCGCCACCTCGCCGCTGCAGCTGACCGGCACCGACTCCGCCTACGACGTGCGGGCGCGCATCGACGGCGGCGGTATCTCCGGCCAGGCCGGGGCGCTGCGCCACGGCATCTCGCGGGCGCTGATCGGCGCCGACGAGAACCTGCGCACCGAGCTGAAGCGCCAGGGCTTCCTGACCCGCGACGACCGCCAGGTCGAGCGCAAGAAGGCGGGTCTGAAGAAGGCCCGCAAGCGCCCGCAGTTCTCGAAGCGCTAGTCTCGACTCGACGTGCGGAAGCTGTTCGGCACCGACGGTGTCCGCGGCGTCGCGGGCGTCGACCTCACGGCCGAGCTGGCGCGCGACCTGGGTGCGGCCGCGGTCGCGTGGTCGGGGCCGGGCGCGCGCGTCGTGATCGGCCGTGACACCCGCGAGTCGGGGCCGATGCTCGAGCACGGGCTGGTCGAGGGCATCGTGTCGGCGGGTGGACGCGCGGTTCTGGCCGGGGTGATCCCGACCCCGGGAGTCGCGATGCTCACGCGGACGCAGGGCGCTGAGCTCGGCTGTGTGATCTCCGCGTCGCACAACCCGTACGAGGACAACGGCATCAAGTTCATGGGCGGCGACGGCCGCAAGCTGCACGACGAGGACGAGCTCGCGGTCGAGGCGCTCGTCGGCTCGGCGCCGACGGCACCGGGCGGAGGCGTGGAGGGCATGCTCGACGCCGACGAGCCCTACGTCGACTGGCTCGCGACCACCTACGGCGAGGGTGTCCCCGCGACCGCGGGCGTCGTCGACTGCGCCAACGGCGCGGCGTTCGACGCCGGGCCGCGTCTGTTCGACCGGCTCGGCGTCGGCGCGGACTACCTCGGCGTCGACCCCGACGGGCGCAACATCAACGCCGGCGTCGGCTCCACCCACCTCGACACCGTCGCCGCGGCGGTGCGCGAGCGGGGAGCAGCCTGCGGCCTCGCGTTCGACGGCGACGCCGACCGCTGCCTGGCGGTCGATGCGTCCGGCCGGCCCGTGAACGGCGACGCGATCATCGCCGCGATCGCGATCGCCCGCGGCCTCGACCGGGTCGTGGTCACGTCGATGACGAACCTCGGGTTCCACCGGGTGATGGAGCGAAACGGGATCGCCGTCGAGGTGACCGACGTCGGCGACCGCTACGTGCTGGCGGGGATGCTCGCAAGCGGCGCGACCCTCGGCGGCGAGCAGTCGGGGCACGTCGTCGACCTCGCCCACCACACGACCGGCGACGGCCTGGCCACGGCGCTCATGCTGCTCGCCGCGCTCGCGCAGCTCGACCTGTCGATGGCGCAGCTCGCCGACCTGATCGTCCCGTTCCCGCAACGGCTCGTCGCGGTGCGCGCCGACCGGACGGCGCTCGCGGGGTCGGCGCGGATCCGGGAGGAGGTCGCGGCGGCCGAGGCGAAGCTCGGACACGACGGCCGCGTCGTCCTGCGCGCATCTGGCACGGAGCCCGTTGTGCGCGTAATGGTTGAAGCGGAGGATGGCGCGTTGTGCGACGACCTGTGCAACCATCTGGTGGGGATCGTCCAGGCGGAGATCGGAGTGGGCTGATGTGTGGAATCGTCGGATACGTCGGTGGCAGGCCGTGCAAGGAGCTGCTCCTGACCGGGCTCGAGCGGCTCGAGTACCGCGGGTACGACTCCGCGGGCATCTGCCTGATCAACGGGCGTGCGGACATCACCCGCCGCGTCGGCAAGGTGGCCGTGCTGCGCGAGGCGGTCGGGCCCGACGCCCATCCCGCCACCACTGGACTCGCGCACACTCGCTGGGCGACGCACGGCGGCGTGATCGAGGCCAATGCGCACCCGATCGAGGCGTGCGAGGGCTCCGGCGTGACCGTCGTCCACAACGGCATCATCGAGAACTACGCGTCCCTGCGGCGCGAGCTGGCCGCCGCCGGCCACGTCTACCACTCAGACACCGACACCGAGGCGATCGCCCACCTGGTCGAGGACTGCTACGAGGGCGACCTCGTCGATGCCGTGCGCAAGGCCTACAAGCGCCTCGACGGCCACTTCGCGTTCGCGGTCGCCCATCGCGACAGCCCCGGCGTGCTCGTCGCCGCCCGGCGCGGGTGCCCGCTCGTCGTCGGCGTCGGCGACGGCGAGATGTTCATGGCCTCGGCCATCCCCGCCTTCCTGTCCGAGACGCGCCGCGTCCAGCACGTCTTCGACGACGAGATCGTCGTCGCCCGCACCGACGGCGCCACCTTCCTCTCCGGAGCCGGCGCGCCGATCGAGCGCGAGGTGCAGGAGGTCGAGTGGGACGACGACGCGGCCGAGAAGCAGGGCTACGACACCTTCATGCTGAAGGAGATCTGGGAGCAGCCCGACGCGATCGCCGAGACGATCGGCGAGCGGCTCTACCACGGCGAGCTGCAGCTGGACGGCCTGAACCTGACCGACGACCAGATCCGCGGCCTGTCGCGGATCGTGTTCCTGGCCTGCGGCACCTCCTACCACGCCGGGCTCGTCGGCCGCTACCTGCTCGAGGAGTGGGCGCGGATCCCGTCCGAGTCGGACATCGCCAGCGAGTGGCGCTACCGCCACGCCGTGATCGACGAGAACACGCTGGTGATCGCGATCGCCCAGTCCGGCGAGACGATCGACACGCTCGCGGCGATGAAGGAGGCGCGGGCGAAGGGCGCCCACGTCCTGGCCGTCACCAACGTCATGGGCAGCCAGATGACGCGCGAGTGCGACTCGGTGCTCTACACCCGCGCGGGCCTCGAGATCGGCGTGGCGGCGTCCAAGACGTTCACCGCCCAGCTGACGCTGCTCTACCTGATCGCGCTCCGGCTCGGCATCATCCGCGGCACGATCGCCCCCGAGCGGGCGCAGACGCTGCTCACGCAGGTGCGCGAGCTGCCCGACCTCGTGCAGCGGACGCTCGAGCGCGGCGGGCTCGTCGAGCCGATCGCCGACCGCTTCTGCCGCAACGACTTCTTCCTCTACCTGGGCCGCAACATCGGCCTGCCGATCGCGCTCGAGGGCGCGCTCAAGCTGAAGGAGATCTCCTACATCTCGACCGACGCGTACGCGGCCGGCGAGATGAAGCACGGGCCGATCGCCCTGCTCGACGAGACGACACCGGTCGTGGTCATCGCCACCGACGGGCACGTGTACGAGAAGGTCGTCTCGAACGTCGAGGAGGTGCGCGCCCGCGGCGCGCACGTGATCGCGGTCGCCACCGAGGGCAACGAGCACATCGCCGAGCTCGCCGAGCACGTCCTCTACGTCCCCCGGACGGAGCCCGAGCTGCAGCCCGTGCTGGCGGTGCTGCCGCTGCAGCAGCTGGCCTACGCGATCGCCACCCGCCGCGGACTGGACGTCGACAAGCCGCGCAACCTGGCCAAGACCGTCACCGTCGAGTAGGGCCCGTCGCCGCCCACGCCGGCGCTTCGGACAGCAGGCTGGCGAGGCCGATGCCGCGCACGCCCGCCGAGAACCACCGCTCGTTGCCCTCCGCGTCCGGCCCGCTCTGCTCGATCGCCGTCATGCGCGGACCGGACTGGGGCGGCGAGCGGGCCTCGCATCGGTCAGGCGCCCGACGAGCGCTCCACCCGGCTGCGACATGGCGCCGCCGGCCGGCGCTGCGGGTTTCCCCGGATTCCGGGCCGGGCTTCTACGCGATCTGCTTCACGAACGCGGTCCGGCGCCGAAACATCGACTACTGTCGAAGTAACCGATGATCGTCGATCGAATCAGGCGTCCGACATGTCAGCGACACCACCCGCCCATCTGACACCGAAGCGAAAGCAGGCTGCCGGCATGCCACGGCCGGTCTCACCGGCCCGCCCGACGCTCTCCGGTGGGGACGCACTGCAGCTTGCCGTCTACGCGAAGGCGCTCTCCGATCCGATCCGCCTGCAGCTGGTGGACGTGCTCGCTCGTCACCCCGGCGAGCTGTGCGCGTGTGAGTTGGTGCCGATGTTCACCGTGTCGCAGTCCACCCTCAGCCATCACCTGAAGGTGCTTGCCGACGCCGGCGTTGTGGAGACGCGCCGGCAGGGCCTGTTTGCCTACTACCTCGTCCAGCCCGACGCGCTCGCCGCCCTCGCGGGCTGGCTCGAGCGCTCCGCGAACGGCCGGGCATGATGATGGTGCGGGCGACGGACTCGACGTACGCGCCGATCGCTGCGCTGCCTTTGCGCGTCGACGGGATCGTTCTTCCCAGCATCGCCGGCTTCGCCGCCCACATCCGACCCCGAGCGGCCGCGGCATGACGACGCTTCGCTTCGTCACGACCGCTGGCTGTCCGCTGGCAGGGCACGGACGCGACGTGCTCGACCGCCTCGCAGCAGACGGCGTCATCACCGCGTGGCGGGAGATCCCAGCTAGCAGCGGCCAGGGTCGCCTGCTCACCCACCAGGCGCCCGGCCTGCCGTTACTGGTCGATGACGCCGGCCGGCCGCTCGCGCATGGCCGCCTGTCCGAGCGTCGGCTTCGCCGTGACGTGGCCCGCCTCGCCACCGCGGAACCCTCTGCAAGCAACTCCACACCTGTCATCCCACACAACCCACCGTTCGAGGAGCGTTCCATGAGCATCAACCTCCAGTCCGAGCCGACCCCGCCCGCGGTCACCGTCTATGACCCGGCCATGTGTTGTTCCACCGGTGTGTGCGGGCCGAGCGTCGATCCGGCGCTGGCCGCGTTCAGCCGCGACGTGCGCTGGCTCGAGGAGCGCGGCGTCACCGTCACCCGCTACGGCCTTGCCAGCGAGCCGCACGCCTTCGCCGAGAACCCTCGCGTTCAGGGTCTTCTGGCCGCGTTCGGCACCGATGCGCTGCCCGCCGTCATGGTTTGTGAGGAGATCGTCGCCTACGGTCGGTATCCGCAGCGCGATGAGCTGGCCACGTTCATCCAGGCGGCAACCACGCCCCGCCGAGGCGGCGGCTGCGGCGGAAGCGGCGCCGACGCGTCGGGGTGCTGCTGATGTCCGCTCCCGCCGCACCACTGCTTGCGCCGCTTCGCTTCGACGAGTGGCCGACCCGCCATCTCTTCTTCACCGGCAAGGGCGGCGTCGGAAAGACGACCGTCGCCGCCGCAACTGCAGTCGCACTCGCAGACAAGGGGCAGCGGACGCTGCTTGTCAGCACCGACCCGGCGTCCAACCTCGACGACCTGTTCGGCATCTCGATCGGCGGTGAGCCGACCGGTGTCGGCGTCGAGCACCTCCAGGTTGTGAACATCGACCCGGAGGCGGCCGCGGCCGCCTATCGCGAGCGGATGATCGGCCCCTACCGCGGCGTCCTGCCCGACGCGGCGCTGCGCTCGATGGAGGAGCAGCTCTCCGGCGCGTGCACCGTCGAGATCGCCGCGTTCAACGAGTTCACCGGCCTTCTCACCAGCTCTACGGTCGCCGAGCGCTACGACCGCGTCGTGTTCGACACTGCGCCGACCGGGCACACGCTTCGGCTGCTCACGCTTCCGAGCGCCTGGACCGGCTTCGTGGACGAGAACCCCGGCGGCGCCGGCTGCCTCGGCCCGCTGGCGGGCCTCGAGGCGCACAAGCAGGCGTACGCGGCGGCGGTTGCGACGCTGACGAACGCGGCCGAGACGACCGTCGTGCTTGTCAGCCGGCCCGAGCAGAGCGCTCTCGCAGAAGCCGCCCGCGCCGCCGGCGAGCTGGCCGCTCTCGGCGTCGCAAACCAGCGGCTCGTCCTCAACGGCGTCTTCGCAGACGACCCGACGAGCGACCCGGTCGCGGCGGCACTGGCCGACCGCCAGGCGGCCGCGCTCGCCGCCATCCCCGCCGAGCTCCGCACGCTCGACACCGCGGCAGTCTCGCTGCAGGCAAGCCAGATGATCGGCGTCTCCGCCCTTCGCGCGCTCGCGCTCGGCAGCGACCCTCACCCCCCCACGCGTGCCGGTCACGCCGGCGCACCGGGCCTTCCCCCGCTTCCGGCGCTGGTCGAACAGCTCGCAGCCGCCGGCAGCGGCGTCGTCATGACGATGGGGAAGGGCGGCGTTGGCAAGACGACGATTGCGGCCGCGCTTGCGGTCGCGCTTGCAGACGCCGGCTGTAACGTCGAGTTGTCCACCACCGACCCCGCCGCGCACCTCGAGGCGACGCTCGCCGGCTACGACGAGCAGCTGACGGTCAGCCGGATCGACCCGGCCGTGGAGACCGCCCGCTACAGCCGGGAGGTGATCGAAGCGGCGGGCGAGCTGAACCCGCAAGACCTGGCACTGCTCGAGGAGGATCTGCGCTCTCCCTGCACGGAGGAGATCGCCGTGTTTCGCGCGTTCGCACGCATCGTCGACCAGGCCAAGGACCGCCTGGTCGTGCTCGACACCGCACCGACCGGGCACACCCTGCTCCTGCTCGACGCGACGCAGAGCTATCAGCGCGACGTCGAGCGCACCAACGGCGACGTGCCCGAGGGCGTACGGCGACTGCTCGAGCGGCTGCGCGACCCCGCCTACGCGCGCATGCTGCTTGTCACGCTTGCCGAGTCGACGCCGGTGGACGAGGCAGCACGCCTGCAACAAGATCTCCGCCGCGCCGGTATCGAACCCTACGGCTGGGTGATCAACGCGAGCCTCTCAGCCACGGGCACGAGCCATGCCCTGCTTGCCGCGCGGGCCGGCGCGGAGGCCGGGCACATTCGCCGCGTTGCCGACCAGCTCGCGCAGCGCACGTGGCTCGTCCCCTGGCAGCCGGCACCGCCCGTCGGAAGCGCCGCGCTGCGAACGCTCGCCTGTCTACCCCCCGCAGAGGCGGCCTGATCACAGTTGTCGGTGCCGTCCCGTCCTTCCGGCGGGACGGCATCCGCGGGTAGGGCGGCCGGTGCGCGCAGAGCGGCCGTCCGCGGGAGCCCACCACCGGCCGAACGAGCGCCGTTCCCTGGAATGCTGGGGCGTACCGGCCGGCCTTCTCGGCCACGACACCGCCGCTGGACAGCTGGAGTACCGCGTTCAGCGGTGAGTCGGTTCGCGTTGCGGCCGGGCCGGTCGAGGGGTTCGTGAACCACGCCTGTTCTCCGGCGATCGAGTTCCGTGCGAGAGCTCGAACGCGACCCGGCCGTCGGCGGTGGTCGTCACCCGCGCGGTTCCTGCGCGGAGTCCCTACAGCGCGCGCGGCCTGATCGTCGCCGTATACGTGTCCGGGGCGGACCACCAGCCGAACGTCCCGTCGTTGCCGACCGCCACGCCGTCGTACCCCTTCCCGGTCGAGGCGATCGTGAAGTCGACGCGCTGCGGCCGTGCGCCGCGGCGGGGCGTCATGCCGGCGTGATGGCCCGTTCGGTGAGGCGTGCCGCGCGGGCCCCCGCGGGGGCGCCCAGCGTACGGCCCTCGATCACGATCTCGAGCCTGCCGTCGCCCGTGTGCCAGTCGGTCGCCGACCCGGACACGCACGGGCTGACCGTCTGCAGGGCGCGCGCGTGCGCGCCGACTCGGATGGCGGTCGCGGTGCCGGTGACGTCGGGATGGCCGTTCAGCGCCGGCACGGCGGTGAGCTCCTTCCTCCAGTCCGCCGCCGACAGTTGCGGCCGGGCCTCGGTCACGAGGACATCGCCGGTGCGACGGCCGCGGTAGACGAAGATCACGGAACCGTGCTGGGCGTAGATCGCCTGCACACGGGCGAGCCCCGCCGGTGCCACCGCAGGGATCCCGCTGACGCGGACGGCGGCGGCGACCGACGCGACGCGCGTGTTTGCCGGTGCCGGATGCCGCCAGTTCGGGCGCACGATGTCCAGCTGGTCGCACCGAAGCCGGTGCGCCCGGTGCGTCGAGATCAGGGGCCGGTTCGTCGCTCCATCCCCGCAACCGGCGAGGAGGGCGCACACCCCCGCCGCGACCGCGAACATGGCACCCCTCCGGGTAGTCACATCCACTACGACGTCGCGCGGAGGCGGCAAGTTCACTCCTGGCAATGAAGATGCGAGGAAGGCGCCAGGCGTTCGCGATGCTCGCTGCGGGCAGTGGATAGCCCCTGGCGACGCCGGCTCGTGCCGGCCGTCCTGGCCCTCGCCGTCGCGGCGTTCCTCGCCGGCGGGGTCGCGTGGGACATGACCGCGCCCGTGCGGATCCGGGACTGCCCGCCGAACTCGTTCTGCTTCACCCCATCGCCGGGAGGGGATCGGCTGCACCCGGTGCGCGCCGAGCTGCTCTGGGCGTGCGCCGCGGGCCTCGTCGTCCTCGCCGTCGCGTCAGCGCGCGGACGCCTCGCCGGGCACGCCTCGCGGGAGCGCGCGGACGGAGGGAACGGCGAGGACGGCGGCGGATGACGCGAGCATGAGCCCGGCCGCGCCGATCAGCACGGCCTCGGGGCTGCTCGCGGCGGCGAGCGGGCCGACCACGGCGTAGCCGAGCGGGTTGAGCGCGATCGACCCGAGCCAGTCGAACGAGGAGATGCGCCCGATCTGCTCGTGGGGGATGTGCGACTGCAGGGCCGTGAACCAGACCGAGTCGGACACGCTCAGGCCGGCGGAGCCCACGAATGCGATCACGGCGATCGACCAGACCGGTGCGGCCAGGCCGAGCACGACCAGCTCGACGGCGATCAGGCCGGAGGCGGCGAGGGTCGTGACGAGCGGGCGGCGCGGCCGTATGCGAAGGCCGACCACGCCGCCCAGGATCGCGCCGAGGGCGCCGCTGATCAGGATCGCCGCCCACGCCGCCGCTCCTCCGAGGTGGGTCTTCGCGACCAGCGGGCCGAGCACCTCGAGCGAGGGGAAGAGGGTGAGCTGGTAGATGCCGAAGCCGGCCACCATCGCCACCACCCACGAGTAGGACAGGAAGGCGCGCCAGCCCTCGGCGAGGTCGGCCAGCGGCGAGGTGTTGCGCTGCACGCGCGCACCGCCACGCCGCACCGACGCGATCAGGCCGGCGGCGAGGAGGTAGGTGGCGGCGTCGAGGGCGAGCGCCCAGCCGGCCCCGACCCCGGCGACGAGCGCCGCGCCGGCGCTGGCGCCGATCAGCGAGACCGAGCTCCACGAGAGGCCGTTCAGGGCGTTCGCCTGCTGGAGCTGGTCCTGGGGCACGAGCTCGGGGAGAAAGCCGGTGGTCGCCGGGCGTGAGAACGCGCTCGCGCCGCCGCCGACGATCTGCGCCGCCGCGACGACTCCGAGGCTCCACCCGCCGAGCAGCGCCGCCGCCGTGACGGCCTGGGCGGCGCAGCTGGCGAGATTCGACCCGACCAGGATCGTCCGTCGCGGCCACCGATCCGCCCACACCCCGCCGGCGAGGATGAAGACGACGATCGGGATCTCGCGGGCCAGGAAGACCAGCCCGAGGTCGGTCGCGGAGCCCCGGCCGAGGACGCCGAAGCTGAGCGCGACGATCGACGCCCATGCGCCGATCGCGTTGATCACGCTCGAGGCGAAGTAGCGCCGGAAGTCCGACCCCGTCAACGGAGCGAACGTTCTGGCAACGGCCACGCGGCGATCATACCGGCCGCCCGCCGGAGAGACCGGCCCGGTTCGGTCTGCGCGGTATGGGGCATCGATCGCGTGGTGCCAGCGTGAGCCGAAACCTGCCCGGAGCCCGCATCCTCGGACGGCGCGCCGCCGCGACCGTGCGGGCGCGCATGCGCAACCTCTTCTACGGCTTCGCATTCCTGCCGGCGGCGATCGTGATCGTGCTGATCGGACTGGCCGTCGGGCTGGTGCAGCTCGACCGCACGGGTGGCGCGCACGGGCTCGACGTCGGCTTCGGCGCCGATGCGCCGACCGCGCGCACGGTGCTGCAGACCATCGCGACCGCCCTCATCACGGTGGCCGGCGTCACGTTCTCGATCACCGTCGTCTCGCTCCAGCTCGTCTCGCAGCAGTTCAGCCCACGCGCGCTGCGCGGCTTCCTGGCCGACCGGATCAACCAGGTCGTCGCCGGGGCGTTCGTCGGCATCTTCGCCTACTCCCTGCTCGTGCTGCGCGCCGTCCGCTCCGACGTCGCGGCGCAGACCCAGTTCGTGCCCAGCCTCAGCGTGACCGTCGCGATCGGGCTGGCCATCGTCACGCTCGTGCTGCTGCTCGTGTTCATCCATCACATGAGCACGTCGATCCAGCTCTCGAGCATCGCTGCGCGTATCGGCCGTGAGACGCTGGCGGGCCTCGGCACCCTCTACCCGCAGCGCTTCGGCCGGCCGGCGGCCGGCGATCGCGCCCAGCTGGTCTCGGCGTGGCACGCGGACGGCAGCCCGTGCCTCGTGTACCCCGAGCGGCCGGGCTTCGTCCAGTCCGTGACACTCGACGACCTCCCGGCCGAGGTCACCGGAGAGCCGGTGCGCATTCACGTCCCGGTCATGCCGGGGTCGTTCATCTCGCCTGGCGAGCCGATCGCCGAGGTGTGGGCGCACGACCCGGGACGGCTCGAGCGGGCCCTGCGCGCGGCGGTGGTGATCGGGAACGAGCGCGAGCTCGCGCAGGACACGGGGTACGGCCTCCGGCAGCTCGCCGACATCGCCATCCGCGCGCTCTCGCCCGGCGTGAACGACCCGACGACGGCCACCACCTCGATCCGCTACGCGGGGGCGGTGCTGGCGGCGCTCAGCGGGCGGGCCTTCCCGGACGACGTTCGCCGGTATCCCGACGGCTCGACGGTCGCGGTCGCCCGGCCGCAGTTCGCGCACTTCGTCGACGTCGCGATCACGCAGCCCGGCCGGTATGCGACCGATCCGCGCGTGGCCCGCGTGCTGCTCGAGCAGGCGGCGCTCTCGGCGCACAGCGCGGCCCGGTGCGGCGCTCACGACCGTACCCGGGCCGTGATCGCGGCCGCGCGGCGAGTCGCCGAGACCGCCGGGCGCGCTGCGGGCGCGCGGGCGGACGCAGACAGCATCCGCGAGGCGCTTGCGGCCCTGCCGGATCCCCCGCCTGACCGCAACGGCGGCTGACGCGCCGCGTGTGCGGGCGGGCGGTGCGCGGAGTCAGCCGGCCAGCGTCTCGGCGACGGCCGCGACGGCGGCCAGCGTGCAGCCCTCGAGCTCCTCGTCCATCGGCGCCGGCCAGGTCGACAGCTTCACGCAGACGACGTCCGCCGGCACGTTCACGTACATCATCTGGCCGTGGATGCCGAGGCCCGTGTAGACGGCGTCGCGCTCGAGCACCCAGAACTGGTTGCGGTACATCTCGCCCGCATGCACGTCGAGGCCCTCGGCACGGGCGTAGGCCGCCAGGCACGCCTCGTCGCCGTGGCGGGTGTCGAGCACCCACTCGCGCGGGACGACCTGGACATCGCCCACGCGGCCCTCGTTCAGGTGCATGAGCCCGAACCGGCCGAGGTCGCGCAGCGTGGCGCAGATGCCGCCGTCGGGCAGCGCGACGCCGTGGCGGATGGTGATGTCGGCGTCCTGCTCGGCTCCGATGCGCGACCACAGCGTCTCGCTCACCAGCTCCGGGTAGCGCACCGCCGACGCGCGCTCGAGCACCCACGCGAGCAGCTCGGTCAGGATCGAGCGGTAGTCGAACACCTCGCCGTGCGGGCGTGCGTTGCGCAGGCCGAGCAGCTGCTCGTACACATGCGCGACGGGGAGGGCGGCCCGGGCCGGCCGCCAGCCCGCCAGCACCTCGGTCAGGAACACGTCCGCGGCCGGGTCGTCGTAGGTCTCGTCGTAGGCGGTACCGGTGCGCATGTCGAGCACGTGGCGCACGGTTGCCCCCTCGAAGCTCGTGCCGGCGAGCTCGGCGACGTAGGCCGTCACCGGAGCATCGGGATCGATCAGCCCCCGGCCGGCGAGGACGCCTGCGGCCGTCCCCGCGACCGACTTCGACACCGACTGCAGCAGGTGCGTCGTCGTCAGGGTCATGCCCGGCCCGTAGTGCTCGAAGGCCACCCGGCCGCCGTGCAGCACGAGGAAGCCGTCGGTGAACGTCCGCTCCAGCATGTCGGCCACCGTCAGCCGGCCGCCCGCCCAGGTGAACGTCGTCCCTGCGATGTCCCGCGGGTCCGGCTCCAGCGGGAGCACCGGCCCCGGCCCGCGCTCGATGCGCGCCGTGCCGACGATCTCGCGGGTGTGCAGGAACCCCCAGCGCAGGTGCGGGTAGGTCGACCAGTTGTGGACACCGACGACGCGGTCACCGGCCGGCGGGAGCCCCTGCATGAGTTGACCGGCGGCGTCCTCGATGCGCGCGATCATACGGTGCGGTGTCCCTCGCCGTCAGCAGAGCGGGGCCGGCGCGAGGCTCGCGGCCCCGCGCCGGCCCCGTCGCGGTCTCGTCAACCCGGCTGCACGGCCGGCGCGAGCGCACGATGCGGCTCGGCGACCACGTCGCGCACGATGCGCACCAGTCCCGCCAGCAGGACGGCGAAGCCGGCCACCACCAGCGCCCGCGTCCCGGACGCGAAGCCGGCCGATCCGGCGAACGCGCCCAGCGTCACCGCTGCGGCGCTCCAGCGCGGCGCGCCCGCCCGCAGCGCGGCGACGGCGAGCAGCGCCAGGCCGGCGTCGCCGATCAGCGACAGCGGCTCGAGCCCCGTCACCGCGGCGCTCGCGCCCACCCGGTGCAGGGCCTCGACCGACGCGGCCGGGCTGCCGCCCGCCGCGATCGCCGGCGCGGCCGCGGTGATGCCGGACTCGAACACGATGACCAGGAACCCGGCGGCACCCAGGATGCCGCCCGCCGACGCCAGCCGCTCCGCCCGCGGCGCCAGCGCGTGCGCGAGCCAGATCACGCCGGCGATCATCAGCACGGCCGCGGCCGCGCTCAGGGCGATCCCCGCGATCATGGCCTGGCGGTGATCGGCCAGCGCTGCCACCTGCGACCCCGCGTCGTCCGAGAGCGTCGGCTGGATCAGCGTCCCGGCGATCACGGTGGCCGGCGCCAGGACCAGGGCGGACGCGCCTGCGAGCGAGATGCGCGTCATCGGCCGTCCCCCGCGCCGTTCGCGGGCGGCCCGGCGAGCCCGAGCTGCTGCATCATCCGGGCGTCGTCGCGGCAGGCCCAGTGCTCGGCGATGCGGCTGTCCTCCACCCGGAACAGGTGGATCTGCTGCACAGCGAAGCGGCGCCCCGTCGGCGCCCGTCCGAGGAACTCGCCGAGGTGGGTGCCCCGGGCCGTGCACCGCAGCGCGACGCGGTCGCCCGCTCCGAACGCGTCGTCGACCTCGTACTCGAGGTCGGGAAAGGCGCCGCGCAGCCACCCGACGGCGCCTCTGACGCCGTCCGGCCCCGCGGCCGGCTCGCGGCCCGGACCGGCGGGCCCCGTGTCGGCCCCGTGGTCGACGCACGCGGGGTGGATGAAGGTGTCCGCCAGCTCCATTCTGCCCGCGCCGAACAGCTCGACCTGCGCCCGGATGCACACGTCGACGTTGCCGGTCGCCGTGTCGACTCTCATGCTCGACCTGCACTCATTAGACTTACCTCCTATTCAGTAGATGGACATTCCATCGAATGTGATCGTAATACGATGAAGTTAGGCTGTCAAGATGAGCCGCTACCGGTCAGCGCGCCGCCGCCAGCAGGCGGAGGAGACCCGGCTCGACATCCTGCGCGCCGCCCGGCGCCTGTTCGCGGAGCGCGGCTACGCCGCGACGTCGATGGCCGACGTGGGCGCCGAGGCCGAGGTGGCGGTGCAGACGATCTACGCCGGGTTCCGGTCGAAGCGGGGCCTGGTCATGGCCCTGGTCGATCTGATCGACCAGGAGGCCGACGTCTCGTCGGTGGGTGCCGAGCTGCGCGGCGAGCGATGACCCTCGCGAGGTTCTCCGCCTCGGCGTGCGGCTGACCCGCCGCCTGAACGAGCGCTGCGGCGACATCATCGGCGCGCTGATGTCGGCCGCCGCGGTCGAGCCCGACGCCGCGGCGGCGGCCGCCGAGGGCGCCCGGCGCCACCGCGCCGGAGCGGCGGGGGTGGGGAGGAAGCTGGCGGCGCTGGGGGCGCTGCGCGAGGGCGTGACCGAGGACGAGGCCGTGGGACTGGTCGCCGTGCTGACCTGGCATCCGGCCTACGCGCAGCTCACCCGCGAGCACGGGTGGACGTTCGACCAGTGCGAGCAGCGGATCGTCTCCGCGCTGGCCGCCGCGCTCCTGCGCTGAGCGCCCGCCGCCGCCCCGTGCCGGGCGCGTCTGGCGGCCGGCGGGCGCGATCGGGTACGTTCACGAGTATGTCCGGGTCGCACGCGCATTCGCACGGTCACGGCCACTCGCATGGCGTAACGGCGGACGCCGACCAGCGGCAGCTCGCAATCGCGCTCGGCCTGATCGTCGTGCTCATGGCGATCGAGGTCTCGGCCGGGCTCATCGCCGGGTCGCTCGCGCTGCTCTCGGACGCCGGGCACATGCTCACCGACGCGGGCGCGATCGGGCTCTCGCTGTGGGCGGCGCGTCTGGCCGGCCGGCCGGCCAGCGGCGCGATGACCTACGGGTACCGGCGGGCCGGGATCCTCTCCGCGCAGGCCAACGGCGTGACGCTGCTCGTCCTCGCGGTGCTGATCGTCTTCGAGGCCGTCCGCCGCCTGTTCGAGCCGCCCACGGTCGAGGCGAAGCTCGTGATCGCCGTCGCGATCGCAGGCATGGTCGTGAACCTCGCGGCCACCTGGGTGCTCTCCCGGGCGGACCGCACCAGCCTGAACGTCGAGGGCAGCTTCCAGCACATCCTCACGGACCTGTACGCGTTCATCGGCACCGCAGTCGCCGGCGCCGTCATCCTCACGACCGGGTTCCAGCGGGCCGACCCGATCGCCTCGCTGCTGGTCGCCGGCCTCATGCTGCGGGCTGCGTTCGGCCTGCTCAGGGCCAGCGGGCGGATCTTCCTCGAGGCCGCACCCGAGGACATCGACGTCGACGAGGTCGGGCGTGCGCTCGCCGGCCATCCGGGCGTGGTGGAGGTGCACGACCTGCATGTGTGGGAGGTGACGTCGGGCTTTCCGGCGCTCTCGGTGCACGTGCTGGTGGAGGAGGGCGGCGACTGCCACGGCACGCGGCGCGAGCTGGAGCGGCTCCTGCATGACCGGTTCCAGATCGACCACACGACCCTCCAGGTCGAACACCGGCAGGGCCGGCTGCTGCAGCTCTCGCCCCGGCGCGTACGCCGACATCGGTAGTTTCCACCGATTGCCGTTCCGCGGATGCGCCGATGCGGTTTCCCGCCCAGGCGGCAAGATATGGAATGGTGAATGCTGGGCAGACGGCATTGAGCGGGCGGACGCTCGCGTGCTGGCTGGCCGCCGGGGCTGCGGCCGTCGGCGCGCTCGCCCTGGCGGGATGGACGGCCGGCATCCCGCGCCTCTACGCCTGGACCGGGGGCGCGGGGGCGACGAAGCCCCTCACCGCCCTGGCCGTGATCGCGCTCGCGCTCGCCCTCGGCGCGCCGCCGGCCCGCATGGCGGCCACCCGGCTGCTTGCGGCGGCGGCGCTCGTCGTCTCCCTGCTCATGCTGGTCGAGAACCTCACCGGCGCGAGCGACGGCATCGACGGCGTGCTCTTCGGGGGCAGCGTGGCGTCACACCGCCTGGGTGGGCGCATGGCCCAGAACACGGCGATCGGCCTGGCGCTGATCGCGCTGGCCGTGCTGGCGACGACCATGCGCGGGCGGGCCGCGGCGGTCGCCGAGTGGAGCGCCGTCAGCGCGGTCGGGATCGGGCTCGTCGGGGGTGGTGGATACCTGTTCGGCCCGGCGGTTCCGGCGGCGGTCAGCAGCTACGCGACCATGTCGTTCGGCACGGCGGTCGCGATCGTCGTCGCTCGGCGCGGCGACGGTCGCCGTCGAGTGTCGCGGCCAGGTGCATCGCCTGCTCGCTTCGCCGAGCCCGGCGGGGCGGGCGACCCGTGCCCTGCTCGCCCCGATCTCGGTCATCCCGCTCGTCGTCGCCGCAGGGGTGTCGAGGTCCGCTCTCACCGCCGGTCAGGCCCGGACCGCCGCGTGGCTCTTCGCCGCCGCCATCGCCGGGATCCTCATCCTGGCCGTGCTCACGTTCGGCCTGATCGAGCTCGGTCGGGAGCGCGAGCGCGCACGGCACGATGCGGAGCTCGAGCAGGCGCGTGCTCAGGTCCGCCGCCGACGCACGCTGGAGATGATGGTGGCGGTCGCCGAGGAGGAGCGAAACCAGATCGCGACCGATCTCCATGACGACACCATCCAGGTCATGACGGCCGCCCTGCTCACCATCGACCGGGCTCGCGCAAGCGTGGCGGCCGGGGAGCAGGCGAGGGCTGAACGGGCGCTCGGGCACGCCCGGACGACGCTCGGCGCGGCCCTCGAGCGCACCCGGCGGCTGATGTTCGAGCTGCGCCCGCCCGCGCTCACCGAGCGCGGGCTGCGCGCGGCGCTGCTCGAGCTCGCGACCGAGACGGGCGCTGCGACGGGCGCCGACGTCGACGTGAACGTGGTCGACGCGCGGTTCCCCGAGCACGTCGAGGGGTTGGTGTACCGGACCGTGCGCGAGCTCGTGTCCAACGCACGCAAGCACGCCCGTGCCCGCCGGATCGCGATCGAGGTCAGCGCGCACGAAGAGACGCTCTACGGTGTCGTGCACGACGACGGCGTCGGCTTCGATCCGGATGCCGTCCGCGACCGGCCCGACCGCCACCTGCATCTCGGCCTCGATGCCGTCGAGCAGCGGGTCGTCCTGGCCGGCGGCAGCCTCGAGATCGACTCGGCGCCGCTGCGAGGTGTACGGGTGCGCTTCGCGATCCCGCTGACGGTCGAGACGGCGGCGTGACGATGGCGTGCGGCGGCTACTTCGCGACGGCGGTCTGCGACTTCCCCGGATGCAGCAACCCGGCGCCGGCCGCCACGGCGAGCCGCGGCGAGGGCGTCCTCGCCCTCTGCCTCGAGCACGACGCCCACCGCTTCTACGCTCCGGACGAGTTCCAGCGCATGTGGGCCGAGCGGGAGCCGGGTTCGTAGTTCTCCGCATGCCGGCCGCGGGGAGTCATGGACGCGGCTGGTCGAGTTTCTCGCGCTGATCACCGCGCCCTTCGTCCTCCTCGTGGGCTTCGTGCTCTACATCGACTACGGCACATCGACGTCGTCGGCCGCGACCTCGCCGCCGCGGGTCGTCCACGCGGCGTCGGGCACGATCCCGACGTTCGACCTGACGGTCGTCACGGACGACCAGACCGGTCGCGACGGCTACATCGCATATGTCCCGTCGAACCTGACCCTGCCCGCGCACTCGACCGTGCGGATCCGGATCACGAACTTCGACGACGCCACGCCGCAGAAGCCCGCCCGGTACGCGCGGGTGTGGGGCACGGTCGGGAACACGATCCAGGTGCAGAGGATGATGGGTGTGAGCATGCCGAACATGCTCACCCGGTCCCGCACCGTGCACTCGCTTCCGGCGGCGAGCGAGGTCAGCCACACCTTCACCTCCACGGGCCTGCACTTCAACGTGCCGGTCGCGCCCGTCGGCGTGACGACCTTCGTCCTCAAGACCGGCAAGCCGGGCCACTACACCTGGCAGTGCATGAACCCCTGCGGCAGCGGCAAGAGCGGATGGGGTGGAGCCATGTCGATGAAGGGCTACATGTCCGGGACGATCACCGTCGCCTAGCCTCGCCCACCGCTCGTCAGTGGTGGCGGCGGCGCTGCGAGGCGCGGCGGGCGGCGATCGCGGCCTCGGGCCGGGAGGTCGGGACGTGCAGGGGCGACTGGGACGTCGCCGGGGCGGGCTCGGGCTCCGGGCCGCGGCGGCGGAACGAGATCACGAACCACACGACCCCGGCGAGGAGCGCCGTCAGCGCGACCCAGACGTTGATCCGCTGGCCGAGGACGTGGTCGGCGGGGTCGATCTTCATCGTCTCGAGCGGGAGCCGGATGATGTCGTACAGCACGACGTAGAGGGCGAACACGGTGCCCAGCGGCACCCGCCGCCAGTAGCGGCGGATGAAGTGGATGAGGACGAAGCACGAGATCGCGTCCCACAGCGACTCGTACAGGAACATCGGCTGGAACGTCGAGTGCGCCTGGTAGGGCGTGTAGCGGTGCGCCGTGTCGATCTTCACCGCCCAGGGCAGGCTGGATGGGTGCCCGTAGAGCTCCTGGTTGGCGAAGTTGCCCCAGCGGCCGAGCGCCTGGGCGAGGATGAGGCCCGGGGCGATGCAGTCCGCGACCTGCCAGAACGGCAGCTTCGCGCGCCGGCAGCCGATCCAGGTACCGAGCATGCCTCCGAGCACCGCTCCCCAGATGCCGAGGCCGCCCTGCCAGATCTTGGGCATGTCGGCCAGGTGGTGCGGCCAGAATGCCCCCCAGTCGGTGATCACGTGGTAGAGGCGCGCCCCGACGAGGCCGAACGGCACCGTCCACACCGCGATCGCATAGGCGAGGTCGGGATCGACCCCGCGGCGGCGGAATTCGCGCCGGGCCATCCACCCGGCCAGGAGCACCCCTGCCGCGAGCAGGAGCCCGTACCAGCGGGGCTGGAGCGCCCCGAGCCGGAAGATGTAGGGGCTGGACGGGCTGGGGATGGAGAGTGCGATCACGGCAGGTCGGCTGCGGGGAACCCGCAGCCCCGGGGATCGTAGTCGGGAGGCCGCGGCCGCCGGGCGGTGAGGTGACCGTCCCCCTTCTGGACGGCGCAGACCGCACGATTGTGTGGATGCCGGTCACGCCGTTTCGGCCATGGCGGCGGGCGCCGGGCCGGTCGAGGCTTATCGGCATGAACACTCGACTGAAGATGCTGATGACGGGGCTGGTGGTTCTGGTGGGCGTGGGCACGCTCTCGGGGACGTCTGCGATGGGGGCGACCGTACGACCGCGGACGGTGCTCGTCCGCGACCTGAACGCCATGCGGGCGAAACACGGCCTGCGCGCCGTCAGCCCGTCGCGGCTCCTGCGCCTGGCAGCGCTGCGCCACTCCGACGACATGATCACGCGGGACTACTTCAGCCACACCGCCCCCGGCGGCGGCACCCTCTACCACCGCATCGTCAAGAGCCGGTTCGTGAGCGGCTACTCGTGGGAGGCCGGCGAGACGCTGGCCTGGGGCAGCGGCTCGCTGGCGAACCCCGGGCAGATCGTGAAGGCGTGGCTCGCGAGCCCGGAGCACCGCGCCATCCTCCTGTCCTCGACGTGGACGCGCGTCGGCGTCGCCCGCGCCTGCGGGACGTTCCTCGGCCACTCCGGCGCCTGCGTCTGGACGGCCGACTGGGTCAAGCGCTGGTAGACGGCGATTCCCCGGCGAGCGCCGCCCCCGCGGCCGGCGCCGGCCCGCGGGCGGCGGCGATCCACGGCGCCGCCGCCAGGCACAGCACGGCGACCACCGCGTAGGCGGCCCGGTCGCCGGCGGTCTGCGCGATCGCACCGGCGAGGATCGGCGCGACCAGGGTCGACAGCGCCCAGACGATGTTCAGGAGCGCCGCCATCGTGGCGACCCCGATCCCCGCCTCGCGCCCTCCGCGCACGCCGAGCGGGAAGGTGATCGTGTAGAGCACGGCGGCGGCCGGGCCGCGCAGCAGCAGGAAGGTCACCACGGCGAGCGTCGAGGCGCTCGCGAGGACGATCGCGAGCATCGCTCCGGCCGCGGCGGTCGCCGCCGCGCCGACGCCGGGCCGGACCGCGCGGTCTCCGAGGTTGGCGACGAACGCACTCGAGCCGATGAAGAGCACCGCCGAGACGGCGAAGGCGATGCCGATCGACGCGGTCGTGACGCCGTTTCGGTGCAGCTGGAGGGGGACGAGCAGGTTGACCGCGCCGCCGAGCAGCCCGCCGAGGGCCATGAGCACGAGGGCGGCGGCGACGCGGCGGTCGGTGAAGGCGATGCGCAGCGCCCGCCCGGTGGGCTCGGCCGGCGCGGGGGCGCGGCCGCCGTGTGAGCGGTCGGCGGCGAGGGCGGCGGTCAGCGCGACGGTGACCGCCGCGAGCACGGCGAACGGCGCCGCCAGGCCGAAGCGTTGCACGAGCATGCCGGCGAACGCCGGGCCGGCCACGTTGCCGAGCCCCGCCGTGGTCACCGTCAGCGAGAGCGCCCGCGACTCGCCCTCGCCGGTCAGCTCGCTCAGCCAGGCGAGCCCGGTCGTCCACAGGACGCCGAACCCGACGCCGAAGAGCGTGCGCGCCGCGAGCAGCTCCCAGAAGGCGCCCGCGAGCCCCTGGCCGGCATCGGCCAGCGCCAGCACCGCCATCGCCGCCACGGTCACCCGGCGCACGCCGAACCGGGCGCCGGCGACGCCGGCCGGCACCGAGACGAGCAGGATGGCGACGCTGGCGCTCGCGAGCAGGACGCCGGACTGCAGCGGCGAGAGCGAGAAGCGGTGCGCGTAGGCCGGCACGAGCGGCACGATCGCGCTCCACATCACCTCGCCCGCGAACACCGCGGCGTAGAGGAGGAGGACGACCGGACGCCGCACCCGCGCAGCATGCCAGAGGCGGCTGCGCGGGCGCGGCGCCGTGCCCACGGTCAGCTCGGGAGGACTACCGGTGCATCAGCGGATCGAGGTAGACGTCGTCGATCCGCCAGTTTCCGCCGGCGCCGAGCGGCGTGAACCGGAACCGCACGGACTGGGTGAGGAGCGGTGCGGCGCCGCCGAGCATGAACACCGGCTGCATCGGGTTCCAGGCCGGTGCGCCGCGGTCGCTGCCCTCGTCGGCGATCCCCAGCGTCTGGCCGAGGCCGCCGAGCAGGCCGCCGACCCCGCCGGAGTAGATCACCTGGACGTGCAGCCGCGAGCTGCGGGCGCCGGCGTTCGCGGCCAGGAAGCGCATCTTGGTGCTCAGGAGGCCGACGCACATCGGCGGCGACGTCGCGCTGCTGCCGGCCGGAAGCGAGAGCGCGTTCGCACCGGGGCCGCTCAGGAAGAACGGCTCGTTGCCGGCGACGACGCGGGCGCCGCCCGTGAGCGTCCAGCCGGCCGCGCCGCTCTCGAAGCCGCCGTTCGGCGCGAGGCCGTAGTTGCCCCTGTCGTTCCACGGCAGGAACGCCTGCGAGGTCGAGTCGGGGCAGACGACGGCGGCGCCGGCAGGAGCGGCGCTCACCGCCATCGCGGCGGCGCTCGCGGAGACGACGGCGAGACCGAGGAGAAGCGCACGCAGGCGCAGGGGGATCAGAGCCATTGCAGTTCCTTCCGCCAGGAAGCAGTGAGACGGGGCGTGGCGGCAGGGGGTGGGGCCGCCGGGTCACAGGGTGGCGACGACCGCGCCGCGGCGCGTCACCCGCATTGGTGATCGTGCAGTAGTCAAATTCTCGGTTGCAGATGCCGATACCGGGTGAGAATGGATCGGCCGACCGACCCCCGCAGCCGCATGGCCCGGCTCCGCCGCCGCGTCCGCGCCGACGACGCGCTCGTCGAGCGCGCGCGGGCGAGCGCCAGGCAGGCGCCCGGCCGGCGCGAGGCGCACGGCACGCTCGCCGTCACGGCGGCCTTCGTCCTCGCGGTCGCGGCGATCTGGCTGCGCGGCCCGGGCGGCGGCGGGCACGGCCTTGCCGCCGCGTCGATCCTCACCCTGGCCTATGCGCTCGCCGCCCGCGTCCGGTTCGAGGTCGGGTCGGGGCTGGCGGTGCCGACCCAGCTCGTGTTCGTGCCCATGCTGCTCCTGGCGCCGCCCGCGGCCGTGCCGCTCATGGTCGCGGCGGGATTCGCGCTCAGCACGCTCCCCGAGCACCTGCGCGGCCGCCGCCACCCCGGCCGCCTGCTCACCCACGTCGCCAGCGCCGCCTTCGCCATCGGGCCGATGCTCGTCGTCTGGGCCGCGGGCCGCCCCGATGTCGCGCTGACGCCGCGCACCTTCCTCGTGCTCGGCGCGGCGCTGGCCGCCCAGTTCGCGTTCGAGGTGGCCGGCTGGCTGGCGCTCGGCCACACGCTGCGCGGTCAGGCGCGGGCGCTCGTCGCCGCCTGGGAGGTCGACGCGGTGCTGACGCCGCTCGGGCTTGCCGTCGCGGTCGCCGGCGGCGGCCAGGTTGCGGCCGTGGCCCTGGGGATGCCGCTCGTCTGGCTTCTGGCCGAGTTCGCCCGCCAGCGCACCGAGAGCGTCGACCAGGCGCTCGCGCTGTCCGATGCGTACCGCGGCACCGCGCTCCTGCTCGGCGACGTCGTCGAGGCCGACGACGCCTACACCGGCTTCCACAGCCGCGACGTCGTCTCGCTGGTGCTGGCGGTGTGCGACCGGCTCGGGCTCGGCGCCGACGACCGCCACCTGGCCGAGCTGACCGCCCGCCTCCACGACGTGGGCAAGGTCGAGATCCCGAAGCAGATCATCCGCAAGCCCGGCCCGCTGACGCCCGAGGAGCGGGCAATCATCGAGACGCACACGGTGGTCGGCGAGCGGATGCTGAAGCAGGTCGGCGGGCTGCTCGAGCGCGTGGGGGAGCTGGTGCGCTCCTGCCACGAGCGCTGGGACGGCGAGGGTTACCCCGACCGCCTGGCCGGCGCCGGGATCCCGCTCGTCGCACGCATCGTGTGCGCCTGCGACGCCTTCAGCGCGATGACGACCGACCGCCCCTACCGGGCCGCGCTGACCCACGCCGCGGCAATCGCGGAGATGCGCCGCTGCGCCGGGACGCAGTTCGACCCGGCGGTGGTCGCCGCGCTCGTCGCCGTGGCGGCCGACGAGCGTCCGGCGGCGCTCGCGGCCTGATCCGCCTCAGCGCGTCAGTCGCGGCAGGAGCGACGACGCGACCGTGATGCCCAGGCCGGCGGCCACGACCAGCACGCCGATGTCGGTGCCGATCGCGGCCGGACGGTCGAGCAGCAGCCCCCGCAGGGCGTCGACCTCGTAGCTGAGCGGGTTCACGCGGCTGACTGCGCGTTCACCCAGGTCGGCATCAGCGACACGGGGTAGAGGGCGTTCGAGGCGAAGAAGAGCGGCATCGTGATCGCCTGGCCGATGCCCATCAGCCGCTCGCGCGACAGCACGATCCCCGCGAGCACGATCGAGAGCGTCGAGAAGAACGCGGCCGAGAGGACGACGACCACCGCCACGCCGAGCACCCGCAGCGGGTTGGCCGTCAGCCCGACCCCGAGGACGGCCGCCAGGACGAGCACGACGGCGCCCTGGACGAGCGCGCGCACCCCGGCCGCGAACGCCTTGCCCTGCACGAGCGCCCACCGCGGCGTCGGCGTCGCCATCAGCTTGGCGAGCACGCCGGCGTCGCGCTCCCAGATGATCTGGATCCCGTAGAAGATGGAGATGAAGGGCACCGACTGCGCCAGGATCCCCGGCGCGAGGTAGTCGAGGTACGGCACCGACGTCGGGATCGCCCGGAGACGCGAGAACGTCTCGCCGAAGATCAGGAGCCACAGCGCCGGCTGGATCGCGCGGGTGTAGAGCTCCTTGCGGTCGTGGCGCAGCTTCTGCAGCTCGACCAGGCAGAGCGCGGCGACGCGGCTGCCCGACCGGCGCCAGGCGGCCACGGAGGGACGCACGCTGTCGGCGGCGCTAGCCAAGCCGGCTCGCGGTGCGCCGCGTCTGGCGGACGTTCCGCATGTCACCTCCCGCCTCGAGCGTGTCGCCGGTGTGGTGGCGGAAGACGTCCTCGAGCGAGGCGCCCTCGCCGAGCTCGGCCTTGAGCCCGTCCGGCGTGCCGAGCGCGCGCAGCGTCGCGCGGTGCATGAGCGCGACCCGGTCGCAGAGCGCGTCCGCCTCGTCCATGTAGTGCGTCGTCAGGAGCACCGTCATCCCGGTCTCGCGGCGCAGCCCCTCGATCCGCTCCCAGACGCTCGAGCGCGCGATCGGGTCGAGCCCGATGGTGGGCTCGTCGAGGACGAGCAGCCGCGGCCGGTTGACCAGCGCCTGGGCGAGCTCCAGCCGGCGGATCATGCCGCCGGAGTAGGTCGACACCAGCCGGTCGGCCGCCTCCACGATGCTCCATCGTCTTGAGCAGCTCCGACGAGGCCGCGCGCGAGCGGCGAGGGACGTCGAAGAGGCGCGCGAACAGCGACACGTTCTCGCGGCAGGTGAGGGCCGCGTCGGCGGAGAGCTGCTGGGACACGAACCCGAGCATGCGCCGCACCTGCATCGGCCGCCGGGCGACGTCCGTGCCGAACATCGCCGCCGTGCCCGAGGTGGCCGGCAGGAGCGTTGTCAGGACGCGGATCGTGGTACGTCTTGCCGGCGCCGTTCGGTCCCAGGAGGCCGAAGACCTCGCCGTCGCCGACCTCGAGGTCGATCCCGCCGACGGCCGTCGTCTCGCCGAAGCGGACGTGCAGGCCGTGGATCGAGACGGCGGGCGCGGAGGCGGGCTCGATCACGAGCCGAGTGCCTCCAGCAGCCGCTCCAGCGGGCGGACGGCGGCGCGCAGCGCCGCCCGGTCGTCGCGGCCGAGCTGTGTGAGCGCGGCGCCGAGCACCTGGTGGCGGCGGTCGTGCCACGCGGCCATCCGCCGCTCCGCGGTGCCGGTGACCGTGAGCCGCACGGTGCGGCGGTCGCGGTCGTCCGCCTCGCGCCGGACGAGTCCCGCCGAGACGAGCTGGTGCGCCAGCGTGCTGGCCGTGTTCGGTGCGATGCGCAGCTCCGCGGCGGCCTCGCCGACGCTGACGCCGGGGCGGCGGCGGACGGCGCGCAGGAGCTCGACCTGGGCGGTCGCGAGCGGCTCGAGCGGCCAGTCCTCGCGAGCGCGCTTGCGCAGGGTCCGCTGCAGCGGTCCGAGCACGGCGATCAGCTCGGCGGCGGTGGCCTCGGTCGCGGAGGGCGCGGGCATGCAAATCAGTATATCAAGGACAGATATATATGGCTTGGCGCGCTGGCTGGGCCGGCCGGTGTGCCCCGGCCGGTTGTGCCAATTGGCGTCCACCGCGCACGCCAAATTTGTGCGGGGACTTGCACGAGAAGCTTGCGTGCGCAACAATGCACGCATGACCACGAACACGCTGCCGGCGAGCGGGACCGAGCCGCCGGCGACCACCACGCTGCATCTGGGGCCGGCGCACCTCACCGTCACCGACCTCGACCGCGCGCTCGAGTTCTACGAGCGCGCGCTCGGGCTGCGCGTCCGCTCCCGCGACGCGGAGTCCGCCACGCTGCACGCGGGCGGCGGCGCCGACCTCCTCGTGCTCGTCGCCGAGCCGGGCGCCCGCCCCGCCGGCCGCCACGCGGGCCTCTACCACGTCGCGCTCCTGCATCCGTCGCGACACGAGCTGGCCCGCGCCGCCGCCCGCCTGGCCGAGACGCGGACGCCCATCCTGGGCGCCTCCGACCACGGCATCTCCGAGGCGATCTATCTGCCCGATCCCGAGGGCAACGAGATCGAGCTCGCCGCCGACCGACCCCGCGACGTCTGGCCCGACCTGGGCAACCCCGGCTGGGACGGCCGCCCCGAGCCGCTCGACCTGAACGGCCTGCTCGACCTCGTCGCGGCGGAGCCGGTACCGGCGCATGCCGACCCGGGGCTCGTCGTCGGGCACCTGCACCTGCACGTCGGCGACGTCGAACGCGGCCTGGAGTTCTACCGCGACCAGCTCGGGTTCGAGGTGATGACGCGCATGCCCACGGCCGCGTTCCTGGCCGTCGACGGCTACCACCACCACGTCGCGATCAACGTCTGGCGGGGCAGCGGCATCCCGCCCGCTCCCGCCGGCGCGGTCGGCCTGCGCCACTGGACGATCGTCTATGAGACCGGCGCCGCGCTGGCCGCGACCCTCGCCCGGCTCGACGCGGCAGGCGTGCCGCTCGAGCGCCGCGCCGACGGCGTGCTCGTCCGCGACCCCTGGGAGATCGCCGTGCTCCTGCAGGCGCCCGAGTCCGGGGGGGACGCATGACCGGCAGCCCCGGCGCCGCCGGCCCCCAGGGCACGATCGTCGCGTCCGCCCGCAGCGCCCGCCCGATCGATCCCGGCGTCACGATCGGCCACGTGCACCTGCGCACCGCCGACATCGACCGGGTGCGCGCGTTCTACGTCGACGTGCTCGGCTTCGATGTGGTCATGGAGGCCCGCGACGTGCCCGGCTGGGGCACGACGGGCGACATGCTCTTCGTGTCCGCAGGCGGCTACCACCACCATCTCGGCTTCAACACGTGGAAGTCGGCCGGCGGCGGCCCGCAGCCGGACGGCGTCGCCGGGCTGCACCACGTCGCCATCCGCTACCCGACCCGGGGCGGCCTGGCCGATGCGCTGCGGCGCCTGCGCGAGGCGGACTGGCCGATCCGGCAGGCCACCGACCACGGCACGCACGAGGCGATCTACCTGAGCGACCCGGACGGGAACGACCTGGAGCTGATGTGGGATCGCCCGCCGGCGGAGTGGCCGCGCGACCCGGAGGGGCACATCGGCTTCGCCGACAGCGAGCTCGACCTGGACGCGCTCGCGGACGTGCGCTAGATGATTGATTCCACGCCCCCGCGCGCCTGGACGTCAGGCTGCTGGTGCGGGTTTTGGGGCGCTGGCGGGGCTGCGGCTGCGAACCGTCGCATCGCTGTGTCCTCGGTCGCGCCCATACAGCCCGGTATGAACGCTCCCTGCGTCCTTGCGCTGCTCGGTTCGCAGCCGCCCAGGACGTACAGGGGTGTGGAATCAATCATCTAGAGGGGCGCGGGTCGAACTCGCCGGGGGCGTCCTCGTCGATCCGCACGGGGACGAGCTCGGCGTCGCGGCGGTGGAGGCCGACCCGCCAGCTGTAGGTGTCGCGCCGCGACGGGAAGAAGTCCGGCCAGTCCTTCGCCATCATCCACACGGCGACGACGCACACCGCGGCGTCGAAGGCGTGCGGGCCGGGCCGGTCGGCGACGGCCAGCAGCGCGACGGCGACGACGGCGACGAGCCCCGCCCAGCACTCGTGCACCCGCAGGCCGGCGATGTAGACGCGCGGGCCGAGCGGGTGGCGGCGGACGTGCAGGATCGTGCGGAGCGCGCGGCGCATATCGTCGTTATCGGCAGCGCCGGGCGCGAGTCAACCGGCGGTTGCGACGGCGCCCGCCGCCGCGCAGGCGCGGGCAAGGTTGGCCGCGTGTGCGGCGGCGTCGGCTCCGCCCGGCGCGCGGGCCGGAACCGCGATCCGCTCGCCGTGATCGGGCGGACAGCCGGCCTCGGCGTGGGCGAGCAGCGCCTCGATGTAGGCGAGGTCCTTGTCGGCGAGCCGCAGCGCCTCGTCGCTCGTGTGCGGCTTGCCGTGGCCGACGACGACGTAGAGGGGCCGCTCGCGCTCGATCACCGAGACGAGCGTCCGCAGGGTGTCGCGGTAGTCGCTGACCGAGTGGTAGACGGCGGGGATCTCGAGCGCCGACAGGTAGTCGCCGACGACCAGCAGGTGCTCGTCCGGGAGCGAGACGACGAGGCCGTCGTCGGTATGCCCGCGACCGGGACGGCACACGCCCCGCCAGGGCCCCATGCGCACGTCGGCGGGCGGGTACACCTCCTGCTCGACGTGCAGCTTCTCGAGCGCGCGGTGCGGCACGAGCAGCTCGGCCGCCTCCTGCTCCATCTCGGCGCGGGCGGTGCCGGACCGGATCCGCTCGGCCGCCAGGTTGCTCGCCGTCACCTGGGCGTCCGGCAGCATCCCCAGCGCCATCACGTGGTCCCAGTCGGCGTGGGTCACCAGCACCTGCGTCACCGGCATCGCCGACGCCGCGAGCACCTCCTCGATCTCCCACGGCGAGATGCCCGGGTCGACCAGGAGCCGCTCGCCGGCGCGTCGCAGCTCCAGCGTCGTCGTCTGGTAGAGGGTGCTGGGCCACCACGTCGCCGTGCCCGTCAGCGGCATCGCCCTTGGCATCGCCCTAGCATAGTATGGCCCGATGCGGGTTGGGATCGACCTGATCGAGATCGCTCGGGTGGCCCGCGCGCTCGAGCGGCACCCGCGCTTCGTCGAGCGCGTGTTCACCGAGACCGAGCGCGCCTACTGCCTCTCGCGGGCGAACCCGGCCCAGCACTTCGCGGCGCGGTTCGCCGGCAAGGAGGCGGTCGGCAAGGCGCTCGGGTTCGGGGTCCCGTTCACCTGGCGCGAGATCGAGATCGCCGGCCGCCCCAAGCCCGGAGTGAGCCTCTCGGGCCGCACCGCGGCGTGGGCGCAGCGCGTCCGGGCGGGCGCGATCGACCTCAGCATGACGCACTCCAAGGGCATGGCCGCGGCCGTGGCCGTCGTGGACGACGCATGATCCGCACGCGCCCGCTCTACTCCGCCGCGGAGCTGCGCGCCGCCGACGCCGCGGCGATCGACGACCTCGGCATCCCGGGGTCGGTGCTGATGGAGCGGGCCGGCGTCGCCGCGGCCGCCGAGATCCTGGCCGGCCGCGAGCCCGCGGCGGCGGCCGTCGTGTGCGGCGGCGGGAACAACGGCGGCGACGGGTTCGTCGTCGCCCGCCTGCTGCAGGCGGCGGGGTGGGAGGTGGAGTGCCTCCTCGCGGCCGACCCCGCCGGCCTGCCCGAGGACGCCCGCCGAAACCACGACATCGCCGTGCGCATGGGCGTGGCGATGCGCGAGGGCGTCCGGCGGCAGCGGCTTCAGCGCGCCCAGGTGATCGTGGACGGGCTGCTCGGCACGGGCTTCCACGGCGCTCCCCGGGCCGATGCGGCACGGGTGATCGCGGCCATGGAGGGCCTTCCCGGCATCGTGGCCCTGGACGTGCCCTCGGGGGTGGATGCCTCGACGGGGACGGTGGCCGGGGACGCCGTCACGGCCGAGGTGACGGTCTGCTTCCACGGCCGCAAGCTGGGCACCGCGATCGAGCCCGGGCGCAGGCACTCGGGCCGCGTCGTCGTGGCCGACATCGGCATCCCGCCGCAGGCCGATCCGCGCCCGGCGGCCGTGCTCGCCGACGGCCTCGAGCCCCTGTCCAAGCGCCCGTCGGACACGAAGTACTCGGCCGGCTCCGTGCTCGTCGTCGGCGGCGCCCGCGGCTTCACCGGCGCGCCGCTCATGACCTCGCTCGCCGCCCTGCGGGCGGGCGCGGGCATCGCCTGGATCGCGACGCCGCCGGACGCGGCCCGCATCCTCGAGGCGCGCGTGGCGGAGGTGATGGTGCGGCCGCTGCCGGAGGCGCTCGAGCTGCGCGGGCGGGCCGGGGCGGTCGCGCTCGGTCCCGGCCTCGGCCGCACGCCCGAGGCGGTCGAGCTGGCCCGCGGCCTCGGCACGGAGCACGCGGGCGCGATCGTGGTCGACGCGGACGCGCTGTTCGCGTTCGCCGGCGACCTGGCCGCCCTCGCGCAGCGGCCCTCGCCGGCGGTGCTGACGCCGCACGAGGGCGAGATGGGGCGGCTGCTCGGCGAGTCGTCCGACTGGGTGCGCGCGAACCGGCTCGAGGCGGTGCGGCGGGCGGCGGCCGAGAGCGGCTGCGTCGTGCTGCTCAAGGGGCCCGACACCCTCGTGGCCGCCCCGGACGGCCGCCTCGGCGTGTCGCACGCCGGCCCGAGCGGCCTCGCCACCGCCGGCTCCGGCGACGTCCTGACCGGCGTCGTCGGGGCGCTGCTCGCACGGGGAGGCGACGCGTGGACGGCGACGTGTGCGGCCGCCGAGGCGCACGGGCGGGCCGGCCGGATCGCGTCGGAGCGGATCGGGCCGGCGGGGATCATCGCGACCGACGTGATCGCCGCCCTGCCGGAGGCGTTCGCGTGATCGGGACGCGTCCGGCGCGGGCGACCGTGACCGTGGATCTCGGGGCGATCGAGGACAACGTCGCGCGGCTCCGCGACGCCGCCCGGCCCGCCGAGCTGTGGGCGGTGGTGAAGGCCGACGGCTACGGGCACGGCGCGGCGGCGGTCGGGCGGGCGGCGCTGCGGGCGGGCGCCCGCAGGCTGTGCGTCGCGGCGTGGGAGGAGGCGCGGGGGCTGCGGGAGGAGCTGGGCGACGTGCCGGTGCTCGTGATGGGGCCGCTCGTCGCCGGCGAGGAGGCGCACGTCCACGGCGTCGACGTCGCGGTCACCTCGGTCGAGGGCTTCGTCCGCCTGCAGACCGCGGCCCGCCAGCCGGTCGGCGTGCACCTCAAGGTCGACTCGGGCATGGGCCGCTGGGGGATGGCCCCGGCCGAGGCGCTGCGGGTCGCCGCCCAACTCGAGGAGGACGGCATGCTGCGCCTCTCGGGCGTGATGAGCCACCTGGCGGCGGCCGACACCGACGCCGCCTTCACCAGGGCGCAGGTCGAGCGCTTCGCGGCCTTCGCCGAGCACCTGCCGGGATGCCCGCGCCACATCGCCAACAGCGCCGCGGCGCTGCGCCTCCCCGAGGCCCGGCTGGACGCCGTTCGCTGCGGGATCGCCGTCTACGGCCTGTCGCCGTTCGGCGAGGACCCGGCGGCGGACGGGCTGCGTGCGGCGCTGCGGCTGGAGAGCCACGTGGCCGACGTGAAGCTGCTCCAGCCGGGCGAGAGCACCGGCTACGGGCGCCGCTTCGTGGCCTCCGAGCCGACGTGGGTCGGGCTCGTGCCCGCCGGGTACGCCGACGGGGTGCCCCGGATGCTGTCCGGCCGTGCCGACGTGCTCGTGGGCGGCGTCCGCCGGCGCGTCGCGGCCACGGTCAGCATGGACCAGCTCACGTTCGTCATCGGGCCCGAACGCGACGTCGACCCTGGCGATCGGGTGACGCTGATCGGCGCCGACGGCGGGGAGCGCGTCTCGGCCGAGGAGTGGGCGCGGCTGGCCGGGACGATCTCCTACGAGATCGTGACGGGGCTCGCGCCGCGTCCGCGCCGGGTGGAGCATGTCGTTGCCGGGCCTTGAGGCGGTGCGGGCGCTGGCGCCCGTCCCGGACGCCTGGCTCGTGGGCGGAAGCGTGCGCGACCTGCTCATGGGGCGGGACGTGGTCGACGTCGATCTGGTCGTCGAGCGCGACCCGGCGGCCGCCGCCCGCACGCTCGCCCGTGCGCACGGGGGCGCGCCGTTCCCGCTCTCGGAGCGCCACGGCGCATGGCGGGTCGTGCGCGACGGGCACACCGTCGACATCACCCGCAGCCGCGGCGCCGTCACGGAGGACCTCGGCCGGCGCGACTTCACCATCAACGCGATGGCCGTGCCGCTCGCCGGCGGCGACCTGCTCGACCCGCACGGCGGCCGCGCCGACCTCCGGGCGGAGCGGGTGCGCGTCGTCTCGGACGAGGTCTTCGCCGACGACCCGTTGCGGCTGCTGCGGCTTGCGCGCGTCGCGCACGAGCTGGGGTTCTCGGTCGACCCCGACTCGGAGCGGCTCGCCCGCCGCGACGCCCACCTGGCCGAGCGGCCCAGCGGCGAGCGCGTGCTCGTAGAGGTGCGCCGGCTGCTCGAGCCCGACCATCCCGACGACGCCGTCCGGCTGCTCGAGCGCCTCGGCGTGCTCGACGTCGTCCTCCCGGAGGCGGCGGCGATGCACGGGGTGGGCCAGAGCCCCTTCCACCACCTGGACGTCTTCGGGCACACCCTCCAGGTGCTCGACGCTGCGGCGGACATCGGCGACAACCCGGAGCACTACCTGGCGGACGCCGCGCCGCCGGTGCGCGCGGCGCTCGCCGCCGAGGTCGGCGCCGGATTCACCGGGCGGGTCGCCCTGCGCCTCGCGGCGCTCTTCCACGACATCGAGAAGCCGGCGACGCGGGTGGCGGGGGAGGACGGCCGGGTGAGCTTCATGGGCCACGACGACCGCGGCGCGGACACCGCCGAGGCGGTGCTTCGGCGCTGGCGCGCGCCGCACGCGCTCATCCGCTTCTGCCGTGTGCTCGTCGCCGAGCACCTGCGGCTGGGGTTCATGGTGCGTGAGCGGCCGTTCGACCGGCGGGCGGCCTACCGGTACGCGCAGGCGACCGACCCCTACGCCCTCGAGAGCATCGTCCTCTCCCTCGCCGACCGCATGGCGACCCGGGGCGTGCGCGCCCGCCAGGCCTACGTGCGCCGCCACGCCGAGGCCGCCGTCGAGCTGATCCGGCTGCTCGAGGCGCTCGCCTCCGAGCGGCGCGAGCCGCTCCTGCGCGGCGACGAGATCGCCGCGCTTGCCGGTGCCAGCGGGCCGCGGATCGGCGAGCTGGTCGCGCTGCTGGCCGAGGAGCAGGCCGCGGGCAGCGTGACGACGCGTGAGGAGGCGGAGGCGCTTGTCCGGAGGTAGCCGCTTCGACCGCACCGCGGAGGCCTACGCCGCCCACGCCGCCGGCCGCGACTGGAGCGGGTTCGTCGCCTGGTGCGAGTGCCGGCCGGGCGACAGGGTGCTCGACGTCGCCGGGGGGCCGGGGACGCTCGCGGCCGCGGTGCGCGGCCTGGTGGCGGCGGTGACGGTCGTCGACGTGGCGACCGGCCTGCTCGCCCTGGTTCCCGAGGGGATCGAGCGCGTCGAGGCGCGGGCTGAGCAGCTGCCGTTCCCCGCCGGGAGCTTCGATCTCGTGACCTGCGTGAACGCGCTGCATCACATCGCCCGGCCGGCCAGGGCGCTCGACGAGATGGCCCGCGTGCTCGCCCCCGGCGGACGGATCGTGCTCGAGGACTACGCACCCGACCCCGACGCGCGCCGCGCCCGGCGCTGGGAGGAGATCGAGCGCCTCCGCGACCCCGAGCACGGCCGCCTGATCGCCCCCGCCGAGACGCGCGCACCGCTCGGTGCCGCGGGCCTGCACCTCGACGCCGAGGAGGCGTGGCTGCGCACGTCGCCCGTGGAGCCCTGGCTTGCCGTCGCCGGGGTGAGCGGCCCGACGGCCGCCCGCATCCGCGCGATGATCGGCGCGCCCGAGTTCGAGGCCCGCGTCTGGCGGGCGCGCTACCGCCGCCGGCCGGCCTGAGCGCCGAGAGGGAGCGTCGCCAGGGCCGTGTAGCGACTGCCTCCAGACCCGAGCTCCGAGCGCATCAGCGCGCACGCCGCGACGGGCAGCTCCGCTCCGCCCACCGGGATCGGGTCGGGCCAGCGCACGCGGCCGCCGCGGGCGCGGGCGAGCGTCACATGCGGGTGGGACGTCCGCACCGGACCGGCCCGCGGCGCCGAGGCGGCCGCCGCTCCGCACACGGCCAGCGCCAGCGCGGCGTAGTTGGCGGACGGCGCCGCGCACGCCCACAGCATCCGCGGCCGGCGCGGCGGCGCGGGGGCGATCGTCTCGAACCGCAGGACGAACGGGTCGCGCCCGGCGCAGGCGGAGGCGAGCGACCGCTCCAGCGCCTGCACCGCGGCCGGATCGACCTCATCGAGGAAGTGCACCGTCACGTGCAGACTCTCGCGGCGGGTCGCGCGCACCCCGTCGGGGGCGGCCGCGGCGGCCGCGGCCCCGAGCAGCGCCGCCAGCGGATCGGGCAGCGGCACGGCCACGAACAGACGCATCGGGGTGCAGGGTAGCGGCGCCCCTGGCGGTCGGCCACGACCCGTATGTCGGCGGCGCGGCGGCCGCCGCGTAGCGGCTACGCGGCGCGAACGGCGGAGCGCCGGTCGAGCTCGTGCAGCAGCTCGGCCAGCTTGCACTCGAGGTCGTTCGGGGTGCGCACCGGTGAGCCCGGCACCCACTGCCCGCTCGTCTCCGCCACACGCACGCAGTACATCAGGTTCTGGATGTCGCGTTTGTCGAGCATCGGCTTCCAGGTCGGCGTTCGACGCGGGGGCGGCCATCCCCTGCATGCGGTATATGGCTGGGTGAGGAGGTATAGTCCTCCGCGGCCATGATCAAGGTTCTCGTTGCAGCCCTCCTGGGCACCGTGGTGGGCATCGTGGTGATGGTGGTGGTGATCGTCGCCGCCGGCACTGAGACGAGCAACTCGAGCTCCATCGGGCTCAGCGGCGGCGTCTCGACGGCCTCGCTCTCGACCGGCGCGTCGACGCCGGCGTCGACGCCGGCGAGCAGCGGCGGCTCGTCCGGCGGCTCGTCGACGGGCGGCGGCAACGCCGCGGCCGGCAAGCCGGTCTTCGACTCGAACGGCTGCGGCAGCTGCCACACGCTCTCGGTGGCGAACGCGACCGGCACGATCGGCCCCAACCTGGGCACCGCCGTCGCTGGGGACGCGCAGAAGGACAACATGCCGCTCGCGGCCTTCATCAAGCAGTCGATCACCGACCCGGCCGCCTACACCGCGTCCGGCGGCCCCTGGGCGACGCCGATGCCGACCACGTTCGGGTCGTCGCTCTCGTCGACTCAGATCGACGACCTGGTCGCGCTCATCATGTCCGGCCAGGGCAAGTAACGGCGCGGGCATGACGCTCGCATCGACGCCCGCACTCCGCACCGGCGCGGCCGCCCTGGTCGAGGCGCTCGAGGCGCACGGCGTCGACACAGTCTTCGGCCTCCCGGGCATCCACGCACTGCCGGTGTGGGACGCGCTGATCGGCTCGCCGATCCGGCGCATCGTCGTTCGCCACGAGCAGGCGGCGGGCTTCGGCGCGGTCGGGTACGCGCGCACCGGGCCGCGGCCGGGCGTCTACCTGACCAGCACCGGGCCGGGCGCGTTCAACTCGCTCGCCGCCCTGTCCGAGGCGGATGCGTCGAGCACGCCGGTGCTGCACCTCACCTCCCAGATCCCGACCCCGCTCGTGGGCGCGGGCCGCGGCTACCTGCACGAGAGCCGGGGCCAGTCCGAGGCCTTCGCCGCCGTCTCGCGCTTCCATGCCCGGCCGACCACGGTGGCGGCGCTGGTCGAGGCGGTGGACGAGGCGTTCCGGCACATGGCCGTCGATCCGGGTCCGGCGACCATCGAGGTCGCGACCGACGTGATGTCGGCGAGCGCCGACGTGGAGCCGCGGGCGACGCCGGTCTCCCTGCCCGCCGCCGATCCCGGCGCGCTCGCGCGGGTGCGGGGGCTGCTCGACGCCGCGGACGCGCCGCTGATCTGGGCCGGGGGCGGCACGCGCGCGGCGGCGGCCGCGGTGCGCGCCCTCGCCGAGGCGCTGGACGCCCCCGTGCTGACGACGTACAACGGCAAGGGCGCGCTGCCGAGCGGCCACCCGCTGCACGCCGGCTCGTCGGTGGAGGAGGAGGCCGTGCGCGCGCTCGTCGAGCGCTCCGACCTCGTGCTCGCGCTCGGAACGCGGTTCTCGCAGGAGGCGACCGCCGACTGGAAGCTGCCGCTGCCGGCGGTCGTCCAGGTCGATCTCGACCCGGGCCGGTTCGGGCGCACGTTTCCGGTCGCCGAGGGCATCGTCGCCGACGTCGGCGAGCTCTGCCGCGCGCTGCTCGCGGATCCGCCCTCGCCGGGCGGCCGCGACGGCGAGGCGGCGGTGCGCGCGGCGCTGCAGGGACGCTCGGCCGAGGTCGGCGCGCAGGGGGCCGGCGACGAGGTCGAGCTCATGCGCGTCCTCTCCGACGCGCTGCCAGACAACGCGATCGTGGTCGCCGACATGACGGTGGCCGCGTACTGGGCGGCGCTCTACCTGGACGCGAAGGAGCCGGGCGGCTTCGTCTACCCGTCGTCCGGGGCGCTCGGCTGCGGGATCCCGCTCGCGCTCGGCACGGCGGCCGCCAACCCCGACCGCCCGACCGTCGTCGTCTGCGGCGACGGCGGCTTCCTGATGGCCGGGCACGAGCTCCTGACCGCCCGCGCGGAGGGGCTTGCGTTCGTCACCCTGGTCGTGAACGACTCCGCCTACGGCATCCTGCGCAACTACCAGGAGACGCTCTTCGGCCGCACCGTGGGCGTCGAGCTGAACGCGCCCGACTTCGCCGGGCTGGCCGCCGCCTGCGGCGTGCGCTACCTGCGCGCGGACGCGGTCGCCGGGCTCGCCGCGGTCCTGCGCGAGGCCGTCGCCGACCGCACCGGGCCGGTGCTGGTCGAGCTGCCGATGGCGCTGCGCGCCCCCGGCCAGTCGGTCTGACCCCGGTTACGGCACCGCGATCCGGAACACGTCCCAGTTCTGCGTCGAGCAGTGGTACTTGTTGAAGAGCAGGTGCTCGCCCGCCGAGCCGGTCTCATTCACGTACATCGCGCCCGTGTCGTTGGTCGTCTTGAGCGCCAGCAGGGTGCGCGGGCTGCCGCCGCGGGGCAGCTCCATGATCCGCGCGCCGCGCCCGCATCGGCGTCCGCTGCGGTTGTAGAAGACGTTCCCGCCCGAGTCGACGGCGGGGGCGAGCTGGAAGCGGGCGAGCGGGTTCGGCACCTTCGCGACCGAACGCGTCGAGATGCGGTAGCGGAAGACGTTGCAGCGCGAGCTGCAGCGGTCCCACGTCGCCCAGTCCCCGCTCACCTGGCCCGGATCCACGCTGCCGGGCGAGCCGGCGTGGGCGAGCAGGCGGATGGCGTGCGTGGACGTGTTCGCGAGCAGCACGCTGGTGGCGCCGCCGCTCGACCGTCGGCCGAACAGGATCCAGGCGCCCGAGATGGTCGGATGCAGCTCGTACAGGTTCGTGTTCACCCCCGCGAACGGCGCGTGGCGGCGGTGCGTCAGCAGGTCGAAGAGGCGCAGGTCGGAGCGCCCTCCCGTCACCTGCTGGTAGACCAGCGTCCGCCCGGAGATGCCGCCGCCGAAGCCCTGCGTCCCGCCGGCGTTCACGCGGACACGGGTCTTCCCGGCGCGCTGCACGTACTCGTTCACGTGCCCGGGGTCGGAACGGCTGTTCTGGTCCCAGCTCAGGTAGCCGCCCGCGGCCGCGCCCTCGCGCTCGTTCACGGGCGGCGGCTTGGCTTTCACCGCCACCTGCACGGGCGCCGCGCCGGCCGCCGCCGGGCCGAGCGCGAGCACCGCCACGGCCACCGCTGCGATCCTTCCACCCACCGCCGCCAGGCTAGCCCGCCCCGGGGGCCGCGTCAACGCGACACGAGCAGGCGGTAGCCGAGGTCGAGCTCGTCGAGGGCGAGCAGGTCGCGGTTGCGCTCGCGCCAGGCGCCCGCGTCGAGGTCGCGCCGCAGTGCGGCGACGGCCCGCCCCACCGGCGCCCCCAGCTGGGCCAGGTTCGACATGCCCGCGCGCACGACCGGGTCGAGGTACGCCTCCGGCCGGCGCCAGTACGCGCAGAAGAAGCCGTCCTCGCAGTCCCCGGGCACCGGCACGGCGGTGACGCCGGCGCCGCCCATCCACGTGCACAGGTCGGCGATCGCCGGCATGCGCCCGCGGTCGAAGGCGACGCTCTCGGGCAGGTAGTCGCGCACGAACCAGAACGCCTCGGCGAAGTCCGGGTCCCAGGTCAGGACGACGCTGCGGCGTGCGACCCGGCGCATCTCCGCCAGGCCGGCGCGGGGGTCGGGCCAGTGGTGGATCGTGAGCACCGCCATGGCGGCGTCGCACTCGCCGTCGGCCAGCGGGATCCGCTCCGCGTCCGCCTGTGCCGCGGGCGCGCTCCCGGCCGGCCGCTGGGCGATCATGGCGGCCGAGGGCTCCACCGCGAGCACGGTCTGCGGCGGCTCGTACGAGCCGGTCCCGGCGCCCACGTTCACGACCGACCGGGCATCGCCGAGCGCCCCCCGGACGGCCGCCTGGATGCGTGGGTCGGGACGGCGCGTCGTCGCGTACGTCCCGCCGATGCGGTCGTAGACGGCGCCCGCGTCGGCGGCGCCGGCAGCGGCTTCCCGGTCGGCCATCGGAGGCCTCCAGTGTAGAGTCCGAGGCCGACCGTGAGCGCCCCCGCACGCACCGACTACTCGATGACCGCGAACCCGGGGCGGCGGTTGCCGGTGGCCGTCCGCGCCGGCGGCTGCGTGATCGAGGACGCCGACGGCACGCGCTACCTGGACGCCTGCGGCGGCGCCATGGTGATGCTGCTCGGCCACGGCCACCCGCGGGTCGTCGAGGCGGTGCAGCGCCAGGCGGAGCAGCTTGCGTTCACGTACCGCTTCTCGTTCCGGAACGAGCCCATGCTCGACCTGGCGGAGCGCATCGCCCGGATCGCCCCCGGCGACCTCGAGTGGTGCTTCTTCAACTCGTCCGGCTCCGAGGCGAACGAGTCGGCGCTGCATCTGGCCGTGCTCTACTGGGAGCTGCTCGGGAAGTCCGGCAAGGTCGAGTTCCTGAGCCGCGTGACCTCCTACCACGGCTCGACGATGGGCGCGCTCTCGCTGTCCGGCTCGCGCTGGCGGGCGCCGTTCGAGCTGCTGCTGCGCAAGTACGCGGTCGTGCCCAACGCCGACACCGCCGAGGAGGGCGCGGCCGCGCTCGAGGCGGCCATCCAGTCCCGCGGGGCGGAGCACGTGGCGGCCTTCGTCGTCGAGCCCGTGACCGGCTCCTCCGGGGCGGCGGTGCCGCTGCCGGACGGCTATCTCCAGGCAGTGCGCGACGTGTGCGACCGCTACGAGGTCCTGCTCGTCGCCGACGAGGTGATCACGGGCTTCGGCCGCACCGGCCGCTGGTTCGGCGTCGAGCACTTCGGCGCGGTCCCGGACGTGATCACGTTCGGCAAGGGCATCGGCGGCGGCGTCGTGCCGCTGTCGGGGATGGTGGCCGGCCGCCGCTTGCGCGAGGTGGTGGAGACGAGCCCGAGCGGCTTCTCCTACGGCCACACCTTCTCGGGCAATCCGCTCGGGTGCGCGGTGGGCTGCGCCGTGATCGACGCGATCGAGCAGGACGGCCTGCTGGAGGCGGCCGAGGCGCGCGGCGAGCAGCTGCGGGCACGCCTGCTCGAGCTCGCCGATCGCCATCCGGTCATCGCCGACGTGCGCGGCCTGGGCTTGCTCCGGGGCATCGAGCTGCGCCGGCCCGGCGGCGGCCGCTTCGGGGCCGATGCCGGCGTCTCGGGGTTGGTGTCGGCGGAGGCGAAGCGGCGCGGACTGATGATCTACGCCTGCCCGACCCCCGTCGGCAACGAGCACATGGATGCGCTCCTGCTCGCCCCGCCGCTGATCGTGTCGGAGTCCGAGATCGATCAGATCGCCGAGCTCCTGGACGCCACCCTCGAGGCGGTCGAGGGCACGCTCTGAGCGTCGCCCCGCCGACCGCGAGCGAGCTGCGGGCCGCGCTCGAGCAGGCGGCCGAGTGGATCGAGCGGTACCTGCGCGACCTGGACGAGCGGCCCGTGCTGGCGCAGGTGTCGCCGGGCGAGATCACCGCGATGCTGCCCGCGCATCCCCCGCGTGAGGGCGAGCCGCTCGCGGCGATCCTGGCGGACGTCGACCGCGTGATCGTGCCCGGGCTGACGCACTGGAACCACCCGGCGTTCATGGCCTACTTCGGCATCACCGGCTCGCCGCCCGGGATCCTCGGCGAGACCGTCGCCGCGGCGCTGAACGTGAACGCGATGCTCTGGCGCACGTCCCCGGCGGCCACCGAGCTGGAGCAGGTCACGCTGCGCTGGGCGGCGGAGCTGATGGGATTGCCGGCCGGCTGGTTCGGCCAGATCACCGACACGGCGTCGTCGTCCACGCTGTGGGCGCTGGCCGGCGCGCGCGAGGCGGCCGGCCTCGACGTGCGCACGCGCGGGATGGCGGGGCGGGCCGACCTGCCGCCGCTGCGCGTCTACACCTCGCAGGAGGCGCACTCCTCGGTCGAGAAGGCCTGCATCACGCTCGGCCTCGGCCAGGAGGGGCTCGTCAAGATCCCCACCGACGCCGAGTACCGCATGCGCGTCGACGCGCTGCGCGAGGCGGTCGCGGCCGACGTGGCCGCCGGCCGGCGCCCGATCGCCGTGGTGGCGACGGTGGGGACGACGTCGTCCACGAGCATCGACCCGGTGGCGGCCGCCGCGGACGTGTGCGCCGAGCACGGCATGTGGCTGCACGTCGACGCGGCCTACGGCGGGGCGGCGGCGGTCGTGCCCGAGCTGCGTGGCGTGCTGGCCGGCTGCGAGCGCGCCGACTCGCTGGTCGTGAACCCGCACAAGTGGCTGCTCACCCCCATCGACTGCAGCCTGCTCTACACGTCCCGGCCGGAGGTGCTTCGGGCGGCCTTCTCGGTCGTGCCCGAGTACCTGCGCTCGTCCGAGGACGACGTCGTCAACCTGATGGACTACGGCGTCGCGCTCGGCCGCCGGTTCCGCGCGCTCAAGCTGTGGATGGTGCTGCGCGCCTACGGCGCCGACGGGCTCGCCGCCGTCATCCGCGGCCACGTCGAGCTCGCCCGCAGGCTCGAGGCCGCGATCCGGGACGAGCCGGGCTGGGAGCTGCTCGCGCCGGTGCCGTTCTCGACCGTGTGCTTCCGCCACCACCCGGCGGGCGTCGACGACGAGGCCGAGCTGCGCGCCCGCAACGAGGCGATCATCGAGCGGGTGAACGCCACCGGGCGGGCGTTCATCTCCCACACCGACCTCAAGGGCCGTTACGCGGTGCGGGTCGCGATCGGCAACGCCGCCACCACGGCCGAGCACGTCGACCGCGTCTGGGACCTTCTCCGCGCGAACTGTTAAGGGGGATTGCCGACCTCACGTGGTAGCGTCCGCCGGTCGTGGGCTCGACGCCGCTTCGGCGAAACCGTGACTTCATGCTGCTGCAGGCGGGGCAGCTGCTCTCGTCGGCGGGCTCGGAGGCGGCGACGATCGCCTACCCGCTGCTCGTCCTCACGCTGACCGGGTCTCCGGCCCGGGCGGGGCTGATCGCGTTCGCGCGCACGCTGCCCTACGCCGTGCTCTTCATCCCCGCGGGGCTCGCCGCCGACCGGTTCGACCGGCGCAGGCTGATGATCGCGGCGGATGCGCTGCGCGGCACCGCGCTCGCCGTGCTCGCGGTGGTGATCCTGGCCGGCAGTCCGGCGTTCTGGGCGATCCTGGTCGTGGCGCTGGTGGAGGGCGCCGGCTCGGTGGTCTTCACCGCTGCGGCCGTGGGAGCGCTGCGCGCCGTCGTGCCGGCGACGCAGCTGCCGGACGCAGTGGGCGCGCAGACCGCGCGGGTCGCGGTGGTGAACCTGGCCGGCCAGCCCCTTGGCGGCGTCCTCTTCGGTGTCGCCCGCTCGCTGCCGTTCGTGGCCGACGCGTGCTCGTACGCCGCCTCGACGGCGTCGCTGATCGCCATGCGGACGCCGTTCCAGCAGCCGCGCGCGGCGGCGCGGGCCGGCCTGCGGCACGAGCTCGGGGAGGGCTTCCGCTACCTGTGGGGCCAGCCCTTCCTGCGCACCTGCGCGTTCCTCTACGCGCTGGGCAACTTCACGCTGCCGGGCGTGTTCCTCGTCGTGATCGTGGCCGGCCGCCGGGCGGGACTCTCCGGGGGCCGGATCGGCCTCCTCTTCGCCGTCTTCGGTGCCTGCCTGCTGGTCGGGTCGCTCCTGTCCGGGCCGGCGCGCCGGCGGCTCTCGATGCGGACGATCATCCGCATCGAGCTGGTCGCGTGGCTGGGGACGGCCGCGTTCGTCGTCCGGCCGGACGTCTACGTGCTCGTCGCCGCGATCCTGCCGCAGGCGGTGGCCATGCCGATCACCGACTCGGCGGTCGTCGGCTACCGGATGGCGGTCACGCCGGACCGTCTGCTCGGCCGGTCGGAGTCGGTGCGAAGCGCGATCTCGTGGATGCTCCTGCCGCTCGGACCGCTCGCCGCCGGCCTCCTGCTCGAGTCGTACTCACCCCGCGCGACGGTGGCCGCCTTCACGCTCGTGAGCGTCGTGCTCTTCGTGTGGGGCATGGCCAGCCCGTCGATCAGGCACGCCCCCAGCCTGGACGAGCTCGAGGCGGTGGCCGCGGTCTAGCCGCCGCCCGCGCCGTGGGGCAGCAGGTTGCGGGCCGAGCACGATCGCGACGTTGTCGGTCTGCGTTGAGATGACGCCCGGCGCCTGGGCGATCGGCACCGGCGCGGGCAGGCCGAGCCGTTTGGCCACGACCTTCGCCCAGGCGAGCTTCCCCGGCACGTAGACGACGATCGTCTGCGTCGTGGAGGTGCCCGCGTCGGCCACGCCGACCACCTTCCAACCCGCCCTTGCCAGCTGGGTTTTCGCGGTGCCGGCCGCGGCCTGGGCGGGATCGAAGCCGTTCAGGATCGTCAGCGGGATCTTCTTCCACAAGGGCTTCTTCGTCTTCTTCGTGGTGTTTCCGCCCGTGCTCGTGCTTCCCCCGGTGGACGCCTTCGGGTGGGTCGCCGGCGGCGTGGTGGTCGACGTCGAGGAGCTCGTCGCGCCGTTCAGGATCCAGCCGAAGGCCCCGAGTGTGGCGACCAGCGCCGCCAGCGCCAGGATCCGCGCGATCGGGATGCCGCGCCGGCCGGGGTCGATCCCCTGCGCCTCCAGCCGCCGGGCGAACCAGTCGTCCAGGCCCTCGTCCCCGCGCGGCGGGTCGAAGGGCGGCTCGCCTCCGGCCTGCCCGCCCCCTGTCCGCAACTCGGCCATTGTGCGCCGTAACGTTACACGCACCGTAGGATCCCGAACTCGAAAGATGGCGCTGGAGTTAATCGACGATTGGGTGACGAGCGGGGACGCGCCGGCGGTGGCGGCCGCGGTGGTCGGGGCCGACGGCGTGCGCGAGCGCGCGTCGTGCGGGCGGCGCGGAGGAGGACTCCCTGTTCGCGCTCGCCTCGCTGACCAAGCCCGTCGTCGCCCTGGCGGTCATGGTTGCAGCCGAGGAGGGCGCGCTCGACCTCGACGCGCCCGCCGCGGAGCACCTGCCCGCGTACCGCTCCGGGCCGAGGCGGGCGATCACGGCCCGGCACCTGCTCTCACACGCGTCCGGCCTGCCCGAGGTCGGGCCCCAGGGCGTGCCGGCGCTCGATGTCGAGCCGGTGCGGCCTCCGGCGACGCGGCGCGTCTACTCCAACGAGGGCTACGCCGTCCTGGGCGCGCTCCTGGCCGCGGCGACGGGCATGGGGCATGCCGAGTACGTGCGCCGGGCGGTGCTCGAGCCGCTGGGAATGGACGCCTGGCTCGGCCTCCCCGAGGCCGAGGAGGCGCGTGCGCTCGACGTGCACGAGCCGGGCCTGTGGCGGCCCGGCCAGCCGCTCTTCAACGCCCGCGCATGGCGCGAGCGGGCGACGGCGGCCGGCGGCATGTTCGCCACCTGCGCCGGGTACGCACGCTTCGTGCAGCTGCTCCTCCGCGAGGGCGCGCCGCTGATCGCGCCGGAGACGTTCGCCGAGATGGCGCGGGTGCAGTACCCGGGGCTCGCGGGTGGCATCGAGTCGTTCATGACCTGGGAGCGGGCCGACTGGGGGCTCGGCCCCGAGATCCGCGACGGCAAGGATCCCCACTGGACGGGGACGCGCACGTCGCCGGACACGCTCTCGCACTTCGGGGCGTCCGGCACCGTCATGTGGGCCGACCCGGCCGCCGGCGTCGGCCTCGTCTGCCTGGCCAACCGGGGCACCTACTCCGGCTGGATGCTGCGCCCCGGCCGCTGGCCCGACCTGTCCGGCCGCGTGATCGGGGAGGCTGCATGAGGGACTGGTGTCACTGTCCGCGCTGCGGCGCCGACCTCGTCCGCGGCGTGCCGCACGGCGATGACGAGGAGCGGACGCACTGCCCGGCCTGCGGGCTCGTGCTCTACGACAATCCCGCCCCGACGGCGAGCGCCCTGGTGGTCGACGCGGAGGGGCGCGTGCTGCTCGCCCGGCGCGGGATCGACCCGTTCCGGGGGATGTGGGACGCGCCCGGGGGCTTCGTCCGGCCGGGCGAGAGCGGGGAGGGGGCCGCCCGCCGCGAGCTGCGCGAGGAGACGGGGCTCGAGATCGACGTCGGCGAGGTGCTCGCGATCGTGCCCGACACCTACGGTGATGACGGCGAGGCGACCTTCAACGTCTTCTACCTCGCCCGCGTCGCCGGCGGGGAGCCGGCGGCGGCTTCCGACGTGTCCGAGTTGCGCTGGTTCCCGCCCGGAGAGCTGCCCGGCGCGGAGCTGATCGCGTTCCCATGCGTGGTCGAGGCGCTTGCGCGCTGGCGGTCGCGGCCAATTGTCAATGAAACGTAAAGCCCGCGACATGCGCGTCGATTACCGGTCCGTCAGCGCCGGGTCGCAGGAGTTTGGCGGCCGAGGCGGAAAACGCGTCAGCCGGGTGCCTCCCGGAGGAAGCGGATCATGGACGAGCTGGACGAAAAGCACGTGGAGATCGACGAGCGGTGGCTCACGGAGTGGTTCGAGTTCGGATTTGCCGAGCTCAGCTCCTACCTGGCCAAGCACGCCGCCTTCGACGACTTCTGCCACAAGCACGAGCTTGACTAGCCGACGTCTTCAGCCCGGCCGCGCGACGCGCAGGAGGCGCTCCGCCCGCTGACGACGCGGCGGGCGGTCGCGAGCCCGCGGAATAGAATCCGCGGATGCCGCCGTTCGCCCCCGTCCCCAAGCAGCCGGATCACATCGCGCTCGAGCACCGGGTGCTGGAGCGATGGGAGGCCGAGCGCACCTTCGAGGCCCTGCGCGACCGCAACCGCGGCGGGCCCCGGTTCAGCTTCATCGACGGCCCGATCACGGCCAACAACCCCATGGGCGTCCACCACGGCTGGGGGCGGACGCTGAAGGACATCTGGCAGCGCTACCACGCGATGCAGGGTCACGACCTGCGCTACCAGAACGGCTTCGACTGCCAGGGCCTCTGGGTCGAGGTGGGCGTCGAGAAGGAGCTTGGGCTCAACTCCAAGCGCGACATCGAGGCATACGGCCTCGACCGCTTCGCCCGCGCGTGCCGCGACCGGGTCGCGCTCTACGCCGGCCAGCTGACGCAGCACTCCAAGCGGCTCGGCCAGTGGATGGACTGGGAGCGGTCGTACTACACGATGACCGACCCCAACATCAGCTACATCTGGGGCTTCCTGAAGGAGTGCAACGACCGCGGCTGGCTCTACCGCGGCCACCGCTCGATGCCGTGGTGTCCGCGCTGCGGCACGTCGCTCTCCCAGCACGAGCTGATCGACTCCTACAAGGACCTGACCCACCCGTCGCTGCACGTGCGGCTGCCGCTGCGAGACCGTGACCACGAGTACCTGGTGGTGTGGACGACGACCCCCTGGACGCTGCCCGCGAACGTCGCCGCGGCCGTGCGGCCGGACGCCGACTACGTGCGCGTCGAGACGTCGTCCGGCGTCGGCTACGTCGCCGCAGCCCGGTTCGAGGCGAGCCCCGTCACCGGCAAGGTGCTGGGCACCGTGAAGGGCGCCGACCTCGTCGGCCTGACCTACTCGGCGCCGTTCGAGGCGCTGCCGGCCCAGGAGGGGTTCGAGAACCGCGTCGTCGCCTGGGACGAGGTGTCGATGGAGGAGGGCACCGGCATCGTCCACATCGCTCCGGGCTGTGGCGAGGAGGACTTCGAGCTCGGCAAGGCCGAGGGCCTGGAGACGCTGATCCCGGTCGACGAGGCCGGCGCGTTCACCGCCGAGTACGGCTGGCTGCACGGCCACGTCACCGCCGAGGCGGCGCAGATGATCGTGGACGACCTCGGCCAGCGCGGGCGGCTGGTCGCCGACGGCGAGATCACCCACCGCTACCCGGTGTGCTGGCGGTGCGGCACCGAGCTGATCTACCGGCTCGTGGACGAGTGGTTCATCAGCTGCGACGAGATCCGGCAGCCGATGATCGAGGCGTCCCGCGGCGTGGAGTGGACGCCGCGCCAGTACGGCAAGCGGATGGAGGACTGGCTCCAGAACATGGGCGACTGGTGCATCAGCCGCAAGCGCTACTGGGGCCTGCCGCTGCCCTTCTACTTCTGCGGTGAGGGCCACATGACCGTGATCGCGTCGAAGGCGGAGCTGCTCGAGCGCGCCCTGCGCGGCACCGAGGGCCTCGAGGAGCTGCACCGGCCGTGGATCGACGACGTCGTCGTCGGCTGCGCCGAGTGCGGCGGCGAGGCCCACCGGCTGCCCGAGGTGGGCGACTGCTGGCTCGACGCCGGCATCGTCCCGTTCTCGACGCTCGGCTGGCATCACGACACCTTCGTCGAGGCCGGATACGCGGAGGGCGCCGGCGTCGGTGTGACGGTGGCCGACCTGCCCGACCACGCCTACTGGGAGCGGTGGTACCCGGCCGACTGGGTGTCGGAGATGCGCGAGCAGATCCGGCTGTGGTTCTACTCGATGCTCTTCATGGGCGTCGTCCTGGACGGCCGCGCGCCGTACAGGCGCGTGCTCACGTACGAGAAGGTGAACGACGAGACCGGCCGGCCCATGCACAAGTCGTGGGGCAACGCAATCTGGTTCGAGGACGCGATCGAGGACATGGGCGCCGACGTCATGCGGTGGATGTACGCCGGTCAGGCCCCGGCCCAGAACCTGAACTTCGGCTACGGCCCCGCGGCCGAGGTCAAGCGAGAGCTGCTCACGCTCTGGAACACCTACTCCTTCTTCGTGCTCTACGCGAACATCGAGGGCTACACGCCCGCCTACGACCTGCTCGCAACCGGGCCGGACGCGGCGTCCGCACGCCCGCTCGACCGCTGGCTGGCCGCCCGCACCCAGCTGCTCGTCGGCGAGTGCCGCGACGCGCTCGAAGCCTGGGAGTCGCCGCGGGTCGTGCGCGCCTTCGAGGCGTTCGTGGACGATCTCTCCAACTGGTACGTGCGGCTCTCGCGGACGCGCTTCTGGCGCTCCGACGACCCGGCCGACACGCGCGCCGCGTTCGACGCGCTGTGGTACGCGCTCGTCCAGGGGTTGCGCTGCATCGCGCCGGTGATGCCGTTTCTGACCGACGAGATGTGGCAGAACCTCGTCCGCGGCGTGTGTCCCGGCGCGCCCGAGTCGGTGCACCACTCCGGCTACCCCGAGGTGCGCGCCGAGCTCGCGGACGCCGCCCTGCTGCGGGAGATGGGCAGCGTGCGCGCGGTGGTCGAGCTCGGCCGGCGCAGCCGCGACGATGCCGGCATCAAGCTGCGCCAGCCGCTGCGTGAGGTGATCGTCGCCACCGACGACCCCGTACGCCGCGAGCACATCGCCCGCCACGTCGAGCTGGTCGCCGCCGAGCTGGGCGTGAAGCAGGTGCGGCTGACGACGTCGGCAGAGGAGTTCGCCCAGGTCGAGGTGATGCCGAACCTCAAGGTGCTGGGGCCGAAGTACGGCCGCGACCTGGCGCTGATCCGAAGCCTTCTGCGCGAGGGCGAGTTCGAGCTCCGCGACGGCCGCGTGCACGTCGGCGACTGGGTGCTCGAGGACGGCGAGTTCGAGCTGCGGGCGCGGGCGCGCGAGGGCTTCGCCGTGGCCGACGGCGACGGGTTCGCGGTCGCGCTCGATACCGAGATCACGCCGGAGCTCGCCCTGGAGGGCGTCGTCCGCGACGTCATCCGCCAGGTCCAGAAGATGCGCCAGGACGCCGGCCTCGAGGTGACCGACCGCATCCGCATCACGTACCCGCAGCACGACGGCGACGTCGGGCGGGCCTTCGCCGAGCATGGTGAGTGGATCGCGGCGGAGACGCTCGCGGTGGAGCTCGAGCCGGGCGCGGCGCTCGGCATCGAGCGCGCGTAGGCGCGCCGCCGGCCGCAGACCCCTATCGAGCGATCCGGGCTCCCCCATCCGGGGAGATGACACCTCCCCGGTGAGGGCACAGACTGGAAGTGAGCCGCCCGCCTCGGCGGCTCGACGCCCCGCCGTAGGAGGACCCACCCGATGCCCCGACTCCGGGCACTGCTGCCCCTGGCCGTGCCGGCCGCGATCCTGCTCCTGCAGGGCGCGTCCGCGATGGCGGCCCTCTCCCCGACGCCGAACCATCCCTGGGCGATCCCGAACGGCCGCGTCCTCGCCATCGTGCGGGTGAACCACGTGGTCTACATCGGCGGCAAGTTCACGTCGGTGCTCGACACGAACGGCGTGGTGCGCCCCCGCAACCACATCGCCGCGATCTCGGCGGTCGACGGCCACGTACTGCCCTGGAACCCGGGCGCGAACAACACGGTGCGCTCGCTGCTCGTCTCGAACGACGGCGCCACGCTGTACGCGGGCGGGAACTTCACCGCCTTCGGCGGTAAGGCCCGCTCCCGGCTGGCGGCCGAGGCGACGATCGCCCCGACCAGCACGACCACGTCGGGGACGCTGCGGACCTGGGCGCCGAGGGCCGATCAGGCGATCTACTCGATGGTGCAGATCGGCGGCCGTGTCTTCCTCGGCGGCGCGTTCCTGCACGTCGACGGCCACGGCCGGCCGCGGCTGGCCTCGGTCTCGGCCTCGGGCGGCGGCGGGGTGACCGGGTGGCATCCCAAGGCCGACGGTGCGGTGCGGGCGCTGCTCGCCTCGCCGAGCGGCTCGGAGCTCTTCGCCGGCGGCGAGTTCAAGCACGTGAACGGCGCGAGCACCGGGCGCCTGGCGGCGATCAACCCCGCCAGCGGCAGGCTGCTGCCGTGGCACGGCGACAGCCCGCACTCGGTGCTGGCGCTGACCGAGAACGCCAGCTATCTGTACGCGGGCGATCGGGGCGGCGGCGGCCACGTGCGCTCCTACTCGCTCAAGACCGGGAAGAACCGCTGGACGGAGTCGACGGACGGCAACGTGAACGCGCTCGTGCTCGTCGGCTCGGGCGCCTCCCAGCAGCTGGTGCTCGGCGGCCACTTCACCAAGGTCGGCCGCTACACGCGGCACAAGGTGGCGATCATCAGCCCGGCCAGCGGCCTGGTCGAGAACGCGCCTGGGGCCTGGCACCCGGCGGCTGCCGGCTCCGACCTCGGCGTCTACTCGGAGCTCGCCTACGGCCAGCACGTCTACTTCGGCGGCGACTTCCTGGAGTGGCAGACCCACCCTGGGATCTACGAGCAGGCCCATCTGGCCGAGTTCGCGACCACCGCGGCGCCCGACACGACGGCGCCGTCCGTCAAGGCGCCGGCCGTCACGGTCGCGAAGGGCGCGACCGTGGGGACGACGAAGGTGCCGCTGCGGATCGCCGTCGGGGCGTCCGACACGGCGAGCGGCGTCTGCCGCGTGCTCGTTCGGCGCCGGTTCTCCACCAACCCGTACACGGCGGTGCCGCTGCTCCTGGCCGCGTCGCGATCGGTGACCACGGCGGTGTCGCCGGCCTCGAAGGCCTACACCTTCGACGCGATGGCCACCGACTGCTCGGACAACTCATCGGCCCGCGTCCCGTCGGCGCCTGTGCGGCTGGCCGCCTACAAGAGCACGATCGCCTACCACGGCACGTGGGCGCGCAAGACGGTGCCGATGGCCTTCGGCGGCTCGGCGCGGCGGGCCGACGGTGCCGGCGCGAGCGCGTCGCTGCGCTTCACCGGCCGCGAGGTCGCCTGGGTGGCGTCGCTCGCCCCCGGCTACGGCAGCGCCCGCGTCTACGTGGACGGACGCGCCGTCGCCACGGTGCATCTGCGGGCCTCGTCGGTGGTGCAGCGGCGGGTGGTCTTCACCCGCAGCTGGCCGTCCGCCGGCGCGCACACGATCAAGGTGGTCGCGCTCGGCACGTCCGGCCACCCGACCGTGGACGTGGACGCCCTGCTCGTCCTGCACTGAATAACCGGTGCCAGGCACCGGTATTCACGCTGCGCGTGCATAAAGGTGCCAGGCACCTGTATGCAGCCGTTCAGCCGATGGCGCGGCGCAGCTCGACGGGCAGCGTGAAGTGGACGTCCTCGGGGTCGGCGGCCTGTGACTCCACGTGCTCGACCCCCAGCGCCCGGAAGTGCTCGATGACGCGGTCGACCAGCGTCTCGGGCGCGGACGCGCCCGACGTGATGCCGACCGTGGCGACCCCGTCGAGCCAGCGCGGATCGATATCGGCCTCGTCGTCGATCAGGTGTGCCGGCACGCCCAGCTCCCGCGTCACCTCGACCAGCCGGTTCGAGTTGGACGAGTTCCGCGAGCCGATGACGAGCACGAGGTCGACGACCTCGGCGAGCCGCTTGACGGCGTTCTGCCGGTTCTGGGTCGCGTAGCAGATGTCGTCGCGCTTCGGCCCGACGGCGGCGGGGTAGCGGCGGCGCAGGGCGGCGATGATACCGACCGTCTCGTCCACCGAGAGCGTCGTCTGCGTGATGTAGGCGACCCGCTCGGGGTCGGGCACGTCGAGCCGGTCGACATCCGCCACCGACTCCACCAGCCGGATCGCATCGGGCGCCTCGCCCATGGTGCCGATCACCTCCTCGTGGCCGGCGTGGCCGACGAGGACGATGGTGTAGCCGCGGGCGGCGAAACGGCGCGCCTCGGCGTGCACCTTCGTCACCAGCGGGCAGGTGGCGTCGAGCACCTGCAGCTCGCGCTCCGCGCTGCGCAGGTGCACCTCGGGCGCCACGCCGTGGGCGGAGAGCACGAGCACCGCGCCGGGGGGGACGTCCTCCTCGGACTCGACGAAGACCGCGCCGCGGGCGCTCAGCTCGGAGACGACGTGGCGGTTGTGGACGATCTCGCGACGGACGTAGACGGGCGGCCCGAAGTGGTCGAGCGCACGCTCGACGGTGTCGACCGCCCGATCGACTCCCGCGCAGTACCCGCGCGGCGAGGCCAGGACCACCTTGGAGGGCGCCATGCGCCCCATCGTACAGGCCGCGAGTCGGTCGGCCGGTAACTCCCGGGTGCTAGCGGTGACCCCAGTCGGCCGTCCAGACGTCCGCGCCGGGGTAGCCCTGGAAGGTTCCCTGCGCGCGGCCGATGCCGACGAACCGGTAGGACGGCGAGAGCAGGATGGCGCGGTGGTCGGGGCTGTGCATCCACATCTTGACGACCCCGGCCGGCGATCCGTACGAGCCGGTGCCCCAGGCGAGCGTCTCGCCCGCCGACCACGAGCCGTACGTGACGAATCCGGAGCGCACGATGCGCTGGTAGAGCGTCGAGCCGGTCGGGCTCGTGTGGGCGAAGTAGTGGTGGGCGAGCATGTCGGCCGAGTGGCGGCGCGCAGCGCGGCGCAGGCGCGGCGAGGGCACGACCGGACGCAGGCCGTGGGCGCGGCGGACGCGGTTGACGGCCTTGAAGAGGGGGTACCAGTGCGGAGTGGCCGCCTGGGCGCTCCCGCCCGCGAGGCAGGTCGCGAGCAGACCGCTGACGGCGAGTGTGAGGATGCGGCGGTTCATACCAGCCGTGATCGGCGAGGGCCGGCCCGGTCTTAGTCAAAGGACCGCAAAGAGTTTGTAAACGCGGCTCTGGAAGCGGGTTCAGGCCGCCGCGCACCAGCCGCCGGCGGCGCGTGTCAGTCGCAGGGAGGCGCCCGGCTCCACCGTCTCGGCGATGTCACCGATGCGGATGCCGACGGCGCCGGAGCGGACCTCGATCTCGACCTCGTCCGGCGTCAGCGTCACGACCAGCGGCGACCCGCGGAACGTCGCCCGCAGCACGAGCCGGCGCCAGCCCGGCGGCAGGTGCGGATCGAGCTCGAGCGCGGACTCGCCCGCGCGCATCCCGGTGCAGCCGACGGCGACCGCCTGCCAGATGCCGCCCTGCGTCGCCATGTGCAGGCCCTCCGCCCGGTTGCCGCGGGAGTCGTCGATGTCGATCGCGAAGGCGCGCCGCAGGTAGGCGTCGGCCTCGCGGTGCATCTCGAGCCGGCGGGCGACGAGCGAGTGCACCGCCTCCGAGAGCGAGGAGAGGTGGCGGGTGAGCGGCTCGTAGAGCTCGTAGTTGCCCCGCCGCTCCTCCGGCGTGAACTGTCGCTCGAGGAGCGCCATCAGCATGACCACGTCGGCCTGCTTCACGTCCCGCCACTGCATCCGGTCACGCTGCCACGCGAGCTCGTCACGGCCCGCCCGCTCGTCCGGCGGTAGCGGCAGGTCGAAGAAGCCCTCGTGCTGTTCGATCAGACCCTCGGGCGTGTGCAGCACCACGAGCCGTTCGGCGATCCGCCGCCAGCGGCCTGGCTCGCCGAGGGTGCTCCTCGCACGGCGGTCGTCGGCGAGCTCGGACGCGCGCCGCAGCGTCCATGCGGCCATCGTGTTCGTGAACGCGCTGTTCGAGACGTCCTCGTGCAGCTCGTCGGGGCCGATCACGTGCTGGATCTCGTAGCCGCGCGGCGTCTCGACGGCGCGGCTGGCGAAGAACCTGGCCGCCTGCAGGATGAGCTCCGCGCCCCCCTCGTCGAGGAAGCGCTCGTCGCCGCTCCAGCGCACGTACCGGTCGACCGCCCAGGCGACGTCGGCGACGACGTGGATCTCGCGCCTGCCGGTGAACACCTCCAGCCGCCGGCCGCCCGGGCCGACCACGAACTCCGGCGTCACATCCTCGCCGGAGGCGGCCGACTCCCAGCCGAACCACGCGCCGGACAGGCCCGCGTCCTCGGCGTGGCGCAGCGCGGCCGGGAGCGTGTGCAGGCGGTACTCCAGGATGCGGCGCGCGACCTCGGGCAGCGCCGCGGCGTAGAACGGCATCAGGAACACGTCGGTGTCCCAGAAGACATGCCCCTTGTAGCCGCCGCCGGTGAGCCCCTTGGCGGCGACCGAGCAGCGGCCGTCGGCCGTCGGAGCGGCCGCGATCAGCTGCGCGACGGCGAAGCGGATGCCCACCTGGACGCCGCCCGCCGCCCCGGTCACCTCGACGTCGCAGCGGCCCCAGGCGGCGCGCCAGGCGTCGGCATGCTCGGCCAGCACCGCGTCCCACCCGAGCGCCGCGGCCTCGCGCGCCTCGCGCTCGGCGTCGATCGCCGGCAGCGGCCGCTCGCGCTCGGTGAACACGGCGACGAACCGGTCGACCTCGAGCTCCTCGCCCGGGAGCAGCTCGACCTCGACGGTGCGCCCGCAGCCTTCGGCGTCCACCTCGCGCTCCGTCGCGAGGCCGGCGCCCTCATGGCGCGCGGCGACGGCGATGCCGACGTCGACCGCGACGCGCCCGCCCGGCGTGCGCGTGTGCAGGAGGTCGACGCCGTCCGCGTGGCCGGCGGCGACCACCTGGACGTGCGGGAGCGGCCCCTCGCGCTCGTGGGCGCGCACGCCCGCGTGGATGCGGATGCGCGCGGGCGGGCCGTCCTCGAGCACGAGCCGCTGCCGGATCGCGCCCAGGTGGCGGCGGGCGAGGCTGACGAGCCGCCGCGACTCGAGCCGCAGCCGGCGCCCGTCCCCGTCGGTGCAGCGCAGGGTCCGGTCGAGCAGCATCGAGTGCAGGTCGAGGCGGCGCCGGTGGGTGACGTCCTCGCACTCCCACGGACGCAGCCCGCGGCCGTCGATCTCGATGCCGGTGTGCGTCCAGTCCGCGACGACCACCAGATCCTCGACGCCGGCCTCCGGACCGTCGAAGAGCCCCGCGACGTACGCCTCCCGCGTCGAGCCGGGATTCGCCTCGTCGGTCGCCCCGCGGACGCCCATGTAGCCGTTCGAGACGGCGAACAGGCTCTCGAGCGAGGCCTCGTGCACGACGTCGTAGCCGTCGCGCTCGAGCGCCCACCCGTCCAGCGGCAGCGCGACGACCTCGGCCGGGGCAGCGGGCGGCGGCGGGCCCTGCGGGCGGCCGGCCGGCGGCCGGATCTGGCTGCGCAGCACGCGCAGGAACTCGGCCGGTCCCCCGCCGAGCCGGAGCACGCCCTCCGGGACGCCGTTCGGCTCGCGTCCGACCGACACGATCGTGGCGCCCGCCGCGAGCCGCGTGACCATGCGGTAGTCGCCGCCCTCGAATCCCGCGACCGGCCCGAACTCGTCACCGGCGATCAGGATCTCGCCGAGCTGGATGGCCCGCAGCGGCGCCAGGCGGCGCACGACGTAGGCGATCGAGTCGGACTTGTCGGTCAGGCCCACCTCGACGTGCTTGACGTCGGTCGTGATGCGGGCGTCGCGCAGGCCGGCGTCCCGCGACAGCCGCTCCGCCAGCCGGATCACCGCGCCGATGCCGCCCGGGACGGGGGCGAGCCGCTCGTTCACGGCGGTCAGGAGCTCGCCGGCGCGCGACTTCGGGGGATCGGCCCATTCGGCCGTCGGAATCAGGTCGATCCTGCGCCGGTTCAGGCGGTCGCGCACGATCCCGACCTCGAGCCCGTGCTCGCGCGCGAGGTGGTCACGGACGCCGTTTGCGACCCGGTCGAGCGCCGCCTCCTCCGCCGCGGTGGCGGTGCGCAGCCACAGGCGCTCGAGCTCACCGTCGGCGCCGTAGGCGTACACCTCCGAACCGCGGTTCACCATCAGATGGAGCCGCTGCCGGGCCGCCGGCGTGAGCAGCGGGGCGAGCTGGCCGCTGACCGTCTTGGCATTCGCAGCGGTGATGACGGCGAGCGTGACGCCCGCGGTCAGGAGCTCCTCCATCGCCGCCGCCAGCTCGGCCGGGCGCTCCGGCCGGCCCTCCACGGCGGTCGCGTCCCAATCGAAGGCGATCAGCCGGTAGCGATGCCGGCCGAGCAGGCCGGACTCTGCGCCCTCGGGCTGCCCGCCGTGCGTGGCAGTCGCGTCACCCACCGGTCAGCGGTCTAGCGGATCGTGACCCGGGTGCCGAGGGCGGCGAACCCCCACACGACCTGCGCGTCGCCGTCGGCGATGCGGATGCAGCCGTGCGAGGCCGGGTAGCCGGGGACGTCCGGATACTCGTGGAAGGCGTAACCGCCGGTGAAGTAGTCCGCGTACGGGAGCCACACGTCGAAGAGGTTCGACCACGACATGCGTTCCTTGCGGTAGATGTGGAAGATGCCGGTCGGGGTGGCGTACCCGGGCACACCGGCGGTCGAGACGTGGACCGCCCGCTTCACGTGGCCGAGCTTGCCGATCAGGAGCAGCACCTGCTTCCCGAGGTACACCTCCATGTGCTTGCGGCTGTGCCCGTGCGAGACCGGCACCTTCGCGTGCCTGAGCGCCTTCCACGACGCGGCGTCCATGTAGCCGGTGCGCGTCAGCCCCGTCCAACCCTGGAAGGCCATCACCGCCTGGACCGTGCGGTTTCCGTACACGCCGTCGGCGAGTCCCGGCTGCAGGTAGCGCAGGCGGATCAGCTTGCGCTGGAGCGCAGCGGTCACGCCGGCCGTCGCGGGAGTGGCCTGCGTCGTCGCCGCCAGCGCCGGGCCTGCCGTCGCGAGCAGCACCCCCGCGACGGCGAGGAGGAGAACCGATCGGCGAATCATCGGACGGCATCATACGGCAGCCCGCAAGTCCGGCGCGAGCGCGCGAAACAGGGGCGGTTGGCACGGGGATCGGCGCCGTCAGGCGGGGTGCCAGAGCGACGCATCGTCGCCGATCGCGGCGCGGCGCACGGCGCCGTCGCGTGCGAGTCCGCGCAGCGCCGCCTCGGCGCCCGTGGGGTCGCGGTCGTCGTTGCGGTCGCGGCAGACCTCGGCCACCTCCACCGTCGTCAGGCCGCCGGGCATCGCGGCGAGCAGCTCCTGCGGTCGCGGGGCGGCGCGCCGCGGCAGGTCCGGAGCGATGTTCGCGACGCACAGGTCGTAGGCCTCAAAGGGCTGCCAGCCGCCCGCCACCAGACGGGCGCCGTCGCGCTCGAAGACGAGGCTCGGCGCCGTGAAGCGGGCGCCCCCGTCGACGGCGGCGCGGTCCTGGGCGACGGCGGCCGCGCCGGTCTCGCCCGCGCTGCGTGCCTCGGCCCGGTCACGCTGGTACGCGGCCTCGACCTCCGGATCGGTGATCGCGGCGACGATCGCGGCGCCGTCCAGCCCCGCCTCGCCGGCGACCCGGGCGATGTCCTCGTCGGCGTCGAGCAGGAGGGTGGACGTGAACCAGGCCAGGCGCAGGCCGCGCAGCATCCGCGCCGCCTCGCCGACGCCGGCCTGCTCCGCCGCCTTCACCGCCCGGCAGGCGCGCCCGGACGCGATCAGCCGAGTGCGCGGAGTCGACAGCACCGGCATCCCGAAGCGGGCCTCGTACCCCTTCCAGCCCGCCACGCGGCTCGCGGGCGTCACGCCGGCCCGCTCTCGCGCCCGGGTGTCCTCGGAGAGGCCGATCACGACCGTCCGCCAAACGAGCCCCTCGCCATAGCGCCACTCGAGCGCGCGCATGTACGGCTCGGCCGAGTACGCCCACGGACAGCTGGGATCGGTGTACTGAGTGACCCTGACGGGCGCCGCTGCCATCGCCCGCAGCCTATCCGCGCCGGCGGTTCGGTGGGTAGACTGGGCCGTCGTGACGGGGCCGGACGCCGTGCGCCGGGCGCGCCTCTCGGCGCAGCTTCTGTCCGGCCGTCCCGCGCGCTCGGCGGAGGCGGTGGCCCGCAGCCTGCTGGCCGTGCAGGCGCAGAACCTGCGCGCCGGCCGGCTGGCGGTGCGGGCGCGCACGGCGGGTCTGACGGCGGCGGCCGTGAACGCCGAGCTCGAGTCGGCGGACGTCGTCATCTCGTGGCTCCAGCGCGGCACGCTGCACCTCGTCTGCCGCGACGACTACCCGTGGCTCCACGGCCTGGCGGCACCGACGCTCCGCGTCGGAAACCTGCGCCGCCTCCAGCAGACGGGCTTCACCCCCGATGCCGCGCGGACGGCGGCGGGGCTCGTCGTGCGGTGGCTCGAGGACGGGCCGCTGCGGCGTGCGGAGATCGGCGCACGGCTCGAGGCCGCCGGCTACCCGACCAGGGATCAGGCGCTCGTCCACCTGCTGTTCCTCGCGACGCTCGACGGGCGGATCGTGCGCGGGCCGCTCCGCGGCGCCGAGCAGGCCTTCGTGCTCGTACGCGACTGGCTCGGCGAGGAGCCCGCGGAGCTCGCCGGGGAGGCCCGCGGGCGGGCGCTCGCCGAGCTGGCCCGCCGCTACCTGGTCGGCCACGGGCCGGCGTCCGCCGGCGATCTGGCCGTGTGGGCGGGCCTGCCGCTGCGCGACGCGACCGCGGGGCTGAGCCGGATCGCGGCCGAGATCGCCGGCGCGGGGAGCGACCGTGTCGTCCTGCGCGTGCGCGGGCCGGTCGCACGCCGGGCGGCGCCCAGGCTCCTGCCGGCGTTCGACCCGTTCCTGCTCGGCTGGAAGGACCGCGCCTACGCCGTGCCCGCCGAGCGTCTGGGCGACGTGCGGCTGGGTGGGATGATTCGCCCGGTGGCGATCGTCGGCGGAGTCGCCGTGGGTTCGTGGTCGGCTCCGCGGTCGGGCCGGAGGGTGGCCGTCAGCCTCGACTGCTGGGACGATCCGGGGGCCGACGCGCGGGCGGCGCTCGCCGCCGACGCCCGCGACGTGGAGCGGTTCGAGCTCGGCTGAGGCGGGCGCTGTGACCGCGCGGACGCGGCGCGGACCCGGCCGCGCCGTATCCTTGGTCGCGATGTCCGCCGCCGTCGCGTCGACTCGTGGGCTCGTCAAGGCGTTCGGGGCCGGGCGCTCGCGAAGGGCCGTGCTCGACGGCGTCGACCTCGACCTGCGGGCGGGGGAGATGGTGGCGGTGGTCGGCCGCTCCGGCTCCGGCAAGTCCACGCTGCTGCACGTGCTCGGCGGCCTCGCCCGGGCGGACTCGGGCGAGATCACCGTCGCCGGCGTGCGCGTCGACCGCTGCGGCGAGGGTGAGCTGACGGACCTGCGACGGCGCCGGGTCGGGTTCGTCTTCCAGTTCTTCCACCTGCTGCCGGAGCTGACCGGCGCCGAGAACGTGGTGCTGCCGGCGCGCCTGGCCGGCGCCGGAGCCCCGGCCCGCGCCCGCGCGCTGGCGCTGATCGACCGGCTCGGAGTGGCGGACGCCGCGACGCGCCTCCCGGGCGTGCTGTCGGGCGGCGAGCAGCAGCGGCTGGCGGTCGCCCGCGCGCTCGTGAACGACCCGGTGCTGATCCTCGCCGACGAGCCGACCGGCAACCTCGACGAGCAGTCGGGGCACGAGGTGCTCGGCCTGCTGCGGTCGCTGGCCGACGAGGGCCGGAGCGTGCTCGTGGTCACGCACGAGCACGAGGCGGCGGCGATGGCCGATCGCGTCCTGCACCTGCGCGGCGGCCGGCTCGAGGAGTGAGCGCCGCGCTGGCACAGGCCCGGGCGGCGCTGCGCAGGCACCCCGGCCAGGCGCTGCTCACGGCTGCGGGCGTCGCCGCCGTCGCCGCGATGGTCGGCGCGGCGGTGACGGTGGGGGACTCGCTCGCGTCCGGATTCGATCGCGCCGCGGCGCGGGCGGGCACGGCCGACGTGATCGCGACCTTCGACACCCGCAGCCTGCGCCAGGTGCGCGCGCGCGTGCAGGCGCTCCCCAACGTGGCGGCGGTCTCGTACCGCCTGCGCCTGCGCCGCGTCCACCTCTCGACCGGGTCGCAGCCGGAGATCTCGAGCGGGCAGGTCGAGGGGGTGATGGCCCACAGCCGGCGCGGCTACGCGGTGGTGGACGGCCGCGACCTGTCCGGCGCGCCGGGCGAGGCGGTGATCGAGCGCGGGCTCGCCCAGGCCTGGCACATCGGCCCGGGAGCGAGCATCCGCGTCCGTCTGGGCGGCCGGCCAGACTTCGTGATCGCCCACGTCGTCGGCGTCGTGGTCGCGCCCGACAACGTCGCCTACCCGCTGGCCAGCGAGGCACGTGTGTGGATGCCGTACCGCGATGTGCGCGACCTCGCCCAGACCGGGACGCGGGATCCCGTCGACGAGGCGCTCGTGTGGGTGCGCAACCGGGCGCTCCTGAACGTCACGCTCGAGCAGGCGCGGGCGGCGAGCTTCGGGATCGGTGGTCTGGTGTTCGTGACGCGGCCGGGGCTGAAGGTGCTGATCGACCAGGCGGCCGGGATCGTGATCGCGCTGCTGGTCGCCTTCTCCGTGGTCGCACTGGCGGGCGCCGCGGTGATGCTCGCCGCGGCCGCGCGGGTGGACGCGCAGCGCCGGCTGGAGGCGCTCGCGACGATGCGGGCGCTGGGGGCGTCGCGGCGCTGGACGCTGGGGACGGTCGCGCTGGAGAAGGCGCTCGTGGCGGTGCCGGCCGCCGCGGCCGGCGTCGTGCTCGGCTGGGCGGCGGCGCGCGCGCCGACGGCGCGCCTGCTGGAGACGCTCGACCAGTTCCCGCTCGGCTGGACCATCGCCGGGCCGCTGGCGGGTGCCGCCGCGGCCGTCGCCGGCCTGGTCGTGGCGGCGGCGGTGTGGCCGACGTGGCGCGCGTCGCGGAGCGAGATCGCGCCCATGCTGCGCTCGGCCGAGCTCGGGCCGGCGCCGCGCGGGCGCCGGCTGCCGTCGGGGTCGGCGGGCCTGGGGATGCGGATGGCCGTCTCGCGGCCGGTGCGAATGGTCGCGACGGCCGCCGTGCTGGCGGCCTCGGGCGGGATGGTGCTGCTGATGCTGGCGCTGGCGGGTCTGCTCGACTCGCTGGAGCACGATCCCGGCGCGGTCGGCAAGCGCTACCAGCTGACCTCGCCCGGGTCGCGTGACTCCGTCGCCCGGGCCGAGGCCGTCCCCGGCGTCGCGGCGGCCGCCCGCAGGTTCAGCTTCGACGCCGCCGACTCGTTCGACCTCGGTCAGACGTTCCGCATCGTGGCGTACTGCGGCGACCGGCTCCGGTTCGAGGCGCCCGCCCTGCAGGCGGGCCGCAGGGCGACCCGGCCCGGCCAGGTGGAGGTCGGGATGGGGCTCGCGACCGCGCTCGGCCTGCGGCCGGGGTCGACCCTGGGAGCGCAGTTCGGCGACGGTGACGAGGTGCGCTTCCGGGTCACCGGGGTGGTGGACGCGCTCGAGAACGACGGGCGGATGGCCTACGTCCAGCCGAGCGCCCGCGTCTGCCGGTTCCCGGGCGGTACGACCGTGATCCAGCTGGCGGCCGGCGCGAACCGGACGGCCGTCGCCCGCGCGCTGGCTCGATCCGGCTCCGCGGCACAGGCGGTGGGCGGCGTGACGGCGAACGACGCGTCGTTCCTGGGCGTGCTGGCCGCCCTCCTGCGCACCGTCGCGGCCGTCGACGGGCTCGTGTGCGCCTACGTCGTCACCCAGATGATGCTGCTGACCGCCCGCGAGCGCCGGTCGTCAGTGGCCGTGCTGCGCGCCTGCGGCGCCGGCGGCGCCCAGGTCGCAGCCGTGTTCGCCGGTGCGGCCCTGCCGGCGGCCGCCATCGCCGCTCCGGTGGCCGTCCTGCTCGAACGGGTCGCGTTCGGCCCGGCGGCGGCCGGGCTCGCCGCCTCCTACGTCTCGGTGTCGCTCGGCGCCGGCGCGACCGCCGTTGTGATCATGGTCGCGGGGCTCGCGGTCATCACCGCGGGCGCGTCCGCGTGGGTTGCGCGCGCGGCCGTCCGCGACCCGATCGTCGACGCGCTGCGGGACACCTGATCCTGTCTACCCCTCAGCCGGAGGCCGGAACAGAAGCGCGTTGCGGTCGGCCGCACGTCCCGCGAAGCCCTGCGGCCGTCCGCCCTGGTAGTCCAGGTACGCCAGCCGCAGCGAGATGTCCGCGAGGCGCGAGCGCGGGTCGGCGTCGAGCATCCACGTCTCCAGCACGACGCCGCCGCCGGCCGTCGCGCGCAGCTCGAACATGCGCGCCTGCTGCGGGAAGTCGATCAGCGACGACGTCGTGATCAGCCAGTAGCCGCCCGCAGCGCTGCGCCGCGGCGCGACCGAGTTGCGGTGCACGTCGCCCGCGACCGCCGCGACGACGTGCGGGTCGCCGTCGAGCAGGGCGAGCGCGCGCTCGCCGCCGCGCGTCTCCGTGAGCGGTGTCTGGGAGAACACGATCACCCACCGGGTGCCGGCGTCCTGCAGCTGCCGCGCCAGCCACGCCGCCTGCCCGCGATGCAGGACGCCCGAGGCGCCCCCGCGGCGGTCGGTGGTGTCGAGCAGGATCGCCCTGGCCTGCGCCCCGAGGTCGACGGCGGCGTTCATCAGCGGGCCGTGCCCGCCGTGGCCGCTGGCCCGGCGCAGGCGCGCGATCACCTGCGCGGGCTGGAGCTCGCGCCGGCCGGGGTCGGGGGGGACTCGGATCGACGTTCCGGGCAGCCCGTGCCGCAGGAGCTGCGCCACCAGCCCCGCGGAGAGTCGCCGCCTGCGGGCGGCGCGCACCGCCTGCGGGTCGAGCGTCATCAGCTTGCGGTCGCCCACGGCGACCGCGTCGGTGGCGGGCGTCGCCCGCACGTTGCCCTGCACGAGCAGATCGTGGTTTCCCGGCAGCGGATACCACGGCGCGGTCAGCCCCGGCGAGCGGAACGGCCGCTCGGCGCGGGCGAGCAGGTGTGGGTGGCGGGGCGGGTCGAGGGCGGGGCGATAGATCAGCGGATCGGGGTTCGACGCGCTCTGCACGCCGGCGTAGCCGGGGGCGCCGGTGTTCGGGTCGACCCGGCCGCCGCGGAGCACCGCGAGCGCCTGCGCCAGCTCGTCGGCCTGGTCGTTGTCGATCAGGTCGCCCGTCTCGAACACCGCCTGCGGGTGGGCCGCGTCCACGGATCGCACGATCGCCGCGAGCACCTGCGGCGTCAGCGCCTCCTGCGGGCGGAACGCCGAGGTGAACGGCGGGCCGAGCCGGTCGAGCATCTCGACCCGGGCGGGCGACTCCTCGTCGACGACGTGGGCGTCGGTGATCTGTGCGAACCGGGCCAGGACGCGGCCCGGGTGCGACCGTCCGCCCAGGTCGGCACGCGCGACCATCGGCTCGCCCGGGCCCGCCTGCAGGACGCCGTCGCCGCGCGGGTCCACCCACGTCCGCACCAGCGTCGATCCGCTCTCCGGCACGGCGCGCGGCGTGTGCGAGCACCCGGCGAGCACGGCGGCGGCCGCCGTGACCACCGGGACGACCCATCCTCGCCGCGCCACCTCCCCAACTCTAGGCAGGCGGGCCGCGTTCTCGCGTGACGGCAGCCACGCGGGCGGCGCCGGGCCGGTCACCAGGTCGTGCCGAACAGGACCTCGACCGCGACGGCCTGCACGGCCAGGGCGACGAGCACGGCCCGCGCCGGCAGGCGCGCGAGCTGCGGAGCGGCAGCGACCACGGCCAGCGGGACGAAGAACTGCCAGATACGCTCGACCTCGGCCTTGGAGTAGCCGCTCGCGGCCGCCACCAGGAGCACGGCCGCGAGCGCCAGCGCGGGTGCGGTGCGCGCGTTCAGCGCGCGGGCGTACGCCAGCGCGACGGGGACGCCGAGCCCGGCCAGGAACGCTGCCGGGTCGCCGGCCAGCCAGTACCAGTACGGGCGGAAGTGGGAGACGCCGTGCTCGTAGTGGAACTTGGTGGCGCGGTAGGTGGCGATCGGGTCGAACCCCGTCGTCCACCACAGCAGCGCGTAGAAGACCGCCGCCGCGAGCGTCGACAGGGCCGCGATCGCGACGGCGTCCCGGCGCCTGCCTCGCAGCCATAGCACGCCCGCCGCCCAGACCGTCGCCGCGGGCAGCGCCCAGGAGAGAAACGAGCAGGCCGTCGCGGCCACGGCGGCCGCCGCCCGCCGCCGCCGGATCGCGAGCACCGCCGCGGCCAGGCCGGCCGTCGCGAACACGGCGTCCGTGGACGTGGCGCTCTCCAGCAGGACGGTGGGCGCGAACGCCCACGCCAGCATCGCGATGCGCGCCTCGCGCTCCCCCGCGAGGCTGCGGCCAAGCAGGTAGACGAGCGGCGTCGCCGCCGCCCCGGCCAGCAGGATGAACGCGGCGTCGCCCCAGGCACCGCCCGCACCGGCCCGGTCGAGCCCGGCCAGCAGGATCGTCGCCCCGGGCGGGTGCGCCGAGGGGTGGATGGGCAGGCCGTGCAGGATGCTGTGGGGGAAGTCCCGCAGATAGCCGCCCGGCGAGCCCAGGAACTGCGGCACGGTGGGGAGGTAGTCGTGGCTGCCGATCGGGCCCACCAGCGGCCGCACGAGCTCGTGCGGGCCGTAGCGGCTCACGTTCAGGAGCATCCGCGCCGCCAGCGCGGTGGCGGTGGCGCCCGCCACACACCACCGGACGGGGAGGCGCAGGAGCCGCGGCGCCGCCGCGGCCAGTCCGAGCGTGCCCGCGGCCGCAAGCGGCGTCCACCAGGTCAGGCGCACGTGCGGGAAGGCGTAGAACGGCGGCGTGGGCGCACCCAGCTTGACGCCGTGCCGGGGCAGCACGTAGCCCAGCGCGACGGTGACCGCGACGAGGGCGGTGACCGCCACCTCCGTGGGCGTCACCGGGAGGCTCTCGCGCCACGCCCGCGTCTCACCTATGCCGCGGCCTGCGATGCCCATCCGGCTCAAGGATCGTGCCCCCACCTTGCCGGGCCATTGCGCGTTCCTTACGAAAAGCCGAATTCGGCCCGGGCGCGCGCGGATTCGCGGTAGAACCGCGCGGGTGGAACGCGTCCTCGTCACCGGCGGGCTCGGCTTCATCGGGTCGCACGTGGTCGACGCCCTCGTCGCCCGCGGCCGTGCCGTTCGCGTCGTCGACTGCCTGCACCCGCGGTCGCACGCGGCCGATCCCGGCTACCGCAACCCGGACGCCGAGTATGTCGACGGAGACCTGCGCGACCCCGCCGTCGCCGCCGCGGCGGTGCGCGGCGTGACCGCCGTCTCACACCAGGCGGCCATGGTGGGCATGGGCGTCGACCTGGGCGACGCGCCGGACTACGTCGCCCACAACGACCTCGGCACGGCCGTCCTGCTGGCGGCGCTCGCGGCCGCCCGCTTCCGCGGCCGGCTCGTGCTGGGCTCGAGCGTGGTCGTCTACGGCGACGGCGCGTACCGGTGCGAGCGTCACGGCCGGGTGGCGCCGCCGCCGCGGCCGGAGGCGGCGCTGGCCGCGGGGGACTTCGAGCCCGCCTGCCCACGCTGCGGCCGGCCGCTGGCCTCGGTCGCCGTCCGCGAGACGGCGCCGCTCGACCCGAGGTCGGTGTACGCCGCCACGAAGCTGCAGCAGGAGCACCTGTGCACGGTGTTCGGCCGCGAGGCCGGCGTACCGGTCGTCAGGCTGCGCTACCACAACGTGTACGGCCCGCGGATGCCGCGCGACACGCCGTACGCAGGCGTGGCCGCGATCTTCCGCAGCGCGCTCGAGCGCCGGACGGCGCCGGACGTGTTCGAGGACGGCGGCCAGCTGCGCGACTTCATCCACGTCTCCGACGTCGCCGCCGCCAACGTGCGGGCGCTCGAGGCGGACGCGCCGGCCGCGGCCTACAACGTCGCCACCGGCCGGACGACGACGATCGCGGCGATGGCCCAGGCGCTCGCCGACAGGCTCATGCCGGGGGCGGTCCCGCGCATCACCGGCCGCTACCGGCTGGGCGACGTCCGCCACGTGCACTGCTCGGCGGCACTGGCCGCGCGCGAGCTCGGCTTCCGCGCCCGGATCGGGTTCGCCGAGGGCATGGACGAGTTCGCCCGGGCGCCGCTACGCGCGCCGGTTGCGGCGGGCGTGGACGAGGCCGCCTAGCACGGCCACCCACACCAGGGCGAGAATGCCCGTCAGGTTGCGCAGATACTCGTTCGGCAGCCGGCTGGGGTTGCCCGGGTTGTGCTGGACGCCGTAGGCGGGCAGCGTGAACACGATCAGGAGCGCGGACGCGATCAGCCCGGCCTGCACCGGCGCCAGCGCCCAGCGGGGCAGGATGCGGCGCAGCGCCCACCCGAGCGCGAACACCGCCGGCGCCGCCAGCAGGTCGTGGACGACGATGCCGCCCCCGAACCAGACCAGGAAGTCGCGCGGCACGACCGGCTTGCGGAGCAGGCTGTAGATCCCGAACGCGATGAAGGCCCCGCCGATCACGAGCCCGGCGGCGAACATGCGCCGGTTGAGCGGCGCGTCTGCGGCCGGCGCGCTCACAGCACGGTGAGCCGGGCGACCCACTTGGTCTGCTCCGTTCCCGGCCGGTTGGGGGCGATCAGGCGCACGGGGAAGCCGTGATCGATGTGCAGCGGCTCGCCGTTCAGCTCCAGCGCGAGCAGCGTCAGCGGATCGCGGGCGTGGTTGGGGTTGAGCGTCGAGAGGTGGCTCTGGCCGTGCGTCTGGATCGACTCGACGCGGACGTCGGCGCCGGGGGCGGCTCCGGCCCGGTCGAGCAGGTCGCGCACGCGCACGCCCCGCCACAAGGCGTCCGTGCTCCAGCCCTCGACGCACGAGATCGGCAGCCGGGCCTCGGTCAGGGGCATGGCGCGCAGGTCGGCCAGCGAGTAGTGCGCCGGCCTCGGCACCGCCCCGGCGACGACGAGGCGATAGTCCGGCGAGCGGCCCGCCTGCGCCACAACCGCCGACGCGGTGTGGTTCACCGGCACGCCCTGGGGGCCGAGGCCGTTGCGCCGCGGCGCGAGCACGGCCAGCCGGCTGAGCGGGCCGACGGCCTCGCCCACCGTCGCTGCCAGGATGGTGGTGCTGGTCGCGCCGATCACGGTCAGGAACCCGCGCCGGGTGAGCCCGCCGACGGGGGCGTCGGCGCGTGGCCGGGCCAGGCCGCGCCGCGCCGCCTCCCACTTGGCGCCGACGTGGATGATCAGCCCGCCCATCGCGATCCACGCCCCGGCGTAGTGGGCGAGCGGGAAGTTGAAGGGGAACGCGTACCAGTAGAAGACGTTCAGCAGGCCGGTGGCGAGCTGGAAGATCGCGCCGCCGACGAGCGCGAGCAGTGCCAGGCGCTCGACGGCGTGCAGCACGTCGCGCACGGGCGGCCACGACCACAGCCGCGGGTAGGCGACCCACATCTTGGCCAGCAGCAGCGGCACCGCCGCCATCCCGGTGAGGACGTGCACGCCCTGTGTGACGCGGTAGAGCGACACCGGCCGCGACGGCCACCAGTCCTGCACCGAATGCGGGCCGCGCTGGACCAGGTGGGACATGAGCCCGGTCACGAAGCACACGGTGAACGCGATCCCGAGCGCGATCCCGAGCAGGGCCGCCGACCGCTCGCCGTGCAGGCGGCTGGGGAACGCGCCCTCCGCGAGCGGCCCCCGGCGGGCGCGCGCGAACCGCTCCCAGCCGTCAGCGGCCGACGGTCCGCGCTCCATACGAGAGCCTCGCCACCGTCGCCGCGAACGGCGTCCCCGGGGCGTCGTGGGCGACGGCGACGGCGTCGTCGAAGCGATCGACGTCGCGCAGCGGGGGCAGCAGCCGGGTGCGCAGGCCCAGCCCGCGCAGCCGCTCGAGCTGCAGGCGGCCGGTGTCGGCCCGGCTCATCGGCAGGCCGGCGAACACGCGGGCGTCGGGCCGGACGAGGCCGATCGCCCAGTAGCCGCCGTCCTCGGCCGGGCCGAGCACCGCGTCGACCCCATGCTCGCCCAGGCGGGCGACGGCCCGGTCGAGCAGCGCGGGGGTGACCTGCGGGGAGTCCATCCCGATCAGGAGCGCCGGCCCGCCGGCGTCGGCGAACGCGTTCGCCATCCGCTCCGCCTGGCCGTCGCCGCGCTGCGGGATCGTCCGGAACCCGCCCGGGAGCCACCGGCCGGGACGGCCGTCGAGCACCAGCGTCCGGGCGGGCGTCCGCGCCCGCGCCACCACCTCGAGGGTCGTCGCCAGGGCCGCCTCGGCGACCTCGGCCGCCTGGTCCGGCTCGAGCGGCGGGCACAGCCGCGTCTTGCTGCGGCCCGGCACCGGCTCCTTCGCCAGCACGAGGATCCCGGTCACGCCCGCACCCGGGACATGTCGTAGATGGCGAGCGCCGTGCCGCGCACGCTGCCGGTGACCTTCGACCGGCCGATGCGCGGCCGGTAGGCGACCGGCACCTCGTGCACGCGCCACCCCTGCGCCGCGGCCCGGACGACCATCTCCAGCGGCCATCCGAACCGGCGGTCGCGGATCGCCAGGCCGAGCAGCTCCGCGCGGCCGGCGGCCCGCATCGGCCCGATGTCGGTGATCGCGACCCCGGCCCGGCGGCGGATCCGCCCGGCGATCACGCGGTTGGCCAGCCGGGCGTGCGCCGGCCACGCCCCGGGCGCCGCCACCCGTGCGCCGAGCACCAGGTCGGCGCCGCCCTCCTCGACGGGGCCGGTTACCGCCGGCAGCTCCCGCGGGTCGAGCGAGGCGTCGCAGTCCATGAACGCGACGACGTCTGCGGTGGCGGCGGTGAGACCGGCGTAGCACGCCGCCCCGAAGCCCGGCACCGGCTCGAACACGACCCGCGCCCCCAGCTCGACCGCGAGCCGGCCCGATCCGTCGCGGGAGCCGTTGTCGACCACGATCGGCCGGTAGCCGTCCGGCATGCGGCCGAGCACCCACGGCAGCGCACCGGCCTCGTCGCGCACCGGCAGGACGACGTCGATCACCGCGCCGCCGCCGTTGCGCTCGGCGTCCGGGCGGCCGTGCGCGCGAGCGCCCGGTCGAGGTCGGCGGCGATGTCCGCCGGATCCTCGACGCCGATGGAGAGCCGCACCGCGTCCCCGGCCCGGTCGTCGTCCGGCAGGAACGCCAGGCTCTCGAGTCCGCCCAGGGTCGGCGCCGGCCGCACGAGCTCGAGCTCCGCCAGCACGCGGCGGGCGCGGTCGCGGCCCCCGCGGGGGTGGGCCAGGATCATGCCCGACCCGCCGTCGAGCAGCCGCCGGGCGAGCGCCGCGTCGGGGTGCGACCCGAGCCATGGGTGCACCACCCGTTCGATCTCGGGATGCTCCGCCAGGTGCGCTGCGACGGCGAGCCCGTTCTCGTTGTGTGCGCGCATCCGCAGGTGCAGCGTGCGCAGGCCGCGCGCCAGCAGCGCCGCGGCCGCCGGGTCGAGGCATGCTCCGGTCGTCCACTGCACCTCGCGCACGCGGGCGACGAGCCGCTCGGGGCCGCACACCGCCCCGGCGATCACGTCCGAGTGGCCGTTCAGGTACTTGCTGGCCGAGTGCAGCACGAGGTCGCAGCCGTGCTCGGCCGGGCGCAGGTTGACCGGCGTCGCGAGCGTCGAGTCCACGACCACGACGGCGCCCGCCGCCCGGGCGAGCGCCGACAGCGCGGGCAGGTCGGCGACGCGCAGGTCGGGGTTCGAGACGGCCTCGACGAAGACCACCGCCGCGCCGTCTGCGAGCGCGCGCCGCCAGCCGTCCACGTCGTCCACGTCCACCCAGGCCACGCCGCGTGCCAGCCGCGCCGCCTCGCCCGCCAGCAGGTGGCGGGAGTCCGCGCACAGCTCGCGCGCGGCGGCGACGCGGCCGCCGGGCGGCACGAGCGCCAGCACCGCCGCGGCGGCCGCCGCCGTGCCCGAGCTGAAGAGCAGCCCGGCCTCCGTCCCCTCGAGCCCGGCCACGGAGGCGGCGACCGCCTCGACGTACGGATTGGCGAGGCGCGAGTAGCCCGGCTCGTCGCCGCAGAACGCGGTCGAGCGCTCGACGGGCGGGCACAGCCCGTCCGCGCCGTCGCGCGCTCGCTGCGGGTGCACGGTCGTGGTTGCCAGTGCGCGCGGGCGCATTCCCGCAGCCTGACGGCCGGGGCTTGCCGGAATCTGGCGCGATCCTTACGGTTTGGTGAACTCCGGCCGCGCCGGCGTCCGCCTCGGCTCAGTAGCGCCAGCGGTGGGCGGCGACCAGGTCCTCGGGCGACACGCCCGCGGCCGCTTCCGCGTCGCCGCGGCGGACGGCGAGCCAGGCGCCGAGCAGGTCGTCGCCGAAGGCGGCCTTCACCGCCGCCGAGCCCTCGACCGCGGCGATCGCCTCGTCGGGCGTCGCCGGCAGGGGGCGCACGCCGCGGCGGTCGCGCTCGGCTTCGTCCCAGCGGCCGGGCTCGTCCTGGATCGGCTCGGGCAGGGTGAGTCCCGCCTCGATCCCGCCCAGCCCGGCCGAGATCACCGCCGCCAGCGCCAGGTAGGGGTTGCCCGAGGCGTCGGCGGCCTTGAGCTCGACGTTCGCTGCGTGCTCCGGCACGAGCGCCCCCGCCGGGACGAAGCGCAGCGCCGCCTCGCGGTTCTGGACGCCCCAGAACGCGAACGCGCTCGCGAAGTAGCCGGGCCGGCGGCGCAGGAGCGACGGCGTGCTCGGCGCGGCGACGCTCGCGACCGCGGGCAGCTCGCGCAGGATGCCGGCCACGTAGGCCTCGCCCTCCGGCGTCATCCCCTCGCGCCCGTCGCCGCCGGCGAGCAGGTTGCGCCCGTCGCGCGAGACCGAGCTGTGGACGTGCCAGCCGTTTCCGGCCGCCGCGAGCGCGACGAGCGGCGCGAACGAGGCCCGCAGGCCGTGTGCGCGCGCGGCTGCGTGGATCGTCTGGCGGGCGAGCAGCTGCCGGTCGGCGGCGGTCACCGGGTCGGCGACGCCGATCGAGAGCTCCATCTGGGCCAGCCCGTACTCGGCGTGCAGCTGGCCGATCGGGATGCCGTTGGCGGCGCAGTCGGCGAGCACCTGCGCCGCGAACTCGTCCACGGCGAGCATCGCGTGCGGCGAGTACACGGGGCCGTGGTGGGCGGGCGCGAGCTCCTCGTCCGCCGCGCCCACGAACCACTCGAGCTCGAACCCGGCCCTGACCTCGAGCCCCGCCGTCTGCGCCCGGGCGACCGTGCGCTCGAGCACGCCGCGGGGGCAGTAGGGGGAGCGCTCGCCGTCGAGCTGGAACTGCCGCCCCGGCGTCCACGCGAAGCCCGGCTGGCCGGCGAGCGCGACGACGACGTCGGGCGTCGCCAGCAGGCGCACGTCGCCGGACGCGTTCGAGAGCGGCCCGTGGGCGAATGTGATCATGTCGTTCGAGAGGAACACGGGGAAGAGCGTCGTGATGCCGACACCGCGCTCGACGGCCTCGTCCAGCCGTGCGGCCGGCACCGTCCGCGAGCGGGGGATGCCGTTGTTGTCGCAGAAGGCGATCGTGACGCCGTGCACGCCGGCGAGGTCGGCGGCGGGGCTCACTCGCCCGCTGCCGGCTCGGAGAGACCCTCGTGCCGGGCGAGACCGGCGCCGACCCGTCGGGCGATCCCCGGCAGGACGAGCACGAGCACCGCCCCCGCGGCCACCCAGATGCCGGCCGTGTAGTAGTTCCAGCGCGTGGCCTTGGGAGCGCTCGGATCGACGTTGTAGTAGAGCGTCGCGAGCAGCACGACCAGCGCCGCTGTGGGGATCGCGATCTGCCAGGTGGCGACTCGCGCCCGGCCGCTGAACCAGAGCATGCGGACGGCCCCGAGCGTCGCCAGGACGTAGGCGACGAGCAGGATGAGCGTGCCGATCACGCCCGCCCAGGCGAACACGTCGAACGCGTTCGAGGTGAAGAAGATCCGGCAGACGAGCGTGATGCCCGCCGACGCCAGGGTGACGACGGCGAGCGCGCGCACCGGCGAGCCGGTGTCCTCGCGCACCCGGCCGAGGACGTTCGTCCCCAGCCCGTCGCGGCTGAGCGCGAAGAGGATGCGGGTTGCGCCGACGACGCAGGCGAGCGTGCACCCGAAGGCGCTGATCGCCGTCCCCAGCGTGATGACGTCGCCGATCGACGAGGTGATGTACTGCGAGCCGAGGTCGCCGAGCAGCGAGCCGGACGAGCCGAAGGCCGCCACGCCGGACGCGCCGGTGCCGAAGCCCATCACCTCGACCGAGGTGACGTAGATGAAGTAGAGGCCGCCGAAGATCGCGGTGCCGAGGATCGCGCGCGGGATCGCCCGGCGCGGCTCACGCGTCTCCTCGCCGAGCGTCGACGCCGCCTCGAACCCGGCGAACGACAGGAAGCCGAACACCGCCCCCTTGAACACGTCGCCGATGCCGGAGCCGGAGGGCGGCGAGAACACCTTCAGCGTGAACGACTGGTTGCCCGGTGCGCTGCCCCCGATCACCTTGATCAGCACGACGGTGGCGACCACGAGGATCAGCAGCACCGTGACGCCCTCGATCGAGAGCAGGATGCGGCCGGCCGTGTGGGCGGGGCGGCTGGCGAGCGCGAACGCCCCGAGCAGGGCGACGAACGCGAACAGGAACTCCGACCAGAGCGGGTGGTTGTTCCAGATGCCGATCTCGTCCAGGAAGGTCGCGCCGAAGATGCCGGCCGCCGCGCTCGTCACGCAGGCGTAGAAGGTGTAGGTGCCCATCAGCGACCACCCGGCCAGGACGCCGAACCGGGGCCCGAGCGTCGCGCCCACGAAGCCGAAGACGGAGCCGGCATGGTTGTAGATCTGGCACAGGCGCACGAACGTGTAGGAGACGAGCAGCACGCCGACCGTCGCGAACACGAACGCCAGCGGCACCGCCCTCCCGACCAGGCCGACCGTGCCCTGCGGGTTGATGTTCGCGGCCATCGACGGGGCCATGAGGGCGATCGAGATGCCCACCGCCTCCCAGATCGACAGGCTGCCCCCGCGAAGCCGCGAACGCTCGCGGGGCGCCTCGGTTGCCTGCGCCATGGGTCCCCTCCCGGTCAGACGATACGCGGCCGTAGTATGGCACTCACGGCGCCGGCCTCAGCCGCCGTCGCCGGCGTGCACGTACGGGGTGGTGCGGGCGAGCTCGACAAAGCCGAGCCGGCGCAGGATGGGCGCGCTGGACGCCAGCGCGTCGACCTGCACGTAGCGGCACCCGCGCGCGGCCGCGAGCGCCGCGCGATGGGCGACGAGGGCGGCGAAGATCCCGCGCCGGCGGAACGCCGGCAGCGTGCCGCCGCCCCACAGGCTCGCAAACTCCGTGCCCGCGCCGAGCTCGACCCGGCCGGCGGCAACGGGCTCGGCGCCCGCGTAGGCGACCACGCCCAGCACGGGCGGCGGCGACTGGCCGAGCGCCCGGCGCAGGGCCGCTCCGAGGTCGTCGTGGGGCACGCCGAACACCTGCTCGTGCACCCACTCGACGGCGTCGACGGCGGGGTCGTCCGCGGCCGTGCGCAGCTCGATCCCGGGAGGCGCGGCGACGTCCAGGTCGAGCGCCGCGACCTCGGCGACCAGCAGGGCCTCGGTCTCCTCGGCGACGAACCCGGCGGCCGCCAGCCGCCCCGGCAGATCGGCCGGCCGGTCGTAGGAGTAGTGCTTCCACTCCCACTCGCCGCCCTCGGCGGCGAACCGCTCCACCTCCCTGGCCACGACGGCGTCGGCGCTCGCGCGGTCGAGGTCGCTCCAGACGACGCCGCGCCAACCCTCCGCGATCAGGCGCACGACCCGCTCGTCGCGCTCGACGGCGCCCCCGGGCCCGGGATCCGGGCGCCGGCGCACCTGCTCGTCGAACGCGCGCAGGACGGTGACGGGGTCCACGGCGGCATTCTGCCGCGGCCGCCCTACGCCGCGCGCTCGATGCCGCCCCGCCGCCGCACTCCGCGGTCGCGGACGCCGGCGTTCGCGAGGGCCGCGGTCGCCTGGTTGGCGAACAGGCGCAGCGCCTGCAGGCTGCCCGGCTCGGGCAGGAGACGGTCGATCGGGTCATCGACCCAGATCAGGCCGACGATGGCGTCGTCGCGGTCGCGCAGCGGCAGGAAGAGCCAGTGCCGCTGCCAGGCGTTCGGCCCGGCCCCGTTCAGCTGCGAGCTGTATGCGATCGACGCCTGTGACATGCGCGCCGCCCCCTCCTCGTACGGCAGGAGGTAGCAGCCGTTCACCTCGAACCGCGGATCCATCATCCGGGCCAGGTCAGCGTCGACGGTCGGTGTCTCCAGCGCGCGGTCGTCGGCGTCGAATCCGAGCCAGGCGGACGGCCGCAGCCGCCCCGCGCGGGGGTCGCGCAGCTGCACCATGACCTTGTCGAACCCGAGTGCAGATCGGATGCCGCTGCAGACGACGTCCAGCACCTCGGAGACCGACCCCGACTCGATCAGGCGCGACGAGACGGTCAGGAACTCGGTCAGCGCCGCCTGCGAGCGCTCGAAGCTCGCGGCGGCCTCGGCCGCCTCGACCAGCACGGCCGCCTGCGAGGCGGCCGCGACCAGCACGTCCAGCTCCTCGTCGGAGAGGCGCAGGCCCGACGCCGGCTCGCCGACCGAGAAGATGCCGAGGATGTGGCCGTCGGAGTGCCGGAACGGCACGAACAGCTCGTCCTGCGGCTGCCAGGCGTTGGGGATGTCGCTGGCCGGTTCGGAGGGGACGTAGCGGTCGCCCAGGTGCGTCGCCCAGTCGAACGATCCGTGCGGGATCACGTAGGCGCCGCGGCGGTCGAACTCGGGCACCAGGATGCGGTCGAACCACCCGCGCGCGTACGTCGAGCCGAGCAGGGCCTCGCGGGCCTCGTCGCTGCCGTGGACGCTCGACACGATGTAGTCGTCCCAGGCAGGGCGGTACCTGTTGATCACGACCGTGCCGAGGCCGAGTGCCCGTCCGACCGTGCGTGCGATCTCGTCGAGCAGCGCCTCCGGGTCGCCCTTCACCCGCACGAGCCGGATCACGTCCACCAGGCCCTGCATGCGCGCGACCGACGAGAGGTCGGGCGCGCGCGGCGCGGGCCGGCGCTCGCCCGCCGGGCGCTGCGCAGTGGGATGCTCGAGCACGGTGCGGGCGGCGGCGACGACGATCGGGTCGAACTGCGACCCCGAGCCGGCCTCGAGCTCGGCGATCGCGTCGCGGCGCGTCATCGCGCGACGGTACGCCCGGTCGCTCGTCATCGCGTCATAGGCGTCGCAGACCGCGATGATGCGCGCCCCGAGCGGGATCTCGCCCCCGCCCAGGCCGTCCGGGTAGCCGCCGCCGTCGACGCGCTCGTGGGTCGACCGCACGATCGCCGCGGCGCTGGCGAGCGCCGGCGCGGAGCGCAGGATCGCCTCGCCGGTGATCGTGTGCCTGCGCATGATGTCCCACTCCGCGGCGTCCAGCGGGCCCGGCTTGTGCAGGATCGCGCGGGGGATGATCACCTTGCCGACGTCGTGCAGGTCGGCGGCGAGCACGATGTCCTCGATGTCGGCGGGCTTCACCGCCAGCTGCTCGGCGACCGCCTGGACGAGATCGGCGACCCAGTCCGAGTGCGGCCGCAGGTCGGGCGCATGCTGGTCGACGACCGAGAGCAGCAGGTCGCGGGCCTGGCGCTTGGTCGCGGACGAACGGTGGTCCTCCTTCTGCGCATACATGCGCTGATCCACGATGCGGAGCGCCGACGACGCGTCGCGGGCCTCACGGGGCAGCAGCGCGAAGCCCACGGACGAGTGGATCTCGTCGTGCTCCTCGGTCAGGGCGTCGAGGGCCTGCCCGATCGCCGCCTCGAGCTCCGCCGGCGAGCCGTGCAGGAGCACACAGAACTCGTCTCCGCCGAGCCGGTAGGCGGCGCCGGCGAACGTGTCCGCCAGCCGTGCGCCGAGGCGCGCCAGGAGAGCGTCGCCGGCGGGATGGCCGTGGGTGTCGTTGTAGGCCTTGAAGCCGTCCAGGTCGAACATCGCGAACGCCGCCGGTGAGTGATCCGTGCCGTCGGCGATCGCCCGCTCGAGATCGGCCAGCAGCCGGCGGCGGTTGCCGAGCCCGGTCAGGTCGTCGGTCAGCGCCTGGCGGCGCGACTCCTCGACCCCGGCCAGGACGCGGTGCAGCCACGTCCGCGCCAGCGCCGCCAGCGCGACGGCGACCGCCAGCGCGGCCGGAAGGATCAGCCCGTCGTTCTGGTGTACCCAGGACATACGCCAAGTTATCGGCAGCATCACACAATATGTGCATACGGACTCCCCGATCGGGTGCTCGGGGTACGATGGGCGCGAACGCGATGAGGCTCGCGTCCAACCGCCCTTCCGGCTGATGGCCTCTACCCAGCAGGCCACGCCCTGGAAGGAGGAGCGGTGAGAGGAACGTGCGCCGGCTGCGCGCCGGCTCGGCATGGTGCGGGCTGGGAACGGGCCGCCTGACATGCCCTTCGACCGGATCCTGGTCGCGATCGACGGCTCGCAGGGTGCGCGACGGGCGCTGGGAACGGCCATCCAGCTGGCGGAGCTGACCGGTGCCACCCTGACCGCGCTGGCCGTGCAGGGGCCGCTGCCCGCCGACGCGGCCGCCATCGGCGAGGCCGAGGAGGTGCGCCGGCACAGGGACCGCTACTACTCGGCGGTGGTCGAGGCCGCCCGGGCGGACGCCGAGGCGGCCGGCGTCGAGATCGACGTGGAGCTGCGGCCCGGCCGTGCGGCCGAGCTGATCACGACGTTCGCGCGCGACCGCGGCGCCGACCTGATCGTCGTCGGACACCGCGGGCGCGCGCCCGGCGACTCCCTGCTCGGCTCCACGGCCGACCGCGTCGCCCACCGTGCCCACTGCCCGGTGATCATCGTGAAGTGAGCGTTTGCCGACGGGTCGCATTCGGTATATGCCGGGCATGCCGGATGTGCGCATGCAGGTGACGGGGAGGGCCGTCGGTGCCACGGACGAGCCCGACGGGTTCGCCGAGATGGTGCGGACGATCGTCCGCGAGGCGGCGGCGGACGACCCCGCGCAGGTGCGCGTCCGGGTCGGGTCCGAGGACGCCGCGGCGATCGAGATCGTCGTCGACCGGCGCCGCCAGCAGGCGGTCGGAGAGGCGCTCGGGCGGCTGCTGGCCGGGCCCGAGATCGCGAGCGCGATCGTCGGCGACGAGCCCGCGGCGACGGACTAGTCCGGCTCGGCGTGCTCGGCCAGCCAGGCCTTCGCCAGCCGCTTCTGCGCCCGGGTGAGCCAGGCCTCGGCCACGGCGTCGCGCAGCTCGTCGCGGTCGAGCGCCGCCAGATCGCGGATGCGCAGGAGCACCGCCGGATAGCCGTTGAAGTGCGGCGTCGTGAAGAACAGCCGGCGGGCGTCCGAGAGGATGACGTCCTTCTCCTCGAGGTCGGCCACCCGGAACATGAGGACGTCGTCCATGCGCTCGCCGCTCGCCGGGTCGACCGCATCCGGGCGGCGGCTGCGGTGGAAGCAGTACATCTTGCCGTGCACGAGATACGAGGGGCGGTCGTCGGCCGAGAGCTCCTTCGTCGTCTGCGGCATCGCCATCGCCAACTCGTCCAGGTCGGTCATCGTCGCCATGCACGCATCCTGCCACGCGCGGCCGCCCGGGCGTGAAAGGATTCGGGCGTGGGGGAGGCCCGCATCGTCACGGAGTTCCCGCGCCGGCCGGTCGTCCGCTCGGGGATCTTCATCCCGCTGCGCGACGGCACCCGGCTGGCCGCCCGGGTGTGGCTGCCGGACGACGCCGACGAGCGGCCGGTGCCGGCCGTGCTCGAGTACCTGCCCTACCGCCTGCACGACGGCACGGCCACGAGCGATCACCAGCAGATGACGTGGTTCGCCGGCCACGGCCACGCCGGCGTGCGCGTCGACATCCGCGGTACGGGCAACTCCGACGGCGTCTGCCCCGACGAGTACACGCCCCGGGAGCAGGAGGACTGCCTCGAGGTGATCGCGTGGATCGCCGCCCAGCCCTGGTGCACCGGCGCGGTCGGCATGATGGGGTACTCGTGGAGCGGGTTCAACTGCCTGCAGGTGGCGGCCCGACGGCCGCCCGCGCTGCGCGCGATCGCGAGCTGCTACGCCTCCGACGACCGCTACGCCGACGACGTCCACTACCGCGGCGGCCTCGTGATCCCGATGGACATGGTGCACTGGTCGACCTGCATGCTCGGCTGGCAGGCGCGCCCGCCCGACCCCGAGGCGGTCGGAGACCGCTGGCGCGAGATGTGGGCGCAACGGCTCGACCAGCCGCCCTGGGTGTCGCACTGGATGGCGCACCAGCGCCGCGACGCGTACTGGCGGCAGGGCTCGGTGCGCGACGATCCCGGCCGGATCGACGTCCCGGTCATGTGCGTCGCCGGCTGGACGGACGGCTATCGCGACGCGGCGCTGCGCCTGATGCAGGACCTGCGGGTGCCCCGCCGGGCGCTGATCGGGCCGTGGGGCCACAACGACCCGGTTCACGGCGCGCCGGGGCCGGCGGTCGGGATCCTCGGTGAGCTCGTGCGCTGGTGGGACCGGTGGCTGCTGGGCGTCCGAAACGGCGTGGATGAGGAGCCGATGGTCGTCGCCTACATGCAGGGGTCGGTCGCGCCGGCCGCCAACCTGGAGGAGCGGCCGGGCCGGTGGGTGGCCGAGGCGGAGTGGCCCTCGCCCCGCATCCGCCCGCGCACGCTGTGGCTCGGCGACGGCGGCCTCGGCCCGGACCCGCCTGCCGACGACACGAGGCATGCCGTCGCCAGCGTCCAGACCGTGGGCCTCGACGGCGGCGCCTGGTGCGCCGACGCCCGCTCGGCCGACCTGCCGCTCGACCAGCGCGCCGAGGACGCCCGCTCGCTCACCTTCACCTCGGAGCCCCTGGCCGGGCCGCTCGAGATCCTCGGGTTCCCCGAGGCGCGGCTGCGCCTCGCCGCCGACCGGCCGGCGGCGCTGGTCTCGGCCCGCCTGTGCGAGGTGCGCGCCGACGGCGCGTCGCTGCTCGTCACCCGCGGACAGCTCAACCTGTGCCACCGCGGCTCGCACGCGGAGCCCGAGGACGTGCCGCCCGGCGCGGAGCTCGCCGTCACGGTGACGCTGGACTCGATCGCCCACCGCTTCGAGGCCGGCAGCCGCATCCGCCTCTCGATCTCTCCGTGCTACTGGCCGCTCGCCTGGCCGTCGCCCGCCGAGGCGACGCTGGATGTGCGGGCGGGCGGCGGCGCATGCCTCGTCCTGCCCGAGCGGCCCGACCGGCCCGAGGATGCAGGCCTGCGGCCGCTCGACCCGCCCGAGGAGCCGGCACCGCTTGCCGTCGAGACCGTGCACGGCGGCTCCGGCGGCGGCCGCAGCGTGACGCGCGACCTCGCCGGCGGGCGCACGGAGCTCGTGTTCGACTGGGACTGCGGCGGGTGTATCCGCCTCCCCAACGGCCTGCTCTACGAGGACACCTCGGTGGCGCGGTACTCGATCGTCGAGGGCGATCCGCTGTCGGCGCGCGTCGAGGTGACCAACACCGCGGACTACGGCCGCGGCGACTGGAGGGTGCACGTCGACGCGACCGGGGTGATGACGGCGACGGCCACGCACTTCCTCGTCAGCTCGCGGCTGGACGTGTACGAGGGCGACACGAGGATCGCCGTGCGCGCCTGGGACCACGAGTTCCCGCGCGACCATGCCTAGCCGCCCCGTAGACTTCCGCCATGGCTGACGAGCTGGGACTCGGGATCGAGGACTGGGCGCGGGCGAACGGGTTCGTCGCGAGCGACGACCAGCTCGCCGGCGCGACGCCGTTCCTGCGCCTGGGCGAGCTCGTCACCACCGACAGCTGCTACCGGGGCGAGATCGACGGCCGCACGGCCTGGATGGGCGAGGTCTCGATCGGGTCGCCGAACCTGTCGGCCGAGTTCGGCGGAGACGGGATGAGCGGGGCGGCGTTCACCGTGGCGCTCGTGCGGGTCGACACCGGGGCCTGGCCCCGCCTCTCCGTCCGCCCCAGCCGGTTCCCCGACCGCGATCTCCTGCGCAGGGCGGCGCGGCTCGACCACCGCGTCCACCCGGTCTCCCCGGAGATGGACGAGCGCTACCGCGTGATCGCGGCGCGCGGGATCACCGACGAGCGGCTGGCCGCCCTGCTCGACCCCGACCTCACCCGGTGGTGGCTGGCCCAGGCGCCCGAGATCGCCGTCGACGTGGAGGACCACCCCGACGACGGCGAGGGCTTCCTGAGCGTCGCCCGCGAGGGTGTGGCCCTCGCCGGCGATGACGTGGCGGCGCTCGCCGCCCAGGCGGCCCGCCTGCTCGCCGTGCTCTGACCCGCTACCTGCCGCCGCACACGGGGCCTCGGACGGCGCCGGTGTGCAGCAGCAGCGCGCCCTTCGCGACGGCGTCGCTCGCCGTCGCGACCGACCAGGGCAACCTGGCGACGTGCAGGTTGGCGCCCCGCACCCTCCTGCCCTCGAAGCGTCCGTACCAGGGCACCGCGGCCTCGCGCTGCACGACGCCGGCGTGCTGCCGCAGCCAGGCCTTGCCCACGGGGTCGTCGGCGACCACGAAGACCGTGCTGCAGCCAGGCGCGACCGTGCCGAGATGCAGCCGCGGGTTGCCCGGCATGTACCACGACATGGCCACGGTGTCGGTGTAGCGGCCGAAGAGCACGACGGGCATGTCCGGCCGCCAGCCCATGCGGGCCACGTCGGTGTCGAAGCGGTCCCACGCCGTGCGCTGGCGCTGGGCGATCGGCACGAAGAACGTGAGCGTCAACGCCGCCAGGGCGGCGATCGCCAGCGCGCCCGGCCAGCGCCAGGGAATCGCGGCCGCGGCCGCCGCCACCGCGATCGCGGCGAACGGCGCCACCTCGATCAGGTTGCGGGTGTCCCAGATCCGCAGTCCGACCGCCCACGAGGCGCCCCCGAGCACGAGCGGGACGGTCGCGAGCGTCGCGTAGAGCGTCGCCCCGCGGCGAACGAGCACCGCGCAGCCGACCAGGACGACCGCCAGCACGCCGAACCGGGCGACGGCACCGCCGTGCAGCGGACCCCACGACGGCGCGAAGATGTCCGAGTAGATCCGGGCCAGCTTGACGGCGTCGAACCGGGAGATGTATCCGTGCGGCCTCGAGTGCAGCTGGTGCAGGAACCCCGGCACCCACGGCAGGAACGCCGCTCCTCCCACCGCCAGGGCGGCCGTGACACGCAGGCGGACGCGCCGGTCGTGGCGGGCCGTCCAGAGCCAGAGGAAGCCGGCGGCTGCGGTGAAGCCGAAGAAGTAATGCGTGTAGAGGCCGGCGGCCGTGGCCGCCGCCAGCGCGAGCAGCCGCCGGCGGCTCGGCTGCAGGGCGGCCGCCTCGAGCGCGGCGCCGAACAGCACCGCCATCATCACCAGCATGGCGTAGGCGCGGTCCTCGGCCCCGTGGTCGACGAGCTCGTAGCCGAAGGTCATCCAGACGCCCGCGAGCGCCGCCGCGGCGAGCGGCAGCACACGCCGCGCGAGCACGACCGTGACGGCGGTGGTCACGGCGCTGAAGAGCAGAGACAGCACCCGCACCGTCTTGGCCGAGCCGAGCGCGGCGACGCCGGCACGCGTGCCGACCGCGGCGCCGGTGCGATGCACCAGCCACGCCAGCATGTACCAGCCGGGCGGGGTGGACTCGGTGCGGTAGACGCCCTTCAGGGCCGCGACCGGGCCGTGGGCGGTGAAGATGCGGGCCGCGCCGGCCTCGTCCTCCCACAGCGTCAGCCGGGTGGCGATCGGCAGCCGGGCGGCGATCGTCGCCACCACGAGCAGGGCGACGACGACGGCCGTGGCGCGCCCGGGCATGCTCACGCGTGCCCGCACCGCCCCGATCCCGCGCGCCTCGACCAGCGTCCCTCCCGCAGCCTTCGATCCCGCCGGGCATGTTCTCACATGGCAACGCAGGCACGGCGTGACATCCTGGCCGCGTGCATCTGCCCAGCGAACGCGAGCTCCGCGACGAGGCGGCCGCCCTTCTGCGCGAGCTGCTGCGCATCGACACGAGCAATCCGCCGGGAGGAGAGACGCCGGCGGCCGAGGTGCTCGCCGGCTATCTCGACCGCCACGGCGTCGAGTGCGAGCTGGTCGCGCGCGACCCGCGCCGCGCCAACCTGGTTGCGCGCGTCCGCGGCCGCGGGACGGGACCGTCGCTCGCGCTCCTCGGCCACACCGACGTCGTGCCCGCGGACGACCCGCAGTCGTGGCGGCACCCGCCGTTCGCCGGCGTCCTCGACGACGCCGGCTTCATCTGGGGCCGTGGGGCGGCCGACATGAAGAACGAGCTGGCCACCAGGGCGGTGGCGCTGGCCGCGGTCGCCCGCGCGGGCGACCGTCCCAACGGCGACCTGCTCCTGATCGCCGAGGCCGACGAGGAGGACGGGAGCGAGGCGGTGGGCATGCGCTGGCTCGTCTCGGCCCGGCCCGACATCGCCACCGACTACGCCCTGAACGAGGGGTCGGCCGAGCGGCTCGAGCTGCGCGACGGCCGCACCGTGGTCCCCGTCAGCGTGGGGGAGAAGGGCGCCTGCGCGGCGGTCGTGACGGCGCTCGGCGAGGCGGGGCCGACGTCACTCCCGCACGCCGGGGCGAACGCCGTCCCGCTGCTCGCGCGGCTGATCGAGCGGCTGGCGGCGTACCGGCCGCGGTTGCGCGCGACACCGGCGACCGCCGCGGCGCTCGACCTGCTCGCCGGCCCCGGCGGCACGGTCGCCGAGCGGCTGGAGCGAGCGGACGGGCTGCATCCGATGCTGGGCGACCTGCTCGCGCCGCTGTACCAGACCACGATCGCGCCGACGCGCCTGCACGGCTCCGGCGCCCTGAACGTGATGCCGGCGCGGGCGAGCGTCGAGTGCGACTGCCGGCCCGTGCCCGGCGCGTCGGTCGAGGAGCTGCGGGCGGAGCTCGTCGCAGCGCTCGGCGGCGGGGTCGCCTACCAGCTGGATTTCCCGGAGCCGCTGACCGGCGGATCGGCGTCGGCGTGGAACACCCCGCTCGCGGACGCCTGCCGAGACTGGTTCGCGCGGCGCGACCCCGGGGCGACGCTCGTCCCGATCGTGTGCAACGGGTTCACCGACTCCCACTACCTGCGCGAGGCGTTCGGAACGATCGCGTACGGGATCTGGCCCGTCCGGCACACGCCGGCCGAGGTGCTCGCCGCGGGCGTGCACGGCCGCGACGAGCGCGTCCACGTGGACGACCTCGGCTATGCGGCGGCCTTTCACCTGGAGGTCTGCCTGGCGGTCGGACGGCTCGAGCGATGAGTTCCGCCGCGGCCGCCGGTCCCCTCCGACGAGCCCAATCACCCAAGGAGGACGAGATGCCCATGACCAAGAGCCGCATCGACGCGATCAGCCTCGTGATCGTCCCGAGCACGGACCAGGACCGGTCGATCGAGTTCTACGTCGACAAGCTCGGCTTCGAGAAGCGCACCGACATCCCCTTCGGCGGCAGCTACCGCTGGGTCGAGGTGTACCCGCCCAGCGGCACGACGGGCATCGCGCTCGCGCCGCCGCGGCCCGGGATCGACCCCACCGCCGTCCAGACCGGCATCACGCTCACGACCGGCGACATCGACGCCACCCACGCCGCGCTGCGCTCCGACGGCGTCGACGCGGACGACGAGGTGTCGCGGATGGGCGACCCGGTGCCGCCGATGTTCTGGTTCCGCGACCCGGACGGCAACACGCTCATGATCGTGCAGGCGGGCGAGGCCTAGGCAGGGCCCACCCGCGCGCTTCCGGCTGATAGAGTGGCCCGCCGGGCGGCGCGCGGCGGAGGCGCTGCCGCAGGCTTCAGGAGGTGCGCGATCGAGTTCGGCGTCACGATCCTTCCCGACCCGCCCTGCTCCCGGTTCGTCCAGCTCGTGCAGCTGGCCGAGGAGTGCGGGTTCCAGTGGGCCTACACCTACGACTCCCACATCCTGTGGCAGGAGGGGTGCGTCCTCGTCACCGCCGCAGCGGTGCAGACGGAGCGGATCGGGCTCGGCTTCTGCGTGACGAACCCGGGCACCCGCGACCCCACGGTCACCGCCAGCTTCCACGCGACGCTCAACACGGTCATTCCCGGACGCGTCGTCGTGATGATCGGCCGGGGCGACTCGGCGCGGCGCACGATCGGGCTCGACCCGGTGAAGATCCGCGAGTTCGAGGCGGCGACGGCGCTGATCAGGGACATGGCGAACGGCCGCACGGTGACGTGGAACGGCCGCGAGATCGTGCTCAAGTGGGCGCGCGATCTGCCGGAGATCCCGGTCTGGGTGGCGGGGTACGGCCCGAGGGCGCTCGGCGTGGCCGGACGGGAGGGCGACGGGGTGGTGATCCAGCTCGCCGACCCCGACATCGTGGACTGGATCATGGGCCAGGCCCGCAGCGCGGCCGAGGCCGGCGGGCGGACGCAGCCGGATCTCACGCCGGTTGTGTGCGCGCCCGTGGCGATCGGCGACGACCTGGCCGCCGGGCGAGAGGCGGTGCGCTGGTTCCCGGCGATGGTCAGCAACCACGTCGTCGACCTGCTGAAGCGCTACGACCAGTCCACGCTCCCGGAGAGCCTGACGGGCTACCTCGCGCGACGCGAGTTCTACGACTACGAGGATCACAGCAGGCAGGGTGCCCGGCACGGGCACTTCGTCGACGACGAGACCTGCGACCGGTTTTGCATCCTCGGCACGATCGAGGACCACATCGCCAAGCTGCGCACGCTCGAGTCCCACGGCGTCAAGCAGTTCAACATCTACCTGATGACCGGCAACCAGGAGGAGACCCTGCGCGCCTACGGCGAGCACATCATCCCCCTCTTCAGGGAGGCCTGACGCGATGAACCTCGCCGCCCGACCCGACCGCGCCATCGCCGACCTGCGGGCGCTGGCGGATCTCACCGGCGGACCCGGAGGCGCCCGCCGACTGTGCTGGACGCCCGAATGGGACAGCGCCCGCCGGTTCCTGCGCGAGCGGCTGAGCGAGCTGCCCGTCGCCGTCGACGTCGACGAGGCCGGCAACCTGTGGGCGCGGCTCGACGGCGCGCGGCCGGAGACGGTCGTGATCGGCTCGCACATCGACTCGGTCCCGAACGGCGGCTGGCTGGACGGCGCGCTGGGCGTCATGGCGGCGCTCGAGGTGCTCCGGACGATCGCCGCGGCCGGGACGCCGCCGTGCACGGTGTCGCTGATCGACTTCGCCGACGAGGAGGGAGCGCGCTTCGGCCGCAGCCTGTTCGGCTCGTCCTGGCTCAGCGGGAGCATCAGGGCCGACGACGTGCGCGACCTGCACGACGCCGCCGGCGACCGGCTGGCCGACGTGGTCGCCGAGTACGGCGTCGACCTGGGGCGGGCCGGCGCGGCCGCCGGCCGGCTCGCCGACGTGCGCGCGTACCTCGAGCTGCACATCGAGCAGGGGCCCGTGCTCGAGGCCGCCGGCCTCGCGGTCGGGACGGTGCTCGGCACCTTCGGCGTCGAGCGGCACCGGATCGTCTTCACGGGGCAGGCCGCGCACTCGGGGTCGACGCCGATGCCGGTCCGGCGCGACTCGTTCCTGGCGGCGGCCCGGTTCGCGCTCGCGGCCCGCGACGGCGCCGTCCGCCACGAGGGCGGCGTCGCCACGGTCGGCGCGGCCGAATGCACCCCGGGCGTCGCCACGGTGATCCCGGGCGTGACCACCGTGCTGCTCGACCAGCGCCACCTCGACGCCGGCGAGCTCGCGGCGATGCTCGCCGAGGCGAAGGCGAGCGCCGACGAGGCGGCCGCCGCCGAGAGGTGCACGGTCGAGTGGGAGCGGATCTGGCAGATCGAGCCGATCCCGTTCGATCCGGACCTGATCGCGGCCGCCCGCAGCGCCTGCAAGGCGGTCGGCGGCGCCGACCATGCGCTGCCGTCGGGCCCGCTGCACGACGCGGCCGAGATGGCGCGGCACGTCCCGACCGTGATGCTCTTCTCGTCCTCCACGAACGGGATCAGCCACGCGAAGGAGGAGGACACGCCGATCGAGCACGTCGAGCTTGCGATCCGCGCGTACGCGCAGACCGTTGGTTACGCGATCGACCTGGTCGCCGGCGACCGGGGAACGGGGCAAGCGCCATGAGGAAGATCATCCGGGGCGGCACGGTGGTCAACGCGGCCGGGACGTCGAGCGCCGACGTGCTGATCGTCGGCGAGACGATCGCCGGCGTGGGCACGTTCGAGGGCGTCGACGCGGAGGTGATCGACGCGACCGGGTGCTTCGTGCTGCCCGGGGCGATCGACAACCACACGCACATGTCGATGCCGTTCGGCGGCACGCACAGCTCCGACGACTACGACACCGGCACGCAGGCGGCGGCCGCGGGCGGCACCACCTGCATCGTCGACTTCGCCCTCCAGGTGCACCCGAACGGCCTGCGCAGCTCCCTGGAGGAGTGGATGGGCCGGGCCGAGGGCGCCGCGCACGTCGACTACGGCTTCCACATGGCGATCACGAACGCCGACAGGGAGACGATCGCCGACATGCGCTCGATGGTCGACGAGGGCGTGACGAGCTTCAAGGTCTTCCTCGCCTACCCGAACGTGCTCATGGTCACCGACGACCAGTTCCTGGCGGTGCTCGAGCACTCGCGCGACCTGGGGACGCTGGTCATGGTGCACTGCGAGAACGGGTTCGCGATCCAGCACCTCGTGAACACCGCCCTGCAGAACGGGCAGACCGATCCGATCCACCACGCGCTCACGCGGCCCGAGACGATGGAGGCCGAGGCGACGGGGCGCGCGGTGCGCCTGGCTGAGTTCGCCGGCGCGCCCGTCTTCGTCGTCCACGTCTCCTGCCGCGACGCTGCGGAGGAGATCATCCGCGCCCGCAGCCGCGGCGTGTCCGCGTACGGCGAGACCTGCATCCAGTACCTGTTCAACTCGATCGACGACCTGCGCCGGCCGGACTTCGTCGGCGCGCGCTACGTGTGCTCGCCGCCCCTGCGCGACCCGTCCAACCAGCCGTTCCTCTGGGATGCGCTGCGCTTCGACCACCTGCAGAGCATCTCCACCGACCACTGCCCGTTCACCGACGAGCAGAAGCGGCTGGGGCTGGGCGACTTCTCCAAGATCCCGAACGGCCTGGCCGCGATCCAGCACCGGCTGCCGATGATGTGGGAGCACGGCGTCCGCGAGCGCCGGCTGTCGATGAACCGCGTCGTCGAGATCACCTCGACGGCGATCGCGAGGATGTTCGGGCTCTACCCGCAGAAGGGCGTCATCGAGGCCGGCGCCGACGCCGACATCGTCGTCTTCGACCCGGAGCGGCGGCACGTCTTCGGCACGGACACGTCGTTCATGAACGTCGACTACGACATCTACGACGGCCGGCAGGTGCACGGCTCGCCACGGCTGACGCTGTCACGGGGCACGGTCGTCTTCGACGACGGGAGGATCGTGACGCGCCCGGGCCACGGCCGGTTCGTGCGCCGGGGCACGTTCGACCCGGTCACCATCTAGGCGAGCGCCGAGCGCTCCGGCCACGGGGCGGGTGCGGGTTTCGCGCACCCGGCATCCGCGTCCGCCCCGATGCCCCCGGTGAGCGCGGGGGCGATCATGCAGGTGCGCAGAGAGGAGGTGTGAGATGGCAACCATGTCTCATGACCGGTCCGGCGAACCTCGCCGTGTCGTGCTTCCCGGCGTGCGCGAGATGTGGGCCTCGATCGCGATCACGATGATGTGGGTGGCCGTGACCGTCGACGCGATCTGGGGCCCGGACATCGTCTCGAGCACCGCGGCCGGCGACCACACCAACCTGCCGTCCGCCGTCGTGGTGGCGTTCTTCGCCTGGCTCGGCACGTGGTCGGTCGCGCGGCACGCGCTGCACCGCCCGCGCGGCGAGTGATGCCGGTTCCGAGAGGCCGTCCGCGCGAGTGTCAGCGCGCGGACGGCTCCTCGATGACCACGACGCTCTCCTGCTCGTTCGGGTCGGTGCGGGCCAGCACCCCGCGGGCGGGGCGGTCGGTGGGGTTGTACGGCTGGTGGGGCACGCCGGCCGGGATGTAGAGGAAGTCGCCCGCTTCGACGCGCATGACCTGGTCGAGGGCGGGGCCGTGGCACATCTCCACCGTGCCCTCGAGCATGAGGATCGCGGTCTCGTGCGCCTCGTGATAGTGGGGCACGGCCGTCGCGCCGGGCGGGAGGTCGACGAGGTGCATGCAGATCCCCGTGGCGCCGGCCGTCTGCGCCGAGACGCCGGCGAAGTAGTCGAGGCCCTGCTTCCCCCGGAAGCGCTCGCCGCCGCGGATCAGTCGGCATTCGGACATGGGGCGACGATAGAGCACGCCGGTGAGCGCTTCAAGCGCCGAAAGACGCGTAATTACCGGCAGTCGGATCGAGGGAATTCCGCGATTCGGAGCGGCTCCCGCGGGTCTACGCTCGGAGCATGGAGCGCATGCGCCACGACGCGCGGGTCCTGATCATCGGCGGCGGCGGCACCGGCGGTGCGCTCGCCCACGATCTCGCCCTGCGCGGCCTGCGCGTCACGCTCGTCGAGCGTGGCGAGGTGACGTCGGGGACGACCGGCCGGCACCACGGCCTGCTGCACAGCGGCGGGCGCTACGCCGTGAAGGACCGCGAGTCGGCGGTCGAGTGCGTCGAGGAGAACCGCATCCTGCGCCGCATCTGCCCGGAGTCGCTCGAATGCAACGACGGCCTCTTCGTCGCGGTCGAGGATGAGGATCTCGAGTACCTGGAGCCGTTCATGGACGGCTGCGCCGCCTGCGGGATCCCCGCGGAGCGGCTGACGCCGGCGCAGGCGCTGCGGCTCGAGCCCGGGCTGGATCCCGGTATCAGGGCCGCGGTGCGCGTCCCCGACGGCTCGATGGACGCCATGCGGATGCCGCTTCGCTTCTTCGCCACCGCCCGCCGCAACGGCGCCCGGATCGCGCCGTACATGGAGGTCACCGGCCTCGACGTGCACGACCGGACGGTGCGCGGCGCGGCCGTGCGCGACCACGTCACGGGCAAGGAGGGCCTGATCGCGGCCGACATCGTCGTGAACGCGACCGGCCCCTGGAGCGGGCGGATCGCCGCCATGGCGGGTGTCGACGTGCCGATCCGTCCGTCGCCCGGTGTGCTGCTCGCCCTGCGCGGCCGCCTGTGCAACATGGTGGTGAACCGTCTGCACCCCGCCGGGGACGGCGACATCGTCGTGCCGATGCGCGCCCTCTCCGTGGTGGGGACGAGCTCGTGGGTCGCCGACGACCCGGACGACCTCGATGTGCCGGCCGATCACGTCGCCCGGATGTACGCGGAGGGCGCGAAGCTGATCCCGGCCGTCGCCACGGCCGAGCGCCGAGCGGCATGGTCGGCCGCGCGGCCGCTCATCGCCGCCGGCGGCGGCGACGCGGACAGCGGCCGCGAGCTGTCGCGGACGTTCAAGACGTTCGACCATGCAGAGACGGACGGCGTCGAGTCGTTCGTCACGATCACCGGCGGCAAGGGCACGACGCTGCGCGCCATGGCCGAGCTGTGCGCCGACGTCGTCTGCCGCAAGCTCGGCATCGACGAGCCGTGCCGGACGCGCACGACCGTCCTTGCCCCGCACTCCGAGTACTACGCCGCATGAGCACTGCCCGCGAACACCCGTCCGATCCGAGCGCCACCTGCCGGCTCGAGGTGTTCCGGTACAGGCGCGGCGACGGCCCCGGCAGGTTCGAGACGTTCGAGGTCCCGGTCACCGACACCACCACGCTGCTCGACGCGCTGCTCTGGATCAAGCGCCACGCCGACGCGTCGCTGGCGCTGCGGCATTCGTGCCTGCACGCGTCGTGCGGGACATGCGGCGTGGTCGCGAACGGGCACGAGGTGCTGGGGTGCGTCATCCGCCTGCGCGACCTGGGCGACGAGGTGCGCGTCGAGCCGCTGGAGAACATCCCGGTGCTCACCGACCTCGTGGTCGACATGGGCGAGTTCTTCGCCCGGCTTCCCGCCGACCGGCCGCTCCTGCGAGCAAGCGAGCTGGTGCCCGCAGCGGACCGGCCTGACGGGGGCGACGGATACGTGCGCTACGAGGATTGCCTCGAGTGCGGCCTGTGTCTCTCGGCCTGCCCGGTGGCGGCGACGTCCACCGAGTACGCCGGCCCGGCCGCGCTCGTCGCCGCCGCGCGCCTGATGGAGGAGCCGCGCGGCTGCGACCCGCGGGCGGCGGCCGCCCTGGCCGACGGCCCGGAGGGCGCGTGGCGCTGCCACGCCGCGCTCGAGTGCACGCAGGTCTGTCCGGCGGGGATCGATCCGGGCTCGACGATCATGCATCTGCGCGGCCGTCTCCTGCGCGGCGTGCGGCCGGAGCGGAGGGCGTCGTGACCGCGGGCGTCGAGCTCCCGGGGGCGCGGGAGCGCGCACGCCGCGGCCCGGTGCGCCACCACGGGCCCGGGCCGGCGCCCGCCGGCTGGCTCGACCCGCGCGGGCGCACGCTGAGCGGGCGGGCCTTCGCGCTCAACCGGCTCACCGGGCTCGCCCTGGTCGTCTACCTCTACCTCCACCTGGGCGTGCTCTCGATCCTGCTCGGCGGCGAATCGGGCTGGAGCAGCCTCCTCTCCGTCGTCACGAGCGCGGTCTTCCTGGGCGCAGACGTCGTGCTCATCGCCGTGCTGCTCTTCCACGCCCTGAACGGTGTTCGCGTGGGCCTGATCGGCAGCGGCGTGGCGGTCGGGCACGAGCGGCGGATGCTCTGGTGGGCGGTCGCGGTCGGCGGGATCGCGCTCGCCGCCGCCCTGCTGCACATCGTCGGCAGCGCGATATGACCGCGGCCGGGCGCTCGCTCGCACCGCCCCCGCACCGCGGGCACGTGCCGCGCGGGCGCGCGTGGTGGTGGACGGTCGGGACGGGCGCCGCGCTGCTCGTGCTCATGGCGGTGCACATCGTCGCGAACCACTTCGTCGTGGACGAGGTGGGCGGCCTGCGCACGTATCACCAGGTGCTCGACTACCTGTCCCACCCCGTCATCGTCGTCACCGAGAGCCTGCTCCTGGTCGTCGTCACCATCCACGCGATGATGGGCGTGCGCGGCATCCTGCTCGACGTCGACATGCGCCCGCGCACGCGCCGGCGGGTCGACCGGGCGCTGTGGACGCTGGGGGCGGCCACCATCGCCTACGGCCTGTTCCTGATGCTCACGCTTGCGTCGCGGGCGTGAGCTCGGCCCGACGCGGGGACACGCGCCGACCCGCGGCCGCGACGTGCTTGGCCACGTGCGCCGCGTCACGGCCGACCCCGGGCAGGACCTCCGAGACGGCCGCGTACTGGAACCGGAGCCCGACGAAGTAGAGGCCCGGGGCCGACGTGACGATGCCGCGCTCGTGCACCGGCTCCCCGTCCCCGGCCAGCCCGGGAACGTCGATCCACGAGTGGTCGGAGCGAAATCCCGTGCACCAAAGGATGTTGGCCACGTCCAGCACGCGGCCGTCGGCGAGCACCGGCCGTCCGTCGCGGGCGCCGGTCACGCGGACGACGCGTTCGACGCCGGCCGCGGTGAGGTCGCGTGACCTGATCCGGATCAGCGGCGCCGCCAGCGCGAGAAACCGTGGCCGCACCCTGCGGCCGACCGGCGTCCGCACGGTGAGCACGTGCCGGCCGACGAACCGGATCACGGGCAGCACGAACCGGCTGGGGACGCTCCCGTGCCGGACCGGGATCTCGGCCGACGGCGTGCCGGCGTGGCAGACGGCGCGCGTCTGCGCCAGCTCGAAGGCGATCTCGGCGCCGGAGTTGCCGGCACCGACGACGAGCACGCCGCCGTCGCGCAGCTGCGCGGGATTGCGGTATTCGGTGGAGTGCAGCTGCGTGATCCGCGGGTCGAGGTCGGACGCGAACGACGGCAGCCTGGGCAGCCGGTGCGCGCCCGTCGCGACGACGACGTTTCCGGCCTCGAACGTCCGGTGGCCGGACTCGATCACGTAGCGCCCGCCGTCCCGGTACACGCGGTCGACCGAGACGCCGGTGCGGACGGGCAGCTCGAACCGGGCCGCGTAGGCCTCCAGGTAGTCGCCCATCTCGTCCTTCGCCGGGAACGACCACCTCGGCGCCGGGAAGCGCATGCCCGGCAGCCCGTCGTACTTGGCCGGCGTGAACAGGCGCAGCGAGTCCCACCGCTGCCGCCACGAGTCGCCGATCCGCTCCTCGGCGTCGAGCAGCACGAAGCGCTGCCGCCGTCTCTGCAGGTGGTACGCCGTCGCGAGGCCCGCCTGGCCGCCGCCGATGACCACCGTGTCGAACCGCTCCATCGTCTCGCCTCCTGCGTCGTTGACCGTGCGCTCGAGGCTAGGAGGCGGCCGGGCTGCCCGCATCGCCGGTCTTCACCAACCTGCACCCCGGGTGCCATGGTCCGTTTTGACCACTGAGGGCCGTCAGACGAGGTCGTGCTCGAACGCGAAGGCGGTCGCGGCCGTCCGGCTGGAGACGCGCAGCTTGGCGAAGATGTTCTGGACGTGGCGCGCGACGGTGTGCTCGCTCAGCACGAGCGTCGCCGCGATCTCGCGGTTCGTGTTGCCGGCGGCGACCAGCCGCAGCACCTCGAGCTCGCGCCCGCTGAGGCCGTGAGTCTCGTGCTCGCCGGCCTGCGTCAGGGCCTCGAGCCGTTCGAGGGCGGGTCGCGCCGCGAGCTCCTCGAACACGGCGCGCGCCGCCTCGAGCTCCATCGTCGCCGTGTCCTCGTCGTCGAGTGCGCGGCAGGCCATCGCCATCAGGACGCGCGTCCGGGCGGCCTCGTACGGCGCCGCCAGCTGCTGCCAGGTCTGCAGCGCCCGCCGCAGCGAGACGACTGCGGCGTTCGCGTCCCCGGACGCCAGCTCCACCGAGCCCTGGACGTGCGCCGCGATCGCGCCCAGCATCGCGCTCGGGCACGCCTCCGCGATGCCGGCCAGCTCCCGGCAGCTGCCGCGGGCCTCGTCGAGCTCTCCGAGCGCGACCATGATCTCGGCGTGGGCGGGCAGCAGCCGTGACCGCTCCAGCGGCCGGTCGGTCTCGGCCAGGACACGCCTGATCGCGGCCGCGGCCGCCCGCGCGTCGCCCTCGGCCAGACGCAGCAATGCCAGGCCGGGCTGCGGCTGGCGGCCGCAGGCGTTCGCGTCCCGGTATGCCTCCTTCGCGGCGGCGAACGCCCCCTGCCGGCGCAGCACCTCCGCCTGCTGGTAGGCCGCCTGGCCCGCCGCGACCCGGTTCATCACCCGCTCGCACCGCTCCCGGGCGCGCACGGCCTCGTCGAGCGCGCGCGGCCAGTCGCCGTGCAGCTGCAGGATCTCCGCCCGGTGGGCGAGGCAGCGGCCCGTGAACGCGACCAGGTCGGGCTGCTCCTCCCACCATCGCGCGAGCGCGTCGGTCCACTCGTGCGCGCGGGGCAGCTCGTAGGCCTCCTCGCAGCCCGCGATCGCACCGCAGTAGACGATCCCGGTGACGATCGGCGACAGCTCGCCGCCGACGGCGGCCAGCATCGCCTCGTCCAGCCACCGGAACCCCTCGTCGAGGCGTCCCGCCCTGATCAGCGCGTTGCCGTGCACGTGCGCCCCGAGCGCGAACAGGTCGCGGTCGCCGAAGCGCTCGCCGATGGCGGCGGCCTCGCCCGCGGTCTCGGCGACGAGCGCGAACTCTCCCGCCGCCTCGTGCCGGAGCGCGAGCGGCAGCAGCAGGTACCCGCGCTCGGGGCAGTCGCCCGGCTCGCGGTCGACGAGCCGCTGCGCCCGCGCGAACCAGCCGCCCGCCTGGCCCACCTCTCCCAGCATCGCCAGGTTGATCCCGAGGTGCACGGCCGTCCGCGCCGCCCGCTGCGACTCGCCCGGGCCGCATGCGTGGTGCGCGCGCTCGAGGCCGGCGAGGAAGTCGTCGACCCGGCCGAGCATGTAGGCGGCGATCGCCAGCCGCTCGAGATCCTCGGCCGTGAGGGCGGTGCGTCCGTCCGCCGCGGCGAGCGAGGCGTACGCCTCCGACCACCCCCGCCGGGCATACGCGCTGCGACCCGACGCGAGCTCGGCCTCCCGGCTCACGCGCCCTCGAGTGACGGCGCCCGCGCGTACTCGCCGTCGGTGACGTGCCGCCCCCAGGACACCGGGCTGCCGGACGCGTCGGTCTGCTGGATCGCCGTGTGCACCATGAAGCGGGTCGCGGGCGGCGCCGTGCCAGTGGTTCTCGCCGGGTTCGAAGCACACCCGGTCGCCGGGGCGGATGACCTCGATGCCACCGCCTTCGCGCCGGCACAGACCGACACGTTCGGTGACGTAGATGGTCTGGCCGTGCGGATGGGTGTGCCAGGCCGTGCGCGCGCCCGGGGTGAAGTGGACGGTGGCGGCGGCGAACGTGGACGTGCCGGCGGGCGCGGCGACGGCGTCGATGTAGACGTCGCCGGTGAACCAGTCGTCCGGTCCCTTGGTGGTGTCGAGGGAGCTGCGGGTGATCTGCATGCTGCGTCTCCTGCTGCGGCGGGTTGTCGGCCGAACGATACGGCGGACCGTGAACGTTCCGGCGCCGCCGGTCGTCTTAGGGTCGAGTGTGGAATCGGAGAGAGCCGTTCCTGAGCCGCACGGACGCCGCCCGTGTGCGTCGCGTGCTGTACCTGAACGGCGTGCCCCCGGGGGAGATCGAGGACGCGATTCAGGAGATCGAGCTGCGTGCGCTGCAACATCCGCCAAGGGGCGTGGCGCGGGGCGCGTGGGCATGCGCGGTCGCGACGAACTGGGCGATCGACCGTCACCGTCGGCTGTCGCGGCGAGAGGCGGCGCTCGGCATGCCCGACGCCGGCCGGGCGGCCGACTCGGAGAGCGTCGAGCTTCGAGATGCGGTGCGCCGCGGTCTGGAGGGCCTCGATGCGGCGTTGCGCGCGACGATCGTGCTGCGCTTCTACGCAGACCTCGCGGTCTCCGAGATCGCGTCCGCGATGGGTGTTCCGGAGGGCACCGTGAAGTCGCGGTTGCACCGGGCGGTCGCGGAGCTGCGTGCCGCCCTTCCGGCGGAGAGCCTGCGGTGAGCGGGGGCCTCGATCGGCGGGCGCTCGAGCTGGCTCTCGCCGGAACGCCGGCCACGGGCGATGACGAGCTGGACGCCGCGGTGGCGCGGGCGGTGGCGGATCTCGCCGCGATCCGTGCGGGGCTCGCCCTGCTCGCCGAGGAGCTGCGCCTTCCCGAGCCGGCGCCCCGGCCGAGGCTCACGCGCCGGCGGCGCCTGGGGTTCACGGTGGCCGCGTTTGCCCTGGCCGCGGCGGCGATCGTCGCCTGGACGTTCGTGCGGACCGGGGCGCCGGCCGTGCGGCCGTCGCCGCGATACGCGGCCGACACGTTCGACTACCGGCCCGGCGCGGTCGGCGGCGGAGCGGCGTTCCCGTTCCTGGGCTATTCGGTACCCGAGCTCTCGGACATCTCCGCGTCCTCCGCCGACGATGCGTGGGTGGTCGGCGGCGTCGCGTGGCACTGGGACGGTCGCCGGTGGCGGTCGGTCAAGCTCCCGGCCGTCGCGCCCGTGTCGAGCCTCTCGTCGGTTGCGGCGCTCGGGCCGGACGATGCGTGGGCGGTCGGCTCGTCGAGCGGTCCGATGGAACAGACGGTCTTCACGCATCCCCTGGTGGAGCGGTGGGACGGCGCGCGCTGGCGGGTCGTGACGGTGCCGTTGCAGGATCCCGGCGGGTTCAGCGCGGTCTCGGCGGATGCTCCCGACGACGTCTGGGCGGCCGGATGGTGGCTGCCGAAGGGGACGAACCGGCACAGGGCCGACGCGGCCGAGCGGCCGCTGATCGCCCACTGGGACGGAGACATCTGGACGATCACGCGACTGCCGGGGCCCGCGATCCGAAGGGCTCAAGCAGGTGGTGGCGGTCAGTCGCACCGATGTGTGGGTCGCCGGCCCCGGCCTCTCCGCGGAGGGGGCGCCGATCGTGCGTCACTGGGACGGCGCCCGCTGGAGGGCGATCCGCGCGCCGTTCGGACGCGACGACCCCAACTTCATGCTGACCGCCACGTCCGCCACGGACGCCTGGGCGGTCGGCGGCATCCGGATCGGCGGTCACACGAAGACGATCGCCGCCCACTGGGACGGCCGCACGTGGATGATCGCCCCGACCCCCAGCCGGAACACCGACTCGGCGCTCGTCGACGTCCAGGCCGTCTCCCCGACCGACGTGTGGGCGCTCGGCCAGAGCCACTCCACCAAGGTCACGCACAACCCGCCGAACTGCAGGACGCCGTGCACCGAGGTGCAGAGCAGCTTCCCGATCGCGATCTACGAGCACTGGGACGGCCACCGCTGGTCGCCGGCGCCGATGTCGTCGGCCCGGATGATGTTCGAGGGCGCCGCGACGATCACCGCCGCCCGAGACGGCAGCGTGTGGGCCGCCGGCGGCTGCTACTGGCAGGACGTCGTCACCCGCTGGAACGGACGCTCATGGGTGGCGTCCCGGCACCCACCCGACGTCACCTGGGACGCCACCTGGCCCGTACGCGACAGGCATCGGCCCAGGACCGCGTGCCTCAGCCACTCCTGGTAGCGGCCCATCTGGCCCGCGGCCACGCGGAATCGATCACTTTGGGTCGCGGGCCGATTCCCAGGTGATGTCCTCCGCGGCCTCTGTGACGGATTGCTGGTCGGCCTCACCGGCGTCGACCTCGCGTTCCATGATGACGGCGCGGCCCTCCGGACCATCGGTCACGGCGACGACGCGAAACCCACGGCCGCCGCGCTGGTTGAGCGCGGCGCGGAGGTCATCCCATTCCTCTCCCGACTCCGCCGCTCCGGCTCCCCGCGTCACCCTCAGCGGCACCACGTCGTACTCGAACACGCGGAAGTCCCTCATCGACCGGTGCACACCCGGTCAGGCGGGACGGCCGACAGGCAGAACCGGGGCATCAGCCGTCCCGGCCGGGGACGTGGCTGCGCTCGCCCGGAGCCCTGCGAATCGGATGCCATCGCCTGCTGTGCGTCGAAAATCGCGCGAGGCGCGTGAGCATGTTCGGTGGGGGCGGCTGAGCGGGAGGATCCGCGGGTTCGGGCCTCGGCAACCGAGCGGCTTCCTCCGGCGCGCCAGCGCGGCCCGTAGGGACAGCTTCGGGTTCCATGGTCGGTCCTCTCTCTCACGGACGACCACCTGGATCGTCTCTTGATGAGATCGGCGGGCTGCGTGGAGGCCATCTGCACGGCCAGGCGGCGGGCGTCTCCCTGAGTACGCAGGGTAGCAGTCGCCCATGGTCGTTCCCGATTCGCCGGCTCCGGCCGCCGGCACTCGTCCCGTACGCCGTCCGCACGTGGAAAAGCTCCGTCTGAGCTTCGAATCCGAAGATCGATCCGCCTTCAGCTCCAGGGAGGCTGACGGCGTCCGTGACGATCGTCTTGAGCACCTCGCTGACGTCAAGGCTGGAGCTCACGGCCTGGCTGATCTCGCCGAGCGCTTCGAGCTCTGTGACGGAACGGGCGAGCTCCGATGCGCGCCGTTCCACCTCGCCGAACGGCCTGACGTTCTCGATGCCGATGGCGCCCTGCGCCGTAAACGCGCTCACGACCTCGATCTCGCGCGTGGAGAGCGGCCGTACCTCGTCGCGCTGCACCGAAATGACCGCGACCACGCCGGTGGAAGCCACGATCGGGACAGCGCGTCCGTCCAGGCGCCGGACGGAGCGCCGGGCCCTTGGTCGAATCGGCGAGAGGCCCTGCACGGGTCTTGGCGATTCGCTCGACAGTCGCTTGCCGACGTCTCGGTACGTTGCGAAGCACTGTCACCGAAGGAGGAGCCACCGTGAAGCGCAACGTCATCATCGCCACAGTCGCCGCTCTGGGCCTTGCGAGTCCGGCCGCCGCGCTGGCCGCGAATTCAGCCTCGCACCACTCGGACGGCGTGTCGAAGGCCGAACGGCATGACGTCAGCCGTCACGACCGCAGCCGCGACCGCGTGTCGGTCGAGCGGGCGAGTCGCGACATGAGGCGGACGCACGACTCCGTCTCGCCGGTTCGCGACGCGACGTCCGGGTCGTCGGCGCACGACCCGTCCTCGCCGGACCGGTCGCCCGGCAACGACGCCGGATTCGACCGCTGAGCCAGCCTCCCGGCCGACCCTCGGAGAGGCCGTCACGCGGGTCCGTCGCCCAGCGGCGGGCCCGCTGCGCGTTGACGGCGAGTGCGACGCTGATCGCGGGCGGTGGAGGTGTTGGCGCGGGGCAGTTGGATGACGGCGTCGATGCCGCCGGAGGCAGCCGTGCGCAGCTCGACGTGACCGTGGTCGGCGGTGACAAGCTGGCGGACGATGGCGAGCCCGAGGCCAGAGCCCTCGCCGTTCCCACCCCGCCAGAAGCGGTCGAAGGCACGTTGCAGCTTCTCGGGGGAGAGCCCGGCGCCCTCGTCCACGACGTGAATCTCGACGTGGCCGTTGGACGGAAAGGCGTTGACCGTGATCGTGGCTCCGGCCGCCGACGCGTCCAGAGCGTTCGAGAGCAGGTTGTCCAGCACCTGCTCGATGCGGCCCTCCTCGGAAGCGACGGCCGGGTGGCCGTTCACGTCGGCAACGATGGCGACGCCGTGCTCATCGGCAAGCGTTCGCCAGAGTGCGACTCGGTCGCGGATGAGCGGTTCGAGGGCGATCGGGTGGGCGCTGGGAGCGGCCCCGTCGAGGCGGCCGAGCGCGAGTAGGGCGTCCGTCAGCCGCGTCAGCCGATGCACCTCGCCGAGCGCAGCCTCGAGCGCTTCCGGATCGCGTTGGGGCTCCGATTCGCGTTGAAGGTTCTCGAGGCGCAGCTGCAGAGCGGCGAGCGGAGTCCTCAGCTGGTGGGAGGCATCGGACACCCACGCCGCCTGCGCGGCCAGCACCCGCTCGAGGTTGGCGGCCGCGTGGTTGAAGCTGCGTGCGAGCGATCGGAGCTCCGGCGGCCCCGATTCGGGAACCCGGGTGGCCAGACGACCCTCGCCGGCGGCGGCCGTGGCCTGCTCGAGCGATCGCAGCGGCCGTGTGATCGTGCGTGCCAGTCCCAGGCCGATCACGATTGCGGCCAACACCGCGATGGCGCCCAGCAGGCCGATCAACAGCCAGTAGCCGCGCACGGATCCGTTGACGCCGACCGGCTGGTAGACGGCGACCACGTGGCCGCCTCCGCTGACAGGCGCGACCACGTACCGCGCCCCATCGGCGCTCCCGGTTACGGCACGGCTCGACGATGCCGGCCCGGCGGCGCTCAGGATCCGCGCAAGAGGCACCGCGCCGCCCGCGGAGCCCAGGATCCGGCCGCGTTCGTCCACGACCTCGATGCGAGCACTGAGCTCAGTGGAGTACCGTTCGGCGAGAATTGGCACGGTGACGGCGTTCGAATGCTCGAGCGAGTCGTCGACCAGCGTCGCCAGCGTCGACGTCCCGCTCTGCACCTGGAGCGTCCGCTCATGCTGGACGTCGTGCTGGTATGCCAGCGCAAGCGGGATCCCGAGCAGGCAGACCACCAGCACCGTGAGCGACACGTAGCTGACGAGCAGGCGCCGCGTCATGCCGGCGCCTGCAGGCGGAACCCGACCCCTCGCACCGTCTCGACCCAGCCGGGGTCGCCGAGCTTGCGGCGAAGCGAGGCGACGTGCACGTCGATCGTCTTCGTCGACCCGTACCAGGACGTCTTCCACACGGCTTCGATGATCCGCTGGCGGCTGATCGCCACCCCCGGGTCGGCCGCCAGCAGCGCCAGCAGGTCGAACTCCTTCGGCGTCAGCTCCAGCTCGTCCGCGCCCAGGAGGACGCGATGCGAGCGCTGGTCGACCCGCAGCGGCCCGACCTCGAAGGTCCCCGTCTCGTCTCCCGGCCGGGTCTGGGTGCGACGGGCCACCGCCCGGATCCGGGCGAGAACCTCCCGGAATCCGAACGGCTTCACGACGTAGTCGTCGGCGCCGATCTCGAGCCCGAGCACCCGGTCGATCTCGTCCCCGCGCGCGCTCAGGATGATGATCGGGACATCCGACTCGGCGCGCAGCCGACGGCAGACGTCCAGGCCGTCGATATCCGGCAGCCGCAGGTCGAGCAGCACCACGTCGAACCCGTTCCGGCCGAGCGCATCACCCCCCGTCGCGACGCGCTCGACCTCGTAGCCCTCCCGGCGCAACCCGTCGACCAGGGGATCGGCGATGGAGTCCTCATCCTCGACGACGAGCAGGCGCATATCCGGATCGTGCCAAACATTCCTGGGCGCGCCATCAGGGGTTTCCCGAACATTGGAGAAACCCTGGCCTTCTCCTCGACCGTCCCTGGAACGCCGCCTCCTACGGTGTGGCAATCCCACTCCCACCTCGATGGAGGATCAAGATGACTCGGACTCGAATGCTCGTTCCACTCGTCGCAGCCGCCGGAGCCCTCGCGGTCGCCGCCCCGGCTGCGCAGGCCGCGATCGACTGGCAGATCGGGCTGCACCACGCGGCCGGCTTCCCGAAGGCCACCGGCTCGGCCCAGTACCAGCGCCAGGCCGGCCAGCGCGAGCTGCAGGTCGAGGTCGAGCACCTCGCCCGCCTGGCGGGCAAGCGCGTGTACTTCTGGGCCAACGGCGCCCGGTTCGGGTCGGCCGTCGTCACCGCGCGCGGCGTCACCCAGATCGATCGCAACACCGAGCTCCACCAGCGGGTTCCCGCGATCGTGCACGGCTCGCACGTGACCGTCCGCACCCACGCCGGCACCAAGATCGCCGGGGCGCGCTTCTAAGCCCGCCCGAGCGCCTCCCCGACGCAGCCCACACCACAACGCGAAGGAGAAACCATGGCCACCGTCCTGCTCGTGAACCTGATCGCCGCCGGCACCGCCGCCGGCGTGGTCGCGTACGTGATCTCGCTCCCGCTGCGCCGGCTCACAGGCCAGCCGCTTCCGTCAGCGCAGCCGGCCGACGCGTCGGGTGAGGACTCGGCTCTGTGGAAGCGCGCGGCCTAGACGGCTGATGGTGACACGGGCATCGTGCGACCCGCTCGCAGCGATCGCCTGAGCGTGGGATACTCGGCCCGTGCGCAGGGGCACGTGGATCCTGGCGGTCGCCCTGGCCGCCGCGGTAGCGACGACCGCGGTGGCCGCCGAACGGCTGCTGCCCCAGCAGAGCCCGGCGGCGGCGCGGCTCTCGGCGCTCGCGCCCGGGCGGGCGGCCGAGCTCGCCAGGCGCACGGGGATCCCCGCCGCCTACTGGAAGGTCGACCCACGCACGGCCCGGCCGGTGCGGCTCGGCCAGCCGTTGACGACCGACGCTCCGCTCTTCCCAGGCGACCCGCCGTTTCACTGGCGCGTGTGGACGACGGTGCCGAAGTCCGGCTACCTGCTCGAGCAGATCACCTCGCTGGGCACCCACACCGGGACGCACATCTCCGCGCCGTGCCACTTCCACGTCGGCGCCCGCTGCCTCGTGCACCTGTCGGAGCGGTTCTTCACGCCGCGGCCGCTGGTCGTGCTCGATCTGCGCTCCCAGATCCGGCGCCGCGGCGGCGACTTCTTTGTCGGCATCCGCGACCTGCGCCGCTTCGAGTCGGTGCACGGCCGCATCCCGCCAGGGTCGTACGTCGTCCTCTACACCGGCCTGTCCCGCTTCTACCACCTGGGGAATCGGCGCCGGCCGGGCCCGGACAACGACTACTTCGACGACGTGCCCGGGTTCTCCGGCGCCGCCGTCGACTGGCTGTTCCAGCACCGCCGCATCCTGGGCGTCGGGGCGGACACCTTTGGCCCGGACGCCACGTTCGACCAGAACTTCGAGGCGACGACCGAGGCCACCGCCCAAGGCGGCATCACGCTCGAGAACATGGGCCCGGGCCTCGCCCGTATGCGCGCCTACGGCGACTGGGTCGAGCTGAACGGGCCCCGCTTCGCGACGACCGCAGCGCAGCGGCGGTCAGGCCGGCCCGGCTTCAGCGGCGCACAGATGGGGATGACCGGGTTCACCCCCTGGCGGTAGCGCAGCAAGACGCAGCACGCTCCGACCGGGCGGCGCAGCGCGTGGCGCGGGCGATGATGAGGGGCGACCCGGTGGCGCGCGGTGACACCCTCACGTGTTGGGGCTGACCCGGGTGGATGCGCTCGGTATGCGGCAAGTCGAAGGCGTCGCGGCAGGGTCGTCGTCTCCGGCGGCGAGCTGCACGCGGAGCCCGGCCGGGGCCGGTTCGTCCACCGCGAGCGGTCGGGGCGAGCGATACTGGCGCGGTGGACGAGCTCCTGATCGAGGGCGCGGCCGTGCTGCCTGCGGCCGGCGCCGACTGGCTGGAGTCCGCGGCGGTGCTGGTGCGCGAGGGCCGGGTCGCCGAGCTGGGGCCGGCGGACGAGCTCCGCCGAAGCCACCCGGACGCCGAGCGGGCCGGCGGCGCGGACCGCCTCGTGATGCCCGGCCTCGTGAACGCCCACCAGCACGCCGAGGGCGTCTCGACGACCCAGCTGGGGTTCCCGGACGAGCCGTTCGAGCCCTGGATGGTGCTGATGCACTCGCTGCCCACCGTCGAGCCGTACCTGACGACGCTCTACAAGTCGATGCTGATGCTGACGAGCGGCGTCACGACCCACGTGCACAGCCACTTTCCGGCCAAGGGCGGCTACGAGGGCTCGGAGGCGTATCTGGACGAGCTCGAGCACTCGTTGCTGGCCCACCGCGAGGCGGGCCTGCGGACGGCGTTCGCGCCGTACTGGCGCGACCGGGCCACGTTCGCCTATGACGACGACGACCGCTTCGCGGCGGCGCTGCCCGGCGACCTGGCGGCCGAGGTGCGGCGGCTGACCGGCACGCCGATCTCGAACGCGATCTACATCGAGGCGATCACGGAGCTGGCCCGCCGGCTCGACGGCGACCCGCTGATCGGCGTCCAGCTCTCGATCGCGGCGCCGCAGTGGGCCTCCGACGACCTGCTCGACGCGATCGGGGCCGCGGCGTCCGACCTCGGGCTCCAGATCCACATACACGCGCTCGAGAGCCGTCGACAGCGTGACTGGGGCGACGCGGCGCACGGCGGGCGTGAGCTCCACCACCTGGCCGAGCGCGGCGTGCTCGGCGCAGGGCACGACCATCGCCCACGGCGTGTATCTGCGCGACGCCGACATCGACCTGCTCGCCGAGCGGCGGGCGATGGTGGCGCACAACTGCTCGTCGAACCTGCGCCTCGCGTGCGGGATCGCGCCGGTGCGGCGGCTGGTGGCGAGGGGCGTCACCGTCGGTCTCGGCTCCGACGACATGGCGGTCGACGACGACGAGGACATGCTGGCCGAGGTGCGGATGGCGCACGTCATCCAGCGGATCTGGGACGGCCCCGAGCCGCCGCTCGGCACGCGAGACGTCCTGCGGCTCGCGTGGGAGGGCGGCGCCCGCATCGCGGGCCTGGAGGGCTCGGTGGGCCGGCTCGAGCCGGGCTACCTCGCCGACGCGGTCGTGCTGGACCTCGCCGCCGTCCGCGGCGTCTTCGGCTCGCCGCGCCTCGCCTACGAGGATCTGGTGGTCGCGCGCGCCGGCCGCGGGCACGTGCGCGAGGTCGTTGTCGGCGGCCGGGTGCTCGTGCGCGACGGCGCGCCCGTCCATGTCGACATGGACGCGCTGGCCGCGGAGGTCGCCGAGGCCGCGCGGGCCGTCGAGGCGGGGCTCGACCCGGCCCGGCAGGCCTTCCTGGAGCGATTGCGGCCGTGGGCGCTCAGGCACCCGCCGGCGTTCTCGATGGAGTGAGAGAGAGAGCGGGCGAGGAGAATCGAACTCCCGTCTTGAGCTTGGAAGGCTCTTGCTCTGCCATTGAGCTACGCCCGCGCTGGGCCACATCGTACCGCCGCCCCCGAGGGCCGGAGGGCCGGCTCAGGTGGGGTCGGCGGGCGCGGCGGCGACCTTCGCGGCGGACTTCGAGCGTGTTGTCCGCCGCCGCGTCCGCGGCCGGGCCGCGACGATCTCGGCGAACCGCACCCGGTCGGTCTCGCACACCTCGGACGTGCCGCTCACGGCCTCGCGCAGGAGCCCGCTCTGCAGGAGCGCCTCGCGCCCCTCCGGCGCCTCGTTCGCCGCCTGCCGCAGCTCCTCGGACTCCCACAGCTGCATGATCACGATCCCGTCGTCGGTGGGAGCCGCGACATGGGCCGTGAGGCCGTCCGGCATCCCGAAAGCCTCGGCGAGCCGGTCGGCGGCCTCGAGCAACGGATCGATTCTCCCCGTCATCCGCACGAGCACGAGCACGCTCATGGCGGGGATCCTACGTGGTCGAGGAGGTCGAGGTCGAGCCCGTCGTCGTCGTCACGGTCGTCGTCGCCGTCTCGGTCACGGTGACCGTCGGGCCGGTGATCGTGGTCGGGATGGCGATCGTGGTCGTGTTCGTGCGCGTCTTCGCGGGCAGCGTGAGGACCTGGGTCTGCGTGCGGACGATCTGATGCGTGACCACGTGCGATGGGAGCCTGACCGTTGTCGCCGCCACCGAGACGATGCTGCCCTTGACCTTCACCGTCTGCGCCGGCACGCGCACCTCGGTCGTGCTGTTGACGGTGATCACGCGCCCGGTGACGCGGATGTACTTCGTCGCCGCCGCCGCCGTCCCCGAGCCGCCGACGACGCTGCCGAGCCACACGCCGCCCGCGAAGAGGGCGAGGATCACGGGCAGCCCGATCAGGAGCCGGTGCGGATATGCGCGCGGCCGTCCCGCCAGCGCGGGAGCGAGCGCCGGCAGCCCCGCCGCCGTGGGCGGCTCCGCGGCCTGGTCGGCTCCGGCGAAGACGGACGGGGACGCCTCGGCGCCGGCGGCCGCCGCCCGGGAGGCTCCGGTCGCCGGCCGGGCTGCGACGGGCTCCTGCTCCTTGCCCGGGAACGCGAGCCAGAGCAGGAATCGCAGGATGAAGAACAGCAACGCGCCGTTCGCCACCAGGATGGCGACGGCCAGCAAGACCTTTGCGAAAATTCCCACAACCACCTACCCGCGCTCGTGTGGGACGAACGGTACCCCAATTCCCGGCTGAGATGAAGAGTTTCGTCACGATCGCCACCCGGCCCACCTGAGCGGCACGATCGCGATCACGGCTCCGGGAGGCCGTTCGGCGGCGTACTGGGGGTAGGCCGCCGCGAGCGCCGAGAGCGCCACTTCCCGCTCGCTCGGATCCGTCACGACAGCGGCGTCGCCGTCCACCCGCACCCACCAGAGCCGCGTCCAGTCGTCCTCGTAGTGGTCTGCGAGCAGCGAGACCCGTGGGTCGGCGGCGATGTTCGCGAGCCGCGCCAGCGACCGCGTGCGCTTGGGCTTCGCATCGACGGCGGTATAGATGGCGGAGCCTGCGAGCGCGAAGCACACGGGCACCACGTGCGGTGCGCCGTCGGGTCGCACGGACGCGAGGCGGGCGACATTCGCCGAGGCGAGGAGCGCACGCGCCTGGCGAGGATCGAGCCGCATCCGCGGCTCACCTCGGTGGCGGGCCGGCCGTCAGCCCGCCGTCAGCCACCGCGCCGTGCGGCCTGCGCGCGGCGCGCCGGCGGACCGCAGCCGCGGCGGGGACGCCGCCGCCACCGCCATCCCGGAGGCGGTCCGCCGCCGCCGCTCCCGGGTGCCGGCGGCGCGTCGGGGGGATCCGACTGGGCCAGGTTGCGCAGGAGGAAGGCCAGGATCGCGATGCCGGGCAGGTGCAGCGACGCGACCGCCACGTAGATCCATCCGCCGGTCATCCGCCGCCCTTGCCGTGCCCCTTGCCCCTGCCCGGCCCGTCCGCCTTGCCGGGCCCCTTGCCTTTGCCCGGCCCGTTCCCGTGTCCGGGCGGGTCGTGTCCCGGCGGCGCCTTTGCCGGTGCCGCCGCCGCGACCGTGACCGGCGTCTCGACCGTGCGCCGGACGGTGCGCACGACCGTGCGCGGCGGGCGGGTCACCGTCCGCTCGACCGTGACCGTCCTCGCGGCGGCGGGGAGGCGCCCGGCCACCGTGGTTGTGATCGTGTGCGTGGCGTACACGTGCGCCGCGTGGCTCGTCCCGGCGCGCACGCCGGCGACGAGACCGATTCCCAGGCACGCGAGCGCCCCGGAGATGCCGATCGCAAACCGTGTCGGGTTCACATCCATGCCCTCGTACCCCCTTGCCCGTCCGCCGTACCATACCGCTTCCCGGACTTGACGCGTTCTGCGCCGGACGCGCCGTTCCTGCACGGATCGGGGGTTGACGGAGTTCACCGTTTGTTGTCCAATGGGGAGGAGGTAGGCTCTCTTCTTTCGCCTCCCAGTCCGACGGAGACGCGTATGACGGGCATCTAGGGCCGCGGTCCCGGCAAGGCCGCACACGACATCCCCGGCTGGGCGCAGCCGTGAACTCGCCGATCCTGATCACCGGCATGCACCGCTCCGGCGGGAGCTGGGTGGCGAAGATGGTCGAGGGCGGCGGCGGCGTCGTCCACGTCAACGAGCCGTTCAACCGGCGCCATCCCCCCGGACTCACCCCGGGGATCCTGCGCGTGCCGCCGCCGCTGTCCTATCAGCACGTCGGCGCCCACAACGAGCTGGACCATCTGCCCGGCTTCCGCGACATGCTCGAGCTGCGCTACGGGCTGGCCGCCGAGCTGCGCACGAACCACGACGCCTACGACCTCGCCAAGGCCGCCAAGTACCTGGCGGCGTTCACCTACGGCCGCGCGCGCGGGCTGCGGCCCCTGATCGACGATCCGTACATGGTCTTCGCGGCGGAATGGATGGCCGAGCGGTTCGACTGCCGCGTCGTGATGCTCGTCCGCCATCCGGCGGGAATCGTGTCGAGCCTCAAGCGCATCGGCGCCGGCTGGAGCGACAACCTGCCCGACATCGCCTCGCAGCCCGAGCTCGTGGGCCGGTATCTGAGCGAGCACGCCGCCGAGCTCGAGCGTGCTGTCCGCCAGCCCTTCGACCCGGTCGGCCATGGCGCGCTGCTCTGGCTCCTCATCCACTCGGCGATCGCTCAGCAGGTCGACCGCCACCCCGAGTTCGTCGTCGTCCGCTACGAGGATCTTGCGACCGACCCGGTCACGGGCTTCCGCGACCTGTACGCGCGCCTCGACCTGCCTTTCGACGAGCGGGCAGAGAAGGCGGTGCGGTGCGGCTGCCTGGCCGGGCCCGGGCCGCGCCGCAACCCGTGGGGGCGCGTCGGGATGGCGAAGACGGCGTTCCAGCCGATGCAGAGCGCGGACAACGCCTGGGCGTGGCGCGCCCGGCTCACGCCGGCCGAGGCGCGGCTCGTGATCGGCCGCACGCGGCCGGCGGCCGAGCGGTTCTACGGGCCGGACGAGCTCGCGCTCGACCACGTGCACGCCGCCTAGATGATCGTCTAGCTCGGGCGGGCTGTCACAGAGGAACGCCCCGTCTCGTCTCCGGGTACGAACACCCTGAAGAGACGAGATGGAGGTACTCGAGATGCGAGTCTTCGTAGCAGGAGCAACCGGCGTCGTTGGCAGGCAGCTCGTCCCGCAGCTCCTGGCGGCGGGCCACAGCGTGGTCGGGACCACGCGCTCGCGGTCGCGGACGGGATGGCTCCTGGACGCCGGCGCCGAGGCGGTCGTGGTCGAGCCGCTCGACCGCGCCGCCATGACGGCGGCGGTGGAGCGGGCGCGGCCCGACGCCGTCGTGCACGAGCTGACCGCCCTGTCCGGACGCCGCTTCGACCTGCGCCACTTCAACCGCACGTTCGCGCTCACGAACGACCTGCGCACGCGCGGGACGGACATCCTCGTGGAGGCCGCCCGGGCGGCGGGCGCCCGCCGGCTGATCGCCCAGAGCTTCGCCGGATGGCCGAGCGCCCGCACGGGCGGTCCGGTGAAGACCGAGTCCGACCCGCTCGACCCCGATCCGCCGGCGGCGATACGCGAGACGTTCGCGGCGATCGTCCACGTCGAGCAGGCCGTCGTCGGCGCGCCGGGGCTCGAGGGGCTGGCGCTCCGGTACGGCGGCCTGTACGGTCCGGGCACGTCGCTGAATGACGAGCAGGCCGAGCTGATCCGCGCCCGCAAGATCCCGGTCGTCGGCCGGGGGACGGGTGTGTGGTCGTTCGTGCACGTGGCCGATGCGGCCGCCGCGACGGTGGCGGCGCTCGACCACGGCGCACCCGGCGTCTACAACGTCGTCGACGACGACCCGGCGCCCGTGTCCGAGTGGCTGCCGCACATCGCCGCCGTGCTGGGAGCGAAGCCGCCGCGGCGAGTGCCCGCGTGGGTCGCACGGCTGGCGATCGGCGAGGCCGGCATGGTGCTGATGACCGAGTCGCGGGGAGCGTCCAACGCCAGGGCGAAGGCCGAGCTCGGCTGGTCCCCGGGCCATCCCAGCTGGCGCGACGGCTTCGCCCGCTCGCTGGCCGAGGCGGCGCCGGCACCCGTGGGAGCGGCGGCATGAGCGGGGAGGACTACAGCGAGCTGCGGCCGCTGCTCTTCTCGATCGCCTACCGGATGACCGGCAGCGTCGCCGACTCCGAGGACATCGTGCAGGAGGCGCTCCTGCGTCACCACCGCATCTCGGGTGAGACGGAGATCGAGTCCGACCGCGCGTACCTCGCCACAACCACCGCGCGCCTCGCGATCGACCATCTGCGCTCGGCCAGCGTGCGCCGTGAGGCCTACGTCGGACCGTGGATGCCCGAGCCGATCGTGGAGGCGCGCGAGCCCGACCCGGCCGAGCATGCGGAGACGGCCGACTCGCTCTCGATCGCGTTCCTGGTCGTCCTCGAGAGCCTGACCCCGGTCGAGCGGGCGGTGTTCCTGCTGCGGGAGGTGTTCGACTACGGGTACGACGAGATCGCCCGCATCGTCGGCAAGAGCGAGGCCAACTGCCGTCAGGTCGCCGTGCGCGCTCGTGCGCACGTGGACGACCGCAAGCCCCGGTTCGAGACCTCGCGCGAGCATCGCGACGAGCTGGCCGACCGCTTCTTCGCCGCTGCAGAGCAGGGCGAGGTCGAGGAGCTCGAGCGGATGCTCGCCGCCGACGCCGTCCTCTACTCGGACAGCGGCGGCAAGGTACGCGGCGCGGCGCTGAACCCGGTTCACGGGTGCGGCAACGTCACCCGGCTCCTGGCCTACTTCTTCCGCGCCCTGCGCGAGCACGGCATGCACGTCGAGCGGGCGGACGTGAACGGGCAGCCGGGGGCGCTCATGCGCGACGGCGAGGGCCGGCTGTTCAACGTGTTCGCGCTGGACATCGCCGACGACGGCACGGTACAGACGGTGCGCTCGCTCGCGAACCCGGACAAGCTCGCGCACCTGGGGCGGCTCGCCCCGCGTCCGCCAGCGGGCACCACGCCCAGGCACGGCTAGTCTTGCGGCATGAGCGCCGGTGAGCCCGCCCTCCGCGCCTCCGGCCTGACCAAGCGGTACGGGCCGACGCTCGCGCTCGACGCGCTCGACCTCGCCATCGCCCCCGGCGAGGTGTACGGCTACCTGGGCCCCAACGGCGCGGGGAAGACGACCACGATCCGGCTCGTGCTGGGTTTGCAGCGGCCGACGGCGGGCACGGCCGCCGTCTTCGGCGTGGACGCGTGGAGCGATCCCGTGACGGCCCACCGCCGGGTGGCGTTCGTCGCCGGCGAGCCGATGCTGTGGCCTGCGCTCACCGGGCTCGAGTGCCTCGAGTTCCTGGGCCGGCTGCGCGGCGGTGTGGACGAGGCGTACCGGCGCACGCTCGTCGACCGGTTCGCGTTCGATCCGGTCAAGAAGGTGCGCGACTACTCGAAGGGCAACCGCCAGAAGATCCAGCTGATCGCCGCCTTCTCCGCACGGGCCGACCTGCTCGTGCTGGACGAGCCGACGAGCGGCCTCGACCCGCTGATGGAGGCGGCGTTCCGCGACACCGTGGCCGAGGCCCGCGCCGCCGGCCAGACCGTGTTCCTGTCGTCGCACATCCTCAGCGAGGTCGAGGCGCTGTGCGACCGCATCGGCATCCTGCGCGATGGCAGGCTCGTCGAGGAGGGCACGATGGCCGAGCTGCGGCACCTGTCGGCGCACGTCGTCGAGGCGACGTACGGCGGCGACCCGCCCGCGATCGAGCCGCCCGACGGTGTCACGGTGACGGCGGTGGGCGCCAGCGGCCTGCGCTTCGACGTCCGCGGCCCGGTCGGGCCCCTGCTCGACCGCCTGGCCGGCACCGGCGTCGTCTCGCTCGTGAGCCGTGAGCCGACGCTCGAGGAGATCTTCCTCGCCCGGTACGACCGCGCCGCCGAGGATGTCACGGTCGCCGGCTAGCGCGGTCACCCTGCACGCGGTCCGCGGGGAGCGGGTGCGGATGGGCGTGATGACCGCCATCGCCTCGCTCTACGCCCTTGCGAACGTCGTCGGGTACCGCCAGGCGTATCCGACCCAGGCCGCGCGGCACGAGTTCGCCCGCGCGTTCGCGGACAACATCGCGCTGCGGATCTTCTATGGGATCCCGCACGACCTGGCGAGCGTCGCCGGCTACGTCGAGTTCCGGGCGATGGGGATGATCGGCATCATCGGCGCCGGCTGGATGGTGTTCGCCGCCGTGCGGGCGCTGCGGGGCGAGGAGGACGCCGGCTGCTACGAGCTGATCCTGGCGGGTGCGATCGGCCGCGGCGGCGCGCTCGCCGCGGTGCTCGCGGCGCTCGCGCTCGAGTGCGCCGTCTTCGCGACGGTGGAGCTGGTCGTCCTGCTCGCCTCCGCGACGCTGCCCGGCGACATGACCGCCGGCGAGGCGCTGCTCGTCACGGGCGGGCAGCGTCGGGCCGGTGCTCGTGTTCGCGGCGGTGGGCGCGCTCGCCTCGCAGCTCGCCCCGAACCGGCGGGCAGCGCAGGCCGGCGCGAGCGCCGTCCTCGCGCTCGCCCTGTTCCTGCGCATCGCCGCCGACGTCGGGCACGGCATCCTCTGGCTGCGCTGGGCGACGCCGCTCGGCTGGGACGAGCAGCTGCGGCCGGTGACCGGCGCCCGGCCGGCGGTGCTGCTGCTGTTCGTCGCGACGGCCGCCGTGCTGGCCGCGGTCGCGCTCGCCGTCGCCCGCGCGCGCGACGTCGACTCGAGCCTCGTCCGCGCCCGCGGGCGGTCGCGCTCGCGCACCGCGCTCCTGGGCTCACCCACGCAGGCCGCGGCGCGGTCGGAGCTGCCGACGTTGCTCGGCTGGCTGCTCGCCACGGGCCTCTTCGCGTTCGCGCTGGGCGCGTTCGCGCACAGCGTCGCGGAGGAGATCCGCAAGGTCTCGATCCACACCTACGGGCTCACGATCACGACGGCGACCGGCTACCTGGCGGCGATCTTCGCCCTGTTCGCGCTGGTGGTCGCGCTCTACGCGGCCGGCCGGATCGGCGGCCTGCGCGACGAGGAGGCGTCCGGGCGCCTGGAGACGCTGTTCGCGCTGCCGGTCGCGCGGCGCGCGTGGATGGGCGGACGGCTGGCGCTCGCGGCCGGCGCGACCGTCGCGCTGTCGCTCGGGGTGGGGGTGCTGGCGTGGGCCGGTGCGGTCGTCACGGGCGGCGGGGTGTCGTTCGCCGACATGCTGGCGGCGGGCGGGAACTGCATCGCCGCGGCGCTGCTCTTCCTCGGCATGGGCGCGCTCCTCTTCGCCTGGGTGCCGCGCCCGAGCCCGGGGGCGGCGCTCGGCCTGGTGGCGGTCGCGTTCCTGTGGGAGCTGGTCGGGGCGCTCCTGAGCGCGCCGTGGTGGCTGCTCACGATCTCGCCGTTCCACCACGTGACCCAGGTGCCGCTGGTCGCCGCCGATCGCCGCGGCACGGCGGTGATGCTCGTGCTGGCGGCGGTCGCGGGCGCCGCCGGCGTCGAGCGCTTCGCCCGCCGCGACCTCAGGACGGGGTGATCGTCCGCCGCCGGGCCTCCAGGCGGCGGGCGGCCAGGGCGAGGACGGCGAGCGCGGCCAGCAGCTCCACGCCGGAGCGTCCGCCCGCCCGCCGGTGGGCGGAGCGGGAGCCGAGCACGGAGTCGTAGGAGCGGTCGGAGAGGAGCGACCAGCGGGAGCGGGACGAGAGCGTCGACCCGAAGGAGGCGAACGACCCCACCGACCAGGCCGAGCAGGAGCTCCCGATCGAGCCGACCGAGCACACCGAGCCGACCGATCCGATCGAGAGCACGGAGTCCGTCGAGGCGATCGAGAGCAGCGATCCCCGCGAGGCGATCGACCAGCGCGAGCCGCTGCCGGGGCGCTCGTTCACAGGGGCCGCGCCGCCGTCGCGGTCGCCGTCGGCGCCCAGGCGTGCTCGGGCCCCCGGCCGCCCGGCCGCCGCAGCTCGAGCCCGACGGCGATCAGCGCCGCCGCGGCGCCCAGGGTGGTCAGCAGTGACTGGTCGACCATCGCCCGGCCGGAGGTGATGACGTAGGGGGCGGGTATGAGGGTCACGAGCAGCAGCAGACCGGCGACGCCCGCGCCGACCCTGGCCCGGACCGACGCACCCGATGCCGCCAGCCCGAGGAGGCCGAGCCCGGTCAGCGTGTAGCCGATGCCGACGAGCGGCACGAGCGTGGTGCTGTCGGCGAGGACGCCGATCCGCGCGGCGGCGACCACGGCGCAGCCGGCTGCGCCGGCGAGGCAGGCGGCGGCCGGGGCGCCCCACGGCCGCCGGGCCGTCAGGAGCAGCCAGCCGAGCGGGGGCAGCGACAGGATCGCGATCATGATCCGGCCGGCCGTGAGCGCGCCGTGCCCGCCCGCGAGCTCGAGGGACGCGGCCTCGAGCACGACGCCGGCGCTGAGCGCGCCGCCGGCGAGGATCCAGACGACCGGCCGCCCGGTTCCGATCGCGATCCGTCCGGTGACGGCGTCGGCCGCCCGCGACGCCCGGCCGAACAGGTCGGCGACCGCGTCGCTGAATGCGTTGGGGCCGCCGTCGCGGGTGGCGGCCAGGCTCGCCACGAGGGCGACCAGCGCAGGCGCGGCCAGCCACCCTGCGCCGGACACGATCGACGCGGCCAGGTTCTGGAAGCCGTGCAGGGCGATGCCCGTGCGCACCGAGCCGGTCCGGCGCCGGATCCAGCACAGGACGATGCCCTCGACCGTGAACGGCACGAGGACGCCGGAGACGCCGTGCAGCGCCGCCCAGACCAGGGACGAGGCGACCGCAGCCGGCCAGAAGCCGAACCGGGACGTGAGCCCGGAGAGCAGGAACCCGCGCATCGACACCTCTTCCATCCACGGCGCGACGACGACGGCGATCCACGTGAGCAAGAGGACGAGGGCGGTGGAGCGGTGGTGCAGCCCGACGTTCGTCGTCCCGCGGAAGCCGACCGAATGTCCGATCCCCGTCAGGATCGGCGAGAGCACGACCAGGAAGGCCACCTGGGCCGACACCGCCGAGCCCACCCGGTGCGACCGGGCCGTGCCGACGATCGCCGCGGACACCCGCGCCGCCGGGCCGGCCAGCGTCGCCGCCAGGCGCACGGTGACGACGGCGAGCACCGAGATCGCCGCCATGCCGGCGAGGGCGCCGGGGAGCGTCCGCCCGCCGAGCTGTGCCAGCAGGTACGCCGAGATGGTCGCCGCCAGGTAGCCCGCCGTGCACGCCGCGGCGCCGACGACGAGCCGCCACCAGCGGTCGGGCGGGTCGCTCTCGGCAGCGGTCGGCGGCGCGTCGTCCATGTCTTTCACGATACGCGGGAGGCGCCGCCGGCGCGAGTGCAATGCCGGCGCCCCCGGGGCCAGGCCCCACTCCCGGGGCCAGGCCCCACTCCCGGGGCCAGGCCCCACTCCCGGGGCCAGGCCCCACGCAGGAATGGTCGCAGAAGTGTCACGCGTTCCGTTCGGGGTCTGACCCGGGGTGCGGGCGACGGACGGAGAGGGAGCTACTCGCGCAGGAAGGCCTCGACGAGGGTGGCGTACTCCTCGCCCTCCTCGAGGTGGGCGATGTGGGCGCTGCGCTCGAAGACGTGCATGCGGGCGTCCGGGATGCCGGCCGTGATCGTCTCGGAGCAGGCCGGGGTGATCTCGTCGTAGCGGCCGCAGGTGACCAGGGTCGGTACCGCGATCCGCCCCAGGTCGGCGGTGCGGTCCCACTCGCGCAGGCGGCCGATCACGTCGAACTCCGTCGGCCCGTTCATGGTCAGGTAGACCTGGTTCCCGTCCATCTGGTCGGCCGACCGCACGAGCGCCTCCGGCCACGGGTCGCTGCGGCAGAGGTGCCGGCGGTAGAACTCCTCGACGGCGGCCTGGTAGTCGGGGTGGTCGTACTCGCCCCGGGCGCCGAGCTCGATCAGCACCGTGCGGTGCGGCTCGGGCAGCGCCTCGATCAGCCTGCGCGCCTCGGCCATGAACTGGGGGATGCTCGCCGACGTGCTCGCGAGCACGAGCCGCTCGATCCCGGACGGGCCGCGGGCCATGTACTCGATCGCCAGCCAGCCGCCCCATGACTGGCCGAGCAGGTGACAGCGGTCGAGGCCGAAGGCGGCCCGGACCTGGTCGACCTCCGCGACGGAGCGGTCGACCGTCCACAGCGACGTGTCGTCGGGCTGCTCCGAGCGGCCGCAGCCGAGCTGGTCGTAGACGATGACCGGCCGGTGCTCGGACAGCCGCTCGGCCAGTGGCTCCATGTAGTAGGACGCGGCGCCCGGGCCGCCGTGCAGGATCAGCACGGGAGTGCCGTCGGCCGGGCCCAGCCGGGCGGCCCAGACGCGGCCGCCGGTGACGTCCACCATCCGCGGCTCGGCGTCGGCGATCCTCATCGCGGCGACACTACCAGCCTCGTCGCCGTCACAGCAGGTAGCGGGTGGAGAGCGGCAGCACGCCGGCCGGCTCGCAGGTGAGCGGCTCGCCGTCGAGCGTCACGGCGCGCGCCGCCGCGTCCACCGCGACCGTGCCGGTGCGGGAGTTGCGCACCATGTCGGCCGCCGTCAGCTCGCGGCAGTCCGAGACGCGCGCCCGCTCGCGCGCCGTGGGCAGGTCGGCCGCCATCGCCGACCCGGCCAGGAAGGCGAGCGAGAGGCGCGCGGGTGCGGCGCCGAGCGCGCCGATCTGGGGCGCGACCCGCACCGGCTCGGACATCATCGTGGTGGCGCCGCCGGTGCCCGAGGCGCCCCAGGCCGGGATGCCCGCCTTCAGCACCAGCTCGGGCCGGACGGGGAAGAGCGCCGGCCACCAGAGCACCATGTCGGCCAGCCGTCCCGGTCGCAGCGACCCGACGTGGCCGGCCAGGCCGTGGGCGACGGCGGGGTTCACGGTCACCTTGGCCAGGTACCGCAGCGCCCGCTCGTTGTCCGCACGACCGGGCTCCGCGCCGCGCTGCGCCTTCATGACGGCGGCGCACTGGAAGGCGCGCCGCACCGTCTCGCCCACCCGCCCCATCCCCTGCGAGTCCGAGGACAGGATCGGGATCACGCCGAGGTCGTGCAGCACGGTCTCGGCCGCCATCGTCCACGGCCGCACGCGCGCCCGCAGGATCGCCGCGTCGCCGGCGCGCACGCCGGGCTCGAGCAGGTGCACGGCGGCGACCATGGCCAGGTGCTCGGCCTCGGCGCCGACGCCGAACGGCACGGTGGGGTTCGTGGACGAGGTCAGGAAGCGCTCGCGGCCGGCCAGCGAGAGCAGGTCGGGGGCGTGCCCGCCTCCGACCCCCTCGATGTGGTACAGGTGCACGGTCCTGCCGTCCAGCACCGCCGCGGTGTCGGCGGCCGAGAGCGCCTCGTTCAGGCCGTCGGTGTGGATGGCGAGCTGCACGTCGTGGCGGTCGGCGACGTCGAGCGCGCAGCGCAGCTGCTCGGGGCCGGCGGCGACGTCCTCGTGGATCTTGAGGCCGGCCCCGCCCGCGGCCAGCGACCGCTCGACGCCCTCGGGCCGCGACGACGATGCCCGCACCAGGAACGCCACGTTCAGCGGCACGCCCTCGAGCGCCGCCCACGCGGCCCGCAGCCCCGCCGCCGGGTTCGCGCCCAGGTTCCAGATCGGGCCCCAGTCCTGGGCGACGAACGTGGTCACGCCGCCGGCCAGGGCGGCCTCGTCGACCTGGGGCGAGAGCCAGTGCATGTGCGAGTCGACCGCCCCGGGCGTCACGATCGTCCCGCGGGCGTCGACGAGGGCGGTCTGGGTGTCGAGCACCACCTCGACGCCGTCCATCGTGTCCGGGTTGCCGGCCCGGCCGACGGCGCAGACGCGGCCATCGCGGACGCCAATTGACGTCCGCCGAACGCCAACCGCCGGGTCGAGCACGAGCCCCCCGACGACGGCGATGTCCACCCCGCCGCGCTCCGCGCGCACGCCCAGGCCGTCGCGGTGGGTGCCGCCCCAGCCGGGCACGATCTCGTCCGGGCCGCCGGCGTCGTCGTGCTCCGGCTCGACCCAGAGGTCGGTGTCGCCGAGGCGGACGCGGTCAGGCGCCGGCATCGGCGTACCCCCGCTCGCGCGCGAGCGCCAGGGCGGAGTCGAGCGCCCCGGGGGCGTCGAGCGGGCCGTCGACGAGGCCGCCGTGGCCGCGGACGACGCGCGCGCCGCCGAACGGGACGAGCCGCACCTCGCGCGTCGCGTCCGGCGGGAAGACCACCTTGACTCCCGGTGCCACCGCCAGCCGCATCCCCCAGGCGGCGCGGCGGTCGAAGCGCAGCACCCGGTTCGCCTCGAAGAAGTGGAAGTGCGACGTGACGGCGACCATCGCCGGGCCCGTGTTCGCGACCGGCAGCGCCGCGGACGCCGGCAGCCACTCCACCGGCGGGTCGGCGCCCGGGTCGGGAGGCCGGTCGCGTGCCACCGGCTCGATCAGGACGACGAGCCGCGGGCCGTCGGGGAAGAGCGGCTCGAGCTCGATCCGGTCGACCAGCTCGGCCACGCCGTCGAGCACGTCGCCCGGCCCCAGGATCGCGTACGCGCCCCGCTCCACCTCGGCATAGGCGAGGCCGTCGCGCGCGAGCTCCATCGTCTCGTCCGCGATCACCGCGGTCGCCTCGGCCTGGTTCAGCCGCAGCCCGCGGGCGCGGCGGCGGCGGGCGAGCTCGGCCGCCGAGAAGAGCTCGAGGCGGTCGCGCTCGGAGGGCAGGAGCCTCATCGCGCGGCCGCGACGCGCGCCGCCAGGCCGTCGACGTAGAGGTCGATCAGGAGCTCGAAGCGGCGGTCATTGTCGGTGATCGCGTAGGCGTCGGCCACGGCCACCATGTTCGGGAACCGGTCGGACGGAAGCGCCGCGATGTAGTCGCGCGCCATCCTGCCCGCCTCGCGCAGCTGGTCCTCGTCCATGGCCTCGGCGAGCCCGGCCTCGTCCAGCGTGAAGCCGTTCACGATCGAGAACAGCAGATGGTGGCCGAGCACCGCCAGGTCGTCGGGCACGCCGCCCGCGCGCAGCACGGCCAGGACGCGCTCGCTGAAGCGCATCGCATTCGGGCCCATCGGGATGCGGCCGATGGAGATGCGGACGATGTCACGGTGGCGCAGGATGACGGCCCGCATCTCGTGGGCGATCTCCTTCAGCTGCTCGGCCCAGCGCTCGGGCTCGGGATCGGGCACGTGGTGCTCGCCGATCACCTCCTCGAACACGAGGTCGAGCAGGCCCTCCTTGCTGCCGACGTGCCAGTAGAGCGACGCCGCGCCGGTGCCGAGCTCGTCGGCGACCTTGCGCATGCTGAGCTCGTCGAGGCCGTCGCGGTCGAGCAGCCGCAGCGCAGTCGCGACGATGGCCTCGCGGGTGATCGGCTGCTTGCGGCGGCTCCGGCTTCGGTCCGGGACGCGCTGCCAGGGCGGTGAGGGCAGGTGCTCGTCGGTCACGGGTTGACAGCGTACCAGTCTCTCGAACACTGTTTGATAGAACGATGTTCGTATACTAGAACACTGTTCGACAATCATTGAGCGAGGGAGCTTTCAGATGACACTCGAGACGTATTCCCGCCGCTGGATCGCGGCGGTCGTGATGATGGTGGCGGCGATGGTCGACCTGATCGACGGGACGATCGTGAACGTCGCCCTGCCGACGATCCGGCGCGACCTCGGGGCCGGCGCGGCCCAGGTCGAGTGGGTCGTGTCGGCGTACATGCTGGCGTTCGCCGCGGTGCTGATCACGGCGGGCAGCCTGGGCGACCTGCTCGGGCGCAGGCGCCTCTTCGTGGTCGGGACGGCCGTCTTCGGCATGGCCAGCCTGGCGGCGGGCCTGGCGCAGACGCCGGACGAGTTGATCGCGGCGCGCGTCGTCCAGGGATCGGCGGCCGCGGTCATGTCGCCGCAGGTGCTGGCGACGTTCCGGGCCATGTTCGCCGGCAGGGAGCGGGGGATGGCGTTCGGCGTCTACGGCGCGATCCTCGGCTTCGCCTCGGCGATCGGGCTCGTGCTCGGCGGCGTGCTGACCCAGGCCAACCTGTTCGGCTGGGGCTGGCGGACCGTCTTCCTGGTGAACGTGCCGATCACGGCCGGCGCAATGGTCGCGACCCTGTGGGTCGTCCCCGAGACGCGGGCGCGCTCGTCCCGGCGGCCCGACCTGGCCGGGGCCGCGGTGCTCACCGCCGCCCTGGTCGCGATCGTCTACCCGATCCTCGAGGGGCGCAGGCTGGGATGGCCGGCGTGGGGGTGGGCGCTGATCGCCGCGGGCGTCGCGGCGGTCATCGGCCTGGCCGTGTCCGAGGCGCGGGCGTCCCGGCCGCGGGTGGCGCCGCTCCTGCGTCCGCGGCTCCTGCGCACGCCGGCGTTCACCGTCGGGCTGCTCGTCCAGCTGGCCTTCTCGGTGGGTTTGCAGGGGTTCTCCATCGTGTTCGCCCTGTGGGTGCAGCTGGGGCAGGGCTACACGCCGCTGCGGACGGGGCTGACGATGCTGGCGTTCAGCGCCGGGAGCTTCCTGGCGGCGCCTTTTGCGATCCCGCTGGCACAGCGGCGGGGCCGGCTGGTGCTCGTCGCCGGCGCCGCCCTGATGGCGGCCGGGACGGCCGGGATCGACGCCGGCGCGCACCGGGTCGGCTCGGGCGTCGGCCCGTGGCCGCTCGTGCCCGGGTTGCTGGTCTCGGGGATCGGGCTCGCGCTGCTCGTGATCCCGCTCGTGAACGTCGTGCTGGCGGCCGTCCCCGCGCATGCGGCCGGCGGGGCGTCGGGGCTGTTCGGCACCGCGCAGCAGCTCGGCGGCGCGATGGGCGTCGCCGTCATGGGCTCGATCTTCTTCGGCGCGCTCGGCCGCGGGGAGTACCGGGCGGCGTTCGAGCACACGGCCCCGTACCTGATGGCGACGTTCCTCCTCGCCGGCGTGCTGTGCCTGGCGCTGCCCGCGCGGGCGGTCGACGAGGACGCCCTGCTCGAGGCCGAGGACGAGGAGCAGGCGCCGGGCGCACGCCTCGGGGCGGCGGCGTAGCCCAGGGGCGGGGGTGCCGGCGGCCGTGCCGGCGCCCCCCGGTCGCACGGGTCTACCGCGCCGGCCGCGCCCGCGGCGCGAACCGCTGCAGGAGCAGGGCTGCGAGCATCAGCACCGAACCCGAGACGATGAACGAGACGGCGCGCGCCATCGCCGTCAGGAAGGCGAGGTCGTACAGGAACAGCTTGCCGACGGCGACGAAGAGCAGCGCCACGCCGCCGGCCCGCAGCGTGCGGCGGTCGCCGCGCAGCGAGGCGGCGACGAGCCCGAGGCCGACGAGCGCCCAGCCGATCGAGACGACGACGTGACCCTGCTGGAAGGCGTCGTGCACGGAGCCTGCGACTGCGGGGTCGGCCGGGATCTGGGCGGCGCCGAGGATCGCCGCGGCGAGCGTCCAGAGCCCCGCGGCCCCGGTCAGGTGCGCGAGCGCGGCCGGCAGTCGCACGCGCCCGAGCGCTCGGCGCGCCCCGGCCCGGGCGGCGGCCCAGCTGGATAGACCCAGCGCCAGCGTGGCGGCGACGGCCGCCGCCAGCCCGCCGGCCGGGGTGTGGGATGTGTGGAAGAGCATCCGCGGCGTCTCGTAGCCGAGCAGGACGACCGCGGCCGCCGCGGCGGAGCCGGCGACGCCGATCCATGCCAGCGCGCCGCGATCGAGGCGGGAGCGCAGCGCCTCCGGCCACGCGATCGCCGTCGCCGAGGCGCCGGCGGCGAGCACGGCCGCCGCGACGACGGGATACTGGCCGGGCAGGAGCATCGTTGCGAGCTGGGCCGCGAGCAGAGCGGGCAGCCACAGCGCGTGCGTCCGCCGGCGCTGGCCGAACGCCGTCGTCGCGAGCACGGCGGCGGCCGCGGCGGCGAGCGCGATGCTCTCCCATCCGGTGGTCGTGCCGTGGTGGGCGACGGCCGCGAGGGAGCCGTCGTGCGCCCAGGCGGCCACCAGCCCGAGCGCGAGCAGCGCCGCGCTGCCGGTGACGAGCGGGCGCTGCCCGAGCCGCGTCCGCAGCGCGCGCACGTGCACCACGGTGGCCAGCAGGAGCGACAGTCCCAGCCATACCCAGAAGGCGTGCGGCGCGTGCACGGCCTCGGCGACGGCGTACGCAATCGTGGCCAGGGGCACGAGTGCGAGCTGCTCGCCGCCCGGCCGCTCCGGGCGGCGGAGCGACCAGGCGAACACACCGGCCGCGGCGGCCAGCGCCGCCAGGCCGGGCAGGCCGTTGCGGGCGCCGAAGCCCGCCCAGGCGGCGGCGGACAGCTCCGACGCGGGGGCGGTGACGGCGAGGGCCAGGCCGGCTCCGGCCGTCCACCAGCCCGCGGCCGCGGCGACGGCGGCGCCGTCGTGGAGCCAGGATGCCCGGCGCGGCCAGCGGCGGTAGGCGGCGAGCGCGGCCGCGAGCGCGGCATAGGCGATCGCCGCCGGGCCGGGCGGGAGTGCCCACACCGGCAGGATGCCCAGCGCGATCGCCGGCAGCGCCCAGACCGCGGGCGCGGCGCGACCCTCGACCCAGCGCAGGCCGTAGGCGTAGGCGACGCCGGCCGCGGCGAGCGCGGCGAGCGCGACCGTCCCGTTGCCCGATCCGGCGCCGACGTGGGGCAGCCTGTCGTGCAGAGGGAGGAGGATCGTGGCGGTCTTCGCCGCCGCCAGGGCGAGGTAGACGCCAGCGGCGGCGCTCACGCGCGCGCGCCGCTCGCCGCTGCGGCGGGCGATGCGCTCGGCCACGGCAACCAGGGCGGCCGACTCGGCCGCCCACGCGCACACGAGGGCGGGGCCGCCGGCGAGCAGGCCGGTCGCCGCGGCTGCCGCGGTGAGGCCGTACGCGGCCATGAGGTCGGTGAGATCGTCGTGGCGACGGCGCAGGGCGACCGGCACGACGGCGAGCAGCGCCCAGCCGACGGCCATCCCTGCGAGCGTGATGCCGGCGAGCGAGTGGCCGCCGGCCTCCCGCGCCCCGGCGAAGAGGAAGGCGTCGCCGAACGAGAGGCCGAGCGCGCTGCCCGCGGCGGCCCAGCCGAGGCGGCTGATCCGCGTGCGGACGTCCGGGAGCAGCTCGACCAGGCCGAGCATGCCCACGAGCAGGGCCGCGACCGCCGCCACCGCGGCAACGGGAAGGTGCAGGCCCGTGCGGCCGGCGGAGACGGCCAGCAGCGCGCCGGCCTCACCCGTGCCCACCAGTCCGGCGGCGGCGATCAGGTACCGCCACCGCAGCCGCTGGTAGAGGGGCAGCACCGCCGCCATCATCACGCTCGCGAACAGTACGCCCGACGCGGTCACGTCGAGGCTCACGAGGACCGGCGCGAGCATCGCGCCGGCGATGCCGAACACCGCCAGCGGCTCCTGACGGATGCGCACCGCCACCGCGACCGCGACGGCCGCGATGGCCGCGGCGAGCGGCGACGCGAGCGGAGCGCCGATGAGCGCGTACAGCCACGAGGCGGCCCACAGGGAGGCGTACAGCCCGGCGATGCCCGCGCCGGCGGCGGCCAGGATGGCGTCCGCGCGCCAGCGGCGGCGGTCGAGCTCGATTGCGGCGCCGAGCAGCGCGACCGAGACGGCCACGCCGATGCCGACGCGCATGGGCGGCGTCACCCAGCCGCGGCTGGCGGCCATCACGAAGAGCAGCACGACCCCGAGCGCGGTGGCGATGCCGCCCGCCCAGGCGAGCGTGCGGGCGGCGAACAGCTGCTCGGCGAACCTGCCCCAGTCGAACGCCGGCCGCGGCGGTGCGGGCGGACGGGGCGGCGGCGGCGTGAGCGCCGCCGGCGGCACGATCGGCGCGGCCGGCGCCGGCTCGTCCCAGCGTGCCAGCTCGGCCCACGGGTCGGACTCGCGTCGCGGCGGCGCTCCCAGCAGCGTCATCGCGTGCTCGAGCTCGTCGACGCGCCGTTCGAGACGGCGCACGTCGACCCTGAGGGCATGGACGTCGGGGTGTGGCTGCTCGCTCATCGTCCCATCCTGCGGTCGGTGTATCGCGTAGGTGGGCGATTATCCCTTAGGAGTAGGTATGCTGTGCAGAGCAGGCGGGTTCGGCCCGGCTTGGAGACCCAGGCGGGGGTGCTATTATTTTTCGTGGAGCGGGGCGGAATCGAACCGCACACCAGCGAGTGGTGCCCGCGGAGGCTAAGGCCGGGTTCACCACCAGGTGAAATCCCGCCCCACGATTTGGGCGCCTGGGCCGGGAGTCGCGACTCCCGGCCCGGCTATGGCCGCCAGGTGGACACGTCGGTTTGGACCCGATGTCTGACGGTCACTTTGGTTGCCCTGGGTTGATATCGCGGAACCCGAGCAATCCTTCGATCCTGTCCAGCAGTTCGCTATTGACGTCCGCGTCGGCGTCCGCCTTGGACAGGAGCATTTCGATGTACTTCGTGCGGAGACTCTCGGTGGCCTCGTCTGTTCCTTTGGTTTCAGGAGGCGGCGGCATTGCTGTTCCAGCCTGGCGCTTGGCGCGAGACTTCGCCGCGCGCGGCTTACGTGGTGCCGTTGAGAGGCGGCCGGACTTGAAATGTGGGCTCACCTCGATGCCGGCGAATGCCGCTGCATGGAGGTAGAAAGTGACCGCGCGGCGCAGAGTCTCTCCGGTTATCCCGTAGCCTCGAAAGAATTCCTCCAACTGAGCTTGGGAGGCATTCATCTCAGCGAGCCTCATCGGTTCTGGGTAGAAGTCCCGGACGATATTCTCGACCACTTGCTGCCGAGTCTCGGGCGAGCGGACGAGATTGGTAAGGGTCGGAGTGGTATATCCCTCCGAGTCGATCAGGTTGAGCGCCCTCAGGGCCGCCATGACTTGGCCTTGGTAGCCACCGGAAAGGTGGCTCAGCACGCTCCTGTCAATGCGGTGCGGGACGCTTTCGTCGGCCAGTTTCTCGATCAGATTGAGCAGAGTTCGAAACGAGATATACGGTGGTACGAAGGAAGGTGAGTCGGGATCCGCGGTATTCGTTTCCGTGTCCATGGATCTCAGCGTACAGGATTCTGCATACCACCGCAAATTTCATAGAGACGATACTGGAAAAATGCTGTGGTATGGGTGAAGCTGGTTGCCATGGAGAACAGAATCAAGCCGGGCGCCGAAGTCCTTGTGCGCGCTGCGACAGGCGACGTCCTCTCGAAGCGGGCCGTGACCGGGGTCGTGGACGGCTACGACTTTCCCGTGGTGTGGGCGTGTCGTGAAGAGGAATGGAACGCCGCCCAGCGGGACGGCCGTGAGCCAGATGCGTTGCCGTGGCCGGCGGAGGACGTCACGCCCTTGGTGCCCGCGTGACCCGCGAGAAAGAGCAGCGCCTAGCGGACGTCGAGCATCCTTCTCGAGTGGCCTTCTTGCGCGATCTGCGCAAGGTTGCGAGACGCCAGCCGTCCGACCAAACCCGACAGAGGGTGCAAGGTGATCCCGACGGGCAAAAGGGGGAAGCGAAGAAAGCCTAGACTCGCGCTCTGGCTGCCGGGGGCCGCACTTCTGACCGTTTCTTGCGTTGGATACCTCGACGGGAAAGGGGCGGCCTTCGGTGGAACCATCTGCTTCCTCGGAACAGTCTTGCTCGTGATCTCGGTCTTCGAGAGCAGAATGGAAGGAAAGCAGGTACTGTCGCCAGGCCGAGCCGAGATCACCCTTGTGGCCGATGGAGAAAGGGCCGATATCGAACTTGCTACCGGCCGCTACGACAGAGCTGGAGACCTAGAACCATGAATGTCTATCCGACAAACAGGGCGGAAGTCCTCATCACGAACACCGCTAAGGCGGAGTTTGAGACGCTAGATCCTCGGGAGCGAAGCGCCTTGACGGTGTTTGTATCCAACCTTCGGGAGACGTCGCCGTCTGATCTGGCTGACCGAGCCCTGACACAAGTCGTGACAGAGTCAGGGACCGGGTGGTTCCTTATAAAGGCGCCATCGACGGATCTCGCTGCAATGGTGCGTCCGCTGACCCCGGCCGAATTGAGGGACGTCGGGGAGGAGGGCGATCGCGTCTACTTGGTCGGAGGAATCAGGCCGGTTGAGGCGTTTTCGCCTGGCGACTCCGGTCCGCGGTTGCCGCGGATCTGGGGGAAACTCGCCGGCGTCTCCTAGCCGCGGGTCACGTTCGCCAGGAACAGCTTGAACATCGGCACGCCGTCGTCGCGATGGTTGTACCGGAACGTCCATGCGTCCAAGTAGGACTGGAGATGCTTGCGGCTGATCGAGTGGTGCGTGCCGCGGATGCCGGTCTTGAACAGGCCGAAGAACCCGTCGATCGTCTGCGTGTGGACGTTGCCCTCCACGTAGATCTTCATCTCGTGGTTGATCGTGTGGTGGCTGTAGCGGCCCGCGCGGTTCAGGTGGTGATAGCCGCGGAACTGGTCTGTGAAGAGGGTCGAGCCGCCTAGCACGTAGCGGCGGACGTTTGCCGGCGCGACTAGCTGGCTTGGGATGACCTTCGCGACGATACGGCCGCCGCGCTCGACCGCTCCGAACACCACGGTCTTGCGGGCGGCGTGCTCCTGGCGCGTCCGCTTCGGGTACGCCTTCGCCTTGCCGCCCACGAAGGTCTCATCCGCCTCGACCTGGCCGGACAGCGGGCCAATGTCCTCGGCTAGGAGCTTGCGGATCTGCGAATGCATCCGCCAGGCCGTCTTGTAAGTGACGCCCAGCTCGCGCTCCAACGCCTTCGCGGACACGCCGCAGCGCGTCGCGCTTAGGAGGAAGATCGCAAGGAACCAGTCCTTGAGCGGCGTGGTCGACTTCGCGAAGATCGTCCCGGCGGTCGGGTGGACGTGACGTCCGCACGAGTCACACGAGTACGACTTGCGCGCCGCGACGCGATGGAACCGGCGCTCGCGCTTGCACTTCGGGCACTCGGCGTGCTCGCCATCCTCTGAGTAGAGATGCCGCCAGAGCCATTCGAGGCACGCATCATCGGTAGGGAACTCGCGCTCGAAGTCGCGACGGCTGTAGCGATGCGGCTTGTCCTTGCGGGGGCTTCCGGGCATATCCCCACTATAGCCGCCGATCTACCTACTGTCAAGGGATAATCGCCGTAGGTGCGATATATCACAGATGCTATGTGAGAGTGATCGCGAGCGCAAGGGGCGGAGTGCAAATCCGAACGAATATGGTGTCCTGATGTCGAACTGTTGAGATTGCGTTGTCCATCGCTTCCTGACCCTTGAAACGTCCGGTTGCATGCCGATCCTGTGAATGGCGGCCTCTTCACCCTCGACCTTCCAGGATCCCCATGCTCACCGTCTTCTCCCACCAGCTCGCCCTCGTCGCCGCCGTCTACGGCGTCGTCTCGTCGCTGTCCCCGTCCCTGCAGATCCTGCGCATGCGCCGGGCCGGCTCGTCGGAGAGCCTGTCGCGCAGCTACGTGATGATCGGCGCCGGCGGGTACATGATCTGGTTCACGTACGGCCTCTCCCTGGGGAACATGCCGCTCATCGTGGCCGACGCCATCGGCGCCGTCATGCAGCTGACGGTGCTGTGGTGGGCCTACCGGCTCGGCGACGGCCGCGCGTCAACCGCGTAAAGGATCGCCACGAACCCGAACGCGTTCCTGCACGCGTATCTGCGCGGACCGCTCTTCCGAGCGACCGCCCCTTGGGGAGGACGTCTCGGATGCCGATGGAACAGGTAGCCATGAGCACCATGAAGCCCTCATCCCCCCGGTCGTCCGCCACCCGTGAGTGGTCGAGCATCGAGGCGCGGGTGCTGGAGTACTGCGAGGCCGAGCTGCCACGCCGCGGCGTGCGCTTCACGGCCCTGAACGTCCTGCACTCGACCCGCCCCGACTACGACGCGCTCGTCGAGGTCTGGCAGGACCGGCGCGCCTACACCGTCGGCGTCCGCCTCCCCGTCGCCTGAGTCCACGTCTGAACGACTGCGGGTGTTTGCCCGTCCACCGATACGGGCACGAGCGCCGCATGCGACTCCCGAAGCCTGAACGCGAGCAGCGCTCGCACGGCGAGGACTACCCCGGCTCCGGCGCGGCCGAGCGGCCCGAGGAGCAGTACGACGCGCCGCCGTCCGGGCCTGCCGAGCCCGCCCCGCCGCACCCGCGGTCGAAGCCGAAGCCGGCCGACCGCTGACCGGGCTCAGCGCCGCCGGCCCAGCACCGCGGCGGCGGCCAGGCCGGCCGCTCCGACGGCGCCGGCGATCAGCCCGCGGTGGGTCGTCGCCCACAGCTCGAGCGTCCGGTCGGACGCCCGGTCGTCGAACATGCCGTGGGTGGCGGCCTGGCCGGGCACCGGCTCGAATAGGTTGTCCGGCCGGTCGGGTGCGACCGGCATGTCGGCGATCTGCTGCGCCGCGAACCCCGTGCGCGCCAGGTAGACGTCTGCCAGCCCCGGGGCGATCTTCTGGGCCAGGATCGCCTTGAGGGCGCTTCCGCCCACCGTCACCTCGCGGCGGCGGTGCTGCGACGCCCATACGACCGCCCGGGCCGGCACCTCGGGCTGGAAGATCGGCGGCACCGGCTGCGGGTGGTTCGGGAGCTTCGTCCGGCACCAGCCGAACTGCGGCGTGTTCACGGCGGGCAGCTGCACCATCGAGATCCACACCCGGCTGCGCCGGTGCATGAGCTCGGTGCGCACCGAGTCGGTGAAGCCGCGGATCGCGAACTTGCTGCCGCAGTAGGCCGCCTGGAGCGGGATGGCCCGGTAGGCGAGCGCGGAGCCGACCTGGACGACCGCGCCCTGGTCGCGCGGCACCATCCGCCGCAGGGCGGCCATCGTGCCGTGGACGGTGCCGAGGTAGGTGACCTCGGTGGCGCGCGTGAACTCCTGCGGCGTCACCTCGAGCGCCGGGGCGAACACGGTCGCCATCGCGTTGTTCACCCACACGTCGATGTGGCCGAAGCGCTGCTCGACGGTCGCCGCGGCGGCCTCGACCTGGGCGGCGTCGGCGACGTCGACCGGCAGGGCGAGCGCGACGCCTCCGCGTTCCTCGACCTCACGCGCGGCCTCGTTCAGGCCGTGGACGCCGCGCGCCAGGAGCGCCACGGCCGCGCCGCGCTCGGCGAACGCGTGCGCGACGGCACGGCCGACCCCGGCGGATGCGCCGGTGACGACGACGACCTGGGGTTCGGGCGACATCCGCGCCGCTCGTACCCGCCCGGAGCGGATGGCAAACGCCGCTCAGCGGCCGTGGCAGCGCTTGAACTTCTTGCCCGAGCCGCACGGGCACGGGTCGTTGCGTCCCGTCTTGCCGCCGCCGAGCACGTGCAGCTCGGGCATCCCCGTGGGCGCCGATCCGGCGCCTCCGGCGTCGCGGGCCGACCGGATCCGTTCCAGCTCGCGCACGTCCTCCTGGTCGAGCGTCAGCACGAGCTCGACCGCCTCCGGCTCGGCGTCGAGCAGGCCGAGGTCGCCCAGCACCGCGTAGGCGGCGTCGGCATCCAGGCCGTCCTGCTCCGGCAGGTCGATCCGCGACGGGCACACCAGGGCGAAGCGCTCCCAGCGCTCGCGGTCCTCGGGCGAGGGTCCGCGCTCGAGGCGCGTGCGCAATGCGCGCCGCTGGGCCGAGTTGCCGTGCCGCGCCTCCAGCGCGCCGATGAGCTCGAACGGCAGCCAGGCCGCCCAGCCGGAGTCGACGAGGTTGCTCACCGGCTGGAGGATAGGCGCGGGCGCGGTCGCGAACGACGCCTGCCACAACGGTGGGGTTGTGCACCATGTGGCGAGGCCGGGTGAGCGGGAGGCAGGTGGCAGCGCTCATCGCCGCCGTCGCGGTGTTCGGGCTCGGCCTCGGCGCCGGGCCCGCCTCGGCCCGTCCGGCCCTCATCCGGGCGTTCGGCCGCGGAGCGGGCGCCGGCCGGCTGGACGACCCGATCGGCGTGACCGCCGGCTACCACGGCTGGATCTACGTCGCCGACGCCAAGAACGACCGGGTCGACCAGTTTTCGGCCGGGGGCACGTTCCTGCGGGCGTGGGAGTGGGGCGTCCGCGACGGCACGCACGCGTTCCAGATCTGCACCAGCCCGTGCCAGAAGGGCGTCGCCGGATCGGGCGCCGGCCAGTTCGACGTCCCCTGGGGCATCGCCGCCGACGGCGCCGGCCGCGTGTATGTGACCGACTCCGGCAGCAACCGGGTCGAGGAGTTCTCCGGCACCGGCTCGTACCTGTCGCAGTTCGGGTCGACCGGAACCGCGGCCGGCCGGTTCGAGGACCCGCTCGGGGTGGCGGCCATGCCCGGCGGCGGCATCGACGTCGTCGACAGCGGCAACGCCCGCATCGACAAGTTCAGCCGCCGGCACACGTTCGTCCGCGCCTGGGGCTGGGGGGTCGTCGACGGTCAGCACGGGAAGGGGGGACGTTCATCCGCAGGTGGGGGGCGAGGCTGCTCGAGAACCCCGTCGGGGTCGCCGTCGACGCGCTGGGGCGGATCGACGTGGGGGATAGGGACCACGACCGGATCGACCGCTTCGACGCGTCGGGCCGGCTACTCGCCAGGTGGGGTGCGGCCGTCCTGCACCACCCGTCCGGGGTCGCCTGGCTGCCGTACCGGCTGGTGGTGGCCGACACGAGCCACGACCGCGTCGTCAAGTACGCGCAGCACGGCTGACGGAGGCCGGGCCACGGCCCGCACGTGGCGTAGACTGGCGGGGCCGCGGGACGTGGCGCAGCCTGGTAGCGCACCTGCTTTGGGAGCAGGGGGTCGTCAGTTCGAATCTGACCGTCCCGACCTTTGCTGGAGCCAAGTCCGAGCTCCTCCGTGCTGAAGGGCAGGTCGGCGGCGCCCTTCTGGACGACCATGAAGTTGGCGCCGCTCGTGTGAATGATCGCCCGCCGTCTGGCCGAGACCACCGGTGATCGCGACGACGGGACTCATCGCACCCGCGGCACGGGCCGCGGCGTGGCCGGTTGGATGGTCGTCTGAGAAGCGCGCTCCAGCGTGCTCGCTCAGATGAGGGCTCGGAGCACGCGGACGATCGCGGCGCCGATCGTGAGGATCAGGACGACGCCGCCCGCGCCGACGACGCAGCCGATCGCAAGGACGACGACATCCTCCAGGATGATCGACAGGGCCACGGCGACGGCGCCCAGAGACGGGAGGGTGTCAAGACCCGAGAATGGCGGCGCCAGGGCCGCCGCCAGCGCGAGTCCGATCAGGAGCAGGCCCAGCAGCCGCAGCATCCAGCCCTGCTCGAAGAGCCGGGCGCCGCGCGGGCGGGAGAGTCGCTCGACGCGCCGGATCCAGCGGATCACGAACGGGATGGCCTTGGCGGTGGTCATCGGGCCGAGCTCGCGCTCCTGCCAGCGTTCGGGCAGCCAGATCGTGCGCCTGCCGAGCAGCATCTGCGCGGCGAGCACAACGGTGATGGCCTCGAAGACGTGGCTGATTCCGCCGGTGGGAAGCGGCAGGGCGGGCACGAACATCAAGAGCAGGATCGTGACCGCGAAGCTCTTCTCCTCGAACACCTCGCCGAGCGCTCTGAGCGTCTTCGTCTCGTCGCTGCGAAGCCAGCGCTCGAGCTTGTCGCTGAAGGGCTCGCCGGTGTTCGTGGCTTCGGTCAGAGATCCTCGAGAGGTCCACGGGCGCGCGGCGGGCCAGAGTACCAGTCCTCGAGCCGAGATCGTTCGGCCGGCCCGGCTGTGCGCCGGATGACGTCGACCCAGGGTTCTCCACCCATGCGTCAGCGGATCCACCGATGCGGCGGCGCGCGCCCTCGGTGACAATCGCCGGGAGAGGGACGATCGATGCACGAAGGCCGCATGCCGTTGGGGTGCTTGGGTGCCTGACCCGGGCGCCGGCATGAGCGTCGCCGTCCCGGCCGTTCGGGATCCGTGTCGTCGCGAGGCGGCGGAGGTCGCCGCCGGCCTGGGCACCGACGTGCGACGTGGGCTGGGCGGGGCGGAGGCGGCGAGACGTCTCGCACGGCTGGGGCCGAACCGGCTCGAGACAGCACGGCCGGTGCCGGCGTGGCGGAAGTTCCTGGGCCAGTTCGCCGATCCGCTCGTCTACCTGCTGGTGGCGGCGGTCGTGGTCTCGCTGATCGCGTGGGTGCTGGAGGGCCGTCAGGAGGCGCCGTTCGACGCGATCGTGATCTCCGCGATCCTGGTTGCGAACGCCGTGCTCGGCTACGTGCAGGAGGCGCGCGCCGAGCAGGCCGTGGCGGCGCTGCAGCGGATGGCGGCCGCGACCGCACGCGTCGTGCGCGACGGCCACGAGGAGAGGGTTCCGGCCGACAACCTGGTGCCGGGCGACGTCCTGGTGCTCGCCGAGGGGGATGCGGTCGCAGCCGACGGGCGGCTGGTCGAGGCGGCGTCACTGACGGTGGCCGAGGCGTCGCTGACCGGGGAAAGCGAGCCGGTGCTGAAGGACGTCGCGCCGATCGACACACCGGTCGAGTTGGGCGACCGCGTGAACATGGTCTTCAGCGGCACCGCGGTCGCACGGGGGCGGGGCCGAGCCATCGTGACGGCGACCGGGATGGCGACCGAGACCGGGAACATCGCCGCTCTCCTCGGCCGCGCCGGCGAGCAGCGCACGCCGCTGCAACGGGAGGTCGACCGGATCGGACGCATGCTCGGGATCGCGGTGGTTGCGATCGCGGTCGTCGTCGTCGGCGCGATCCTGCTCACCGCGGACATCCGGACGGCCTCGGACGTCGTCACCGTGCTGCTGATCGGCGTCGCGCTCGCCGTCGCCGCGGTGCCGGAGGGACTCCCGGCCGTGCTGTCGGTGGTGCTCGCACTCGGCGTGCAGCGGATGGCCGGGCGGCGGGCGATCGTGAAACGGCTGTCGTCGGTCGAGACGCTGGGATCGGCCTCGGTGATCTGCTCGGACAAGACCGGCACGCTGACCAAGAGCGAGATGACGATTCAGAAGATCGTCACGGGCTCGGGCGAGGTTGACGTCACCGGGAGCGGCTTCCGGCCGGAGGGTGACCTTCTCGTGGACGGTCGGCGGATCGACGACCCGGTCCTGATCGACGAGATCCGACGTGTGCTCACCGCCGGCAGCCTGGCGAACGACGCCGTCCTGCGCGAGGACGCCGGCGAGTGGACGATCCAGGGTGATCCCACCGAAGCCGCATTCCTGGTCGCCGAGGCGAAGGTCGAGGGGCTGGCCGACGAGCGCCGCGCGCGGTTCGAACGCGTCGGCGAGGTGCCGTTCACCGCTGAACGGAAGCTGATGAGCACCGTCCAGTCCGACGCGGCAGGAGAGCTCGGCCTGGCGGTTGTCACCAAGGGCGCGCCGGACGTCCTGCTCGACCGCTGCACGGAGGAACGGTTCCGCGGCGAGGTGCGGCCGCTGACGGATCTCCGCCGCGGCGAGATCCTGGCGACCGTCGAGCGGCTCGCCGACCACGCGCTGCGGACACTCGCCGTCGCCTACCGGCCCCTGCCTGCCCGCCGGCCGCTCCCGCACGACGAGTCGGTCGAGCGCGAGCTCGTCTACCTGGGGATGGTCGGGATCATCGACCCGCCCCGGCCGGAGGCGCGAGCAGCGATCGCAGCCGCGCACGCGGCCGGCCTGCGCGTGCTGATGATCACGGGCGACCACCCCCACACGGCCGCGCGGATCGCGGCCGACCTCGGTATCGACTCGGCCCGCCCGCGCGTCATCACCGGCGGTGAGCTCGAGTCGCTCGACGACGACGCGCGCGCAGCCGCCGTCCGGGATGTCTCCGTCTACGCTCGGGTCGCGCCGGAGCACAAATTGCGGATCGTGGAGGCGTTGCACGCCGACGGGCGCATCGTGGCGATGACCGGCGACGGCGTCAACGACGCGCCCGCGCTCAAGGCGGCCGACATCGGCGTCGCGATGGGAATGGGTGGTACGGACGTCGCCAAGGAGGCCGCCGACATGATCCTCGCCGACGACAACTTCGCCACCATCGTCAGCGCCATCCGCGAGGGGCGCGGCATCTTCGCGAACATCCGAACGTTCCTGCGCTTCCTGCTCTCGTCCAACATCGGTGAGGTGTTCACGATGTTCTTCGGCGTCGTCCTCGCCGGCGGGCTGGGGCTGGAGGCGACCGGCGAGACGATCGCCGCACCGCTGCTCGCCACCCAGATCCTCTGGATCAACCTCCTCACCGACGGTGCGCCCGCGCTCGCGCTGGGCATGGACCCGCCACCCGACCACGTCATGAATCGGCGGCCGCGCCGGCTGACCGACCGCGTGATCGACGCCGAGATGTGGATCGGCATCGTCTGGATCGGCGCCGTCATGGCAACGGTCACGCTGCTCGCGCTCGACCTGCGCCTCCCCGGAGGCGTCGTCGGCGACTCCGGCAACGTCGTCGAAGCCCGGACGATGGCCTTCACCACCCTCGTGCTCGCCCAGCTCTTCAACTGCTTCAACGCCCGCTCCGACCACACGAGCGCGTTCCACCGCCTGTTCACCAACCGCCTCCTGTGGGCCGCGATCGCGCTCTCTGCGCTGCTCCAAATCGCCGTCGTCCAGCTCCCGTTCCTCAACAACGCGTTCGACACGACACCGCTCGGGCTCGGCGACTGGCTGATCTGCGTCGGCCTTGCAAGCATCGTGCTCTGGGCGGCCGAGGCGAAGAAGGTGCTCCAACGCCGGCTGGGGCGAAGGAGCGCAGCGTCATCGTCGGCAACCTGGAAGAAGGGCCCAACCGCGCGACGCTCGCAATGAGGGGAGCGGGCCGTCCCGTACGGCTGGGCTGAGCCTCGCGGCGACGCGCGGCCGGGCCGGGGGTACGGCTCCGCTTCGACCGTGCGCTTCGGGTTTCTACGCTGGCGGTTCGGCGGGGGCACCGATGCGCGCGACCGCGTGTCTGTCGATAGTGGGGCATGGCTGCGTTTGAACGCGTATCGTCGGTTGAGGTAGGTGTGGCCGGCGGGCGGGGGCGTCCGGGTTCCGGTCGTCGCGCTGCCGACCGGCTCATCGTTCATCGTGCGCGGATCCTGGCGGCGGTGGCGGCGGTGTCGATACTGGTCGGCGGCGCCCTGTACGTCTCGGGTGAGCACGCGGCGGCGAGCGACGTGTGGGCTGCGGCGGTCTTGGTACTGGCTGCCGAGCTCACGTTCGAGGTGAGCCGAACGGTGATCGTCGATCACCACATGGGGGTCGACACGATCGCGCTGGTTGCGATGGTGGGGGCACTCGCGCTCGGCGAGGAGTTTGCGGGCGTGATCATCGGCCTCATGTTCTCGGGCGGCCAGACGCTGGAGGACATCGCATCGACGCGCGCGCGGCGTGAGCTGACGGCGCTCATCCAGCGAGCCCCCAAGGTTGCCCAGCTGCGCGTCGGAGACCGGCTCGAGCAGGTGCCGGTCGGCCAGGTCGAGGCGGGAGACGTCGTGGTCGTCCGCACCGGCGAGGTCGTGCCCGTCGACGGCACCGTGGTCGGCACAGAGGCCGTCGTCGACACGAGCACGCTGAGCGGCGAGCCGCTGCCGGTGACGATCGGACCGGGAATGCCCGTGCTGAGCGGATCCGCGAACGCCGGCTCGCCGTTCGATGTGCGCGCGGCCAGGCCGGCGGCGGAGAGCGCATACGCGGCGCTCGTTCGCCTGGTCGAGCAGGCCCAGGCACACCGAGCCCCCTTCGTGCGCATGGCCGACCGCTACGCGGGCTTCTTCCTCCCGGCGACGCTGATCGCGGCGGCGCTCGCGTGGGCGATCAGCGGCGACCCCGTCCGCGCACTGGCGGTCGTGGTGGTCGCCACGCCCTGTCCGCTGATCCTGGCTGCGCCGATCGCGCTGGTGTCCGGCGTCTCGCGTGCGGCGCGGTGCGGCGTGATCGTGAAGGGCGCGGGGGCGATCGAGACGCTCGGCGAAGCGCGGACCGTCCTCTTCGACAAGACCGGCACGCTCACCGTGGGAACGCCGGAGGTTCGCGACATCGTCACCTATCGGAATCGCCAACCTGGGGAGGTGCTCGCGCTGGCCGCATCGGTCGATCGCATGTCGGCTCACGTGCTCGGTGACGCGCTCGTCCGTGCTGCGGTCGAGGCCGGCCTCCCACTGCTCGCCCCGACCGATGTCCGAGAGGTACCCGGTCAGGGCATTCGCGGCGTGGTCGACGGCCGCCACGTGGCCGTCGGAAGCCGGGCGTTCATGCGGAGCGCGGGCGTACGCGAGGACGAGATCTCCTCGGCGGCGGTGCTGCCCGGCCACGGCTCCGGCGAGGCGCACGTGCTTGTCTGCCTCGACGGTCACGTTGCCGGCGTGATCGTGATGGCCGACGACCTGCGCCCGGACGCCGATCGGATCGTGGAACGACTGCGCGCGGAGGGGATCCTCCACACCGCGATGGTGTCCGGCGACCGGCGGTCGGTGGCCGAACGGGTCGGCCGTGAGCTCGGAGTCGACCGCGTCTACGCCGAGCAGTCCCCCGAGGAGAAGCTCGAGGTCGTCCGCCGGCTGCGCGACGACTCGCAGCTGCGCCCGGTGATCATGGTGGGCGACGGGATCAACGACGCGCCCGCCCTGGCACTGGCGGACCTCGGCATCGCGATGGGCGTGGCCGGAGCGACCGTTTCCTCGGAGACCGCCGACGCCGTCATCACCGTCGACCGGATCGATCGGGTCGCGGATGCGGTTCAGATCGGCCGGCGGTCACTCCACATCGCGCGGCAGAGCGTGCTCGCCGGCATGGGCCTCAGCCTCGCCGCGATGGCCGTCGCCGCCGCCGGATACCTCACACCCGTCGCGGGCGCGCTCTTCCAGGAAGTGATCGACCTGGCGGTCATCCTGAATGCGCTCCGCGCACTGCGAGCCTGACCCGCGTCGCCGCTCGGGGGCTCCGCGCCGCATGCGTACTCCCCGGCAGCCAGGATGAGGGACTCCACCGATGCGGACGGGGCGACGCCACGCGAGGCTACGAGTGACCCACGAAAGGAGGTGACACTCGTGTCTGCACACGCCTCCCCGTACCCGGTGCGCGTCGAGGGGCACATGGACTCGTCCCTCTCACGATGGCTGTGGCTCGTCAAGTGGCTGCTGGTCGTGCCGCACCTGCTCGTCCTGGCGTTCCTGTGGGTGGGCTTCATGCTCGTGAGCGTGATCGCGTTCTTCGCGATCCTCTTCACGGGCCGGTATCCGCGCGGGCTCTTCGACTACAACGTCGGCGTCCTGCGGTGGACATGGCGGGTCGGGTTCTACGCGTTCGACGCGAACGGGACCGACCGCTATCCGCCGTTCACGCTCCGCGACGCGGACTATCCGGCGACGCTCACGGTGGCCTATCCGGAGCGGCTCTCCCGTGGACTCGTGCTGGTGAAGTGGTGGCTGCTGGCGATCCCGCAGTATCTGGTCGTCGGCATCATCGGCGGCCTGGGCTTCGCCACGCAGTCGGGCGGTCTTGTCGGGCTGCTCGTGCTGATCGCCGTGGTGACGCTGCTCGTTCGGGGCACCTATCCGGCCAGCATCTTCGACTTCGTGCTCGGCCTGAACCGATGGGCGCTCCGCGTCATCGCGTATGCCGCGCTGATGACGGACGCCTACCCGCCGTTCCGGCTCGACATGGGGCCGGACGAGCCCGCCGTGGCGATCCCGCCCCGGCCGGACGTCTAACCCGCACCGCAACCGGGCCCGCTGTCTTCGGACGGCGGGCCCGCGGTGGTGAAACCGCTCGAGTGCCGGTGCCCGGGCCGTCAGGCCGGGCCGGCCGCCGGCCTCGCCCCTCACCCCGCCGCCGTGCGCCGCCGCGGGGGGCGCCCGCGGGGATGCTGCGTGGGCACGGTCGGCGGCCGGTCGGGCATCGGGCGCCGCACCTGTGCGTCCGGCTCGAGCGGGAGCGCCTCGCCGCAATGGGCGATCGTGATCGGGTCGCCGGCCGCGCGGTAGGCGACCGCGTCGTGCGTCATCTCCACCCGCAGCCGGCAGCCCTGAAAGCGGACGCCGAACGCGACCCTGGTCAGCTCGGACGGCAGGCGCGGGTCGAAGGACAGCCGCCCGCCCGAGACGCGCATGCCGCCGAAGCCCGCCACGACGGTGATCCAGGCGCCGGCGAGGGACGCCAGGTGCAGGCCGCTGCGGGTGTTGTTCTGGACGTCGTGCAGGTCGAGCAACGCGGCGTCCGCGAAGTAGTCCAGCGCCAGCTCGAGATGGCCGGTCTCCGCCGCGATCACCGCCTGCGTGCTCGCCGAGAGCGATGAGTCGCGCACGGTCATCGGCTCGTAGTAGGCGAAGTTGCGCCCCTTCTGCTCCGGCGTGAACTCGTCGTGGCAGGCGTGCAGGGCGAGCACGAGGTCGGCCTGCTTCACCACCTGCCGGCGGTAGAGCTGGAAGTACGGATAGTGCAGGAACAGCGGATAGCTGTCTTCGGGAGTCGAGTCGAAATCCCAGCCCTCGTGCCGCGTGAAGCCCTCCGATTGCTCGTGGATGCCGAGGTCGTGGTTCACCGGCACGACCACCGACCGGGCCGCCACCCGCCACGCCTCCACCTCGGCGGCGTCGATCCCGAGCCCCGAGGCGGCGTCCGGGTACCGCTCGGCCGCGTCCGCGGCTGCGAGCATGTTCCGCTTCGCCATCAGGTTCGTGTAGGTGTTGTTGTCGGCGAGCGCGCTGTACTCGTCGGGGCCGGTGACGCCGTCGATGCGGAAGCCGCCGGCGGAGTCGGCGTGACCGAGCGAGTGCCACAGCCGGGCGGTTCCGGCCAGCAGCGAGAGGCCGGCGCCGGAGGCGAACGGCTCGTCCTCGACCGCCTCGGAGTACGTCCGCACGGCGGCGGCGATGTCGGCGTTGATGTGGAACGCCGCGGTGCCGGCCGGCCAGTAGCCCGAGCACTCGCGGCCGGTGATCGTCCTCCAGGGGAACGCGGCGCCGCGCAGCCCGAGCTGCGCCGCCCGCTCCTGCGCCGGCTCGATCGTCGAGTGGCGCCACCACAGGGCGTCCTTGACGGCGTGGGGGAACGTGTAGGTGAGCATGAAGAGGGCGAACATCTCGCTGTCCCAGAACACGTGCCCGTCGTAGCCGTTGCCGGTCAGCCCCTTCGCGCCGATCGCCCGACCCTCCGCCCGGGCGGCGGCCTGGAGGACGTGGAACATGGCGAAGCGGGTCGCCTGCTGCAGCTCGGGGTCGCCGTCGACCTCGACGTCGGCGACGTCCCAGAACGCGGCCAGGTAGTCGGCCTGCGACTGCAGCAGGTTGTCCCACCCGGTGAACCTGGCCTCGGCGATCGCCGCGCCGACCTGGTCGGCGATCGCCGGCAGCGACCGCTCGCCCGACCAGCCGTAGGCCATGAACTTGACGATCCGCAGCCGCTCGCCCGGCTCGAGGTCGGTCGCGACCGTCACCCGCGCGAGGTCGGCGAAGCTGTCGGACGACGTCTCGGTTCCCTCCGGCCCCTCGACGACGTGGTCGATGGCCGCCCCGACGCGCAGGCCGCTCGAGGCGGTGCGATGGACGAGCACGGCGCGGGCGCCCTCGTTCATGAATCGCTCGGAGACGAGCGGCGACTCGAGCGCCGCGGCCGCGCGCGGGTCGTCCTGACGGCTGGTGGAGGGCTCGTTCGCGACCAGCTCGGACTGGACGACGATGCGTGCGGGCGCGCCGACCGGCTCCACCTCGAAGAGCACCGCCGCCACCGCCCGCTGGCTGAACGACACGATGCGCGTCGACGACACCCGCACCGCCTGCCCGGCGGGGGAGACCCACTCGGCCTCCCTGCGCAACGTGCCGCGGCGGAAGTCCAGCGTGCGCTCGTGCCGGTCGAGCCGCCCGTAGCGGACGTCGAACGGCTCGTCGTCGACGAGCAGGCGGATGATCTTGCCGTCGGTGACGTTCACGATCGTCTCGCCCGACTGCGGGTAGCCGAACCCGGCCTCCGCGTAGGGCAGCGGCCGGTCCTCGTAAAACCCGTTCAGGTAGGTGCCGGGCAGCCCGGCGGGCTCGCCCTCGTCGAGGTTGCCGCGCAGCCCGATGTGCCCGTTCGACAGCGCGAACAGGGACTCCGACTGCTCCAGCACGTCGAGGTGCAGCTCGCGCTCGTGCAGCGACCACGGATCCCTCGCGTACGCGGTGTGGGCGATCATCGCGACGGCAGGAGGTCGGCCAGATCCGCCACCACCAGGTCGGCGCCGTGCTCGCGCAGCGCGTCCGCCTGGCCGGCCCGGTCGACGCCGACCACGCAGCCGAACCCGCCGGCGCGGCCGGCGGCGACACCCGCGAGCGAGTCCTCGAACACGGCGGCGGCGGCGGCGTCGACACCCAGCAGACGCGCGGCGGCGAGGAAGGTGTCCGGGTCGGGCTTGCCGCGCAGGTGCTCGCGCTGGGCGAGCTGCCCGTCCACCACCTCCTCGAACAGGCCGGCGATCCCGGCGGCGTCGAGCACCTCGCGGGTGTTCGCGCTCGACGAGACGACCGCCCGCAGCAGGCCGTGTTCGGCGGCGGCGCGTACGTACCGGACGGAGCCTTCGTACGCCTCCACGCCGTTCTCCCGGATCAGGCGCACGACGAGGGTGTTCTTGCGCGTGCCCAGCCCCGCGACCGTCTCGGCGTCGGGCGGGTCGCCCGGGTCGCCGTCCGGCAGGGAGATGCCGCGCGATTCGAGGAAGGAGCGCACGCCTGCGCTGCGCGGCTTGCCGTCCACGTAGCGGTCGTAGTCCGCCCGCTCGTCGAACGCGCGGAACGGCTCGCCCGTCCGCTCGGCGCGCTCCTTCAGGTAGGCGTCGAACATCTCCTTCCACGCGCGCGCGTGCACGGCCGCGGTCATGGTGAGCACGCCGTCCATGTCGAACAGGCATGCCCGTGTCGAGGCGGGGAGGCCGAGCATGCCGCCACGATAGCGGCCAGGCGTTTCGCCGCCGGGCGAGCCGCTAGCATCGCTCCGCCGGTGACGGCGGATCGGGGGGTGTGGTGACGGGATCGCCGACCGGTTCGGCGGCGGGCGGTGAGTTCTCGGCCGCGGTCGATGCGGCCGTCTTCGCGCGCCACCCGGACTACGTGGCCGTGATCCTCGTGGCCGAGGGCCTGGAGAACGGGCCGACCGACGGCGCGAGCGAGCGTGCCCTCCGCGACGCCGAGGCGCATCTGCGCGCCCGCGGCGTTCACCGGGCGGCCGACGCGCCCCAGATCGCCGCGTGGCGAGCGGCGTTCGGCGCGTTCGGCGCCAAGCCGAGCCGCTACCCGTGCTCCGCCGAGGCCCTGGCCGCCCGGGTGCTCAAGGGGGACTCGCTGCCGCGGGTGAACCGCCTGGTCGACCACTACAACGCCGTCAGCGTGCGCCACCTGGTTCCCGTCGGCGGCGAGGATCTGGATCGCCTCGAGGGGACGCTCCGGCTGGTCATCGCGGACGGCAGCGAGCGGTTCGACACGCCCGACGGCGTCGAGCACCCCGGCGCCGGCGAGATCGTGTGGCGCGACGACGCCGGCGTCACCTGCCGGCGGTGGAACTGGCGTCAGGGCACGCGGACGCGGCTCACCGAGACGACCACGCGTGCCTTCTTCGTCTTCGACCGGCTGGGCGGCCTCGAGCGTGCCGCGCTCGCCGCCGCGGCCGCCGAGCTGACGGCGGCGGTGCTCAGGCCCGGCTGCCGGGTCGACCGGATCGTGCTCTCACCGTGATGCGCTCGCGCGACGCCCTGGACCGGCTATCCGACGATGACCTGCCAGTCGACGACCACGAGCCACGCCGCGAGCGCAACGGCCGCGGAGAGGCTGAGCGCGACGGCAAGCAGCACGCCGATCCGCTGGAGCCACAGGACGACGGATCCGATCGCGGTCTGCATCGGCGCACGTTAGACGACGGCCGCCGTTCGGCGACCGCCAGGACGCGTGCGTAGTAACCCGACCGCCGGTTCGGGGCGCCCCCCGATGCGGGCGGCGGCGGACCGGGGGATGCTCTTGAGTGACACACCGGAGGTGATCCCGATGAACGCCCTCGTCGCGTCCCAGACCCAGCACGGAGCGACCCGCGAGATCGCGGATTTGATCGGCGCGACGCTCGCCACACGCGGGATCGCGACCGACATCCGCGACCTCGAGCACGTCGAGGATCTGGCCGGCTACGACGCGGTGGTGCTCGGGAGCGCCGTCTACATGGGCAGGTGGATGAAGCCGGCGAGGGCCTTCGTCGAGCGCCACGCCGGCGAGCTCCAGGCCCGCCGGACGTGGCTCTTCAGCAGCGGCCCCATCGGCGAGCCGCCCGGAGACGGCGGGGAGCAGGTGCAGGTCGCGGAGCTCGTCGCCGCGACCCACGCCCGCGGCCACCGCGTGTTCGGCGGGCGGCTGGAGCGCAGCCGCCTCGGCATGTTCGAACGGGCCGTGGCAAACGTCGTCCGCGCCCCCGAAGGAGACTTCCGCGACTGGGGCGAGATCGAGGACTGGGCGGCGGGGATCGCCGACGAGCTCGAGGCGCAGACGCCGAGCGAGGTCTGACACGGTGCTCGGGAAACCCGCGCCGAAGATCGGTGCCGGCCCGGATGCAGACCGTGCCGGGAGCGCCGATCATCCACGGCAGACGCACCCGCTGTTCGCGGACGACGCCGGCATGACCCGGCGCTCCGGGGTTCGACTCCCCGGCGGCGGTCATCCAGAGCACCGAGCCGGCTCGGCGCGGTGCTCGCTCAGCCTCGTGTGGCGCGGGCTCTCGCGGCCGCAGGCGCTCCTCCTCGCGGCGCTCGAGCTTCTGGTCGCCGTGCCCGCGGTTCCCTCGGGCATCGCCCTCATCCGCGACGGCATGGGCCTCGACCGGGCCTGGATCGACCACACGCTCCTGCCCGACTACACGATCCCGGGCGTGCTGCTCGTCGCGGTCATCGGCGGCGGCAGCGCCGCCGCGGCGGCGGTGACGCTCGCCCGTCCCCGGCTGGGCCGGCCCGCCGCGCTGGCGGCCGGGTCCGTGCTGCTCGCGTGGCTCGCGATCGAGACGCTCATGATCGGCTGGCACGGCGGTCCGCAGCTTGTGCTCGACGTCGCGTACGGCGGACCGGGTGCGGCGCTCACGGCCGCGGGCGTGCACGGCCTGGACGTACGCTCTGCGGGCGGATGACCTAGGGGTGGATGACCACGGGCGTGCCCGGCCGCAGCGCCCGCTTCAGGATCGCGAGCGCCCCCGCCGACACGTGCAGGCACCCGGCCGAGACGCGCATGCCGATGGTGCCGGGATCGTTCGTGCCGTGGATCGCGAGCTGGTCTCCGCCCGTCCAGCCTGGCGGGAGGTGCGGCTGGTGCCCCGAGAGCCCGAAGGCGTACCAGCCGAACGGCCCGCCGGGGTCGCCCGTCGCGATCGGATCCGTCACGCTGAACCGGCCGATCGGCGTCGGGGAATCGGGGGCGCCGATGGCGGCCCGGAAGCTGTCCCGCACGCGGTTGCCGCGCATCAGCATGACGCGGCGGCGGGAGAGGTCGGCCTGCACCCACGTGCGGGTGCGGACGGTGGGGTGGCCGTGCAGCCGCACCCATCCCGTGCGGCCGTTCGGCTTCCAGGGGAGGACGACGCGGGCCCAGCGCCCGTCCCGGCTGGTGGCAACGGCCCAGAGCCACGTCGGCGTGCCGAGCGGCGTGCGCCCCGCCAGCCGGCCGGCGACCGGCCCGCCCGGACGCGACCGCACGACGACGCCGGAGGTGGCGTCGACGAGCGTGAACCGTCGCAGGCCCCGTTTCGCCGGGTGCGCCGCCCCGCCCGCGTCCACGGCCGCGCCCGAGGGCACGGCGAGGCGGGCCGTCTGCAACGGGATCGCCATGGCGGCGGCCGGTGCGATGAGCAGACCCGAGATCACGACGAGCATGAGCGTTCGCAGGCGCATGCGCGCAGGTCATCGGCGCGCCCGTCGCGAAATTGAGCCGCGGTCGCACGTGCCCGCGGGCCTTCAGGTTTGGCCGTGTCCGGCCGATACACGCGAAAGACTCCGCCTCCCCGCAGAAGGAGCAGCCTGTCGTGAAACGATCTTCCGGAATCGTCGGCCTGGCCACCGTGGCCGCCCTGGCGGTGCCGATCGCGTTCTCCGCCTACCGGCTCGCGCGCCCGCGCAACTACACCCAGACCCGCGAGTTCAAGGCGCTTGCCGGTGGCTACCTCATCTAGCGCCCGCACCGACGCCGCCGCGGACTTCGTCGCCCGCCCCTGCGACGACGCCGTGCTCGAGCGCACCGAGCACCTGCTCCACGGGCTGGCGGGCTGCGCCTCGGTCGAGGCCGCCGCGGCGCTCGCCGCCGAGCGGCTGCCCGATCTCGTCGGCGCCGACTGGGCCGGGTACTCGCCCGCCCAGGGCGCGGCCGACCGCGCCCACGGCCTCCTCGCCGCCGCCGCCCTCGCCGACGCCTGCGTCTACTCCCAGGGGCAGCCGGCGACGGTCGCCGCCGTCCCCGTGCTCGTCGCCGGCGTGCCCGCCGGCGTCATCCTGATGGGGCGCAGGAACGGGCTCTTCGAGCCGCAGCTGCGCATCGCCGCCCTCTGCGCCGAGCACGCCGGCAAGGTCGCGCCGGGCCTCGCGCTCGCCCGCACCGCCTAGACTCAGGCGCCGCTGCCCTCGACCAGGTTCTCGGCCCGGGCCTGGCGCTCGAGCCCGCGCCGGAGCGCCGTCACGAGGTCCTGGGGCGTCGCGCCCTCGCCGGTCTCGGGCTCGGCGTCGACGATCGGCCGGCACGTCTTGCAGAACGGCGCGGTCAGGTCGCTGCGGGCGTCGTCCGGGATCGGGTGGCGCATGAACGGCTGGCCGGGCGGGATCGCGCCTCCGCAGCCGTGGCATGACACCGTCAGAGTCGCGAACACCTGCGGGCGGCCGGCGTCGACGCGCCCGATGGTGCTCTTGCGGGCGTCGTTATCCGTCACCTCGGCGAGGTGCCGCCGCGTCGTCCCTCGATGTCCCTGGTGCTCGTTCGAAGCCACCTGATCCAGCCCTGGTCGCCTGTCTCGGCCGGTGCTCAGGGGATTGAGGCTACACCGTGCGCGGGCGCCGCGCTACCACCCACCAGAAACTGGCAGGCGACGTCTCGCGCGCGCCCTGGCGACCGGGTCGGTGCGGTCGCTCCGGCTAGGCTCGCCGCGCATGTCGGGCATCCCTGCCGAGATCGTGTCGCTGGCCCTGCTCGCCGCCACGCTCGGCTTCGCCGTGCTGCGGCCGCGCGGCCTGCCCGAGGCGGCGGTCGCCGTGCCGGCGGCCGGCGCCGTCCTCGCGCTCGGGATGCTGTCTGCGGCCGAGGTGCGCACCGAGGTGCGCAGCCTGGCGCCGACGGTGGGGTTCCTGGCCGCCGTGCTCGTGCTGGCGGAGCTCTCCGACCGCTACGGGCTCTTCACCGCCCTCGGCGCGTGGGTCGCGGCCGGATCGCGGGGGCGGCCGGTACGCCTGTTCGCGCTCGTCGTCGCGATCGGCGCCTCCGTCACCGCCGTCCTCAGCCTCGACGCGACGGTCGTGCTCTTCACGCCGGTCGTCTTCCGGACGGTGACGCGCCTGCGGCTGCGGTCGAAGCCGCACGTCTACGCCTGCACGCACATGGCCAACTCGGGCTCGCTGCTGCTTCCCGTCTCCAACCTGACGAACCTGCTCGCGTTCGAGGCGAGCGGGCTGTCGTTCGCGCGCTTCGGGGCGATCATGGCGCTGCCGTGGCTGGCCGCGATCACGGCCGAGTGGCTGGTGATGCGGCGGTTCTTCGCCACCGATCTCGTCGGCAGGGGCTCGGCGCCGGACGCGCGGGTCGCGGTCCCGCGCTTCGCCCTCGCCGTCGTCGGCGTCACGCTGGCCGGGTTCTTCGCCACGTCCGCGGCCGGGATCAGTCCGGCCTATGCCGCGCTCGGCGGCGCGCTCGCGCTCGGCCTGCCGGCCCTGGCGCGGCGGCTCGTATCCGTCCGCGAGGTGGCCGCAGCGCTCGACCTGCCCTTCCTCGGGTTCGTGTTCGCGCTCGGGGTGGTGGTCGACGCGGTTTCGGCCCACGGGCTGCAGTCGGCGCTCGAGCGGGTCGTGCCCGGTGGCAGCTCGCTGGCGGCGCTGGTCGCGATCGCGTTCCTCGCCGCCCTGGTCGCGAACGTCGTCAACAACCTGCCGGCCGTGCTCCTGCTGCTGCCTGCGGTGACCCGATCGGGCGCAGGCCCGGTGCTCGCGCTCCTGATCGGGGTGAACGTCGGGCCGAACCTCGCGTACGTCGGATCGCTGGCGACGCTGCTCTGGCGGCGCATCCTCCAGCACCACGGCGTCGATCCCTCGACGGCCGAATTCCTGCGCCTCGGCGCGGTCACCGTCCCCGTCACGCTGGCCGCCGCCACGATCGCGCTCTGGATCTCGCTGCAGGTGGTGGCATGATGGCATCCGTGCGGGCGGTGATCTGGATCGTCGAGGGCACGTGGCAGGGCTGCCTCGACGCCGCCGCGGCGGTGCTGCCCGCCGATGCCGAGGTGTCGCTCCTGCATGCGGACGGCACGGATGCGCAGGTCGCCGAGGCCGCCCGGACGGGGTTGCTCGGCCGCCGCGGGCCGGCCCGGACCGGCCCGGATCTGGCCGGGATCGCCGACGAGGAGGCCGAGCGGCTGCTTGACGCTGCGCAGGACCGGCTCGGCCGGGGCGCGCTGCGGCGCGTTCGCGTCCGCGGGCGCCCCGAGCGGGCCGTGGTGGCGGCGCTGGCGGACGGCGTCGACGTGCTCGTGGCGGCCCGCGACGGCGACCGCGGACATCTCGGTCCGCACAGCCTCGGGCCGGCCACCCGGTTCGTCGTCGATCACGCGCCCTGCGCCGTGCTCCTGGTGTGGCCCGACGAGGCGCCGGACGTCGCCTCGATCCCGCCGCCGCCGGAGCACGGGCCGCCGCCGCCGCATCACCGCCCGCCGCACTGACGGCCGAGCTCTCAGCGGACCCGTATCGGGATGGGAGCGGCCGGACAGGATCGGGGGCGACAGTTGGATCAGACCCGCCAGGGAGAGCGGCAACCGATCCAGGGAGGACGATGCTCACGAACACGGCACGGCGGTGGCTGGTGACGGGCGCGCTGGCGCTCAGCGTCGGCGCCGGCGCCGCCGGCGTCGCGAACGCCGCCGGCGGCGGATCGTCGAACGGCTCGACCACCTCGAGTCCGCCGGCCCACGCGGCCGGCCAGAAGGGCCCGATGGGCGACCCCGCCCAGATGCGCCACGGCCCGGGCGAGACGCCGCTCACCGGCTCCGCCGCGGCGAAGGCCAAGGCCGCAGCACTCGCGGCCGTACCCGGCGCGACCGTCATCCGGGTCGAGACCGACTCGGGGCCGGCGGCGTACGAGGCGCACCTGCGCAAGTCCGACGGCAGCGACGTCACGGTGAAGCTCGACAGGAGCTTCCACGTGGTCGCCACGCAGTCGGGCTTCGGCGCCGGCGGGCCGCGCCCGCAGGGTGCGCCGGCGGCGGGCACCGCCTGAGCCGCCGCGTGCCCGCCCGGGCACCTTCCCGCGCTGCGGATAGGGGGTTTCCCTGATGTGGTCATGCCGCTGTCGGGCTACGGTCGGCACCAGACGCGGGGAGGTTGGCGACGGCGGATTCTCGGTGGTTCGGCGCAGATGAGCGCTCGGGGCTGGCCGCCGCTCGGCCCAGGAGTCGCAGAGGCGGCGTCACCGTGCTTGGTCGACTCTGTGTCGTCGCAGCGGCGTTCGCCGTCTTCGGGACGGCGGCCGCGGTTGCCGATGCCGCCCGATGGACGCAGTTTCGCTACGGCCCTGCCCAGACCGGCAGAAACCCGGTGGAGACCGTGCTGACACCCGCGGCGGTCCGGCATCTCGCGGTGCGCTGGCGCTCGGCAATCGACCAGGAGACGCTCTGGACGGCGCCGCTGATCCTGGGAAAGGTCTCCGTCATGAGCGGATGGCCGAACCACGTGAGTGCTGTCTCGACGGCGACGGGTCGGATGCTCTGGAGCTTCCGATCGCCGGTGGGCGAGACGACGAGCGGTCTGGCCGCGAGCCGGCATCTCGTGTACGTTGAGCCGAACGGCGGGCCGCTCTCCGCGCTCGGGATCTCGACGGGGTGCGTACGCTTCCGCAGGGACCTCGGCGGAGCCGAGGGTGGGCCGCTGCTGGCCGCAGGCCTGCTCTTCGTCCCAGGCGCCCAGGGGCTCTACGCGCTCGACCCTCGGACGGGGGCCATCCGGTGGAGGAATCTGGCCGTTTCGCTCGGCGGAGGCGGTATGGGAACCCCGGCGTACGCCGACGGCATGGTCGTGGCGGGGACCGTCAACGGCGTCTTCGCGTTCGACGCGCGCACAGGCCGCGCCCTCTGGTCCCAGCCGATCAAGGACGGCAACCCGACCGGGGTCGCCATCTTCCGAGGGTCCGTGTACTCGACCAGCGGGCGCCAGGTGTCCCGGCTCGAACTGGCAACCGGCCATGTGATCTGGAAACACCACCTGGCGGCGGGCAGCGCCGCAACGGCGAACCCCGCAGTCGCGTCGGGTCTCGTCCTCTATCACGTCGAGTCGGACTCCACCGAACGGCTCACCGCCCGGGCGGCGTCGACCGGAAGCCTGGTCTGGTCCGCGGCCTATCCGCACGCCAACATCGCGAGCAATCTCAGCTCCTCTCCGGCGGCCGCGAACGGAGTCGTCTATCAGGGCTTCACCGACGGCCATCTGCGCGCCTTCCGCACCACGACCGGCCGCTTGCTCAAGGACATCCCGCTCCACGCCGCGATCTTCTCCAGCCCATCCCTGGCGAACGGGAGGATCGAGGTCGGCGACCTCAGCGGCGACCTGGTCGCGCTCACGGTTCATACGGCCGGGTCTGGCTGACCCGCGCCGGCTCGGTCCGTCAGGTCGCGGCTGGTGGCGGCTCGTCGGGCGTAGGAGCACCGTCCCCCTCGGCCGCGCCGCCCGGCCGGCCGAACATGTCCAGGAGATCGCCGACCGCGTAGCCGCGCAGGTGCGGGCGGCGCAGGGGTGCGTCCCGGTTGACGGTGTAGCTGACGCGGGCGCCGTGGCGGTCGTGCTGCCGGCGGGTGAGATAGCCGGCCTCGACGAGCTGGTTGACGATCCGCTGTGCGCTGCGCTCGCGGATGCCGATGGCCGCCGCCAGCTCCCACAGCCGGATGTCGGGCTGCTGCGCGATGCAGATGAGGGCGTGGCCGTGGTTGGAGACCAGCGACCAGGCCGCCCGTCCATCGAAGTCGTCTATTGTCATGACGTCATTGTCGTGATATCGTCGGTCTCAGTATTGCAGGTGCGGCGGTCGGTGGGCCGGAGCGGCGACACGAGGACATCGCTCCGCGCCCGTGGCCGGCTCCATCCGCCCGGGCATGTCGCCCGAGCCGTCGAACGGAGGACACCGTGGACTACGACCGCCGGGTTTCACCACAGGAGTCGCGCCGGATCGCGAAGACGTTCGGGGCGCTGTTCCTGATCACCTTCGCCACCTCGATCCCCGCGCTGTGGCTGTACCAGCCGTTGCTGGACAACCCCGCGCAGTACGTCGCGGGCGCCGGCCACGACAACCGCATGTTCCTGGGCGCGTTCCTGGAGCTGCTGCTGATCGTCGCCAACATCGGCACCGCGGTCGTCGTCTACCCGCTGCTCAAGCGCGTGAGCGAGGTGTGCGCGATCGGCTACGTGACGGCTCGCGTGATGGAGTGCACGTTCATCCTTGTCGGGATCCTGAGCGTGCTTGCAGTGGTCGGGCTGCGGGACAGCCCGCCGGCCGGAAGTCAAGCGGTGGTCGGTTCGATCGCCTACACGCTCGCCGCCATCAAGGACTGGACGTTCCTGCTCGGGCCCGGGTTCGTCGTCGGCGTCGGCAACGGCTTGCTGCTCGGCTACCTCATGTACCGGTCGGGGCTCGTGCCGAGGAGGATGGCCATGCTCGGGCTCGTAGCAGGGCCGCTCATCTGCATCTCCGGGGTCGCGGTCATGTTCGGCGTCGACCAGCCGGGCGGCACGCTGCAGGGCATCGCCACGATCCCCGAGTTCATCTGGGAGCTGTCGCTCGGGCTCTATCCGCTCGTGATGGGCTTCAAGGCCGACGCGCCGATCCTCGCCGGCGGCGGCTCCGGCGCCCAGGCTCGCCCGCGGAGGACACCGGCGCTCGCGACCGGCTGACCACGAGCGAGCGGGGGCGGCAGGATTCGAACCTGCGACCGTCAGCTTAGAAGGCTCTGGAAGGTCTGCAATGCGGATAGATTGGCGTGGCGTATACAGCTATCAGAGCCAAACACGGCATCCGGCCATCCGCCACCGCGTCAAGCCAGGTGACGCGCCAGTGACGCGCGCTAAGTGCCATCCGCACCGTAGCCGCAGAGGGGCACGCGACTTGGCCTTGCGGGACTTGCACGGCGGTCGGAAGCTTGGAGCCCTGATGGTGTCTTGGACGGCGGGCAGCTCTATTTGCGATTACGCAGGTACGAGGCGCGCAGCAGAGGCTCGAGTTGGCCGAGTTGGTCAGCTCCAGAGACGGTGAACTCGGTGTCGCCCATCCCGTAGTGGCCGATGTTGGAGACGTCGCGCATAACAGCCTCATCCCAGGGCTTGGCCTCGTTGGCGGGCATTGAGATGTAGACGAGGATCTTGGTCTTCTGGAGCTCCACGGTGCAAAACGACTTCTTGCCTGCGAAGTAGCCGATGTACATCTTCGTGACCCGCCGATTGACGTCCGCGCCAAGGGCGAGCGCAAGGGCGTTGATCTGCTCGAATAGTTCCCCGATCGCAACTGGGCGCTTCCCTGTGTGCGACTCGACGCCGTACGTCGTAGTGTGCGAACCCTTCTGCGGAGGGGTATCGGGCTTGGTTGACTTGGCGGCTGTCCCAACGAGTGGGCTGCTGGTGGCCGATCGAGCCGACGAGCCGAGGACGCGACCAAGTCCGTGGCGAAGTTGCTCGGGGGTCATCACCGGCCCCTCGATGGCGGCGCTCACCACCGACAGGAATTCGGTGCTCGGATCCTTTGCCAACACGGCGAGAGCCGCGCGGACTCGGACGTCAGTGAACACACTCTCCCCCCAGCGATCAAGCTCGCCTGCGCCGACCGCTTCCTTGCCGAGCGTCCGTAAAGAGCGGAGCACGCCACCGCGGCCCTCCTCCGTCGTCCCCTCAAGGAGATCGACTTCAAACAGGAGCTTTCGCTCCATCGGCACAGGTTCGTTCGACTTGTAGACCTGGTAGCGGAGGCCATTCGTCAGCACACACCAGAGTACGCCCTCGTTGTTGGCGTAGTTGACGGTTTGGGCGATGAACGGCTTATCGGCCAGACTCTTGTTCAGCGCCTTTGCTTCGATGAACAATCGCGGCTTGCCGTCGATCCGAAGGGCATAGTCGAGGAATGTGCCGTCGAACACCCGGTATTCGCGCTCGACCTCGTCGATTTCATAGAGATTCCACCCGAGGGCCGTCAGGAGTGGGTCAATCAGCAAAGCCCTGGTATTGGCCTCGTTGCCCGCCGCGCCCGACCCTTTGAGCTTCTCCGCTGCGGCTGCGACCTGATCGATCGCGCCCTCAAGACTTGCCACCCATCCTCCTGGTCTCGTCGATCGGTCAGTCTACGTGACCACGCGGCCATCGTCCGTAGCGGTCGGCCTTGCGTGGGCTCCCGCGATCCCACCTCGCGCCCGACCGCGCCGAAGGGTCGAGGGCGGTCGCGCCCCACTTCCCGGGAGAACCGCCCTCCGTCCCGGATCGCGGTGCCAACGCGCCGCGGTACATTCGGCGACGGTCGCTTGGGAGTCCCGACGTTGAGCACGAACAGGTGGCAGGGCAGCCGGACACGCGGAACGTAGCTCTGAACGCCGCCGGCTTCGCCCACCACCCCTCACCGGCCGACGGTTCTGCCCCTCCCCGGACAGCGGCCCACCCCGAGCCGTCGTAGGCGGCCCCACCAGCCTTCGAGCACATCGTGCGCTCCGATCCGGGGCGTGACGCTCAGTACGCGCCCTCCCCGCCCTCGAACACGACGCACAGCTCTCAGAGGCCTCCAGCGGCCGAGAGGGCGGGTAACCTGACGCCAATGACTGAACCCGGCGCTCTGAAGCGGCCTGTCCTGTTCATTAGCCACGCGACGACTGATGGCCCGATCGTCGCGGTCGTCCGAGAGGAAGTTCGGCGCATCTTCGCCAACGGTGTGGAGGTTTTCGCCTCCAGCGTTCCAGGGACAATCAAGCCGGGTCGCGACTGGCTGGAGAGCATTCGAACCAGCTTGGACGATGCGACCGCCGTGGCGGTTTTGATCACGCCCGTCTCCGTGAACCGACCCTGGATCTGGTTCGAGGTCGGCGCGAGCTGGTCCAAGATGGTCGCTAATCAGCGCCGCATCTACCCACTCTGCGTCCCCGAGGTTGACAAGGCTCAGCTACCGGAGCCGCTCGGTCGGTTGCAAGCACTCTCGCTCGGCAAAGCCGCCGAGACGCGGCCAACCGGCACTCCGCGCGGACGAGGACGACAAACCCCATACGTTCTTCCGGTTCGGCTCCGGGCCCTCAATCGTGCAGGGAGCACTCATCCATTATCGCCGTGTAGACGCCGCACTCCACCTGCCGCCAGGCACCGCCGAGGCCGAGTTGATCTCTGTGGCAGCGGAGTTGGGGCTCGAACCCGTACAGGAGTTCGAGAATATGGTGCGGCTTCGTCGCGCCAAAAAGGTGTGATCCCGCTCTCGGCGAGTCCGCCTCGGTTACCCAGGTGGACGCGGCCCCTGTCGATAGCCCGCGCCGAAGGCGCGCACCGCCCCGACCCAAACCCTCACCTCAGCCAGACGGTTCGCCCGCGCGCACACCACGCCCGAGCACCCGTAGCGGAACCGTGCGGAGCAGGGCGATCCGTCGTCCCGCAGCTTACTCGCGGGCGTCGCCGAAGACCCGCTGGACCAGCCACGTCAGTGCGGCGACAGCCAGGATTCCGACTGCCGAGAGAGACACGGTCGCCGTGACGGCCTGGAACCATCCGACTCCTCTGGAGTTGGTGTGCCAGTGCGCTGCCGTCTCGTAGACATTCAACCCGATCCAGGCGCACGCGAGCAGGACTCCTGTTGAAGCGACGGGCTGCCGACTGAATCGGGCTCGGAGCACCTTCATTGTGCGGTCGTACGGCGAGGGCTGCATCAGCTGATCGCCTGCTCAAGCAGCCAGACGAGTGCCGTGACGCCGAAAACACCCTGCGCAGCGAAGTCCACCGTCTGGTTCAGTTCCGCGTACACGCCACCGAGGTCGAACGGGTACGTCGTGAAGCACTCGACCGCTACGGCAGCGATCCACGCGACGGCGACCACAAGCCCCACACCGGCGACCGGGCGACGACCGAACGCGACGAACACATCCACAGGCCCATCGTACGGGGTTCCTGGACGCACGGCTACCGCCCCGACCCACACCGCCCCATTGCGGGAACCGGGGAGCTGGACGATCCGTTAGAAGCGGATGGGCGCGTCAGGGCGGCGCACTCTCACCGCGACGTACCAGACCAAGTCGATCAGCATCCACCCAACCACGAGGCCGGCGACCAGCAGCCACAGGTCGGAGTTGTTCGACCCCGTCCAGAACAACCAGGTGACCAGCACCAAGACGGCCACCCTGACCGGGATGCCCGCGAGCTTGCGCGGCTGCCGGTTGTAGGCGATCACGTCACCTAGGTGGCGTCTGAGCCAAGCACTCATCGTCTCAAGGATACGCTGATTCTCGTGAGTCGTCCACGTGCGAGCCGGCCGCGCAAGCGGCCGGAAGGCGGTCTACGGGGTGGAACGGAGTCACACCGTCCGCCACTCGCCCCAGCAGCCGAGCGCGAGGCGATCGCTCAGCCACGCCGAAGGCGGGGCGCACCCCGCCGATATGCGCCCCACAGCGAGGGCCTGCCTCCTTCTTCTGTCGTTCGGGGGTTGGGCTTGTGGTTTTCGCCCCCCGCCTCCGGTTTCGCGGGTTTGTGTGGTGGGGGGTATGTGGTGGTGTTGGCTTCCTCCCTTTCCTCGTAGCCCTCTCGTAGGTGACGGATTTCGCCCTTGGTTGTTGCGCGCGCAACGGCTTGGTTGAGCGGGAAACTATCATTTCCGATCGGTATGGTGGGGAATGGTGGGGAGGGTGGGGGAGGGGTCAGCATCTTGGGGTGCGTGCCTCCGTTGCCTTCTTGTGGCGCGACGGTGGCGACCACTAGGTTTACCCTGTGGTCGGGCTTGCGTGAGCCCTTTGTGTGGGGGTGGGAGCGTAGGTTTGCCTTGCTGTCCGCCGGGTGGTTGTCGTCCGCCGCTTCGGCTAGGATTTAGGGGTCGGGATCAAGGGAATGGAGGCCCTCCCGGCGGTGGTCGAGGGCATTTGGCGCGGCTGGCGGGTTCTGAACGGGTTCCCTGTCAGCCAGCGCCGCCCCTCCCTCGACAATCCCTCTCCTCGCCGCCCTGCGCCTCCTCGGCGTGCTCTCCTCGAGGCCTAGCGAACGTCGAATGGAAGTGCTACTCTGTATCTAGGACTTGCACAGATCGCCTCCTCCAGGCGCGGTGCGAGTGAAATCCGTTCACGGGGAGAGCCACAGTGGCATCATCGACGATTCAGAGACGGATAGAGCGTCAGGAGCGACGCCGACTTGCCGAGGAGAAGCGCGCGCGCCTCGCCGCGTGGAGAGCAGAGCGACAGCGGCACGAGTCGCTGGATGCCGAGCTGCGCGCGATCCTCCGCGAGGAGGCGGCGTAGTGGCGCATCGGGCGTTCAGGTCGACGAGTGGCCGGCGGGAACAGCGGCGGCGCCAGAGGGCGCGCCTCCTCCTCACGCGACTCCAGGACGGCGACGTGCTGAGTGAGGAGGAGCGGGCCGCTCTGGGTCGGTTCCTCGCCGCGGAGAAGGTTCGGCGTGCTGCCGTGGAGGAGGCCGCTTGACGGCGACGTAGGGGCGCGCATCCCTTCTGCGGCTCCGGGAAGGCCGGAGCGAGACGACATAGCTGCCCACCAAGAAGCGCCCGCCTACTTGGGGCGTGAAAGGGTGAGAGCCACTCCGAGGGTTGTGAGTCGGAGGGGTGGAACTGGAGCCGACAGCGGACGCACTCGATCAAAAATCGAGATGCAGACAGTAGCGTTGAATGTGCTCAGTTGAGGGGCGTAGCCCACCGTGGCTCCCCGCGATCTGGGGCCGGGTCGAAGGATCACGATTCGAGCCCCAGACGGACGAGGCCGCCGCAGGCGGACTTGGCCGTGCCGCCCAAGAGAGCTGAGAAGCCGGGCAGCGAACGGGCGGTTGGCTGCCAGCGTAGAGGACGCGGGGTTCGCCTGACTCCCTGCGGTTCTGCGTGATCGGCTCGCTCGCCTGGTCGCCCGCGCCGCTCCGCGGCGGTGAGGATCAGGTCGAGGTCGAGGCTGGCCGGCGGCTGGGGGCTGGCGAAGAACCGCTCCGACGAGGGCAAGCGGGTGCTCGGCGATCGGCCGGTCGCGGCCCTCCATCTCGCCCTCCTGCTTGGCGGGTTTCTGGAGCGCCAAACTCGGGCTCGTGTTGCGTCCGGCGATCCGGGCGCGGGTGTCCCGCTACGAGCTGCGCGGGCGGCGGATGACGTCGAAGTCCTTGACGTGCTCGATGTAGGCGCGCACCGCGGCGCGCTGCGGGTCGTCGAGTTGGCCGAGGAGGAGGAGGAGGTACTCGTCGTCTTCGCCGCGCTGCGGGTTGTCCGGCACGTAGCCCGCCTTGAGCAGGAGCGGGTCGGGCTTCATCTGGAGGCGCTCGGCGATTTCGAGGACGGTGGATCGTTTCGGCACGCCGACCTCGGCGTTCTCGACCTTGCCGATGTAGCTCGCCGAGAGGCCGATGCGCTTGCCGAACTCGCGCAGGCTCTCGTTGAAGACGTCCTGGCGTATGCGGTGGAGGTGCTTGCCGAACTCGGTGTTCCTCGCGTCGCTCATCTGGCCTTCTCCCTGCTCGGCGTGTCGCGGGATGCTACACCGTGTCGCGCCATTGGTGGGGCTTGGAGGATCGTAGTGTATCGTGGAAGACTGGTGCTGTGTCCTTCTATGGTGTAAACTTCGTGGTATGGGAAGCAGCGAGGACACGCAGGCGGCCGGGGATCGGCTCCTCAAACCGGACGAGGTTGGGGAGCGGCTCGGCATCACCGGCGAGTCGGTGAGGCGGATGATCGACCACGCGGGGCTCCGCGCCGTGAACATCTCGGTCGGGTCGGGCGTCCGGCCGCGGTGGAGGATCCGGCAGGCGGATCTCGACGCTTGGCTCGATGAGCGTACCGTCGTGCGCGCTGGGGAGTCGGCGTGACGGCGTTCGCCGCCCTCGTCGGGGACGCCGTCGGCAAGCTCGTGCGCGGCGCGAAGCCCGCCTACGCCTCGCCACCGCTCTACAGGCTGCGCGAGAGCGTTCGCCACGGGTACGTGTTGGCACCTTGTCAGGAGCGCGTCTATCCGGCGTGCGTGACAGCTCTCCAACCGCTGTCTGAGCCGCCGCCGGTGTGGAAGCAGCCGACGGGTGGCGATCTCCTCGTGGATGCGGCTACGGGTGGCGACTCGTACCGATTCGTCGACGATGATGCGCTCTACACGGCGGCGCTTGAAGTGGCGCGGCTCCTCGTCCGCGACCAGGCGGCCATCCTCATCGAGGTCGTGTCGATCCTCGTCGCACTCAGGTGGGGCGTGCAGCTGCACTCGCGCGCCGATTTGCCGAACATCGACGCTGCGGCGCTCGATGCTCACCTCGCGGCGCTCGACGCTGCGGCGGAGCGGCGAGAAGCGTCTGAGCGTGAGGCTCGCCTGCGGCCCGCGAAGAAGTCTACGGCTGGCGGCCGGGCGACGCGCGCTGCTCGCGCTTCGATCGCGCAGGAGGCGGCCGACGTCGCTCTCGAAGATGGGCGGGCCGACCGGCTCGCACTCGACACACACACGACGGGGCGCCGATAGGCGTCGAGGAGGACTGACTCGTGACTGACGACTTGAACACTCGGATGGATGCGCTGGAGCGCCAGCTCGGCGGCGCTGAGGGCATCACCGCTGCTGCCCTCGCCGAGTTCGATCGGCGCGTCGCCGCGCAGATGCCTGCGGCGCCGGTAGCGCCGCGCCCGGCCGCCGCCCCGCAGTCGGCGCCGAGCGTGAGCGCGTATGACGTCGCGCTCGACAAGGTGTTGAGCTACTCGCCGTTCGAGGGCGATCCCGACCCCGCGCTGCTGGGGATGCTGCCGAGCGGCATCGGCCTCCTGGTGGGCGAGATTCGCGACGGCCTCCAGAGTGGCTCGCTCAGGATGGATGACCGGCTCTCGCTCACCGCGCAATGGAACGAGGCGATGCGATCAGCTCGCCCACAGATCGAGGAGTCGCTCCGCGGCGCCTTCGATGCTCGCGCCGAAGCGGTGCGCGCACGCGAGGCGGAGCGGGCCGAGTTCCGCGAGATGCAGGCGAGGGAGCGCGTCCAGGGCGTCCGTGCCCTCGGTGAGCGCGCGGTGAACCTTGTCGGCGGCGGCCTCGTCCAGGAGATGGACGAGCTGGGTATCCTCGACGCGCCGATCGACCTGCTCGCGAAGGGTGGTTGGAGCCCGGCCGCGATCCGCAAACTAGAGGAGGTGCGGACGCGCCTCGTCCCCGTCGAAGGGTCGAAGGTGTCCGGCCAGGGCTTCGTCACCGTCTCGAAGGGCGACAAGCTGTTCGCCTACGTCGGGGCGGGAGAGAACGTCGCCGCCTTCGAGGAGCGGTATGGGCCGGGCGGTCGCGTGGACGATGCGTTCCAGGGCGACTTGAACCAGTGGTTCGGCGCTCCCGGCGGATTCGAGTAGCGTCGTGGCGCGGCGCGGGCCATCACAGGAGCAGATTGCTCGGTGGCGCTACGAGCAGGGGTTCCGCTTCCAGCCGGGCGAGTTCGCCGAGCTGCCGAGCACGCTCCACGTCTGGCCGTGTGAGCCGCCGCCGGTGGAGGAGAGTCGCTGGCGGGGGCCGGTCGCGGAGCGGCGCATCTTCCGCGGCCACCCGGACTTCGTTGATCCGCTCGCCGAGGAGAAGCCTGCGCCGACTCGGCCGAGCCACGACGACTTCAAGAGGCTCGCGCGCTCGCGCGGCATCCACTCGTCGATGATCTCGGACGAGGCGATGCGGCTGGCGATTCAATGGGACTCAGCCGCCGCCTCTCGGCCCCCGGTGAAGGTCGCTCCGATCGCGCGGCCTCGTGTCGTCACACCTCGGCGCTCCGCCGCCGCCTCGAAGCGCGAGTCACGCTCGACGCTCTCGTGGGCCGAAGGGCTCAAGCTCCTCGCCGACGAGCTGGCCGCCGACGAGGCCGCGGCTTGATCCCAAGCGGACGCCCGACCCGACGATCCGCGGCACACTCGAACACGCCGAACCCGCCAAGTCGAAGGACTATGGGCCTGGCCGTGGCTGTGTCGAGTGCGACGGCAAGGTGTTGCCGCTTTCATAGTCGCGGTTGCCGGGGGCCGATCCTTTTCAGCAATGCGTGACGGAGGGGCCGGGAACCTTGAACTCCCAGGCGATCACGTCGGTCTCGTTGCCCGCTCCGGAGTGCTCCTTGATGACGAGGCGTATGCGTCGCGGCAGGTCGCGCTGCGTCGATGACCACCAGGCCGTCACCAGGAGTGGCCCACGGGCGCTTCGCACCGACGCTGCCGTCGCCTGCCGTGCTCCAGCGCGCAAAGCGTGAGGCGCGAGGCGTTCGGCGAGTCCCACCAGCGCGGACGGCGGCACCGAGAATGTCGTGTGCCAAGAGGGAGGTACCGGAGTCGGGGGGAGGTGGAGGTCGGCGAGGCCGATCGCAAGGCCGGGCCGCACCCCGAGGAACCCGACGAGCACCTGGTAGAACTGTGGGTCGGTGAGGTCCTGCGTCGTCGTCCCGCCGCCCGCTGCCGGGACTTGTTGCCGCCATCCACCGCTCGAGAAGCACGTCCTCGTTACCTGCCCGGTTGCGTGGCTGGTCAGGACGTAGTCGTTGATGTTCCCGTACACCGCCGAGCGAACGACGACGAACGGCACCGGGGTCACGAACGAGAGGGTGCCGCTGCCGCGGAACGATGTCGCGACGGACGGCAGGGTCGTGTTCGGCGCGCTCTCGGAATTCGCGGCGTGGGAGGTGCTGCACCCCGCTACGACGAGCATCGAAGCAGCGAGCGTGGCCGCCCGATGCGATTGGCCCAGCGCAAACATCGCCCCGTACGCTACCCGTTCGGGGCACCGGCACGGGATCTCGGAGAGCACACGGCTCACCACGGCACCCCATTATGGGGCACGAGAGGAATCGCCTCAAACAAGTAGTCCGTTAGGAAGGTGTCGCGGTATTCGGCCCCGGCGCCCGGAGGCCCGATGTGCGAGGGGTGCTGGCACGTCCCCGATTCGATGTACCTCGCGGTGACGCCGAGTGGTGCCGGGCGGCGTAGGTGCGGGGCCGGTGGCGGTGCGTGGCACGCTCCTCGAAGCGTCGCCCGGCGGCGGATGCTCCGCGACGGGGCGCGACGGTGGGCGTGGTGGTCGTGTTGGCGCCTCAGGGCCGTCCGCAGTTCAGGCTCGTCGTGGGCGGCGCTGCGACTGGTTGACGGCGTCGGCGAGCCGGTCGAGGCGTGGTGGTGTGGCTGCTCGCTGCTCGGCTTTCGCGCGGGCTCGCGTGATCTGGTCTGCGAGCGGCGGCCGACGCCCGTCGATGCCAGCTTCGGCGATCGTGTGCGAGTAGCGAGCGAGGGTGGTGATGACGGAGGCGTGCCCCATCTGTTCGTGGACGACGTGTAGCGGCGTGCCGTCGTAGAGCGCCGCCGTCGCTGCCGTGTGGCGGAGATCGTAGATGCGGGTCGGGTCGACCCCGGCGCGTGTCCTGGCGGGCGTCCACACCTTGCGGCGCCAGCGGTCGAGGCTCCACGGCCGTCCGTCGCGCTCGGTGAAGATGGGCGCGGTCGGCGCTCCCCGCTTGAGGCGGACGAGGTCGGCGCGCACCGGCTCTGGTACGGCGACGATGCGCCTCGTGCGCGTCTTCGTCGGCCCGACGACTCCCGCGACGATGGTGCGCTCGACGGTGATGCGGTGTCTTCTGGCGGGGAGGTGCTTCCATTGGAGCCCGGCCAGCTCCTCCGGGCGGAGGCCGACGTAGGCGAGCACCGAGACGATCGCCTTCTCCTCGATTGTCGGCATCTGCGCGCGGATCGCCTCCACTTCGGCGACGGTGAGCGCGCGGACGCCGGGAGCGGGCTCGGGGAGTGCGCGCCAGCCGAGCGCCGGGTTCGTCGGGATGAGGCCGCGCTCCGCCGCGTCCGTCAGCGCCACGGAGAGCGCCGAGCGGGCGCGATTCGCGTTCACCGGCCCCGCTCCCGCTTGGAGGATGCGCTCGCGCCACTGGACGAGGCGCGGCCGGTCAAGCTCTGCGAGCTGGTCGCCTCCGAGGACTGGCCTGACCCACTTGTCAAGGATCGCCGTCCGCTGCCGCCGCGTGCTCGGGCGGATGGGCCGGTCGGGGGAGGCGAGCCAGCGGTCGAGCCACTCGCCGACCGTGACGCGCGCCGGCGCTCGCGGTGGTGCGCGATGGCCGAGGCGGCTCATCTGGTGCTCACGGCGCCGATCCAAGTCGAACGAGTCGGCGTCACCCTTCCTGTCGAAGACCTGGCCGCGGCGATGGCCGTCCGCGTCACTCCACCGGACTTCCCACCGGCGCCGGCCATCCTGGTAGACGCGCTCGCGTACCGTCATCGCCGCCGATCCTACCAGACCGATCGACGCGCAGGTGACGCCGATTTGGCGTTCCTCCGGGATGATGGAGGAGATTTATGCCCCATTTGCAGGGCTTCTTCAAGTGGGGGCGGTGCGAATCGAACGCACGACCGTCAGCTTAGAAGGCTGCTGCTCTATCCCCTGAGCTACGCCCCCCGCCTGCAAGGGTACTCCGGCGGGGCTCACTCCTCGACGTCGACCAGGTGCTCGCGCACCGCCCGCAGCGCCGCCTGCGTCCGGTCGGTGACGTCCAGCTTGCGCAGGATCGCCGACACGTGCGCCTTCACGGTCTTCTCGGAGAGGGACAGCCTCTGGGCGATGGCCTTGTTCGCCATCCCGCGCGCGACCAGCGCGAGCACGTCGCGCTCGCGCGCGGTCAGGTCGGGGGCGGCCGCCCCGGGGCGGCGCAGCTCGCCGACCAGCCGGGCGGCCGCGTCGGGATGCATTGGCGATCCGCCCGCGTGCGCCGCGCGGATCGCGGCCACGAGCTCCGAGGGCTCGGCGTCCTTCAGCAGGTATCCGGCCGCCCCGGCCCGCATCGCCTCCACGACGCGCTCGTCGGCGGGGAAGCTCGTCAGCATCACGACGCGCGGCGCGCGCCCCGCCGCCCGGATGCGGCGCAGGGCCTCGAGGCCGTCCCCGCCCGGCATGACCATGTCGAGCAGGACGACGTCGGGCGCCAGCCGCTGCGCCTGCGCCGCCGCCTCGATCCCGCCGCCGGCCTCGCCGGCCACCTCGATGCCGGGCTGCAGCTCGAGGTAGGTGCGCAGCCCCTGGCGCACGACCGGGTGGTCGTCGGCGATCAGCACCCGGATCGGCGCCTCAGGCACGCGCCGCCTCGATCCGCACGCACGTTCCCTGGCCCGGCGCCGAGCGCACCTCGAGCCGGCCGTGCACCGACCGCGCCCGCTCCTCCATCACCGTCAGCCCCAGGTGCCGGGAGCGCACGAGCCGGTCGGCCGGGTCGAACCCGGCGCCGTCGTCGCGCACCTCCATGACGATCGCGCCGGGCTCGAGGCCGAGATCGACGTCGATCCGCCCTGCGCCGGCATGCTTGAGCGCGTTCTGCAGCGCCTCCTGGGCGATCCGGTAGAGCTCGCGCTGCACGCCGGCGGACGGCTCGGCGTCGCCGCGCACGCGCAGCTCGACCCGCACAGGGTGCACGCGGCGGAGCACCTCGACGTGCTTGCGCAGCGTCGCGGCCAGGCCGTCCGACTCGAGGTCGGCCGGCCGCAGCTGGAAGACGAGCGAGCGCATCTCGGCCCGCGCCTCGGCCGCGAGCCGGCGCACCTCGTCGAGCTGCGCCCGCGCGGCCGCGGGATCGCGGTCGACCAGCTCGGCCGCGGCCTCGGCGGTGAGGGTGAGCGAGAAGAGCGTCTGGGAGACGGCGTCGTGCAGGTCGCGCGCGAGCCGGTTGCGCTCCTCGACGACGCCCAGCTCGCGGCTGCGCTCGTGCAGGCGCGCCGTTGCGATCGCGACGGCCGCGTGAGCGGCGAAGAGCTCGATCAGCTCCTGGTCGGCGTCCGAGAACTCGTCCGCGCCGATCTTCTCCGTCAGGTAGAACGCGCCCACCACGTCGCCCGCCGACACGATCGGGACGCCGAGGAACGACCGCATGCGCGGGTGGGCGGACGGCCACCATTCGAAGCGCGGGTCGCGCGAGATGTCGGCCGTGCGGTGCGGCACGGGCCGCTCGAGCATCGCGCCCAGCAGCCCGTGGGTGCGGGGGAGGGGGCCGATGGCGGCGATCAGCTGGTCGCTCATCCCGTCGGTGATGAAGTGGGAGAAGCCGCCGCCGCCGTCCGGCACGCCGACCGCCGCGTACCGGCAGCTCGCCAGCCGCCGCGCCGCCTGCACGAGGGCGTGCAGGGTGGTCTCGAGTGAAGGCGAGGCCGCCATGGCCGCGACCGCCTCGCCGATCGCGCGGAGCGCGGTTCCGGCCGGCTCGGCGACGGCTGCGCGTACGGGCCGGGTCATCGCCCGATCATGCTACCGGCGGCGCGGATCGAGCAGGTCGTGGAGCGCGGCGCCGAAGCGGTCGTGGCGGACGCTGACGCCGGCCTTGCGCGCCTCGGCGAAACGCAGCGACATCTCGAGCAGCTCGAGGCAGAGGACGACGCGCGCGGCCTCGGGCGGCTGGTCGAGGTCAGACAGCCAGCCGGGCGCACGCGCGAGGGTGTCCGCGACCGCCCGCGCCGGCGGCAGCTTGCGGGCGTTCAGGGCAACGAGCAGGCCGTAGTGCATCGCGTCGATGCCGACCGGGACGCCCTCGGCCGCCCGCTCCCAGTCCCACACCACCAGCCGGCCGTCGATGCGGCGCATGTTCCAGGGCGTCCAATCGCCGTGTCCGCGGCCGAAGCCGAGCAGGCTGTCGCCCGCCTCGGCGGCGATCGCGTCGGCGGCCGCGTCGAGCCCGGAGTCCGCCGCGGCGATCCGCGCCCGCACGTCCTGCCACCATCCGCTCTCGGCGAGCGGCGAGCGCGTCACGGCGCCGCCGAGCGCGAGCTCGTGCGTTGCGTCCCGGGGCGGGTCGGGGGCGGTGACCGCCGCGCCGCCCGTGAGCGGCTCGACCACGGTGAGCGTGTTCCCGCGCCAGTCGCCGGCATGCAGCAGGCGGGCGACCCGGAACGTGCGCGATGAGTCGCCCCTGGCCGCGAACCCGCGCAGCGCCTCGGCCTCGGCGGCGACGAGCGGCCGGGTGAGGTCGTTCCAGCCCACCTTGGTGTAGGCCAGCACGCGCCCGTCCGGCCGCGACACCTGCACCACCGGCTTGCCGTTCGGCCGCGTCGCCCCGACGCGCACCGCGAGCTCGACGCGCCCGGCCGCGAGCGTCTCAGCCAGGTGGCGGCGGAGGACGAGCTGGGGCAGCTCGGCCTCGCCGACGTCCGGAGCGACCGCGACGGTGAGGCGGTCGCGCGCCGCCCGCTGCGGCAGCCCGGTGCGGAGCGCGGCCGCGGCGACCGCGACCACCGCGCCGCCGGCGCGGCCGGGGAGGAGCAGAAACTGGCGTGCCGCCGCGGCGGCCCCCGCGCCCGAGCGGACGGGCACGAGCAGCCCGGGCCGGCGCATCGACGGGAGCACCACGTAGCGGTCGACGGCCCGCCATCCGGCAGGTGGGCGCGGACCGGCGTAGACTCGGGCATCGTCGGCGGCGAGGCCGCGCATGCAGGCGTCGGCGTCCCTCACGCCGAACACCGTACCCGTGGAGGCTGCGAGAACCCGTCAATCGCGTGTCAATAGTGCCCGCGTGCAGGGTTGACGCGAAAACGGCCCCGAGTACCATTGTGTGGGGAGGCCGGGAGTTACTGGACGTACCAGCACCCCCGTTTGTGCACCGGCGCCCCCGCGCCGGGCGGAGCCGACTGGTGGCGGCACCGGGCTCGGCTGTGCCGAGCTTGTCGGATCGCTGAACGACCCGAGAGGATTCACTGGTGGAAAACGGATGGTATGAGTCGGTTTCGCTGAGCGACTACGTGGGCGTCATCTGGCGCCGCAAGTGGATCGTGCTGCTCGTGACGGTGATGGTCACGGCCGCCGCGGTCGGGTTCTCCGAGCGGCAGCAGAAGCTGTACTCGGCCACCTCCCAGCTCGTGAACACGTCGTCGACGGCTGGCGGGTCGTCGAGCAAGACCTCGGGTGGTAACACGTGGTCGACGGCCCACGCCCCGCTGCTCGAGACGCTGCACGCCGCGAACTTCGTCGTCAAGGCGCAGGGCCTGTCCGGCATCTCGGGCGTCCAGCTCCTGAACGAGACGACGGTCGTGCCCGACCCGAGCATCGACGCCATCGACTTCACCGTGAGCGACCAGAACCCGACGTCCGCGCAGAAGCTCGCCAACGCGTGGGTGTCCGAGGCGGCCGCCTACAACCGGACGATCGACCAGAAGAACCTGCGGGCGACGATCGCGAGCCTGCAGGCCACGATTCGCAGGCTCGAGGCCGAGCTCACGAAGGGCATCGGCGGCCAGGCGCTCACCGGGACGCAGAAGACCACGCTGCTGTCTCGGATCAACAGCCTCAACGATCGCCAGACCGCCGCGGTCGCGCAGCTGCACTCGAGCCCGCTCTCGCTCGTCACCCGCGGCGCCCAGTCGGCCGCCCAGACGCAGCCGAAGACGTCGCGTAACGCCCTCATCGGCCTCGTGCTCGGCCTCGTTCTGGGCGTGATCCTCGCCTTCCTGCAGGATCTGCTGGACACCCGCGTGCGCACCGTGGCCGAGGTCGGCCGCCGGCTGCGGCTGCCGCTGCTCGCGAGCATCCCCACCCGGCCGCGCTCCCTGCGCGATCACGCGGTCGTGCTGCTCGCACCGCACGGCGCCGCCCAGATGCCGACCGCCGAGTCGTTCCGCATCCTCAAGCTGAACCTGTCGTCGATGCTGCGGCGGGGGATGAAGGTGATCATGTTCACCAGCGCCTCCGACGCCGAGGGCGTGTCGACGACCGTCGCCAACCTCGCCGTCGCCCTCACCCGCGCCGGCCAGCACGTCGTCGTCGTCGACGCCAACATGCGCCGCCCGTCGCTCGGCAGCCTGTTCGGGTTGGACGACCGCATGGGCCTGAGCGACATCCTCTCGGGCCACAGCCAGCTCGGCGACGCCCTCACGGTCGTCGACGTGAGCCGCGAGCACCCGCTCGAGGTGAGCTCGAACGGCGCCGGCGCAGGCGGCGGCCTGCTCGAGGTGCTCCCGGCCGGCCCGATCCCGGGTGACGCAGCCGAGCTGCTCGACAGCCGCACGATGACCGACCTGCTGCGCGAGCTGCGCGGGCGCGCGGACGTCGTCCTCGTGGACGTGCCGCCGATGCTGCCCGTGACCGACGCGATGGTGCTCGGGACCAAGGTCGACGCCACCGTGGCGGTCGCCCGCGCCCGGCTCGCCAGCCGCCCGCACCTGGTCGCGTTCGGCCGCGCCCTCGAGGCGTGCGCCGCCCCGCGGCTCGGGTTCATCTTCGTCGGCGGCGTGCCCGACGAGGCGCAGGAGTACGGCGGCTACATGGGCACGGCGCCCGCGCCGGCCGACGCGGTGCCTCAGCCCGGCCAGTCGCGGGAGACCGAGCTGCTGTGAGAGTGCTTCTGGTCTGCTCCTCCGGCGGCCACCTGATCCAGCTGCATCAGCTCAAGCCCTGGTGGAGCAAGCACGACCGCAAGTGGGTCACGTTCGACCTCCCCGACAGCCGGTCGCTGCTGGCGGACGAGGACGTCGCGTGGGCCTACCACCCGACCACCCGCAACGTCCGCAACGCCGTGCGCAACCTGCTGCTGGCGGTGCGCATGCTGCCCCGCTTCCGGCCGGACGTGGTCGTGTCCGACGGCGCCGCGGTCGCCTTCCCGTTCTTCATCGTCGCCCGGGCGATGCGCATCCCGACCGTCTACCTCGAGGTCTACGACCGCATCGACTCGCCGACGCTGACCGGACGGCTGTGCCGGCCGCTCTCGAGCCTCTTTCTCGTGCAATGGGAGGAGCAGTGCCGCTTCTATCCCGGCGCACGGGTGATCGGGGGGCTCTTCTGAGCGAGCCGCTGCCACTCGTCTTCGCCTCCGTCGGCACGGACTTCCATCCCTTCGACCGGCTCTCGCGCTGGATCGACGGATGGCTCGAGGCGGGCGGCGCCGAGGCGGCGCGCTGCTTCGTCCAGACCGGGACGTCCGCCGTCCCGCGGCTGGCCGAGCACCGCCAGTACCTCGGCCATGCCGAGATGGAGGAGATGGTGCGCGCGGCCGACGTCGTCGTCTGCCACGGCGGGCCGGGCACGATCATGCTGGCGGCGACGCTCGGCAAGCGGCCGATCGTCGTGCCGCGCCGCAGGCGCTACGGCGAGCATGTCGACGACCACCAGCTGGCCTTCGCCGAGCGGATCGCCGCCCGCGGGGCGATCCTGCTCGCGCAGACGGAGGACGAGCTGCGCTCGTGCCTCGACGCCGCCCTCGGGCGCGCCGGCGAGGCCGGCCTGCCGCCCGCGGGCGCCGGCCCCGCGGCCGCCGTGGCGATGTTCGAGCAGCTGGTGGACGACCTCGTCCTGCACCGGAACGGCGCTGCGGCGCGGGGAGTGGTCACGCCGGCGTCGGTGTCGCGGCGGCGGGCATGAGCAACGCTCGCCTCCGGCTCGCGTTCGTGGGGGAAACCATGTTTCCCCCACGCGGCCCCCTTCTTCTGAACCCGTGGGAAACCTCCCGGTTCCCCACACCACTCCCCGCTCATGCGCCGGCAGGAGCCGCCGCATGAGCGACGTCCCCGTCCTCTACATCGGCGGCTGGGGCCGCAGCGGCTCCACGCTGCTGGCGCATGTGCTGGCCGAGGTGCCGGGGTTCGTCTCGGTCGGCGAGCTGCGGTACGTGTGGCAGGCCGGCCCCGCCGGCAACGAGCTGTGCGGCTGCGGGCTCGCCTTCGGCGAGTGTCCGTTCTGGACGGCGGTGGGGCAGGAGGCGTTCGGCGGGTGGGACACCGTCGACGTCGACGAGGTGCTGGCGCTCGAGGCGGCGGTGCTGCGCCACCGCAGCGTTCCGCTGCTCGCGCTGGGGCGGCTGGCGCCGGAGCACGCCGAGCAGGTGCACCGCTACGCCGAGCTGACCGCCGCCGTCTACCGCGCCATCCTCACCGTCTCCGGCGCGAGCGTGGTCGTCGACTCGACCAAGAACCCTCCCTACGCCTATTTCCTGCGCGCCGCGCAGGCGGCCGGCCTGCGCCTGCGGGTGCTGCACCTCGTCCGCGACAGCCGCGGCGTCGTCCACTCGTGGATGAAGCGCGTGTCGCGGCCGGAGGTGACGAACGGCGGCGCCTTCTTCCAGGAGTTCTCGCCGTTCAAGGCGGGCGTGCGGTGGATGCAGTGCAACATGGCCTTCGACGTGCTTCGGCGGCTCGGCGTGCCGACCGTGCGGATGCGGTACGAGTCGCTTGCGGCCGACCCCCGCGGCGAGCTCGAGCGGATGTTCGCCGAGCTGGGCGAGGCCGGCGCCCACGACCTGTCGGCCGTCGGCGACTCCGTCCAGGTGGAGGGTCAGCACAGCGTGCGCGGCAACCCGATGCGGTTCGCCCACGGCCGCCAGCAGGTGCGCGCCGACGAGGCCTGGCGCACCGGCATGGCCCGCAAGACCCGTTCCCTCGTGGTGTTGGTGACCTGGCCGCTCCTGCTCCGCTACGGCTACCGCATACCGTGACCGCCCTCGGATCCGGGCAGTGGGGTCCGAACCTGTGATCGAGCTCGAGCAGCACACCTTCGTCTTCATCGGCGGCCTGCATCGCAGCGGCACCACGCTGCTCGCCCGCTGCCTCGCCGAGCATCAGCAGGTGTCCGGCTTCTCCAGCACCGGGGCGCGGGAGGACGAGGGCCAGCACCTGCAGACCGTCTACAAGGCCGGCCGCGCCCACGGCGGCCCCGGCCGGTTCGGGTTCGACCCGGAGGCGCACCTGACCGAGGCGTCGCCGCTCGTCTCCGACGGCAGTCGCGACCAGCTGCTCGAGCAGTGGGGGCAGCACTGGGATGCGTCGCGGCCCGTGCTGGTCGAGAAGTCGCCGCCGAACCTGATCCGCACCCGGTTCCTGCAGGCGCTCTTCCCCGACGCGCGCTTCGTGGCGCTGATCCGCCATCCGGTGGCGGTCGCCGGAGCCACCCGCGAGTTCGGGCGCGCCCGCAGGCTGTGGCGGCGAATGTCCTACTCGTCGCTCATCGACCACTGGCTGCACTGCCACGAGGTCCTGCTCGCGGACGCCCCGCAGATCGAGCACCTGCTCGTGATGCGCTACGAGGAGTTCGTCGCGAACCCGGACGAGCGGCTCGCCGACGTCTACCGGTTCATCGGCGTCGACCCGCTGCCGAGCGGCCTCGAGGTGCGGCGCGAGATCAACGACGCCTACTTCCGCCGGTGGGCGCTCGCCCGGCGCAATCCGCGTACCGCCGACGACATCGCGCACGCGGTCGAGACGATGGAGCAGCGCGTCGCCCGCTTCGGCTACAGCCTGGCGCAGCCCGTACTGCTGACGCCGCTCGAGGAGGTCGGCTGATGCCGCGGGAGCGGGGCTCGGCGAACGACAACTATTCGCGCCTGCCGGCGCCCGTGATCGCGGCCGGCCGCGAGGCGCTGGTCGCATGGAACATGCTCTCGGCGGGCAGCCGGCCGCTGCCCGACTTCCTGATCGTCGGGGCGCAGCGCAGCGGCACGACGTCGCTCTACCGCTACCTGCTCGCGCACCCCCAGGCGCTCCCGGCGTCGCCGAGCAAGGGCGTGCACTACTTCGACAAGCATCACGGGAGGAGCCTGCGCTGGTACCGGGCGCACTTTCCGACCGAGTCCGCCAGGCGGTCACGGGAGGCGCGCTTCGGCGCGCCCGTCGTCGCCGGCGAAGGCAGCCCCTACTACCTGTTCCACCCGCACGGCCCGGCGCGGGCGGCGGCGGCCGTCCCGCAGGCCAGGATCATCGCGATGCTGCGCGACCCGGTCGAGCGGGCCTACTCCCACTACCAGCAGGAGTACGCCCGCGGCTTCGAGGATGCCGGCACCTTCGAGCGCGCGCTCGAGCTCGAGCCGGCGCGGCTGGCCGGCGAGCGCGAGCGGATGCTGGCCGAGCCGGACTACGACAGCTACGAGCTGCAGCACCACTCCTACATGGCCCGGGGCGAGTACGTCGGCCAGGTGATGGCGTGGCGGGAGCACTTCCCCGAGGATCGGGTGCTCGTGATATGCGCGGAGCGGTTCTTCTCCGACCCCGCCGCCACCTACGCCGAGGTGCTGCGGTTCCTGGGCCTGCCCGATCCGCCGGAGGCCCCGAGCTTCAAGGCCTACAACGCCCGGCCGTCGCAGGGCATGGCGGCCGAGACGCGCGCCCGGCTGGTCGCGCACTTCGCCGAGCCGAACCGGCGCCTGGAGGAGTACCTGCGCACCACCATGGGATGGGCGAGCGAGGAGCACGAACGGGTGGAGCGGTGACCGCCGTCGAGCCGGCGGCGGCCGGCGCGCACGAGCGGACGGAGGACCTGCGCATGGTCGCGCGGGGCGGGTCGCTGAACTTCATCGGCGCGCTCGCGAACGGGCTGCTCCAGTTCGGGCTCGTGGTCGTGGTCACGCGCGGGCTCACGAAGAGCGCGTCCGGCGCCTTCTTCGAGGCGGTCGCGCTCTTTCTCATCCTCTCGAACACCGCCGAGCTGGGGGCCGACACCGGCCTGACCAGGATGATCCCGCGCTACCGCGTGGAGGGCCGCATCGCCGACGTGCGCCGCAGCCTCACCGTGGGCCTCGTGCCGTCGTTCGCCGCCGGCGTCGTCCTCGCCGTGATCTCGTTCGTGCTGGCATCGCCGCTGGCGGCCGTCTTCACCAACCACCGCCACGCCGACGCGGGCGCCGTCGCCGACTACATCCGCGTGCTGGCGGTGTTCGTGCCGCTCTCGTCCGCCTACACGGTCGCCATCGCCGCGACCCGCGGGTTCGGCACGATGGTGCCGAACGCCCTCGTCGACCGCATCGGCAAAGCGGCGGCGCAGACGCTGGCCGTGGCGGTCGCCGTGGTCGCCGGCGGCGGCAGCGTCGCGGTCGCGATCTCGTGGGGGCTCCCGATCGGAGTGGCGTTCGCGATCGCGCTCCTGTGGCTCGGCCGGCTGGTGCACCGCGTGGAGCACCGCGAGCAGGCGACCGCGCCGCCCACGCCGCTGCGCCGGCTGGCGAACGAGTTCTGGGTGTTCACGGCCCCGCGCGGCATGACCGGCGTCTTCCAGGTGACGACGCTGTGGGTGGGGACGCTGATGGTGGGGTCGCTGATGGACACCGCCCACGCGTCGATCTACACCGCGTCCACGCGCTATCTCGTGGCCGGCTCGGTCGTGAACATGGCGATCATCCAGGTGATCGGGCCGAAGCTGTCCGAGCTGCTCGGAAGCGGCGCCAGGCAGCGGGCGATGGACGTCTATCAGGTGGCGACGTCGTGGCTCGTTCTGATGGCGTGGCCGATGTACCTCGGCCTGGCGGTGTTCGCGCCGCTGCTCCTGAAGGTGTTCAAGCCGCAGTATGTGGCCGGCGCGTCCTCGCTCGAGATCCTGGCCGTGACGATGCTGGTCGCGACGGGCATCGGGCCGGTCGACATGGTGCTCCTGATGGGCGGGCGCAGCTTCTGGAACCTGTTCAACGTGATCGTCGCGCTGACGGTGAACGTCGCGCTCAGCCTGCTGCTCGTGCCCCGGATCGGCATCGCCGGCGCGGCCATCGCCTGGGCCGGCAGCATCGTCGTCAACAACGTCCTGCCGCTGGCCGAGGTGCGCGCGTTCCTGAAGGTGCACCCGTTCGGGCCCGGGTTTCCCGCGGCGGCGGGGGGCGCGCTCGCCTGCTACGGCGGCCTGGGCATGCTGCTGCGGCTCACGGTCGGGACGACGATCCCCGCGTTCGCGGTCTGGGCGGTGGTTGCGACCGCGGCCTACGCCGCGCTCGTCTGGCGCTTCCGCGACCGTGTCGAGCTCCAGCTGCTCGGCGGCTCGCTGCGCTCCCGCCGCGGGCGCCGCCGGGCGCAGCCGGCCTGAGTCGTTCCTCGTCGCCGCTGGAGATGGAGCGGTGTGGGGCCTGGCCCCGTGCGGTGGAGATGGAGCGGGTGTTGGGGCCTGGCCCCGCGCCGCGGGGCCAGGCCCCGGTGGTCGGCCTACTTCAGCGCCGTGGCGAGCTGGGCCGCCTCGGGCGTCGGTGAGAAGTCCTTGTTCAGCAGGCCGAAGCCGCCGCTCGTCGCCAGCACCCAGCGCGACCAGCTGACCCCGTCCTTGGCGAACAGGTCGAGCATCTGCGACTGGTAGGTCGCGGCGCCCGGCGTGCCGCCGTGGATGCCCCACTCGCCGACGAGCAGCGGGATGCCCCAGGCGCGCGTGCGTGCGAGCGGCACGCTCAGCGCCCGGGCCTGGGAGGCCTCGGTGCCGTGATAGCTCGTGTTCGTCTGGTTGTGCGTCGCCGCCCACGACGGCACCCAGTTGTCGCCGGCCTGGTCGAAGCCGCCCGACTCGCCGTTGAAGTAGTCGTGCCAGTCGAGGGCGAGGTGGTCGAGGGCGCCGAACGGCGCCAGGTTGGCCGTGCCGACCCCCTCGCCGCCGCCGCGGCACATGATGAACACGGTCCGGGTCGGGTCGACCCGCTGGATGGCGCGGCGCACGGCCGCCTGCCAGCGGAGCATGATGTCGGTCGCCTCCGTGCTGTCGCCGAGCCGGCCGGCGTGGGGCTCGTTGAAGATCTCGTAGCCGACCACGTTCGGCTCGTGCGCGTAGCGCGCGGCCATCATGGATACGAAGGCCGTGTAGTAGCCGAGCGAGAGCGGCTTCTCATTCGTCCAGAATGCGGCCTGGGCCTGGGACTCGCCGCTCTTGGTATCGGGGAAGCGGCCGCCTGCGTAGAACCAGCCCGGCACGCCGCTGGCCCGGCACACCGTCTTGCCCGCCTTGCACGTCGCCTGGGCGAAGTACGGCGACCAGTGGAACTGGTGGAAGTCGATGAGCACGTTGATGTGCTCGCGGCGGTAGGCCTCGACCTCGCGGTCGAGCTGCCCGAGCACACCGGTGTCCCAGCGGTAGCGGCCGTGCACGGGCGGCTGCGGCTCGATGGCGTTCCAGCCGACGTAGATGCGCACGAAGTTCGCGCCCAGCTGGGCGGCGACCGGGGCGAGGTCGGACTGCCCGACCGGGACGTTCATGCCGCGCAGCACGACCGGCGTCCCCTGCTCGTCGACGAAGCGCCCGCCGTCGGTGCGCACCCAGGGGCGCACGGCGCCCTGCGCGTGGGCGTGGAACGGGGGAGCGGGCGACGGGATGGAACCGCCGCCTCCGCCCGTGTCGGCCGATCCGCCGCCGCAGCCGGCGGCGACGGCGACCGCCACGACGGCGGTCGCGAGCCCGCGCAGCCTCACAGGCCGAACGCCTTGACCAGGTCGCCCGCCCGCTTGTCGGCGGCGTGACCGAGCAGGTGCCGCGCGCCGAGCAGCTGCTCCGTCGCCTTGAGCAGGCTGTAGTGGCTGAACCGGGTCGTGACGTGCTTGCCCTTGGGCACGTAGGGCGAGATCACGAGCAGCGGCACGTGGCAGTCCCTGGGCAGCGCAGCCGGGTTCGCGCACGGCTCCCCGAGCGCCTTTGCCGGCGTGGCCTGATTCCAGGTCACGAAGATCACCATCGAGCCCGACCGGTAGGCGAGCGACGACGTGAGCTTGCCGACCCAGCCGCGCAGCCACTCATCCGCCCGGGCGATGAAGACGCCGCGCTTCCTGGGGCCGTTGCAGTGCTTGTCGAAGCCGGAGTTGTGGCAGTTGTCCGGCGCGATCAGCGAGAACGCCGGCAGCGTGTCCGCCGCCAGCATGCGCTGGAGGTTGCCCGACCGGAGCGACCCCAGCGGCACGTCGAACCCCCGGCACCCGCGCGGGTTCAGGTACGTGGGCGGGTTGTTCAGCCGCGAGTACGACCGCAGGCCGGCGTCGAGCGTGCGGCACGGCGTGGGCATCCCGCCGACGAACGCCCGCCACGACTTCACCTGGGAGAGCAGGCTGGGCGCGGACGTCGTGCACGGCGCGCAGTCGTTGTGCACCAGGCCGTGCGGGTCGCCCGCCAGCGCACCGACGTCGTTTGCGATCGCCGGATGCGTGATCGAGGAGTACCCCGTCGCCAGCCCGCACTCCTCCGCCATCGAGTTCGTGAAGGAGGCGACCCGGGTCTTGCCGATCAGGTGGTCGTAGCCCTGGTCTCCCATCCAGATCCAGACGACGTGCTGCACCGCCGGCGTGCCCGTCAGGCTGCCGCACGTCGAGGTCAGATGCGGCCCCGGGGCCGTCGTGGGCGGATTCGTCGTCGGCGGCGCATGCGCGCCCACGTGCGACGTCGGACCATTCTGGCTGGCCAGGAACCCGATCAGGACCGCGGCAAGGGCCGCGACCGGAAGCACCCATCTCCACACCCCTCCAGTGTACGTGCGCGATCTTGCGCCGGAATATGCGATCTGCGAACCGGGTTTGCCGCCTTTGTAACGAGTGCGGAATTCTTGTTGAGAGCCTTTGTAAAGAGCCTCGACGCCGCTCCCCCGGCCCGGTAGCGTCAGGAGCGTGAAGGATTCCGTCGAGGAGGTCGTGTACGCCCAGGCGCGGTTCAACGTGTTCCGGCCCGACCGCTGGGTCACGGTCGCGGCCGGAACGGCCGACGAGGTGGTGCGCGGCGCCTCGGCGGGCATCTACGGCGAGGTGGTCTCGCCGATGGGCGACACGCCGTACCGCGTCCGCGTGCACACGCCCCAGACCGACGCGGAGCGGGCACAGGCCATGGCCGACATCGCCGTGACGTCGGTGTGGGGCCGCGTGCCCGCTCCGGGCTGAGCCTCGGCTCACGAGGCGGCCGGCGCCGGCCGCCGCGGCTTCAGGGGGGCGAGGATCCGCAGCATGGCCCCGAAGAGCACCGGCGCGCCCGCGATCACGGCCACCACCGGGCCGCCCAGGCCGGCCAGGTCGGTGCCCGACGCCAGCGCGTGGCAGAGCGCGAGCACGAAGGCGCCGAAGCTCGCGTAGTGCAGGCGGCGCCAGCCCTTCTGGCCGAGCACGCGCCGCATCCGAAACGATGCGGCCAGCGCGAGCGCGAGCCAGCCGGCGAGGACGCCGCCCGCGACGGCGGCCGGCCGCCACGGCGAGGCGAACGGGACGAGCGCCGACGCCAGGCCGAAGTGCAGCGTCGGATCGGCCAGCAGGGCGACGACGTGCAGCCCGATCGCCGCGAGCCCGGTCCACGCCAGCGTCCTGTGCCAGCCGAGCAGCCGCGGCCGCCGCTTCGGCGGGACGATCCGCGTGCTCATGGCCAGACCCAGCCAGACGGACAGGGTCAGGATGCCGAAGGCGACCAGCCCGGCGGCGCGGGCCAGCATCCAGGCGACGGGCAGGGCGGTCATGCCGGCACCCCCTCCAGCAGGTGCCCGGCTCCCGCCCGCGGCTCGCCGACCTCGATCACCGGGCCGGACGCGGGCACGATCACGGCCGCGAGCCAGGGACGCCGGGCGAGGTATTCGCGCGCCTCGCCGGCCGGCGTGACCGCCAGAGCGGTGGCATGCGCCTCCGCCGCCGCGGCATCGGCCGCCACGACGGTGGCGGCGAGCGGCCCGAGCTGCGCGGGCCGCCCGGTGGCGGGGTCGATCAGGTGGTGCATGCGGCCCTCCGGGCCGAACCGGCGGCCGTCGCGGCCGGACGTGGCCACGCCTCCGGAGGTCACCTCGAGGATGGCCACCTGGCCCCCCGGAGTGCGGGGATCGGCGACGGCGATCCGCCACGGGCCGCCGTCGGGGGCGCGGCCGCGCACGGCCAGGTCGCCGCCGAGGTCGACGATCGCGCCGGGCATGCCGCGCCACGCCGCCCGCATCGCGGCGAGCGCGCGGGCGGCGGCGAAGCCCTTCCCGATCCCGCCCAGGTCGACGGCGGCGTGTTCCTCGACGCGCGCGGCGCCGGCCTCCAGGTCGAGGTCGATTGCCGCGCCCGCGCGCCACCCGCGGAGGGCGGCGGGCGGGCGCGGGCGCAGCTGCTCGAAGGAGCGGTCGTATCCGGCGGCGAGCACCGCCGGGAGCACGGTGGGGTCGTACCGGCCGCCGGTCTCGGCGCGGGCCTCGACCGCGGCGGCGAGGGCCGCGAGCAGGCGCGCGCCGACGGGCGTCCACGCCCCTGCGGCCTCGTTCAGCCGGGTGAGGTCGCTGTGCGGCAGGAACCGCGACAGCGCCCGCTCGCACGCCGCCACCTCGCCGCGGGCGGCGGCGAGCGCACGCTCGGCGGGCCACACGGTGCGCGCGTCCATCGTGACGGTGATGCTGCACGCCGTCCCCATCGCGCCGAAGCGCAGCTGTTCCAGGCGGGCGGTCATGACGACCTCGTCGTCGGATGCGAGCCGGTCTGCACGAGGCCGTTCGCGCCCTGGACGACCGAGCCGCCCGAGGCCGGCGAGGTCTGCGTGGTGGCGTGTGCGCCGTTGTTCAGCGACACGGGGACGAGCGCACCGCTCGCCGTGCGGACGAGTACGACGGGGCTCGCGGCGGAGGCCGATGATGAGGGCCGGTTGTGGGTGACCACGATGACCGCGAAGACCGCGACCACCGCGACCGCGGTGCAGAGGGCCGCCCAGATTCGCGCCATCATCGGACGGCCCTCACGGCGCTCGCCCTGGGGTGTCGGGGCTGGTGTTGAGTATGCATCTGTGGGCTCCTGAGTGGGGAGGACATTGCCTCACGGTAGGCCGCGTCTGCGAGGCCCCGACCGGTCCCCGGTAAGCGCTTGACCGCAGCTTTGGTAAGGATTCGGAGAGGGCGCCGTTCCGCCGCTATCGTGGGCGCATGACCAGCCCTGGCCAACGTGTCCTCGTGGTCGAGGACGACTCCGCGATCGCCCGCGTGCTCGAGCTCGAGCTGAGCGAGGCGGGCTACCGGGTGGAGGTCTCCGGCGCCGGCGCGGAGGGGCTCGCGGCGATGGAGCGGGAGCGGCCCGACCTCGTCGTGCTCGACATCCGCCTGCCCGACATGGACGGCCTCTCCGTCTGCCGCCGGGCGAGGCGGGCCGGACACGACATGCCCGTCCTGATGCTGACGGCGCTCGACCGCGTCGGCGACCGTGTGGTCGGCCTCGACGCCGGGGCGGACGACTACCTGGCCAAGCCGTTCGCGATCGAGGAGCTGCTCGCCCGCCTGCGCGCGCTGACGCGGCGCGCCGGCGGCGGCCAGACGACGCTCGAGGCGGGGCCGGTCAGGCTCGACCTCGAGACGCGCGAGGTGAGCGTGGACGGACGGGCGGTCGAGCTGACCGCGCGCGAGTTCGACCTGCTCGCGTTCCTGATGCACGCTCCCGGCCGCGTCTTCACGCGCGAGCAGATCTACGAGGGCGTGTGGGGCTTCACGTACCTGGGCGAGAGCAAGGTGATCGACTTCTTCGTCTCCGCCCTGCGCCGCAAGCTCGACACGTCGCCGGACGCGTCGATCATCCGCACGGTGCGGGGCGTGGGGTACACCATCCGCCGGTGAGCGTCCGCCTCCGGCTCGCGGCCCTGTTCGTGGCCGTCCTCGCCGTGCTCGTCCTGGCGACGTCGGCGGCCACGTACACGATCGTCCGCGCCGACCTGCACACGCAGCTCGTGCACTCGGCGCAGCGGATCGCCCGCATCGCCGCCCGCGGCGAGCCCGGCGAGCTGCGGCTGGAGGGTCTGGCCGGCCCCGGCGACCGTATCTGGCTGACCGACGCTTCCGGGCGGGTGGTGCGCTCGACGGCGGGCGCGCCGGGCGACTCGATGGACGGCGTGCGCGCCGCCGTCCACCGCGCTCCGGGCGGCTACGTCAGCGCCCGCCACCCCCGCGCCGACGGCGGCCAGGTCGTCGTCCTGCTCTCCAACCACAGCGTCCGCGCGACGCTCTCGACCCTCCTGCGGACGCTGCTCGCCGCCGGCGTCGGCATCCTGGCGGTAGCCGGCGTGCTGGGAGGCTTCCTGGCGTGGCGCGCGCTGCGCCCGGTCGACCGCATGCGCCAGCAGGTCGACGACATCCCCGGCGACGCGCTCGACCGGCGCATCACCGAGGGCCGCCCCGACGAGCTGGGCCGGCTCGCGCGGGCGTTCAACCGCCTGCTCGAGCGGGCCGAGTACGCGGCCGAGCAGCAGCAGCGCTTCGTCGCCGATGCCTCGCACGAGCTGAAGACCCCGGTCACCGCGCTGCAGGGCCACGCCCGCATCATCTCGCGGTCGGTGGAGCGCGAGGAGTGGGGTCTGGTGTCGGAGTCGGCGGCCGTGATCGTGCACGAGACGCGGCGGCTGTCGTCGACGGTGGCCGAGCTCCTGTCGCTGGCCGAGGCCGGCAGCCAGACGCTGCGGGCGGCGCCGGTGCGGCTGGATGCGGTCGCCGCGGAGGCGTGCGACGAGATGCGCGCGCTCGATCCCGATCGCCCCATCGAGACGCTGTTCGAGGCCACGTCGGTCTCGGGCGACCCCGGCCGGCTCGGCGAGCTCGTCCGCGTGCTGGTCGACAACGCCCTCAAGTACAGCCCGCAGGGCGAGCCGGTCACCGTGACCGTCAACGCCGCCGCCGGCCCGACGCTGGCGGTTCGCGACCGCGGCCCGGGGCTCTCGCCGGAGGACCGGGAGCGGGCGTTCGACCGCTTCTACCGCGGCTCGGCGGCCGGCCACGTGCCCGGGAGCGGGCTCGGGCTGGCGATCGCCCAGGCGATCTGCGAGCGGCACCGGGCGGTGCTGACGCTGGAGCCGGCGGTGGGCGGCGGGACGGTCGCGACGGTGCGCTTCCCCGCGCCGGCGTCCGGCCGGGATCGCGTCCAGACGGACGCGCCGGCGCCGCCCGCCGCCGGCCGCGCCGGCTGAGACCGCCCGGTTCGTTGCGGCCGCCTCAATCGCTCCGTGAGGACGCCGATGACAGCGACTGTGAGCGAACGGTGGCACGCGTGGGCACGCCGCACGCTGCGTGCGGTACTTCGATACCCCTATCGGGTCGCGCAGGCACGCCCGTGGGGGGGCGCCCAGGTCGTCCGCATCCTCGACCTGTTCGAGGAGCACGTCTACGCGGGCGAGGTGCGGCCGGACGGCCGCTACGTGCATCACGCCTCCGGATCGTGGGTCGAGCGGCTGCTCGGCGGCCCTGTGCCGCCGGACGCGGAGGTGGGCACGTTCTGGGAGTCGCGCATCCCGGCATCCGACCTGGCGCTCTACGACGCGTTCAACCTGAGCCTCCTGCGGGGCGAGGACGCGGAGGTCACCTACCGCATCAACGGCCTGGACGGCGCCACCCGCGTCGTCCGCGACCGCGCCCGCCCGCGTCGCAAGCCCGACGGCGGCGTGCTCGTCGACGGCATCATCTCCGACGTCACCGCCCGGGAGGAGGCCGCCGCCAGCCTGGCGCTGGCGAACGAGCGCTTCACGAGCATGCTCGACGTCGTCGGCGCCCACGTCTACCTGGCCCTGGCCTATCCCGACGGCACCCTGGAGGAGCTGTTCCAGGGCCCGGGCGGCGAGCGGCTCCTCGGCGGCGCCGAACCCGACCCGGACATGGTGAACTGGGACAACGCCGTGCATGCGGACGACCGTGACGCCTACGACGCCCTCAACGCCGGGCTCAGCCGGGGCCGCGACGGCGAGGTCGAGTACCGCCTCATCGGGGCCGACGGCGTCACCCGCTGGGTGCACGACCGCGCGGTCTGCAGGCTGCGCCCCGACGGCATGTTCGAGGTGAGCGGCATCGTCTCCGACGTGACCGACCGGCGCCGGCTCGAGGACGAGCTGCGGCGCAGCATGTGCGAGATGCAGGCCGCCCAGGTGGAGCTCGAGCGCGCCCGTGCCGAGGCCGAGCTGCTGGCCGCCACCGACGATCTCACCGGCACGTTCAACCGTCGCCGCTTCGTCCAGATCGCCACCGCTGCGCTCGAGTCGGATGCCGCCGGCTGTGCGCTGCTGCTCCTGGACGCGGACCACTTCAAGCAGATCAACGACGCCTACGGCCACTCGGTCGGCGACACGGTGCTCGTCGGGCTGGCGGACCGGCTGCGCCGTGCCCTGCCCGCGGGCGACTCGCTCGCCCGCTGGGGCGGGGAGGAGTTCGCGCTGTTGCTGCGCGGGGTGTCGTCCGAGGCCGATCTTCGCGACCGTGCCGAACGGCTGCGGGCCGCTGTGCGCACCGAGCCGATCGGGCGGCTGCGGCTGACCGTCTCGATCGGGGCGGCGCTGGCCGGGCCGGGGGCCGACCTGGACGCACTCCTCGAGCGGGCGGACGGCTGCCTGTACGCCGCCAAGCGCGACGGGCGCGACCGCGTCTCGCTGCGGCCCGGCGTGCATCCCGAGGCGCCGGTGGGGCGTGACGAGCCGGAGGCGGTCGGCATGGCGCGGGCGCTCGCCTACGCCGCGGGCCTGCGCGAGGGCATCCCCGAGGCCCACGCCGACCAGGTCGCGCGCCTGGCAGCCGAGACGGCGCTGCAGATGGGCCTCTCGACGGAGCAGGTGCTGCGCGCCCGCCTGGCCGGGTGGCTGCACGACGTCGGCAAGATCGCCGTGCCCGAAGCGATCCTCTCCAAGCCGGGGCCCCTGGACGATCGCGAATGGGATGTCATGCGCACCCATCCCGACGTGGGTGCGAGCATCGTCGCCCGGATCGCGATCCTCGGCGCCGCCGCGGCCGGCGTGCGCCACCATCACGAGCGCTTCGCGGGGGGTGGCTATCCGGACGGCATCGCCGGCGCCGACATCCCCGTCGAGGCCCGCATCGTCGCCGCCGCGGACGCGTATTCGGCGATGACCACGACCCGCCCCTACTCGGTCGCGCGGACGCGCGAGGTCGCCGCGGCGGAACTGCGCCGCAGCGCCGGGTCGCACTTCGATCCTGCCGTCGTCACGGCACTGCTGGCCGTGCTTGGCCTGGACGAGCTCGCGGGCGAGCGGGCGGCGTAGACCACACCGTCCCGATCACGGCGTCAGCGCTGCGGCGTCACGACGACGCCGTGCACCATGCGCAGAACGTGCGGGTGCTGCTGCGCCGGGACGGATGGCGTCGTCGATGCCGGTCGGCTCGACTCCCACGCGATGCCCGCCACGGCGCCGCCGACGAGCAGGGCGGCGATCGCGGCGAAGAGCGCGGCCGGGTGATGAGCGATCGGAGCCGGGTGGTGAACCTGGACGCTCATGCTGTCCCTCCTTCCTGGCCCAATGCTCTCCGACGGGCGCCGGCCCCGCATCGGGGACGGCACCGAACCCGGGTTCCCAAAACCCGCAGCACCGCCGCGCGCTACGTCCGGCGCGAGTGGGCGGCGGCGAGGGCGCTGCGGCGGGGTGCGGCCGCCCCGGGCGAGGCGACCCGGACGACCAGGCCGGCCAGGGCGTGGCCGGTCGCGCGGGCGGTGGTGTAGACGAACCGGCCCCACAGCGCGCGCTGCACGACCGTGAGGTCGGTGAGCTCGACGCCCCAGCGCGACGTCCGCGCGCCGGCCTCGCCGTACTCGACGAAACGACGGACGGTGGCGCGGGTACGGCCGACCCCGCCGGGGAGGTCGATCTCGAGCTGCCGGTCCGCCCAGAGGTTGGCGGTGATCGCCGCCTCCACCAGGACCCCGCCGAGCGCGACGTTCAGGATCGTGGCGGGGAAGCTGTGCTCCGCGCCGGCGTGGTCGACGACGTGCGCCGTGACCGGCCACGTGCCGTCGACGCGGACGTGCCGGCGGCGTTCGACGCCGCGGGAATCGCTCATCCGTTCGGGTGCGGTGGGGCCATGGTGCTCCCGGTAGTCGCCCGGCGCGCCCCCGGGGTTTGGCGGATTCGCGGTATCCGCGCTACCGCGTTCCGACGGTTGCCGGCTACCCGTTGCGGTGGCCGGGCCGCCGCTCAGAGCGGCTTCTCCCACACCAGCAGGGTGTCGTCCACATCGAGCGGGCCCGTCCGGATCTGGACGGTGCCGACGACCCGGCGCGGCGGCGCGCCGGTGTCGGCGAAGCCGAGCGTTCGGTAGAGCGCCTGAGCGCCGGGGCTTCGGGCGCTCACGGTCACCCGCAGCACCGAGCCGCCGGCCGCCCGCGCTTCGGCCTCCGCCGCTGCGCAGAGCGCGCTCGCGACGCCGCGCCGCCGGTACGGCTCGCGCACCTCGACGTCCTGCAACTCCGGCGGATCGGTGAGCGCGAGGTGGGCGTGCCCGGCCGGCTCGTCGCCGTCCCAGGCGACGAGGTAGACGCCGTCTCCCTGGTGCAGCCGGGCGAGGCCGAGCACGCGCGCGACCCGAGCGGTCTCGGCGCCGGCCAGCCGGCGGACGTTCCACGGGGGCGTCGGATCGTCGGAGGGCATGCGATGCGCCCGGGAGGATTCGAACCTCCGGCACGCAGATTCGAAGTCTGCTGCTCTATCCCCTGAGCTACGGGCGCGCGGGTGTGGAGATTAGTCCCGCGCCTGCTGCGAGACGGCCTGCGAGGGTGACCGGTGGGACTCGAACCCACGTCCTCCTGGACCACAACCAGGGGCTACCACCAGCTGAGCTACGGCCACCGCGTGCCCGTAGGATACTTCCCGCACGCGCGGGCGTGGCGGAACTGGTAGACGCGCCGGCCTTAGGAGCCGGTGGCCCTGGCCGTGGAGGTTCGAGTCCTCTCGCCCGCACCTCGCTAGCTTGCTAGCATGGGGCGATGGCCGAGCCCGCCCGAGCCGAGAAGCAGCAGTTCAACGTGTACCTGCCGCCCGACCTCATCCGCCGGGCGAAGCACGCGGCCGTCGACCAGGCGTGGTCGCTCTCGCGGCTGGTCGAGACCGCGCTCGGCGCGTATCTCGACCGCCTGGAGCAGGAGCGGGCCGGATGATCATCCGGCCCGTGCACTTCGTCCCGGACGTCGCCGAAGCGGTGCGGTTCTACGAGACGCTGGGGCTGCGCACGGCCGCCCGGGCGCGCACCGGGCACTGGATCGAGCTGGAGGCGGCGGGCGGCGAGCTCGGCCTCCACGACGCGGCCGTCGCCGCCGACGGCGAGGGGCGTCACGGCCTGGCGCTGAACTTCATCTCGGACGAGCGGCTCGAGGCCGTCGAGGAGCGGCTGCGAGCGGCCGGCTTCCCGCCCGAAGGAACGGTCGTCGACGAGGAGTGGGGGCGATCGCTGCGCGTGCGGGCGCCCGACGGCACCCTCCTGCAGATCGACGAGCGCGACCGCGAGCTGTTCACCTAACCCGAGGAGGGACCGCATGGCCACCGTGAGCGTCCGCTACATCGTCGACGACGTCGACGCGGCGATCGCCTTCTACACGGCGCACCTGGGCTTCCGCGAGGACATGCATCCGGCGCCGGCCTTCGCGATGCTGTCGCGAGGCGACCTGCGCCTGCTCCTGAGCGCGCCGAGCGCGGCGGGTGGGGGCGGGCAGGCGATGCCGGACGGGACGCTGCCCGAGCCGGGCGGCTGGAACCGCTTCACGCTCGAGGTGTCCGATCTGGCCGCGACGGTCGCGGAGCTCCGCGCCGCCGGGGCGCGGTTCCGAAACGACGTGGTCAGCGGTGTCGGCGGCCGCCAGATCCTGCTCGAGGATCCGGCCGGAAACCCGGTGGAGCTGTTCGAGCCGACCCGTCCCGAGGCCGCGCTCGGGGGCGCGGCCGGTCGATGATCGCGACCGACGTGCGCGCGTTCGTGCGCGCCAACCTGCCGCCGCCGCCGGCCCGCGTGCTCGAGGTGGGCGCCGGCGCCGGCGAGCTGGCCCGCGCCCTGCGCGCCGCCGGCTACGACGTGACGGCGATCGATCCGGAACCGAAGGGGGAGGGGGTCGAGCGGCAGTCGCTGCTCGGGCTGGCGGACCCGCCGGCAGCGTTCGACGCCGGCGTCGCCACCGTCTCGCTGCACCACGTCGAGCCGCTCGGCGAGTCGTGCCTGCGGCTGGCGCAGGTGCTCGCGCCGGGTGCGGTGCTCGTGGTCGACGAGCTCGACATGGAGGCGCTCGACGAGCGCGCCGCGGAGTGGTGGCTCGAGCAGCAGCGGGCGCTCGGCCGGGAGCACGCGAAGACCGCCGCCGAGCTCGTCGCCGAGCATCGCCACCACCTGCACCCATTGCGCGCCGTCGTGGCGGCGCTGGAGCCGCGCTTCGCCGTCGGGCCGGCCGTCCGCGGCCCGTACCTGTACCGCTGGAACCTGAACGAGTCGCTGCGCGCTGCCGAGGAGGCGCTGATCGCCGACGGGCGCCTGCCGGCCGTCGGCGCGCGCCTGCTCGCGTGCCGGCGGCCGGACGCCTGACCGCCTATGGGGCGATGTTGTGGTTGTGGTGGAAGACGTTCCCGGGGTCGTACCGGCGCTTCAGCTCGAGCAGCCGGTCGTAGTTCGGCCCGTAGGCCGCCCGGATCGCGTCCCCGTCGTCCTCGTCGCCGAGGTAGTTCAGCCACCGGCCGGCTGCCAGATGCGGCTGGAGGGCGGCGTGCGTCTCCCGCGTCCAGCCGATGTTGGCGTCGGTCGTGGCCGGATCGACCCACACGGTCGGGATGAGCAGGTTCCAGCCTTCCTCGCGGTGAGGCACGGCCGTATCGGCCACGCCGACCCGGGTGACCGCGCCGTGGAAGCGCTCGAGGAGCATCGCGCTCATCGGCGACGGCGCGCTCGCGAAGCGCTCGACCATGGTGTCGATCAGGCCGTCCGGGAGGCCGCTCGTGAAGCTGGAGACCCAGTAGTTGAGCGCGCCCCGCGGGTAGTTCGCGTCGAGGAGGGTGTTCATCACCTGGTAGGGCATCGGCTCGACGTGGACGACGGCCGGAGACCCGAACTCGAGGTACGGCGCCAGCTCCCGCTGGGCCTCCTCCGGCGGGCCGGTGTGGAAGACCACCATCGCCGCGAGCTTCACTCCCGAGCCGTCCGGGGCGTGCACGACGCCCGCGAAGACGGTCAGGTCGTCGGACGCCTGTGCCACCTGGTCGCGGTAGAACCGCAGCACGTCGCCGGCCGCCGGGAAGGGATGGGCGATCAGGCCGCCGGTGACCATGCTGAGCGGATGCAGGCGGTACGCGAACGAGGTCGCGATGCCGAAGTTGCCGCCGCCGCCGCGCAGCGCCCAGAAGAGGTCGGGGTCGGACGCGGCGGTCACGTCGAGCACCTCGCCCTCGGCATTCACGAGCTCGATCGAGGTGACGTTGTCGGCCGCGAGGCCGTACTTCGCCATCAGCCAGCCCAGGCCGCCGCCGAGCGTCAGGCCGGCGATCCCCGTCGTCGAGATCGCGCCGCCGGTCACGGCCAGCCCGTGGACGGCCGTCTCGCGGTTCAGCTCCTTCCACAGCACGCCGCCCTGCGCCCGAACGGTGCGCGCGACCGGGTCACGTGGATGCCCTTCATCGGCGCCAGGTCGATCATGAGGGCGCCCTCGGCGACGGCACGCCCGGCGACGTTGTGGCCGCCGCCGCGGACGCAGATCTCGAGGTCGGCGTGCCGGGCGAACCGGACCGCATCGGCGACGTCGGCCGTGTTCTGGCAGCGGGCGATCAGCGCCGGCCGCCGGTCGATCAGCCCGTTGTGCACGCGGCGGGCGTCGTCGTAGCCCGCGTCGCCGGGGTTGAGGATGCTGCCCGAGAACCCACCCGCAGCTGGTCGAGCTGCTCGGGGTCCATCTCGATGGTTGCCACGGCTCCTCCTCGCTCGTCGGTGCGTTGGGTCGTTGCCGCTTGTCGGGGATCAGTCGTCGGGTGTCCGCGGCCGGTGCGGCATCCGCAGCAGGCCGCGCAGGCCGCTCGTGGCGCCCTCGTAGACCGCGATCGTGTCGGTCGGCTCGTCCTGCCCTGCCGCGGGGGGATCCTCGGCCGGAGCCGGCTCGGGCGGCGGCTCGGCCGCCGCCCGGTCGAGCTCCGCACGCAGCGACTCGACCTGTCCGAGCAGCATCAGGATCGCCCGGCCCATCGCCTTGCGGTCGGCCTCCTGGGCGCCGGTGAGCGCGGTCGCCCACTCGCGCAGCTCCTGCTCCTGCCTGCGATCCATCCCGGGAATCATCGCAGACGCCGGCGCGCCGGTCAGTGCGGCGGCAGGACGGGCGCCAGCAGGCGTGTCCGCCGGGCGGTGCGGCCGGTCGCGTCCTCGCGGCGGTCGGCGCTCCCGAGCACGCGCACGATCGCGCGCGAGGCGACGAAGCGAAGCGGCTCGGGCTCCCACCGGCGGCTGCGGTGGCCGACCCACGGCAGGTGCACGAGCTCGGTGTCGCGCCCGAGCACGAGGTCTGCCAGCGTGCGGCCGGAGATGTTGGCCGCGACGACGCCGTGGCCGGCGTAGCCGCCCGCCCAGCCGAAGCCGGCGGTGCGGTCGTAGTGGATCGCCATCGACCAGTCGCGGGGCACGCCGAGCGGCCCGCCCCAGTGGTGGGAGATCGGTGCGTCGGCCGCGGCCGGGAAGTGCCGGCGGATCGCGCTCTCGAGGCGAGCGCGCACCTCCGCGTTGCGCTCGTTCTCCTCGTCGATCGGCTTGCGCAGCTGGTAGGGCGCACCGCGCCCGCCGAGGGCGATGCGGCCGTCGGCCGTGCGCTGGGCGTAGAAGAAGAGATACCGGGTGTCGCTGACGAGCACGCCGTCCGTCCAGCCGATCGCCGCCCAGGTGTCGTCGGACAGGGGCTCGGTCGCGATCATCAGCGAGTAGAGCGGCAGGTAGCGCATCCGCTGGCTGGGCAGGAGCACGGAGTAGGCCTCGGTGGCCTGGAGCACCACGTCCGCCGTCACCGTTCCGTGGTCGGTGGTCACGCGGTGCGGCGCGAGCCCGGTGGCCGTCGTCCGCTCCTGGATGGTGACGCCGAGCCGTTGGCAGGCCTCGGCCAGACCGCGGGCGAGCCGGGCGGGGTCGACGCGGGCGGCATGGGGCGTGAACGTGGCCGCCAGGCAGCCGTCGACGTGGACGATCTCGTCCGCGCCGGCGGCGTCGAGCAGGCGGACGTCGTCCCCGCCGATGCCGAGCTCCTGCAGCTCGGCGTGGCCGGCCAGCAGGCGTCGCCGCTGCGGCTCGGTGGTGGCCGTGAACAGCGAGCCGCGCTTCAGGAACCCGCAGTCGATGCCCTCCCGCTCGACCACCTCGCCGACGTGGTCCACGGCGGCGTGGGTCTCGCGGATCGCGCGGACGACCCCCTCGCGGCCGTGCGTCTGGCGGTAGCGGCCGGCGCTGCCGACCAGCCCGCCGGACACCCAGCCGCCGTTGCGGCCCGACGGGCCGAATCCGGCGATCTCGCGCTCGAGGACGACGATGCGCATGTCCGGCGCGTTCCGCGCCAGGTGGTACGCCGTCCACAGGCCGGTGAAGCCGGCGCCGACGATCGCGACGTCGTAGCTCGCGTCGCCCGGCAGCGAGGGTCGCGGCGTGAGCGGGCCGGGAACCCCGTCGAGCCACAGGCTGCGCGCCCGGTAGCGCGCCTCGAGCGTGCCGTTGGAGGACATCGCCCGCACTGTAGATACGGCGCGGGTGGAGATGGAGCAGTTTGGGGCCAGGCCCCGGGTCGGGGCCAGGCCCCGGTCGTGGGCGGCGCGGCGCGCCGCGCCCGTCAGCGGGCTTGTCGCCCGGCGCCACGCCCCGTAGGCTCGTGGGATGCGGGAGTGTGGGCTCCCGCCGGCAGGCAGCCCGAGGAGGCACGTATGACCCTGGAGACGGCGGACGTCGCCCATGTCCTGATCGCGCTTGCGGTGCTCATGGTGGCCGCGCACGGCGTCGGCTCGATCTTCGTGCGTCTGCGCCAGCCGCGGTCGATCGGCGAGGTGCTGGGCGGCCTGCTGCTGGGCGCGACGGTGCTCGGCGTCTTCTGGCCCTCGGCGAAGGCGTGGCTGTTCCCGTCCGGCGGTGCCACGCCGACGGTGCTGGCCGCCGTCAACCAGCTCGGCCTGCTGCTCCTGCTCTTCATCACCGGCACGGAGATCCGGCGCGTGTTCCACCGCGACGCCCGGCGCACCGTGGCCTCGGTGTTCCTCGCCGGCATGATCGTCCCGTTCATGGCCGGGGTCGCACTCCTACAGGTCGTGGACGGCCGCAGCCACTGGGGGCCGAGCGGCAACTCGACGTCGTTCCTGCTCGTGTTCGCGATCGCGATGGCGGTCACCAGCATCCCGGTGATCTCGAGGATCATGCACGACCTCGGCATCCTCGACACCGACTTCGCCCGCATCGTGCTCGGCGTGGCCGTGCTCGAGGACCTGGTGCTGTACGTGGTGCTGGCGGTCGCCATCGGCTATGCCGGCGGCGGCGGCGGAGCGCTGTTCGGGCTGCCCTCCGCGCTCGGCATCGCGGGCGGCAGCACGGCTGACCTCGTCTACCACGTGCTGGCGACGCTCGCCTTCCTCGGCGTGTGGCTCGGCGCCGGCCCGCGCGTCTACCGCGTGATCGGCGGGCTGCGCGTGAACCTGATCCAGCGCGCGAGCCCGGTCGCGCACCAGCTCACGTTCATGTTCGCGGCCACGATCGCAGCGCTCGGCCTCGGGATCGAGGCGTTCTTCGGCGCGCTCGTCGCCGGGATCGTGGTCGGATCGACGGAGTCCGAGCCGTCGGAGGCGACGATGGCGGTCACGAGCTTCGCGCTCGCGTTCTTCATCCCCGTGTACTTCGCCATGATCGGGCTCGGCCTCGACCTCGTGCACGGCTTCAGCGTCGTCTTCTTCGCCGGCTTCCTCGTGGCCGCCTGCGCGATCAAGTGGGCGAGCGTCTACCTGGGCGCGCGCGCCGCCGGCGAGTCGGCGCCCTCGTCCGTCAACCTGGCGGTGGCGATGAACGCGCGCGGCGGGCCCGGCATCGTCGTCGCCTCGACCGCGTACGCCGCGGGGATCATCGACCAGCCGTTCTATGCCGTGCTCGTCCTGCTCGCGATCGTGACCTCGCTCGCGGCGGGCGCGTGGCTCGACCGGGTCCCCCGCGAGCGGCTGCTCGCCCGCGGTGAGGAGGCCCCGGCGGCTGCGGCCGAAGCGGCCGTCGCGTAACCGCCCGGGGAGTCCCGGCGCCGCGGTGGCATACCGGCCAACGCCCGACTAAGGTTAGAGAACGGCTCCGGGGGCTCGACCCGCGGCGTCAACCCCCGCATGAAGACTCTGGTCTCGGAACTCGCCGACAACCGCGTTCGCCTCGAAGTCGAGGTGCCCGCCGGCGACGTCGACCACGCGTTCGAGCACGCGCTGTCCGACCTCGCCCAGAGCGTGCGCGTGCCGGGCTTCCGCAAGGGCAAGGCGCCGAAGCCGCTCATCATGCGCCAGGTCGGCCGTGAGATGGTGGTCGAGGAGGCGCTGCGCGACCACCTCACCGGCTGGTACTCGCGCGCCGTCGCCGAGGCGGGCATCGACCCGATCGAGCGGCCCACGATCGACTGGGCGGACGAGCCCGTCGAGGGCGCCCCGTTCGCGTTCTCGGCCGAGGTGACGGTGAAGCCGCCGCCCGAGGTGAAGACCTACAAGGGCCTCGAGGGCGTGAAGCCGCCGGTCGAGGTGCCCGAGGACGCCGTCGACGCCGAGATCGAGCGGCTGCGGCTGACCGTCGCCGAGCTGCGCCCGGTCGACCGCGGCGCCCAGAACGGCGACTTCCTCGTCATCGACTTCGAGGGTCGCATGAACGGCAAGCCGTTCGAGGGCGGCGCCGGCTCGCAGTACGCCGTCGAGCTCGGCACCGGACGGCTGGTGGAGGAGCTCGAGGCCGGGCTGGTCGGCATGCGGGCGGGCGAGGAGCGCGACATCGACCTGACGATGCCGCCCGACTACGCCGCCACCCACCTGGCCGGGAAGGCCGTCACGTTCCACGTGCGGATGAGCGACGTCAAGGAGCGGGTGCTGCCCGAGCTCGACGACGAGCTGGCGACGTCGGTGAGCGAGTTCGACACGCTCGAGGAGCTGCGCGCGGACGTGCGCGAGCGCGTGCACGGGATCGTCGCGGAGGAGGCCGACCGCCGGTTCCGCTCGTCGGTGCTCGACGCGCTTGCCGCCGAGCTCACGACGCCCGTCCCGGAGGCGCTCGCGAACGGCCGCCTCTCCAGCATGACGCGCTCGTTCAGCCAGACGCTGTCGGCCCGCGGCATCCCGCTCGACGACTATCTGCGCGTCACGGGCATGACGAGCGAGCAGCTGGTCGAGGACATGCGCGCGCAGGCCGAGGACGCCGTCCGCAAGGATCTCGCGCTCGAAGCGGTCGTCGCCGCCGAGGGCATCGACGTGACCGACGAGATGGTCGAGGCGTGGGTGCGCGAGCAGGCGGAGCAGGCCGACGAGGATGCGGGCGTCGCCGTCGAGCGGCTGATGGCCGACCCGGCGTCGCTCACGGCGCTGCGGCAGGATCTCTCCGCCCAGAAGGCGCTCGACATCGTCGTCGAGAACGCCAAGCCCATCACGGCCGAGCAGGCCGACGCGAAGCAGAAGTTGTGGACGCCGGAGAAGGAAACCGCGCAGTCCGCCGCCAAGTCTTCCACGATCTGGACACCCGGCAGCTAGCCGGCCAACCCGAGGAGCGCATGTGAGTCCACTGATTCCGATGGTGATCGAGCAGACGTCGAGGGGCGAGCGGTCGTTCGACATCTACTCGCGCCTCTTGAACGAGCGCATCATCTTCCTCGGAACGCCGGTCGACGACCAGATCGCCAACCTGATCGTGGCGCAGCTGCTGCACCTCGAGAGCGAGGACCCGGACAAGGACATCTCGCTCTACGTCAACTCGCCGGGCGGCAGCGTCTACGCCGGCCTGGCCATCTACGACACGATGAACTTCGTGAAGCCGGACGTGCAGACGATCTGCGTCGGCATCGCGATGAGCATGGGCGCGCTGCTCCTGGCCGGCGGCACCAAGGGCAAGCGCATGGCGCTTCCCAACGCGAAGATCCTGATCCACCAGGTCAGCTCTGGATTCCAGGGCCAAGCGACCGATATTGAGATACATGCACGCGAGATCATCGACCTGCGCAAGCGCCTCGACCAGATCATCGCGGACAGGTCGGGTCAGCCCATCGAGAAGGTCGCCCGAGACACCGAGCGCGACTTCTTCATGAGCGCCGACGAGGCAAAGGAGTATGGGATCATCGACCGGGTGATCGCCCACCACTAGATGGCACGCCCCACCGACACGAACGAACAGCTGCTCTGCAGCTTCTGCGGCAAGTCGCAGCGCCAGGTCAAGAAGCTGATCGCCGGCCCCGGCGTCTACATCTGCGACGAGTGCATCGATCTCTGCAACGAGATCATCGACGAAGAGCTGACCACCCCGGCCCAGCTCGACCTCGACAACCTGCCCAAGCCGAAGGAGATCTACGCCGTCCTGAACGACTACGTCGTCGGTCAGGAGGAGGCGAAGCGGACGCTGTCGGTGGCCGTGTACAACCACTACAAGCGCGTCCAGATGGCGGGCCAGACCGACTCCGAGGTCGAGCTGCAGAAGTCGAACATCCTGCTGCTCGGCCCGACCGGCTGCGGCAAGACGCTGCTCGCCCAGACGCTCGCGCGCATCCTGAACGTGCCGTTCGCGATCGCCGACGCGACCGCCCTGACCGAGGCGGGCTACGTCGGCGAGGACGTCGAGAACATCCTGCTCAAGCTGATCCAGGCCGCCGACTTCGACGTGAAGAAGGCCGAGACGGGGATCATCTACATCGACGAGGTGGACAAGATCGCCCGCAAGGCGGACAACCCCTCGATCACCCGTGACGTCAGCGGCGAGGGCGTCCAGCAGGCGCTGCTCAAGATCCTCGAGGGAACGGTGGCGAGCGTGCCGCCGCAGGGCGGCCGCAAGCACCCGCACCAGGAGTTCCTGTCGATCGACACGACGAACATCCTGTTCGTCTGCGGCGGCGCCTTCGCCGACCTGGACAAGATCATCGAGCGCCGCATCGGCCGCAACTCGGTCGGCTTCGGCGCGGAGCTGCGCTCGCGCAAGCACGGCCCGTCCAAGGATCTGTTCCCGCAGGTGATGCCGGAGGATCTGATCTCCTACGGCCTGATCCCCGAGTTCATCGGCCGCCTGCCCGTCGTCTCGGCGGTGCACGCGCTGGACAAGGAGGATCTGATCCGGATCCTGCTCGAGCCCAAGAACGCGCTCGTCAAGCAGTACCAGCGCTTCTTCAACTACGACTCGATCGACCTCGTGTTCACGGAAGACGCGCTCGCGGCCATCGCCCAGAGCGCGCTCGAGCGGGCGACCGGCGCCCGCGGCCTGCGCTCGATCATCGAGTCGGCGCTCCTGAACGTCATGTTCGACCTGCCGTCTCGCAAGGACGTGAACAAGTGCGTGGTGACGAAGGAGACGATCGAGAAGCACCTCGACCCGACCCTGGTCACCGAGGGCGGCCAGGAGCTCGACGTCACCGACGAGCTGCGCGAAGAGTCCGCCTAAACGAGTCCCGGGGTCAGACCCCGAACGGACGGCGTGACACTTCCGCGACGCTTCCTGCGTGGGGTCTGACCCCGGTTATTCGGCGGCGTCTTCGAGGGTGGGCACGCCCTCGAAGTGCTCCGGCTCCCAGGTGCTCGCGAACCGCTCCGCCCGGCGGTTGCCGACGGCCAGCACCGCGGCGCCGGCGGTGAGCGCGACGGCACGGCGGCGGACGGCCGTGTCCATCACCGCCACGACCGCACCGGGGGTGCACTCGTGCGACTCCCCGCCGACGTCGAACCGCACCCGGCCCGCCAGCACGAGGTAGACCTCCTCGTGGTCATCCTCGGTCTCGTCGTGGTCACCGATCAACTCGACCCCCGCGACGGGCGCGCGGTACTCGTTGATGCCGAAGGCGGTCAGGCCGAAGAAGTGCTGGATCGGGCGCCAGTCGACGCCGTCGTCCTCGATGGAGGGCAGATCGTCGACCCGCATGACGGCGAATCCCCGCGTCGGCGTCACCGGTCGTGCACCGCCCCGTAGGCGAGCGCGCCTCCGAAGCCGATCAGGCCGAGGCCCGCGACCGAGTCCGCGATCCTGATCGCGCGCCGTCCGACCATGCCCCGCACGACCGCCGTCGCGCTCGCGAGCGCCGTCACCCAGGTCGCGCTGCCCGCCGTGACGCCGGCGACGAGCAGCGCCGCGGCGCCGGCGGAGCGGCCGGTACCGGCGCTCGCCGCGGCGAAGATGGCCGCCCACGAGGCGATCGTGGCCGGGTTCGACGCGGTGCCGGCGAGCGAGGTCAGGAACGCCCGCCCGGGGCCGGACACCTCGGCCTCGAGCTCGCCGCCGCTGCGCACGCGAAACGCGCTCCAGAGCGTGCGCGCGCCGAGCGCGCAGAGGACGGCCGCGCCGATCAGCCCGAGCACGACCCGCAGCGGCCCGATCGTGAGCAGCGGCACCGCCCCCGCGGCCCCGAGCGTCGCGTAGACGCCGTCGATGACCGCGATCCCGGCGCCGACGGCGAGGCCGACCGCCCAGCCCCGGCGCAGCGTGGAGCGGATCAGGAAGAGCGACATCGGCCCGAGCTGGACTGCCACCAGGAACCCCAGCCCGAACCCCACGAGGACGGCGTGCACGCCGCAAATCTATCCAAACCGCTCGCGCAGCACGCGGGCGCGGTGCTCGAAGATCCGGCGCAGGTCGCGCCGGGCGACCACGGCGTCGCCGACGAGGTCGGCCAGGCGGCCGCCGCGGATGCGGTAGACGACGCGGTCGGACATGACCGTGCCGCCGGCCACGGCGCGGAAGCGGTGCTCGTGCTCCCACACCGCGTACGGTCCCGACAGCTGGCGGTCGACGAAGCGGTGCGGCGGCTCCCACGCCGCGATCTCGGTCAGCCAGCGCAGCGGCACGCCGTGCAGGCGCAGGCGGTACTCGATGTGCGTCCCGGCGTGCATGGCGATCGGCGCGGGCGTCAGCACCGAGAACCGCAGCCACGGCGGCGTGATCGCCTCCAGGTTGTGCGCGTCGGCGAAGAACGGGAAGACGGCATCGGGCGGGTGCGGCAGCCACAGCCGCGTCTCGACGCGGTGGCCACGCACGCTCACGACCGCGTCACGCACCGCGGCAGCGTATGCGGCTAGTGGTCGCCGTCGCAGCGGCAGCGGACCGGGATGGCCTCGCACTCGCCGCACCGCGCCGCCACCTGAGCCGTCGTCCAGCACGCCAGCAGGGCGAGGCACACGAGCGCCGCGACCGCAGCGTTCGTGTTGAAGGTCAGGACCCTGTGCGACGCGTGCTGGGCGACGTAGTGCTGCCAGAACAGGTGCTCGCGGGTCATGCCCGGGAGATCGGCCGGCGGAGGCGGGAACTTGACCCCCGCGCCGCCCACTACCATGCCGCGGGTGGACGCCCGCTACGACCCCGCGGCCGCCGAGCAGCCGATCTTCGCCCGCTGGGAGGCGGCCGGCGTGTTCGCGGGCCGGCCGGACGCCGGCGGCGAGCCGTACATCATCGCCCTGCCGCCCCCGAACGTCACCGGCGAGCTGCACATGGGTCACGCCCTCAACGGCTCGATCCAGGACACACTGATCCGGCTGCGGCGGATGCAGGGCCGCGACGCGCTCTGGATCTGCGGCACCGACCACGCGTCCATCGCCGTCCACGCTGTGATCGAGAAGCAGTTGCGGGCCCAGGGGCTGACGCGGTTCGACCTCGGCCGCGAGCGCTTCCTCGAGCGGGTGTGGGAGTGGCGGGCGGCGACCGGCGCGACCATCATCCAGCAGTTCAAGCGGCTGGGCTGCACGCTCGACTACGAGCACGAGCGCTTCACGATGGACGAGGGCTACGTGCGGGCGGTGCTGGAGATGTTCGTGCGCCTGCACCGGAAGGGCTGGATCTACCGTGACAACCGCCTGATCAACTGGTGCCCGACCTGCGCGTCGACCATCTCCGACCTCGAGGTGCGCTACGAGCACGCTGTCGACACCCTGTTCGAGGTGCGCTACCGGATCAAGGGCACGGACGAGTTCCTGAACGTCGCGACCGTGCGGCCCGAGACGATCCTGGCCGACACCGCCGTCGCCGTGCATCCCGACGACGACCGCTACCGCGACCTGGTCGGGAAGACTGCGATCGTGCCGCTCGCCGGCCGCGAGGTGCCGATCATCGCCGACCCGTACGTGAAGATGGACTTCGGCACGGGTGCGCTCAAGATCACGCCGGGGCACGACCCGAACGACTTCGAGATCGGCCGCCGCCACGGCCTGCCGGAGCTGTCGGCGATCGGCGACGACGGCCGCATGACCGACCTCGCCGGCGAGTTCGCCGGACTGCCCGTGGACGAGGCCCGCGGCCGCGTGCGCGACGCGCTCTTCGGGCTCGGCCTGCTCCACAAGGAGGAGCCGTACGAGCACGAGGTGGGCCACTGCGACCGCACCGGCGACCGCATCGAGCCCCTGATCTCGCTGCAGTGGTTCATGCACATGGACGAGCTGGCGGCGGCGGCGAACGCCCAGGTGCGCTCGGGGCGGGTGCGCTTCCACCCCAGGACGCAGGAGAACACGTACTTCAACTGGATGGACAACATCCGCCCCTGGTGCATCTCGCGGCAGCTGTGGTGGGGCCACCAGATCCCGGTGTGGTACTGCCCGGACGGCCACGAGACGGTCGCCGTCGAGGAGCCCGCGGCCTGCGCCGAGTGCGGCTCGAAGCGGCTCGAGCGCGACCCCGACATCCTCGACACCTGGTTCTCGTCGGCGCTGTGGCCGTTCGCGACGATCGGCTGGCCGGGCGACGACCCGCGCCTGCAGCGCTACTACCCGGGGCACGTCGACTCGACGGCTCGCGACATCATCAACCTGTGGGTGGCGCGGATGCTGATGATGGGGCTCGAGTTCATGGGCGAGATCCCGTTCTCGGACGTGATCATCCACTCGACCATCCAGGCCCCCGACGGGCGGCGCATGTCGAAGTCGCTCGGCACCGGCGTCGACCCGCTCGACCTGGTGCAGCGCTTCGGCGCCGACGCCACCCGGTACGGCCTGCTGAAGATGAGCTCGACGCAGGACGTGCGCTTCTCGGAGGGCATGATCGCCGAGGGGGCGAAGTTCGCGAACAAGCTCTGGAACGCGGCCCGGTTCGTCGTCACCCAGGCGGACACGACCGTCGCGCCGGCCCCCGCCGGCTCCGAGCCGGCCGACCGGTGGGTGCGCTCGCGGCTTGCGAGCGCCTCGGACGAGGTGGTCGCGCTGATCGACCGCTACGAGTTCTCGGCCGCGGTGAAGGCGCTCTACGCCTTCGTGTTCGACTTCTGCGACTGGTACATCGAGGCGGCCAAGCCGCGCCTCGGCGGCGACGATGCGGAGGCGCGCCGGGACGTGTCGGCGAACCTCCTGTGGACGCTCGAGCGCATCCTCGCACTGACCCACCCGGTGTGCCCGTTCGTGACCGAGGCGGTGTGGTCGAACCTGCCGGGCGAGCGCGGCCTGCTCATGCTCGAGCCGTTCCCGCAGCCCGTCGCCGAGCACCGCGACGCCTCGTCGGAGGCCGACGTGCGGGCGGCGATCGACGCCGTCTCGCAGGCGCGCTCGACGCCCGACGTGCGCCTGCTCTTGCCGCGCGGGTTCGCCGCCGCGGCGCTCGTCCGCGCGCTCGCCCCGCGCGCGACCGAGGTGGTGGAGGACTCGGTGACGAGCTGGCAGGTGGTCGCCCGCGCCGAGGATCCGGCCGTCGTTCGGGCGCGGCTCGAGGAGGAGGTCGCCCGCGTCCGGGCGGAGCTCGCGCGCGCCGACGGCATGCTCGGGAACGAGCGCTTCACGTCGAAGGCGCCGGCGCACAAGGTGGAGGAGGAGCGGGCGAAGGCGGCCCGCTTCGCGACCGAGCTGCGCGAGCTCGAGGAGCGGCTGCGCGAGATCGCGTGACCCGGGCGGACGCCTATATCGACTCGCTCGAGCTGTTCGGGATGCGCTTCGGCCTGGAGCGCATGCACGCGCTGCTCGCGAAGCTCGGCCATCCCGAGCGCGAGTTCGACGCCATCCACGTGGTGGGCACGAACGGGAAGGGCTCGACGACGCTCTTCGCCGAGTCCCTCCTGCTGGCCGAGGGGGTCGCGACCGGCGCGTACATGTCCCCGCACCTGACGGCGTTCCGCGAGCGGATCCGGATCGGCGGCGCCGAGATCGGGCCGGCCGCCTACGAGGACGCCGTCCTGCGCGTCGCGGCTGCGGTCGGCGACGGCGTGACCCAGTTCGAGGCGCTGACCGCGGCCGCGTTCACCGCGTTCGCCGCGGCGGGCGTCGAGTGGGCGGTCGTCGAGGCGGGGCTGGGCGGCCGGCTGGATGCGACGAACGTGCTCGCGCGGTCGCGGGTGCAGGTGCTGACCAACGTCTCGCTCGAGCACACCGAGCTGCTCGGCGAGACGCGCGAGGCGATCGCGGCCGAGAAGGTGGCGGTCGTGCCGGAGGGCGGTGCCGTCGTGATCGGCGAGCCCGGCTGGGAGGGGTTCGTGCCCCAGGCTCGTACTGTGAGGCAGGTGACGGTCGCCGGCACATACCAGGACCAGAACCGGGCCGTCGCCCGGGCTGCGGTCGAGCTCGCGCTCGGGCGTCCCGTCGATCCCGCGCCGATGGCGGCCGTGCGCATCCCCGGCCGGATGGAGGTGCGCGGCACGACGCCGCTCGAGATCTGGGACGGCGCCCACAACGCCGCCGGGATGCGCCGGCTCGTCGCCGAGCTGCCCGACATGGTTGGCGGCCGCAGCTGCGTCGCCGTGTTCTCGACCCTCGGCGAGAAGGACGTGGCGGGCATGGTCGCGCTCCTGCGCGGCGTGTGCCCGTCAATCATCGCCACACAATCGACCAATTCCCGGGCGCTCCCTGCGGATACACTGGGGACGCTCACGGGGGGCCCCGTCGAGCCGGATCCGGTACGCGCGAGGGCGCGGGCGCTGGAGTCGGCCGGCCCCTCGGGAGCGGTCGTCGTTTGCGGTTCGCTGTATCTTCTCCATGACCTGACCACGCGGCTCGCCCCCGCCGGAACGCCTCCGGCGCCCGTACACTGAGCGACACCTCCGTGCTCTTCGCAGTCACCCCAACCACCACATCCACCAGCTCGGGGTCGTTCTCGAGCGTCACGAACTTCTTCAACTCGAGCTACTTCTCGGCGTTCGTGAAGCTGTCGATCCTGTTCGCGATCGCGCTCTACGCCGCGATGGTGTTCTGGACGTGGAAGGACGCCCGCCGCCGGGTGCAGGACCCGGTCATCGTCGGCGTCTGCGTCGCGACGGCCGTGTGCTTCCCGTTCGTCGGCGTGCTGATCTACCTGATCCTGCGCCCGCCGGAGTACATCGCCGACGTGCACGAGCGCGAGCTCGAGATCCGGGCGATGGAGCGCCGGCTCGGGGCCGACTCCGTGTGCCCGTACTGCCGCAACCCGGCCGAGGCCAGCTTCCTGTCCTGCCCGCACTGCGGCACCAAGCTGAAGCAGGCCTGCCGGCGCTGCAAGGCGCCGCTCGACCCGACATGGCGGCTGTGCCCGTACTGCGAGGCCGTTGCGACCACGCTGCCGCAGGCCGAGCGGCCGCGCCGCGGCGCCGGTCAGCGGAGCATCACCGAAGCCTGACTTGGCCGAGATCGAGCGCACTCTGTTCCTGGTGAAGCCGGACGCCGTCGAGCGCGGCCTGGTCGGCGAGATCGTGGCCCGGTTCGAGCGCCGCGGGTTCGTCATCCGCGGGATGAAGCTCGTGCGCGTCGCCGAGCAGCAGGCGGCCGAGCACTACGTCGAGCACGTCGGCAAGCCGTTCTACCCGGAGCTGGTCTCGTTCATCACCTCGGGGCCGGTCGTGGCGATGGTGCTCGAAGGCCTCGGCGCCGTGGCCGCGGTGCGGTCGATGATGGGGGCCACGAACCCGATCGACTCCGCTCCCGGCACGATCCGCGGCGACTTCGCGCTCGACCTGGGCCGCAACGTCGTGCACGGATCCGACTCGCCCAGCTCGGCGGCGCGGGAGATCGCGATCTTCTTCGCGGACTCCGAGCTCGCGGGATGATCCCGGAGGGCCTCGCCGGCGTCCAGCCGCTGCGGCTGGCGTCGCGCTCGCCCCAGCGCCGCGCGATCCTGGCGATGCTGGGGATCGAGTTCGACGTGGTCGAGCCGGGATACGGCGAGCCGGACGTCCCCGGAGGGCCGGACGATGTTGCGGTCACCCATGCCCGCGAGAAGGTGCGGTCGGTCGACGGCGAGCGTGTGCTGGGCGTGGACACGGTCGTCCATATCGCCGGGCGCACCCTGGGCAAGCCGGCCGACGAGGGCGAGGCGCGGGCGTTCCTGCGCCTGCTCTCGGGGCGCACGCACGCCGTCCACTCCGGCCTGTGCCTGCGCGTCGGCGGGGTCGAGCACGTGCGCAGCGCCGTCACCGGCGTGACGTTCGCGCCGCTCGACGCGAGCGACGTCGAGTGGTACGTCGCGTCGGGCGAGTGGCGCGACCGGGCGGGCGGCTACGCGGTGCAGGGGCGGGGCGCCGCTCTCGTCCAGTCCATCGCCGGCGACTACCAGAACGTGGTCGGCTTACCTGTTCCGGCCTTATTCGACGCCATGGCGCACGCAACGATACGCTAGAATCGCGTTGCCCCTTTTTCGGGCGATTTGCAGCGACTCCCGAGCCGTCCACATCAGCTTCCTCAACTCCCTCACCGGTCTTGGCGGCCGCGACATGGCCGTCGACCTCGGCACCGCGAACACGCTTGTCTACGTGCGCGGCCGCGGCATCGTGCTCTCCGAGCCGTCCGTCGTCGCCATCGACCAGCACAGCGGCGAGGTGCACGCGGTCGGCATCGAGGCCAAGCGGATGCTGGGGCGCACGCCGGGGAACATCTCGGCCATCCGCCCCCTGAAGGACGGCGTCATCGCCGATTTCGACGTGACGGAGCAGATGCTGCGCCACTTCATCCAGAAGGTGCACCAGAACCGCTTCGCGCACCCGCGCGTGGTCGTCTGCGTGCCCTCCGGGGTGACCGGCGTCGAGAAGCGGGCGGTGATCGAGGCGACCGAGTCGGCCGGCGCCCGCCAGGCGCTCCTGATCGAGGAGCCGATGGCGGCGGCGATCGGCGCGGGCCTGCCCGTCTCCGAGGCGACCGGCAACATGATCGTCGACATCGGCGGCGGCACCACCGAGGTGGCGGTCATCTCGCTCGGCGGCATCGTCGTCAGCCAGTCGATCCGCGTCGGCGGCGACGAGCTCGACGAGGCGATCATCGAGCACGTGAAGCGCGAGTACAAGCTGATGATCGGCCCCTCGACGGCCGAGGAGGTGAAGCTCGAGATCGGGTCGGCGGCCGAGCTGCCCGAGGAGGTCGAGGCTGAGATCCGCGGTCGCGACCTGGTCACAGGATTGCCCAAGACTGTCGTGCTTTCATCCCGCGAGGTGCGCCACGCGCTGGACGTGCCGCTGACCCAGATCATCGACGCCGTGAAGCAGACCCTCGACAAGACGCCGCCCGAGCTGGCCTCGGACATCATGGACCGCGGGATCGTGCTCGCCGGCGGCGGCTCGCTGCTGCAGCGGATGACCGACCGCCTGCGGGCGGAGACGCAGATGCCCGTGCACCTGGCCGAGTCGCCGCTGACGTGTGTCGCGGTCGGATCCGGCCGGTCGCTCGAGGAGTTCGAGGTCATCTACCGCGCCAACCAGACCTACGCGGCCGGCCGCCGCAACGGCCGCCGCCAGTACCACTACTGATCTTGACGAACGGCCGACCTCGGGGCACGCTGGACCTGTGCTGATCCTTTCTGGGCCGATCACCTACGGGCAGGGCGTGGTCCTGGGCCTGTTGCAGGGCTTCGCCGAGCTCTTCCCGATCTCCAGCCTCGGCCAGAGCGTCGTCGCGCCCCGTGTCCTGGGGTGGAACATCCACCAGAGCGACAATTACTACATCGCGTTCCTCGTGGCCACGCACCTCGCCACGGCGATCGTGCTGCTCGGGTTCTTCTGGCGCGACTGGGTGCGCATCGTGACCGGCATGTGGCGCTCGCTGCAGGAGCGCGAGATCACGACGGCGAACCCCGACGGCCGCCTCGGCTGGCTGCTCGTGGTGGCGACCATCCCGGCCGGCATCCTCGGCCTGCTGCTGCAGGACAAGCTGCAGTCGGTGTTCGCGTCGTCGCGCTCGGCCGCGTTCTTCCTGATCCTGAACGGCGTCATGCTCTACGGCGCCGAGCTCCTGCGCCGACGGGCGCCGGGCGAGCCCGAGGGCGAGGCCGACGGCGACCACCGCATCGCCGAGCGCACGAGCTGGCGCCAGTCGGTCGCCGTCGGCACGGCCCAGGCGCTCGCGCTCATCCCCGGGTTCTCGCGCTCGGGCACGACGATGGGCGGCGGCCTGCTCGTCGGGCTCTCCAACCAGGACTCCGCCCGGTTCGCGTTCCTGCTGGCGACGCCGATCATCGGCGCGGCCGCCGTGCTGAAGATCCCGGTGCTGCTGGGGCCGGACGGCAACGGCGTGCGCGGCCCCGCGGTGGTCGCGTCGCTCTGCTCGGCGGTGACGGCCTACCTCTCGATCCGCTTCCTGATGCGGTACTTCGAGACGAACAGGCTGACGCCGTTCGCCGTCTTCTGCTTCGTCGAGGGGATCGTGCTCTCGACCTGGTGGGCGCTGAGCTAGCGCCCTAGATCGTTGATTCCGAGTTCGACGCGCGCCTGGACGCACGGACGGCTCACCGCACGGCGTCGCGCTGGTGGCGCTGCGGCTGCGAACCGTCGCATCGCTGCGTCCTCGGTCGCGCCCATACGACCAGGTATGACCGCTCCCTGCGTCCTTGCGCTGCTCGGTTCGCAGCCGCCCAGGACATCACGTGAATTCGGAATCAACGATCTAGCCGGCTGCGCGCTGGTGCTTCGGCCCGCTCTGGAACCAGGCGAACGCGAAGCAGGCGAGTCCCACCAGGAACGACGCGACGCCGTGCTTCACGTGCACCGCCGAGACACCGCTCTCGTGGCCGAGGAAGCTCGGCACGGGCAGCGACTTGGGCGGCACCGTCCAGTACATGATGGCGATCGCGATGAAGAAGACCCCGGCGGCGACGCCGCCCAGCATGAGGAGACGCTGTCTGTCCATGGCCCGAGTATCCGCCCGCGTATTGGTCCCGGATTGACGTCGCGTGTGTGAATACCGGTGCCTGGCACCGGTTATTCACGGGGAATTGCGGGGCGTTCGCGGCCCGTCGGGTAGAATCGCCCGACCGACCCGCCGGGAATCCATGCTCCTCAGCAAGAACCGTGTCATACGCAGGCGGGCCGTCGTCGGCCTGCTCGTCGCCGCCTCGCTCATGCTCCTGACCGCGTCGTATCGGGAGGGGTCGACCGGCGTCGTCGGATCCGTGCAGCGCACGGTCGTCTCGGTCACGGCGCCCTTCGCCACCGTCGCCCACCGCGTCACCCGGCCGTTCGTGGACGGCTGGCACTGGACGACCGGGCTGATCCACGCCCGCGACCAGACGGCGCGGCTGAAGATCCTCGAGACGCAGCTCGGCCAGGACGCATCGAAGATCCGCCAGCTCGAGGCGCAGCTCCAGCAGGCGCAGGCCAACGCGCACTACGTCCAGACCCACACCCAGTTCAAGAGCGTCTCCGGGACGGTGGTGATGGAGTCCGCCGGCGGGACGCCGGCGAACACCGTCACGATCGGGATCGGCAGCGACAACGGGGTGCGCGTGAACGACGCGGTCGTCGCGCCCGTGACCGACGGCGGCGGGCTGGTCGGCCGCGTCGAGCAGGTGACCGCCGGCCAGGCGCTGGTGCAGGTGCTGCTCGACCCCGACACAGGTGTGACTGCGCAGGTGCAGGGCGAGCAGGGCGCGCTGGGCACGATCGTGCCCGCCACCGGCTCGCCCGGCCAGCTGTCGCTGATCGAGGTGCCGGCGACCGCCCCTGTCAAGAACGGCGACACGGTGGTGACCACCGGGTTCAACACCGGCCGGCTGAAGTCCATCTACCCCGACGGGATCCCGATCGGCCGCATCGAGGGCCTGAAGCTGAGCGACCAGAGCGGGACGGCGACCTACTCGAGCATCCAGGTGACGCCGTTCGTCGACTTCGGCAACCTGAACAGCGTCATCGTGCTGGAGACGCAGCACTAGTGCCCGGCGCCCAGGTGCTCGACTACGCGAAGGCGCTCGTGCTCGTGTTCGCGTTCATGGTGGTGCAGGTATCGGTCACCCCGCAGTTCTCGCCGTTCGTCGGCGGCGCCGACGTGGTCGCCGTCCTGGTCGTCGCGCTCGCGCTCTTCCGCGGGCTCGAGCTGGCCGCGGTGACCGGCTTCGCCGGCGGCTTCCTGCTCGACGCCGTGCTGTTCCGCCATCTCGGCCTGACCTCGCTCGCCTACCTCGCCTGCGCCTGGGTGGTGGCGACCTTCGCGCGCCGCGGCGAGGCCGGCGCGGGCATGCTCGAGCCGGCGCCGCCGCGGCCGCTGCCCTGGGTCGTGGCGGGCGCGCTGATCGTCCAGGTGTGCCTCGTCGCCGTCGAGGTGCTGCTGGGCGAGGGCTACCCGCTCGGCTACCTGCTCTGGCACCAGATCGTCTCATCGCTCCTGCAGACCACCCTGCTCGCCCTGATCCTGCTGCCGCTCCTGCGGCGGCTCTTCCGCCCCGTCCGCCCGCACTCGAATGTATCTCCAGCGACCGCCTTCTAGACCGGAGCCGACGCCCGACCCGGTGCCGCTCGCCATCCGCGCCGCCGCGCTGGGCGTGATCGCCGCCGCCCTGCTGGGCGTCCTGCTCTTCCGCCTCTGGGCGCTGCAGGTGCTGCACTCCGACCAGTACACGGCCGCCGCGGCCCAGAACAGCGTGCGCACGATCGACATGCCCTCCCCGCGCGGCGAGATCCTCGACCGCAGCGGCCGCGTGATCGTCTCGAACACGGCCGCGATCGCCGTGCAGGCCGACATGGCCCGCATGCCGGCGCCGTGCACCGCCGTCACCGGCCGAGGGCGCACGCCCGACGGACAGCCGGCGTGCATCGTGCTGAAGCGGCTCGCGTGGGTGCTGAACGTCAAGTACGGGAACATGTGGCACGCGTTCGCGCGCCTCGCCAAGGCGAACCCGGGCTACCCGGTGACGCTGCCGTTCGCCGTCAGCCGGGTGGAGAGCGCCTACGTGCTCGAGCGGCGCTGGCGCTTCCCCGGCATCCAGTTCGAGCACGTCTACCAGCGCAGCTACCCGTCGCTGCCGCAGTTCGGGCCGCTCGACCCGAACCTGATCGGCTTCGTCGGCGCGATCACGCGCGAGAACATCCAGAACCCCGTCTACCGCGAGAAGCTGCCGACGATCGGTACGGCCGGGCAGGCCGGCGTCGAGCAGACCTACGACCGCTACCTGCGCGGGCACGACGGCCAGGTCGAGGAGACGGTCGACCCGACCGGCGCGCCCGTCGGCGCCGCGTACCTGACCCAGGCGCCCGTGGCCGGCGACAACCTGAAGCTGACGATCGACGCCCGCCTGCAGGAGGCCGCCCAGAACGCCGTCAAGCAGGGCATCGCGATCGCCCACTCCGACGCCCAGCCCGCCGACTACGGGTCGGTGGTGGCGATGGACCCGGCCACGGGCGCGATCTACGCGATGGCCTCTTCGCCGACGTACACGCCGCTCGTGCACGTCCCGCCCTACAAGGGCTCGAAGGCGCTGAACCCCAAGAATCCGTACACCCCGGGATACGACAAGGCGTTCCAGGGGACGTATCCGGCCGGCTCCACCTTCAAGCCGATCGTGGCGGCGGCGGCGTACCAGTCCGGCATCCTCGGCCCGAACACGATCCTGCAGTGCCCCGGCTCGTACGTCTCGAAGAACGACATCGCCAAGCAGAAGACGGTGTTCCACGACTGGACGCCGCTCTCGATGGGGCCGATGGGGCTCTCCAAGGCGCTCACCGTCTCCTGCGACACCTTCTTCTACCAGCTCGGCGACCGGTTCTACGGGCACAGCAGCGAGTTCCAGGGCTGGATCCGCAAGTTCGGCTACGGCACCACCCCGCCGCTCGACGCCGGCGGCGCCCAGGCGGGCCTCGTTCCCGACCCGACGTGGAAGGCGCTGCACACGTGGCCGGGCACGCCCGCCCAGCAGGCGATCGAGCGCGAGTGGCTGCCGGGCGACGACATCAACCTCTCGATCGGCCAGGGCAACCTGCTCGTCTCGCCGCTGCAGCAGGCGGTCGCCTACAGCGCGCTCGAGAACGGCGGCACGGTCGTGACGCCGCACGTCGGCGCTGCCATCCTCCAGCCCGGCTCGACCACCCAGCCGGTCCCCGGCGGCGTCATCGCCGCCCGGCCCGTGCGCCACCTCGGCCTGAGCTCCGAGCTGCTGGCGCAGATCAAGCAGGGGCTCTACGGGGCGACGCACAGCTCGCTGGGGACGTCGACGGCCACGTTCGGCAGCTTCCAGCCGAGCGTCTACGGCAAGACCGGCACCGCCGAGGTGCCGACGACCACGTGCCCGAACTGCGCGGACGCGTGGTGGGCGGGGTGGGCGTCGGAGGGGTCGAAGTCGCTCGTCGTCGTCGCGTTCATCCACAACGGCGGCCACGGCGGCGTCGCCGCCGCGCCGGTGGCGGCGAGCGTCTTCAACGCCTTCTTCAACCCGACGAAGCGCTACAGCCTGCACGCGGGGACGGACCAGTCGCGGTGACCCACTACCTGCGCCACCTCGACTACCTGATGCTCGCGACCGTGCTCTCGATCTCGGCGTTCGGCCTCTGGATCATGCGCACCGTGTCCAAGCAGTACGTGGGCAACCTGTACGGCCACCAGATGCTCTACGTGGCCGCCGGCGTCGCCGGCATGCTGATCGTGGCCGCAGTGCCGCCCGCGTTTCTGCGCCGGCTGCGCTGGCCGCTGTACGGGTTCGCGCTGGTGACGACGGCGGGCGTGCTCGTCGCCGGCACGTCCGTCGGCGGCGGCAAGCGCTGGATCAACCTGGGCGCGTTCCAGTTCCAGCCGTCCGAGTTCGCCAAGCTGCTCCTGATCGTCGGCCTGGCGGCAGTGCTGGCGTCGCGCCGCGGCATCACCCGGCCGGCGCGGCTGACGCTGCTCGCGATCGTCTACATCGCCGTCCCGGCGATGCTCGTCTTCAAGGAGCCCGATTTTGGGACGACGCTCGTCTTCCTCGCCATCATGCTCGGCATGCTGTTCGTCTACGGCATCCCGTGGCAGCACTTCGTGTGGATGGCGATCGCGGTCGCCGTCAGCGTTGCGCTGGTGTTCTCGATCCTGCCCGGGATGGGCGTCCAGGTGGTGCACGGCTACCAGATCTCGCGCCTGACCGACTTCCTGCACCCGAACCCGAACGACACCCAGGGCACGGGCTTCCAGGAGCGCCAGTCCGTGATCGCGATCTCGCACGGCGGGTTCGGCGGGACGGGGACGGGGACGACCATCCCGGGGGCGCCGCTGACCGGGGCGACGCAGACGTCGCTCGGGTTCCTGCCCGAGGCGCCGACCGACTTCGTCTTCGCCGTCGTCGGCGAGGAGCGCGGCTTCGTCGGCGCCGCCTGGCTGATCTGCCTCTACGCGCTGCTGCTGTGGCGGGGGCTGAAAGTGATCACCCGGTCGCGCTCGACGTTCGGGTCGCTCGTGGCGGCGGGGGTGGTGTCGATGCTGCTCTTCCAGATCTTCGTCAACGTCGGCATGACGATCGGCCTGGCGCCGGTGACCGGGATCCCGCTCCCGTTCATGAGCTTCGGCGGCTCGCACACGATCACGAACCTGCTCGCGATCGGCGTCTTGCAGGCGATCCACGTCCACGCTCAGGCGGCCGACGAGCCGGTGATGGTCAGATGAAGCTCGGCGCGGTCGGCTCGGCCACCATGGTGCAGAAGGCGATCAAGGAGGTCGCCCAGGACACGGAGGGCGTCGGCCCGATCCTGCTCTGCGGGCGCTCGGCGCCCGTCGAGGAGGTGCGGGCGGCGCTGCTCGGCGAGCGCCAGAGCCGCGCGTCCGCCGTGGAGTCCTACGCCATCCGCCGCCTGCGCCCGGACGACGCCGGCCAGCTGGAGCGCGCGTCCGTGCTCGTCTACGGCGGCGAGGTGGCGCACACGCTCGACGTCGAGACGATGTCCGACCTGCGCGTGGTGGGCGGGGTCGACCGGCCGACGCTCGTCCTGCTCGAGGGCCTCGACATCCCCATGGACGCCTCGGTCGAGGCGGTGCGGGTGCGCGGCATCGAGCCAAGCATGGTGCTGGCCGTCAAGCGCGGCCGGTTCCCGGAGCGGCGGGCGCTGCGCGCGATCGCCGACGCGGCCGGGGCGGCCGGCCCGGCGCTGGCGGCCCGGCTCCCGGCGCTGCGCCCGCACGTCGTCGAGAGCGTGATCGAGACGGCCGCCCGCCGCAACGCCTGGGTCGCCACGGTGGTGTGGGTGCCGGGCGCGGACATGCCGCTCCTGACCGCCGTCGAGATGCGCATGGTGCTCGCGATCGGCGTCTGCTACGGCGAGGAGATCGGCGCCGACCGCGCCGTGGAGCTGCTGGGGCTGCTCGGAGCGGGCTTCGGCCTGCGCACCGCCGCCCGCGAGCTGCTGGACGTCGTCCCGGTGGCCGGCTGGGTGGTGAAGGGCGGCGTCGCCTATTCCGGCACGCGCGCGCTCGGCCGGGCGGCGGTCGAGTACTTCGAGCGCGGCGCGGTGGCCGACGTCTCGAAGCTGCGCACCCTGGCCGAGCGCCTGCGCTCGTAACGCGCGCGACGGACGGTGGTGGAGATGGAGCAGTTTGGGGCCTGGCCCCGGCATGCCGGGGCCAGGCCCCGGTTGTCGGCGGGATGGGGCCGGGGCCAGGCCCCGGTTGTCGGCGGGATGGGGCCGGGGCCAGGCCCCGGTTGTCGGCCGGATGGGGCCGGTAGCCGTCCCGACGGGCGGGGCGGCTACCATGCCCGGAATGGCGAAAGCCCTGCTCGAAGACCGGATCGAGGCCGTCCTGGAAACGGTGCAGAAGCCGTCCCGCTATATCGGCGGCGAGGCCAACCAGGTGCGCAAGCCCGAGGCGACGTCGCTCGTGGCGCTCTGCTACCCGGACGCCTACGAGATCGGGATCTCCAATCAGGCGCTGCAGATCCTGTACCAGCAGGTGAACGGCCGCGACGACATGGCCGCCGAGCGCGTGTACTGCCCGTGGCCGGACATGGCCGATGCGATGCGCCGCCAGGGCCTCCCGCTCTTCACACTCGAGTCGTGGCGGCCGGTACGCGAGGCCGACCTGCTCGGCATCACTCTGCAGGCGGAGCTGACCTACTCGAACGTGCTCGAGGTGCTCGACCTGGCCGGCATCCCGCTGCGCGCCGCCGACCGCGGCGAGGACGACCCGATCGTCGTCGCCGGCGGGCCGAGCGCCTCCAACCCGGCGCCGCTGGCCCCGTTCTTCGACGCGGTCTTCATGGGCGAGTCCGAGCGCGCCTTCGACGCGGTGCTCGACGTGATCGCGACCGTGCCCGGTCGGGCGGCGCGCCTGCGGGCGCTGGCCGAGAACCCGTACCTCTACCTGCCGTCGCGGCCGCAGCACCCGGTGGAGCGGGCCGTCTACGCCGACTTCGCCATCGACACCCACCCGATCGAGGTGGTCGTCCCGTACTCCTCGGCGATCTTCTCGCGCGCCTCGGTCGAGGTGATGCGCGGCTGCACCCGCGGCTGCCGCTTCTGTCACGCCGGCACGTGGTACCGGCCGGTGCGCGAGCGTCCGCCGGACGAGGTGGTGGAGGCGGGGCTGGCCCAGCTCGCGTGCACCGGCTATGACGAGCTCTCGCTGACGTCGCTTGCGACCAGCGACTACACCGGCATCGTGCCCGCCATCTCGAAGATCAAGAGCCGTCTGCCCACGCTGCACCTGTCGCTGCCGTCGAACCGGGTCGACACCGGGCCGGTGGCGCTGACCGCGGCGGCGAACGCGCGCCAGAGCTCGATCACGCTTGCGCCCGAGGCGGCGACACAGCGGATGCGCGACATCATCTGCAAGACGATCACCGACGAGATGATCGAGCAGGCGATCGAGGCGGCGTTCCGGGCCGGGTACACCAGCCTGAAGATGTACTTCATGATCGGCCTCCCGCGCGAGACGCACGCCGAGGTGCAGGGCATCGTCGACCTCGGCGTCAAGGCGCGCGCGATCGGTCGCCGGGTGCAGCCGGGCGGCCGCTTCTCGGTGCACGTCAGCGTCTCGAACTTCGTGCCCAAGCCGCACACGCCGTTCCAGTGGGAGGGCATGTCGAGCCGGGCGCAGCTCGAGGCCAAGCAGCAGTACATGCGCAGGGCGATGCCGACGCGCCAGATCCGCCTCTCCCTGCACGACCTGCGCACCTCGATGCTCGAGGGGGCGCTGGCGCGCGGCGGCGCGGAGACCGCCGACGTGATCGAGGCCGCGTGGCGCAGGGGCGCCCGCTTCGACGCGTGGAGCGAGATGTACAACGAGGCCGCCTGGGAGGCGGCGTTCGCGTCCGTGGGGTCGACCATCGACGCCCATGCGACGCGTGAGCACGGAGACTGGGACGAGCTGCCGTGGGATCACGTGCGCTCGGGCGTCTCGAAGGAGTTCCTGCTGGACGAGTGGTGGCAGAGCCGCGCCGAGCTGGCGACCGGCGACTGCCGCTGGGACGGCTGCACCGACTGCGGTGCCTGCTTCGGCCCCGTCCGCAACAGATTGGTGAGCTGACCGCCCGGAACCGGGGCCAGGCCCCGCTTCGTGCGGCACATGAAAGTTGAGACAGACATTTGACATATCGACTGACCTTTGCGGTCGCCGGGCGGGCACGCTTCCTGTCGCACCTGGAGACCGTTGACACGCTGCTCGGCGCGCTGCGGCGCGCCGGCTACCAGATCGCCCTCTCGAAGGGCATGAAGCCTCGCCCCGTGATCTCGCTGGCGCTGCCGCGGGCGGTGGGCGTGCAGGCCCAGGCCGATCTGGCCGACGTGGAGCTCGTCGGCGACCCTGACCCGGCCGAGGTGGCCGCGCGGGTCGGCGCCGAGCTGCCACGGGGACTGACCATCGTCTCGGCCGAGCCGGCCGAGGGCGGCCGCACCGCCGCCGCCCGCGTCGAGGCGGCCGAGTACGAGGTCGACGTGGAGGAGGACGTCGACTGGCCGGCGGCGCTGGCCGCCTTCGCGGCCGCCGAGCGCCTGGAGGTGGTGCGCACCGCCCCGGGCAAGGCCGACCGGACGGTGGACGTCAGGAAGTACTGCTCGAGCATCGAGCACGAGCCGGGTTGCCTGCGGATGGAGCTTCGGATGACCGACTCCGGCACCGCCCGCCCGGACGAGATCGCACAGGCGGTGGCCGGCCTCGCCGGACGCACCGCGAACATCAAGCGGCTGGTGCGGACGCGGATCCATCTGCGTCCCCAGCCGGTAGGAGCACGCACTTGACACTCATCTCAGACGTCACGAAGACGATCCTCATCTCGGTCGACCTGTCCGAGCTGCGGGTGGCGGTGGTCGAAGAGGGACGCACCGTCGAGGCGCTGATCGAGCGCCGCGGCCAGGGATCGCTGGCCGGGAACATCTACAAGGGCAAGGTCGACAACGTCCTGCGCGGCATGGAGGCAGCGTTCGTCGACCTCGGCCTGCCCCGCAACGGCTTCCTGTACGTGGACGACGTCGTCGTCCCCGGGCAGGATCCGAAGTCGCGCCGCCGGCGCAAGATCGACGAGCTCCTGAAGCCCGGCCAGGAGGTGCTCGTCCAGGTCGTGAAGGACTCGATGGGCACGAAGGGGCCGCGGGTGACGATGGAGCTCTCGATCGCCGGGCGCTTCCTCGTGCTCTCGCCGCACGGCGAGGGCTCCGGCGTCTCCCGGCGCCTGCCCGACGGCGAGCGCGAGCGCCTGCGCAAGCTGGCGAAGGGGCTCGACTCCGATCACGGCGGCGTCATCGTCCGCACGGCCGCCGCCGGCGCCACCGCGGACGACCTCGACCGCGACCAGCGCTTCCTGCACAAGATGTGGGCGCAGGTCGAGGCGCGGTCGAAGCCGGCCAAGGCGCCCAGCCTGGTATACGCCGAGGCCGACCTCTCGCTGAAGGTCATCCGCGACCTGCTGGCCCGCAACGTGCAGGAGGTGATCGTCGACTCCGAGCGCCAGTATCGGCGCATCCTGGGCTGGGTGCGCACCACGCAGCCCGAGTTCGTCGACCGCATCAAGCTCTACTCCGACAAGGTGCCGCTGTTCGAGCGCCACGGCGTCGACCAGGCGATCCTCTCGACCCTGAACAAGCGCGTCGACCTGCCCTCCGGCGGCTACCTGATCTTCGACTACGGCGAGGCCTTCACCGTCATCGACGTGAACACGGGCCGCTTCGTCGGCGCGTCGGGCCGGCTCGAGGACACGATCACGCGCAACAACATCGAAGCCGCGCGCGAGGTGATGCGCCAGCTGCGCCTGCGCGATATCGGCGGCATCATCGTGATCGACTTCATCGACATGGCGTCGGCCAAGAACCGCGCCGAGGTGCTGAAGGTGCTGCAGGCCGAGCTCGAGCACGACCGCACGAAGACCTACCTGGTCGAGATCTCCCCGCTGGGGCTGGTGGAGATGACGCGGCAGAACGTGACCGCGGGCGTGCGCGAGATCCTCACCCGCACCTGCCCGACCTGCGGCGGCGAGGGCGTCGTCCTCTCCGAGGCGACGATGGCGGTCGAGGCGGAGCGGAAGCTGCGGCGGATGGCCCGCTCCTCGGGCGCCGAGGCGTTCCTCGTGCGCATGAACGCGAAGGTCGCGTCCGGCCTGGCCGGACCCGGCGGGATGAAGCTGCTCGAGCTGGAGCGGGAGACCGGAAAGCTGTTCACGCTGGAGCCGGTCGAGCGGATGCTGCTCTCGGAGGTCGAGGTGGTCCGCGAGGGCTCGCGGGCCGAGATCGACGGCGAGGGCGTGCCGTTCAAGGACGGCGACGAGCGCAGTGTGAAGATCTCCGAGCCGCACATGTACAACCTGACCGACGGCGTCGCCCGGGTGGACGGCGGCTACCCCGTCGTCGTGGGCGGCGCAATCGGCTACGTCGGGCAGCAGCACAAGGTGCGCATCGACCGGGCGACCCGCACCACCGCCTACGCCACACTGCTGGACGCGAAGCCGACGGCGATCGACCTGCCGCCCGAGCCCGGCGACTACGAGCTGCCGGAGTTCGAGCGCGAGGTCGGCGAGCGGCTGGAGCTCGAGGAGCGTCAGCGCCCGCGCACGCGCCGCAAGACGGCCGCCAAGCCGGCGACCGCGAAGACGACGGCCGCCACCGCCTCGACGGCGAGCGTGGAGGCGGCCGACGCCGAGCCCGCGCAGGACGACGACGCGGCCGCGGAGAAGCCGGCCGCGAAGCCGCGCAGGCGCACCCGCGCCAAGGCGGCGGAGAAGCCGGCCGCGAAGACGGATGCGGACGCCGGGGAGACCGCGGCGGCCGGCGCGGCCGAGGCCTCCGAGGGCGGCGAGACGCCGGATGTGGTCGACGCCGCCGCCGAGGGGGGAGACGAGGCGGGCGCGACGAAGCGCCGCCGTCGCGGCAAGCGCGGCGGCCGCGGGCGGTCGAAGACCGCGGCGGCTGCGGGCGAGGCGCCGGCGGAGGCCGACGCCGCGGCCACGGCCGCGCCGGACGACGCGGCTGCGGTCGAGGCCGCCGCCGAGGCGCCTGCGGCGCCGCGACCGCGCCGGCGCACGTCCACCAGGCGCAAGGCCGCGGCGACGGCGGCCTCGTCGGATGACGGCGAGCCCGCGCCGGCCGCGGACGTGTCCGCGCCGGCCGCGGACGTGCCCGCCGCGCCCCCGACACCGCCTGCCGACGGTGCGCAGGCGGGGGCCGGAACGGCGGCGAACGCCCCCGCGGCCGAGCGCAAGCGCGGGCTGCTCGGCAAGATCCTCGGTTCCTGAACGGCCTCTGGTACCATTCCGCGGCTCATGTATGCGGTGATCAAGGTTGGCGGCAAGCAGTACCGCGTCGAGCAGGGGCAGACGCTCCTGGTCGACCGGCAGCCGCATGCCGCCGGCGACACGTTCACGCCGGACGTGCTCATGACCGGCGGCGACGAGGTCGTGACCGACCGCGCGAAGCTCGCCGGCGCCGTCTCGGTGCAGGTGGTCGAGCATCTGCGCGGGGAGAAGATCAGGGTGTTCACGTACAAGCCCAAGCGCGGCGAGAAGAAGGCGCGCGGCCACCGGTCGGAGCTGACGCGGATCTCGGTCGCGTCGATCGGCGGGGCGGCGAAGCCGAAGCGCGCGCCGGCGCGCAAGGCCGAGGCGGAGCCGGCCGAGCCGGCCGCCGAGCAGAAGCCGGCCCGGGCGCCGCGCTCGCGGACGGCCGCCAAGCCGAAGGCGGAGGCGCCCGCCGCGCGGCCGCGGCGGACGAGGGCGAAGAAGGAGGACGCGGGCGATGGCGCATAAGAAGGGACTGGGCTCCTCGAAGAACGGGCGCGACTCGCACGCACAGCGGCTCGGCGTGAAGGTGTTCGCGGGCCAGACCGTCTCGGCGGGGTCGATCATCGTCCGCCAGCGCGGCACGAAGTTCTATCCCGGCGCCGGAGCCGGCCTCGGCGGCGACGACACCCTCTTCGCCACCGTCGGCGGGAAGGTCGAGTTCTCGCGGCGTAAGGGCCGGCGCTACATCAGCGTCCAGGCCGCCGAACCGGCTGCCTGAGCGGCGCGGCGCCGGCCCCGTGTTCGCCGACCGCGCCACGGTCTATGTCGAGGGCGGCCGCGGCGGGGACGGCTGCATCAGCTTCCGGAGGGAGAAGTACGTCCCCAAGGGCGGCCCGGACGGCGGTGACGGCGGTGACGGCGGCGATGTCGTCATGGTCGCCGAGGCCGGCCTGCGCGATCTGCACCGGTTCCGGCAGGCGTCGCACTTCCGCGCCCGCCGGGGCACGCACGGCAAGGGGTCGGGCAAGGCCGGCCGGCGCGGGGAGGGGCTCGAGCTGGCCGTGCCGGTCGGGACGCAGGTGCGCATCCGCGAGACCGGCGACCTGGTCGCCGACCTGGCCCATCCCGGAGCGCGGGTGACGGTCGCGCGCGGCGGTGCCGGCGGTGCCGGGAACCGCCACTACGCCACCGCCAGCCACCGTGCCCCGGAGACCGCCCAGGTGGGCGAGGCGGGGGAGGAGGTGTGGCTCGAGCTGCGGCTGAAGCTCGTCGCGGACGCCGCGCTGCTCGGCTTCCCGAACGCGGGCAAGTCCTCGCTCCTGCGCCGCATCTCGAACGCGAAGCCGAAGGTGGCGGACTACCCGTTCACGACGGTCGAGCCGTCGCTGGGGACGGTCGAGTCGGGCGACGGCCGCCAGCTCACGGTCGCCGACGTTCCCGGCCTGCTCGAGGGCGCGAGCGAGGGCGTCGGCCTCGGGCACGAGTTCCTGGCCCATCTGGAGCGGGCGCGGCTGCTGATCCATCTCGTCGAGGCGGGCGCGGACGCCGAGGAGGTGCTGCGCCGGCGGGACGCGATCAACCGGGAGCTGCGCCTCCACGGAGGCGGGCTGGCGGAGCGGCCCCAGCTCTTCGTGCTGTCGAAGACCGACCTGGTCGCGCCCGCCGAGCGGCGGGCGCTCCTGGCGGCGACCGGGGCGGACATCGCATGCTCGTCGGCGAGCGGGGAGGGGGTCGACGAGCTGCGCGCGCGGCTGTTCGCCGAGCTGCCGGCGGCGGCGCCCGCGGCGGCGCTGGAGGGGGAGGAGGAGCTGGCCGACTTCCTCGTGTACCGGCCGGCTCCGACCGCCCGGCGCCGGTTCCGGATCCTGCGCGACGCCGGCACGCTGCGGGTGGCGGGCCGCGAGCTGGAACGGAAGGCGGGCGGCCTCGATCCGGACGACCGCGACGACGTCGCGGCGCTCGCTGCCGAGCTCGAGCAGCTCGGGGTCGAGCCCGCGCTGCGGGCGGCGGGCGCCCGGCCCGGGGACGACATCCTGGTGGGCGCGCACCGCTTCACCTTCCGGCCGCGCCGGGAGCCGGATCCCGAGTGACATCGGCCGCGGGCGTCAATTGGCGGGCGAGGCGTCGGCGCACGCCCCGCGAGGGGCGGCGGTGACCGCGACCGAGCGCATCGGCGTCTTCGGCGGCCAGTTCGACCCGCCGCACAACGGTCACGTGGCGGTCGCGCGCGCCGCCACCCGCCAGCTCCGCCTCGACGGCCTGGTCGTGGTGCCGGCGGCGCGGCCGCCGCACCGGCCCGAGCCGGAGACGCCCGCCGAGGTGCGCTACGAGCTGGCGCGGGCGGCCTTCGCCGGCGAGCCCGGCGTCGACGTGAGCCGGATCGAGCTCGATCGCGGGGGGCCGAGCTACACGGCCGACACGCTCGCCGCCCTGGCCCGGCCCGGCCGGCGGCTGTTCCTGATCGTCGGCGCCGACCAGCTGGCGGCGCTCGACGGCTGGCACCGGCCGGACCGGGTGCGCGAGCTGGCCACGATCGCTGTCGCCGGCCGGCCCGGCGCTCCGCGCGTGGACGGCGTCGAGGTGCTGGCGATGGAACCCGTCGACGCGTCGTCGTCCGGGATCCGCGAGCGGGTCGCGCGCGGGGACGACGTCTCAGCGCTCGTCCCGCCCGGCGTCGCCGCGGCCATCGCCCGCGACGGCTTGTACGCCGCCACCCCGTGCTAGTCTGACCGCGTCGCAATGGGGATCAGCGTCTGACCGACACCACCCAGCTCGCCCGCCGCATCGCGTCGCTGGCAGCCGAGAAGCTCGCGACCGACATCGTCATCCTCGACATGCGGGACGTGGTGAGCTACACCGACCAGTTCGTGATCTGCTCGGGCCGGAACCCGCGTCAGGCGCAGGCGATCGCCGACCAGATCCACGAGACGCTCAAGCGCGAGCGCCTGCTGCCGCGGCGGATCGAAGGCCATCGCCAGGGCGACTGGATCCTGCTCGACTATCTCGATGTGGTCGTGCACGTGTTCACGCCGGAAGCGCGGGCGTTCTACCGGCTCGAAGCGCTGTGGGGGCAGGTTCCGAGCGAGAGCTACGCGGCCGGGTAACCGGGCCGTGGAGCAGGAGCGGCGGTTCACCGTGGCCGAGGCGCAGGAGCTGCTCGAGTCGGGCCTGCGCGAGCAGGCGGAGCGGATGGTGGCGGTGCGCGCCCGCAGCCGCGAACTTGAGTCGCGGTGGCGCCGGCTGGTGATCGCCATCGGCTCGAACGGCGGGGACATGGACCGGGCCGAGGTGCGCGAGCTGCAGGCCGCGGTCGAGGCGTCGCATGCCGAGCTGAAGGAGATCGTCGCCCGCTTCACCGGCGAGGGCGTCCAGGTCAAGGACATGGACCGCGGGCTGATCGACTTCCCCGCCGAGGTCGACGGGCAGGAGGCGCTCCTCTGCTGGTACGTCGGGGAGCCGCGGATCGCCTTCTGGCACTCGCCCGAGGACGGGTTCGCGGGCCGAAGGCCGCTCGAATGAGCGCCGGCGAGCACCTCGACGCCGCGCTCGCCGCCGAGGCCGAGGCCTACCGGGCGCTGCTCGCAGGCGCCGACGCCGCGCCCGCGTTCGTCCGCGCCCGCGACGCCTATCTCGCGTCGCACGCCGAGACCGGCCCGGCCAGCTGGGGGCGGCTGGTCGGCGGCCTGAAGATGGCCGTGCTGGCCGGGAGCGGGGCGGAGGCCGTCGCGCGAGAGGCGGTGGCGGAGGTCGGGGCGGCCGAGACTCCCGCGTCCGCCTATGCCCTTGCGCTGGCGCGGGTCGTGCTCGGCGAGCCGCCGGACGTACGGCTGATGCTCGCCGCCGGCGACGCCTTCGAGCGCACGGGCCGCGCCCTGGCGGCGCTCGCCGCCGGCGACGGCGTCGCCTACCAGTCGGCGTTGCGCGCGGTCGTGGCCGATTTCGCCGCCCGCGACCAGCACCTCTCCGGCGTCCCCGTCGCCGACACCGCGCTCGTGCTGGAGCGGCTGGCGGCGGCTCGCGGCATGGCCGTGGGCCCCTCCGCGGGTATACTCCCGGGCGACCTGGGGCTATAGCTCAGCTGGGAGAGCGCCACGCTGGCAGCGTGGAGGTCAGGGGTTCGAGCCCCCTTAGCTCCATCTCCCGTTCGTCAGGGACGGCGCCGGGACGGCCGGTGCCGCACGGGGACGTGCCGCTGTGCGAAGGTCGTCCGCCGACCACCGTTCTCGGCGGTCGCGTCGCGTCCGTCCGGGCCGGGGCCGATGATGTGGATCCCCACGAGCAGCCGGCGCTGGTCGCGCACGTCCTCGAGGGCCTGGTCGGCGCTGTCGGCGTCCACGGAGAGGACGGTCGACGAGCCGCCCTGGTAGCGCAGCTCTACGGTGAACTCCATCAGACCTCCTGGGTCGGGTTCGTCTCGGGTTGCGCGGCTACCCGGCAGGCGGCCGGGGCGCGTCGTCGCCGGTGGGCTGCCGCCTGGTGTTCGGGTCCGGGAAACCGGCGGCCGAGAGCACCGCGCGCAGTTTGCGCAGATCGGCGATGTCACGCGGGCCGTATGCGTAGGCGGCCGACTCACGCAGCGCCCGCTCGAAGACCGTGTTGCGCTCGAGCGCGCTCCGCAGCTGCATGCGCAGGTCGTGTTCCGTGCGCACGCCGCTCGTGCTGGATCTCCGTGGCACCTTGTGCGGACCGTCGTGGTCGCGGCTCGTGCTCATAGCTCCCCTCAGGGTTTCGGGCACTCAGAGCTGGCTGGCCCAAACGGCGCCCGTGGCGGAGCTCTCATAGCACTGTAGCAGCGCCACACCGGCCCCAGCGGCGCGTGTGCCCGGGCGACCGGCACGACCGCCACACCGCTCCCTGGGGGCGCCAGGCACCCCCAGGGAGCGGGAGCGCGGCTAGCTCGCCGCGACGGCGACGACGCTCGTCGCCTCGGGGCCCTTCTGACCCTCGCGGCTCTCGAACTCGACCCGCTCGCCCTCGGTCAGCGACTTGAATCCGTCGCCGCCGATGGCGGAGTGATGGACGAACAGGTCCTTCGACCCGTCATCTGGCGCGATGAAGCCGTAGCCCTTCGCGTCGTTGAACCACTTCACGGTTCCGGTTGCCATATGTACACCTCCTCACATGATCTGAACGAGTAAGGAAGAGCGGATGCGCAACCGAACGAACGTTCTTGACACGCGGGACCTTAGCAGACGGCTCCCGCGCCGAACGCGAGGGCTTCAGCCAGGGCCGAGCGGAGGCCCCAGCAGCGTCATGTCGTGGCGTTCGAAGACGGCGGCGATCTGGGCGCGGTCGGCGCCGCCCCGCGCGGCCGGCCCGAACTCCTCGTAGAAGCGATGGCCGCCGCCGGGCGTATAGACGATGATCAGCCGGCCCGGCTCGCCTGTGAGGTTCAGGAACGCATGCGGAAGCCCGGCGGGCATGTAGGCGAAGCCGCCCTCCTCGAGGATCGACTCCTCGTCGCCGATGCGCACCTTGTAGCGGCCCGCGAGCGCGTGGATCGCCTCCTCCTGGCGGTGGTGGACGTGCAGCGGCGGGCCGCCGTGAGGAGCCACCTCGCAGACGAAGTAGTCGAGGGCGCCGCCGGTGTCGTCGCCGGTGACCTTGAAGACGAGATCGCGACCCGGTCCCGACTGGAGCCGCAGCCCCTCGTCGGGGCCGAGCACCTTCGGCGACGTCGCGGCGTGCGTGTCCTGTGCGGTCTGCATGGCGGCTCCTGGTAGGATATTTTCTGCCGAAAGCAAATAGTTTTTACCAGATGAAAGTACCTCCGTCAAGCGCCCTTGAACCGCCGGAACCGGACCCGTTCGACGAGCATGAGATGCGGGCCTGGCGCGGCTTCCTGCGCGCCCACCGCCGCGCCACCGACGAGCTGAACCGCCGGCTCTGGCACGCCCACAGCCTGACCATGCTGCACTACGGCGTGCTGATCACGCTCATCACCGATCCGACCAGGACGATGCGCATGACCGATCTGGCCGAGCGCGTGCTCACGAGCCCGAGCGGCATGACCCGGGCGGTCGCGACGCTGGCCGGCCAGGGCCTGATCGAGCGCGGCCAGGATCCGGGCGACGGCCGCACCGTGGTCGCCCGCCTGACGCCCCTCGGCGTCCGGCGTCTGCGCGAGGCGCAGGTGACCCACCACCGCTGCGTGCGCGAGCTGCTCTTCGCCGGCCTCTCGGCGGAGGACGTCCGCCGTCTGGCCGAGATCTACGAGCCGGCGCCTCCCTCGACCGGCTGACCCCGCCGGCCCGGGCGGCGGGCGACGGCGACGCCCACCAGGCAGAGGCCGCCGCCGGCCAGCGCCGGCCACGGGGGCCGCTCGCTCAGCACCGCCCAGCCGAGCGCGATCGCCACCACCGGCGCCAGGTAGGTGAGCGACCCCATCCGCCCGGCGCTCGTCCGCCGCAGCGCGAACGACCAGGTCGCGAAGCCGAGCGCGGTCGGCACCGCGCCGAGGTACACGGTCCAGCCGACGGCGCCGCCGCCGGCGCTCCCGGCCTGCGCCGCCAGCGCCGGCGCGAAGGGCAGGCAGGCGATCGTGGCCGCCGCGCAGCCGATCCACGTGACCTGGAACGGCGGGACGCGGGCGAGCACCGGCTTCTGGACGACGACCGCGCTTGCGTAGGCGAGCGCCGCCACCAGGCAGAGGGCGATGCCGAGCGCAGTGTGGGCCCCCGAGCGGGTCGTGGCGATCCCGATCACGACGCAGCCGCAGAACGCGACGGCGCACCCGGCGAAGAGTCCGCGGGGGAACCCCTCGCGCAGGAGCACGCCGGCAAGGATCGCGATCAGGATGGGGCCCGTGTTCACGAGCATCGCGGCGGTGCCGGCGTCCACCCGGCGCTCGGCGGCGTTCAGCGCCACGCTGTAGAGGCCCAGCCAGAGCACGCCGTAGGCGCCGATCGTGAGCAGGTCGCGGCGGGCGGGGAGCGGGTCTCGGCGGATGAGCGCGACCGTCCCCAGCAGTGCGCTCGACACGAGCAGCCGTCCGAGCGCGAGCGGCCCGGGAGCGAAGGCCGAGCCGGCCGAGCGGATGCCGACGAACGCCGAGCCCCAGGCGGTCACGGTCACGAGCCCGGCCAGCAGCGCGGCCGGGTGTGTGGACACGGCCACCGTGACCGGCGTGGACTCCTCACGCGTCGCCATTGTCCTTCAGAACGACGATCGGCCATGGTTCGTGAGATGACCGATGCCTCCGGCTCCGAGTACGACCGCCTCGGCGTGGCGCCGACGCCGGACGACGGCGTCCGCCGCAGCGCGCGGGCCGCCTGGGACGAGGGCGCCCGCCCCCACCGCACGCCGTCCGGCGGCGACGTGACCTACACCCGCCGCGGCATGCTCGTGGGCAGCCACCTGATCGACGTGCACGACCTGCTCCGGGCCGAGCTGGGCGAGCTGCACGACCTGCTCGCCCGGGTGCGCGACGGGGCGATCGAGCCGGCGGAGGCCCGCTCCGGCCTGCACGCGATGGCCCTGCGCCGCAACGACTGGGCGGTGGGGGCGTTCTGCGCCCGCTATTGCGGATTCGTCGCCGCCCACCACCGCCTCGAGGACGACGCGATCTTCCCCCACCTCGTCCGCAGCGAGCCCTCGCTCGGCCCGGTGATCGGCCGGCTGCGGGAGGAGCACCTGGCGATCCACGACGCGGTGCAGGCCGTCGACCGCGCGCTCGTCGACCAGATGACCGATCCGGACGCCGGCGACGGCATTCAGGCGGCGATCGACTACCTCACCGACGCCCTGCTCTCGCACCTCTCCTACGAGGAGCACGAGATCGTCGAGCCGCTGGCACGGCTCGGCTTCTACCCGGGTCAGGTGTAGCCTCTTCGGGCTGTGCGCGGCACACAGACCCTCAGCCTGCGCGAGGTGGCCGATCGGGCCGGTGTGGCGATGTCATCCGTGTCGCGCGTCCTCTCGGGCCACCCCGACGTGAGCCCGGCGATGCGGACGCGGGTGATGGCGGTCGTCCAGGAGCTCGACTACGAGCCGAACCTGCTCGCATCGAGCCTCCGGCGAGGGTCGACCATGACCGTGGCCGCCGCCGTCCAGGACATCTCGAGCCCGCCGGTCGCCGAGATGGTGCTCGGCGCGGAGACGCATCTGCGCGAGGCCGGGTACGCCCTGCTGCTCACGAGCTCCGCCGGGTCGTCGGAGCGCGACGCCGAGCACATCGGCATGTTCCGGCGCCGGCGCGTCGACGGTCTCTTGATCTCGCTCGCCGCCGACGCCGGACCCGCCGCCCTCGCGCAGATCGAACGCCTGCGGGCGCCGTTCGTGCTGATCGACGGCGAGCTTCCGGACGTGCCGGAGGCAAGCGCCGTCCTGTGCGACCACGACGCGGGCATGCGGCGGGTGGCCGAGCACCTGCATGGGCTCGGGCACCGCCGCGTCGCGCTCGTCGACGGGCCGATCGACGCGCGCCCTCCGCGGGAGCGCGCGCGCGGCTTCGACGCAGCGTGCAGGCGGCTGGGCATCCAGCCCGTGAGGCTGACGGACGGGCACGCCGGCGACGACGGCCGGGACGCCACCATGCGCGTGCTGTCGGCGCCGCCGCGCCCGACCGCGATCATCGCCGGGTGCCACCGGCTGCTGCCCGGCGTCCTGCGCGGCATCCGCGCCCATGGGCTGCGCATCCCCGGCGACGTCTCGCTCGTGGCGTTCGACGACGTCCCGATGCTCGAGTCTGTGGACCCGCCGATCGCCGCGGTCTCGCGAGCGCCGCTCGCCGTCGGCCGCGAGGCGGCGGACATCCTGCTCGGCCGGATCGCCGGGGCGCCGCCGTCGACGATCAGGGTCGCCCCGCGCTTCGCCGCCCGTGAAAGCTGTGGGCCGGCGCCCACCTAACCCCGTGTCGGGGCGCATCGACGTCCGGTCGTAACCAGGTGGGTGAGGACTCGCTCTTCTTCGAGTCGTTCAACCGCGGCAAGCGCTCGCTCTCGCTGGAGCTGCGCGACGAACGCGGCCGCGCGGTGCTGCACGACCTGCTGAGGGGCTCCGACGTCCTGCTCTCGAACCAGCGCGGCGACCACGTCGCCCGGCTCGGGCTGCGCTACGACGACCTCAAGGCGGTGAACCCGGCGCTCGTTTGATGGACGGTTCCGGGCGGGATGTGGCGGCAAGGCCGCTGGCACCGGCGACGGCGGCGACGCCGAGCGCCTGCACCGGCCGCAGGCCCTGGCCGAGCACGGTCAGGCCGACGACCGCGGCGATGGCGGGATCGCAGCTGTAGATCACCGCCACCAGACGCGGCTCGAGCCGGCGGAGCCCCTCCAGCTCGAGTGCGAACGGCAGGATCAGCCCGCCGGCGGCGATCGTCAGGCCCACGCCGAGGCTGCGCGCGTCGAGCGCGTCCAGCCGCCCGGCCCCCAGCGGGAGCGTGACGAGGCAGGCGATGGGGATGGCGAGTGCGAGGCCGTCCAGCCGTCGCGTCCGGCGGCCGACGCTGCGGCCGGCGAACGCGACTCCCGTCCACGCGCAGCCTGCCGCGACCGCGTAGGCGACCCCCGCGGCGGAGTCGGGCCGGTCGATGCCGCCGAGTACGACCACCCCGAGTCCGGCCACGGCGGCGCAGGCTGCATCCCGGGGGCGGCGCGATCCCGCCAGCGCGACCGTCAGCGGGGCGAGGAATGCGAACGTCACCGCGAGGCCGAGCTGGAGCCGTGCAATCGCCTCGAAGAAGGTCAGGTTGAGCGCGGCCAGCGACGCGCCGTAGGCGACGATCGCGCCCCAGGCGGCGCGGTCGCGGCCGCGCAGGGCGGGTCGTACGGCCGGCACGACGATCGCGGCGCCGAGTCCGAAGCGGAGGGCGGAGACGCCGGCGGGGCCAAGGGTTGCGAACAGGCTGTGGGCGAGCGCGGCGGCGAGCTGGATGCACGTGCTGGCGGCGAGGATCATCGCCGCTCCCGTCGTGCGTTCCCGGGTCATCGCGACGGTGTCCACGGGCCCAGGCCGCGCGCCGTGGCCGCCGCCACCGCCGTCCATGCCGCCTGCGAGACGTCCGCCGGCCGCAGCGCCGACAGGAACGCCTCGATCGCCGCCGTCCCCGTCTCGACCCCGCCGTCGTCGCGTTGCGCGGCGACATGCGGATGCGCCCGCACGAGGGCGAGCGCGACGGCCAGCGGATCGGCGTTCCTGACCGCCCTGATGTCCGCTTCCCGGTAGACGCACACATTGGCGGCGGGCGCCCGTCCGAGCTGGGCCAGGAGCGTGCGGGCGACGTCGTCCTCCCACGTCGCCTCCGCGGCCAGCACGCCGGCCGGGTCGGCGACCTGCGCGAGCGGTCGGGCGGCGGCGCCGACGATCAGGCCGAGGCCCGCCCCGGCGTTCGGCGCAGTGCGCAGGACGTGCGCGGCGAGCGCCTGCAGCGCCTGTGCGGCGTCGTAGCGGCGCCGTCCGGGGACGAGGCCGAGCGGCTCCGAGAGCTCGAGCCACTCACCGACCTCGGCGGGCACCGCGGCGCGGGCGGCGTCCACCGCCGGCAGGCCGGCGGCGCCGAGCTGCACGAGCAGGACGTGCGCGGACCGCGGCGCCCCGCCGGCTCCGGCGAGTCCGAGCAGCGTCTCGAGATCGATGCCGAGCACGCGGCCGATCGCGCCCAGAACCGGGGGAGACGGCACCGGGGGGCGGCCCGTCGACGGGTTCCGGCCGTGCTCGAGGCTCGACAGGTAGGCCGGCGAGATGCCGATCCGCCGGGCCGCCTCGCGCAGCGACAGGCCGAGCTCGCGGCGGCGCCGGCGCAGGAGATCTCCCAGCATTCGTTCAGTATACTGAACAGATGCTGGCGAACCGTCCGGGCGTCATGCCGAACGCCCGCCGAAACTGCCTGGTCATGTGGCTCTGGTCGGCGAATCCGGCTCCCACGGCGGCCGCTGCCAGCGGCGTCCCGCCGGCGATCGCCGCCCGTGCCAGCTCGAGCCGGCGCATCGCCCGGTAGCGGTCCGGGCTGGTGCCGTAGGCGCGGCGGAACTGGCGGGCGAGGGTGAAGCGGTCGAGTCCGGCGATCCGCTCGAGCTCGCCCGACGGCGTCCGCTCGCCGGCATGGGCGGCCAGGTGCTCGCGCACCCGCCGGCAGGCGGCGAGGTCGATCGCCCCTGCGTCCTCCCGGCACACGCCGCTCCACGCCTGGAGGGCGGCCGCGACGGCGGCCGCGGCCCCGTCCCGGCCGAGGTCGTCGAGCGGCTCGTCGATCTCTGCCAGCAGGCGCTCAACGGGCCGCGTGGCCGGACCGCGGCCGCACACCGGGTCGGCCACGAACGGCAGCGGCGCCGAGTCGCCGAGCGCCCGGCGGACGAGCTCGGGTTCGACGTAGACGATCCGGTACGCGAACCCGGCCTCCGTCCCGGGGCCGCCGTCGTGGAGCTCGTCCGGGTGCAGGACGTGCAGCTGGCCCGGCAGGCACGTGCGCCGGGCGCCGCGGTACCAGAAGCGCTGCACGCCCGCGGTGGTGATGCCGACGGCGTACGTGTCGTGCCGGTGGCGGCAGAACCCGCTCGAGGTGAGCCGCACGGACGCGCGCTCGATGCCCGGGGCGCCCGCTCCGACGACGATGGCGTCGCCGCGTCCGGCGCACGATCGTTCAAGACGGCCGCGGTCGAGCCCTCGTAGCGTCTGGTGCATGCCGGGACCGTACCTCCCCTACGACGCCGTCGGCACGCTGACCGTCGCCGCGCTCGCCGTCATGGGCACCCCGGGGCCGGCCACGATCAGCCTGACCGCCGCCGGGTCCGCCTACGGGGCGCGCCGGTGCGTCGGCTACCTGGCCGGCATCGTCGCAGGGACGTGCGCGGTGCTGCTCGCCGTCGCCGGCGGCGTGACGGCGGCGCTCCTGGCGGTGCCGGCGGTCCGGCCCGTGCTGATCGCCGTCGCCGCCGGCTACATCCTGTGGCTGGCCTACCACATCGCGACGGCGCCGGCGCTCCCGGAGCAGGCCGGCGGCGTGCGCCCGCCTTCCGCGGCCGCCGGCGCGCTGCTCGGCGTGGCGAACCCGAAGGCGTGGGTCGCCATCGCGGCGGTGTTCGCGAGCGTGCGCGTGAGTCCGGGGGCCGCGGCCGACGCGGCGGCGAAGGTCGCCGTCCTGTCGGTGCTGATCGTCGCCATCAACGCCACCTGGCTCCTCGCCGGCGCCTCGCTCGCGCCCGTGCTGCGCGATCCGGCGCGGGCGCGGATCGCCAATCCGGCCCTCGCCGCGCTCCTCGTCGCGGCCGTCGTCCTGGCCGTCGTACGGTGACGGCGTGCACCCGGCCGCCCGCGCCTCATCTTGGTCCGGCCGCGGCCGACTACCGAGACCATGCGGCGGCAGCAGCAGCGGCACCGTTCGGTCCCGATCCGGATCCTGGCCAACGAGTACGTGTGGGTGGGCGTCGCGTGCGTGCTCGCCGTCGTCACGGCCTACACGGTGCTCCAGTCCGTGACGACGTCGAACTTCGACCGGCTCGAGCGCCAGAACGTGAGCAGCCAGGCCGACCGCATTCGCACGAGCCTCGGCTACGAGGTGTCGCTGATCAGGAACTTCGTCCTGACGAACGCCGAGTGGGACGACCCCTACACCGCGATCGTCCGGCGCGACCGCGCCGGCGCGGCCGCGGCGTTCCCGCCGCGGCAGATGCGCTCGACCTTCGGCTTCGGCAGCGTCGTCCTGCTCGATCGGACCGGCAGGGTCGTCGGCGGCGGCATGATCGCCGGCGGCCGCTACGCGCCCGTCCAGAGGGCGCTCGCCGCGGACTTGGCCGGGCCCGCCGTCTCGGCAAAGCGGCCGGCCTGCGGCATCCTCGCCGCCGGCGCGACCCACTACCTCTACTGCGCGGCGCCGGTTGTCCACAGCGACGGCAGCGGCCCGCCCGCGGGCACGCTCGTCGCGATGCGGAGGCTCGACGCCGCCGGCCTGGGCGCCATCGGCAACCGTGCCGGCCTGCCCATGCGGGTGGGGCACGCGACCCTCGGCGCATCGGCCGAGACGCTCGCGAGCAGCCTCGGCGTGCTGCGCGTCGCGACGCGGACGGTCGGAGGCGCCCGGCTCGATCTGATCGTCGCCGTGCCCTCGGTCGAGGGCGGCGCCCCGCTCGTCCTCGACGTCGCCTTCAACCGCCCCGTGCACGCCGCCGCGCTCGCGAGCGCACGGACGAGCGCGGAGATCATCGGCGTGCTCGGGATCGCGCTGCTGGTCATCAGCATGGCCGCACAGCGGATCGCGCACGCTCGCCGCAGCCGCGCATTCGTGCACGCGGTACGCGACGCCGCCGGCGGCGGCGTCCACATCGAGGCGCCCGGTCGGGGGCTGGACGCGCTCGCCCGGAGCGTGAACGAGCTCCTGGACACGATGGCCGCGCGCCAGCTGGAGACCCAGCACGAGCAGGAGGCGATCGCAGCCGAGCGGGCCGCCGCCGCCGCGGCCGAGGTCGAGCGCGAGGCCAGGGACGAACGGATCCGGATCGAGGCGGCCGCCGATGCCGAACGCGAGCGCGACGCCGCCGCGGCCGTCGCCGCGGTCGCGAGCATCGAGGCGGCCACCCAGGCGCGGCGGACGAGCGCCGCCGCCGCCAGGGAGGCGCTCGATCGGATCGACGCGACCCTGACGATCCTCACCGGCGCCGCCGATACGATCGGCGAGAGCGCGACCGAGACGCTCGCGGCGGCAGCCGCCGCCCAGGAGCGGGTCGAGGAGGCGGTGGAGGGCAGCCTGAGCCTGCGCGAGACGACCGAGGCGGCCGCCTCGGTGACGCGCGAGATCTCGGCCGTCGCCGATCAGACGCGGCTGCTGGCTCTGAACGCCGCGATCGAGGCCGCCCGCGCGGGCGAGCACGGCCGGGGCTTCGCGGTCGTCGCCCACGAGGTCGGCGAGCTCGCGACGACGGCCGGCGCCGCCGCCGCACGCGTGCTCGAGCACATCCGGACGGTGACCGCCGAGAGCACGGGCGTCGCCGGCTCGATCGAGGCCACCAGCGCGGCGCTCGCGGCGGTGGGCGACGCCACCCGCCGGATCGAGGAGACGGTCGCCGCCCAGCGTGAAGCCACCGACCAGAGCGAGGCGACGCTGACCGCCGCCACCGAGCGGCTCGTCCAGATCGCCGAGCGCCGCGGCGCCGCGCGCGTCGACGTGCAGACGCCGGCGCGGGCCCTGCTCGCCGGCGCGGACGGCAACGGCGCCCCGGTCGAGACCGAGACCGTCAACCTCAGTGTGAGCGGCGCACTCCTGCGCGAGCGCCCGGGCCTCGGCGACGGCCCGTGGCGGCTGCAGCTCTTCCTGCCCGACGAGGCTGAGCCGGTGTCGTGCACCGCGACGCTGGCCCGGCGCACCCCCGAGGGGTTCGGCGTCGCATTCGGCCTGCTCTCGGACGCCGACCTGCTCCGCCTCGACCGGACGGTCGCCGGGTACCGCGACGCCGGCTGAGGGCGGGCGGCTACCGGTAGCGGTACACGGCGACGTAGTCGACGAAGAGCGTGACCCGGCTGGGCGTCGCCGAGTTCGGCATCGTGCCCGTGAACCCGTTCGTGCCGACGTTCGTCTGCATCACCAGGTGCATCGGCGACGACGGCACGTGGCTCGTGTAGTTCGCCCACAGGTGATGGCCGAGTCGGACGGTGATGTGCCCGGGCGTCCAGGCCAGGATCATCGTGTGCCACTTCGTGAAATCCGCCTTCACGTGGGCGTGCACGCGGGTACCGCCGTAGTGGAGGGTGGCCGTCTCGATCGCGCGCGCCGCTCCCTTGTCGGACGACTCCTCGATCCAGTCGACGACGGTGCCGCTCCCGCTCGGGCGTAGGGCCGCGTCCATGCCGACGCCGGAGCCGCGCGGCATCCGGAAGCGCACGACCCAGCGGCCGTACGTCTGGTTCACGAGCCGCGCCATCGACACGCCGCCCGACACCCAGCGGTTGCCGTAGGCGGGGTCGCGGTAGGTCTGGATGCGGAGCGCGCCCCCTTCGGAGGCGACGTGCGAGCGCGCCCAGTACGACTGGTTGCAGCAGCCGGGCTGGCCCTGGTAGACGGTCCAGGTGTGCGGCTTCAGCGTCTGCTTGAACTGGCGGTAGTAGATCATCTTCGGGAACCGCGCCGAGGTCGGCGGCGGCGAGACGGCGCTCGCGGTCGATGTGACGACGAGGCTCGTGGCGCCGGCGAGCACGAGGGCGCCGGCCAGGATCGTGCGGTGGATGCGCATGCTGCGATCATCGGCGATCCGGCCGCGCTTCCACATGCTTCCAAAGGGATCCTCACAAGGTCCTCACCGCCCGTTTACATGACGGGTTCCGAAGCCGGCTGGGCACGACGTCACGGTCGGCGTCCGCGACGGCGGTGCCCGCGAGGGGCTGGACGAGCGCGTCTCGGTGGCGCCCGTCGCCGCCCGACGTGGTGATGGTCGCGATCGCCGGCGGCCAGGTGCCGGCCCCGGATCGCTCAGCCATACGGCGAGCACGGCGACGCCGTGGAGGCGGCCGTGCCCGCCGTCGTCGACGTCCATATCACGTAGGCCGCGGTCAGGGATCGACCGCGACGGCCTGCGGAGTATCCGCACCGAAGATGCGGACCCGCGCGGATGCGGGATACATGCCCGAAAACCGATCATGCGCAAAGTCGGACGGAACACGAGCATCGCGCGAATCGCACCGGCCGACGGCCAGCAGGTAGTCCCTCACGAAGGAGATGTTGGAAATGCGGAAGCTCTTCGAAATCGGCGGCCTCGTCGCGGGCCTCGTCCTGATCGTCTTCGGTGCGGTCGCGATCTTCATGGGCGTCAACGGCCAGTCCACGGTCAGCGACTCGCTCAAGCAGCAGCAGATCGTCGGCTCGGCCGACATGACCCCCGCCGCCATCAAGGCGGAGGCCGCCAAGGCCGGCCTGAAGAACGTGTCGCTGCCGAGCTGCACCGTCGCGAACAAGACGGTCAACTCCGGCTCGCGCGCCCGCTGCTTCGCCCAGTACATGCAGATCCATGCGCTCGAGGCGACCGGCGGCTACTACTACTCGCAGATGGGCATCTACACGGCCAAGCCGGGCACGCCCAAGTCCCAGCTGATGCCGGGTGGCGGCACCGACAACACCGACTACGCCGCGATCGACTCCACCACGAAGCAGCCCGTGCAGAACGGCGCCCGCAACGTGTGGGTCACCGAGACTGCCCTGACCACCGCCCTCAATGCGTCCTACATGGCCTCCCAGATGGCCCTGTTCGGCATCGTCGTCGGCGTGGCCCTGCTGCTCTCCGGCGTCGGCTTCACGGTGCTGGCGATCGGCGGCGCCCTGCGCAACCCGCAGAACGCCATCAACGGCCTCTTCGGCCGCCGCGGCGCAACGGCGCCCGGCGCCCCCGTGGCCGCCTCGTAGCCACTCGCTCCATCCCACGCGCGAACGACGGGAGCCGCCCATCGGGCGGCTCCCGCGTCGTTGGTCCGGGAGGGACGGGGACGACCGGGATCGGTCCGCGCGCCCACCCGCCCAGATAGGTCCGAAGCGCAGCCACCGCCTTGCGCGTGTCCGTGGTGTCGGCATGCGACCGGCGCAGGAGCGCGACGAAGCTGGCGATGTCCGCCGGCGCCCCCATCCGCCGGTGGAGCCCGAGCGCGGCGAGGTCGAGCGCGACGTCCGCCGCGGCGGCGCGGTATTCGTCCCAGCCCGTGAGGCCGTCGTCGAGCACCATGTGCAGGTCGCGCTCGCGCGGCGCCCGCAGCGCCGGCCGAGCCGGCGCACCAGCCGGCGCTGGGAGTCGGGCAGCGGCGCCACGACGAACTCGAGCCCGGCCGATCGCAGGGCCGCCGCCGTCCCGAAGGCGCGCTCGAGCGCGGCGAGGGCGGCGTCCTCGTCGGCGGCGGCGTGGAACGTGGCGGTCAGGTCGTCCACGCTCACGAACCGCTCCTCGCCTCCCGCGGCGCGGCAGCGCCGGTGGTGGCTGCCGCCGCCCTCGGGTACGTGGGCGAGTGCCGGGTCGCGCAGGCCCCAGCCGGCGCTCAGGGCGGCCGCGAGGTCGGCGCGGTCGAGATCGGCCGGCTCGGTGCGCATCGCCGCACACGATAGGGGGCACGGCGTAACGGCCCGGCCGCGGCGGGGACGGTAAGGTCGGCGTGCTCGCGCTCGTGACCACACCGGATGCAGACACCGAGGCTCACACCGTCGTCCTCGACGAGGACGACCGGCGGACGCTCGCCGCGCTTCGGGCCGGCGACGAGCAGGCGTTCGCCGAGCTCGTGCGCCGCTACCAGAGCCCGCTCCTGCGCGTCGCCATGTCCTACGTGCGGCCGCGCAGCGCTGCCGAGGAGGTCGTCCAGGAGACGTGGCTGGGCGTGCTGCGCGGCCTGCCCGGCTTCGAGGGGCGGTCGTCGCTGCGCACCTGGATCTTCCGGATCCTGGCGAACCGCGCCCGCACCCGCGGCGTCCGCGAGCGCCGGTCGGTGCCCTTCTCGGCGCTCGGCGACGGCGATCCGGCGGTCGCGCCCGAGCGCTTCGCGGCGGACGGGAGCTGGGCGTCGCCGCCGCCCGCGGGCGACCTCCCCGACGAGGCGCTGCTCACCGCTGAGGCGCGGGCGCTCGTCCTGATGGCGATCGAGCAGCTGCCGGACCAGCAGCGGGCCGTGATCACGCTGCGAGACGTGGAGGGGTGGTCGGCCGCCGAGGTGCGCGACGCGCTCGATCTCAGCGAGGGGAACGAGCGGGTGCTCCTGCATCGCGCCCGGGCCAGGGTGCGGGCCGCGCTCGAGCCCTACTTCGCGGAGTCGGCGGCATGAGGCTTCGGCGCCGGCACGAGCTCGTGTGCCGCGAGGTGGTGGAGCTCGTCTCCGACTACCTGGAGGGTGCGCTCGACGCCCGCGATCGGGCCCGGTTCGAGGCGCACCTGGCCGGGTGCGACGGCTGCTCGGCGTACCTCGAGGAGATGCGCTCGACGCTGCGTGTCGCCGGCTCGCTCGGGCCGGTGGCGATCGATCCGCAGATGCACGAGCGCCTTGTCCAGGCGTTTCGAAACTGGCGCACGGACGGATGACCGCGCGCGCCCTCTCCCCGCTGCCCGCGACGTTCCCCGCGACGCGCGATGCGCTCCACAGGCTGGCCGTCTACGTCATCTCGCCGGCCCAGCGGCGCGCGAACGGCGAGATCATCATGCGGGCGACCCCGGGCGGGTTCTCGACGTTTCCCTTCGACGGCCGCGTCGTCGGCGTGGACGGTGCCGAGCTCGTCGTCGACGGGGCGCGGCATCCGATCGGGTCGCTGAACGCCGCCGCCCGGGTCGTCGGGATTCCCGTGGATGTCGGCCAGCAGGAGCAGTTCGACGTGCCGCCGCCCGGCGACCTCGACGCGCCGCTCCCGGTCGACGCCGTCGCGGGGCGCGCGCTGGGGGAGTGGTACGCGTTCGCGACGCGCGTCCTGGAGCGCCTGAGCGCGGACGCGGAGCCGGGCGAGGACGCGACCATCGTGCGCATCTGGCCCGAGCACTTCGACGCCGCCGTCGACGCCGGCGAGGCGGGAGCCGACCGGCGCGCCACGTACGGCGCGTCCCCGGGTGACGGCCATCATGCCGAGCCCTACCTGTACGCGTCACCGTGGGCCGGACGGGTCGACTCCTTCTTCGGCGACCCCGGCTTCCGCGGAGCCTCTCGGCTGCGATCGCAGCTGGCCGCGGCGGCCGACCCGGAGCGGGCTGCGGTCGAGTTCCTGCGGGAGGCGCGCGACCGGGTGCGACGATGGGGGAAATAGCAGCGGGCAGCGACGCGTTATGATTTTGGATCCAAACGCAGCCAGACACTGAGAGGGAGGAAACGCGGATGGCGTTGCAGCTCAACGACACGGCCCCGGACTTCACGGCCGAGACGACCGAGGGGCCGATCAGCTTCCACGACTGGATCGGCGACTCGTGGGCGGTGCTCTTCTCGCACCCGAAGGACTTCACCCCGATCTGCACCACCGAGCTCGGCTACATGGCCAAGATCAAGCCCGAGTTCGACAGGCGCGACACGAAGATCATCGGGCTCTCGGTCGACCCGGTCGAGAAGCACGACGACTGGTTCAAGGACATCGAGGAGACCCAGGGCACCGCGCCCAACTATCCGCTGATCGGCGATCGGGACTTCTCGGTCTCGAAGGCCTACGGCATGCTGGCCGGCGACGTATCCGGCGATCCGGGCGACCGCACGCCGGCCGACAACCAGACGGTGCGCAACGTGTTCATCATCGGCCCGGACAAGAAGATCAAGCTGATCCTCGTCTACCCGATGACCACCGGCCGCAACTTCGACGAGGTGCTGCGCGTGCTCGACTCGCTCCAGCTGACCGCGAAGCACAAGGTGGCGACGCCGGTGAACTGGAACAGGGGTGAGGACGTGGTCATCTCCGGCTCGCTGAACAACGAGCAGGCGAAGGAGATCTTCGGCAGCTGGGAGGAGCCGAAGCCGTACATCCGGATCGTCCCCGACCCGAGCTGAGCCGCCGCCGGCCCGCCGCGGAGCGCAGACGCCCGCGGCGGGCCGGCGCCGCGCGTAGTGTGCGCCGATGGCGGCCGGCGACACGAACGCGGACCTCGCCGACGCCCTCGACGAGTACGCCGTCCTGCTCGATCTGAGCGAGGCGAACCCGTTCGCGGCGCGTGCCTACCGGCGCGCCGCCGACCTGATCCGCGGCACGGAGGCGCCGGTGGCGGCGCTCGTCCGGGCCGGCAGGGTGCGCGACCTGCGCGGCATCGGCGCCGGCATCGAGGCCCGCCTGGCCGAGCTCGTCGAGACGGGCGGGCTCGCGGAGCTGGACGCGCTTCGCCGCACGACCTCCCCCGAGCTGGCCGCCTTCGGCCGCATGCAGGGGCTGCCCCCGCGGCGGCTGCTCGGGATCGGCGCTGCGCTCGGCATCCGGACGGTGGACGAGCTGCGCGGCGCGGCCGAACGGGGGAGGCTGCGCGAGGTGCACGGCGTGGGCCCGCGCATGGAGGAGCGCATCCGCGCGGCGCTGGCCGCGCCCGCTCCGGCCGCGGGCCGGCCGCTGCTGCTGCACCAGGCGATGGCCGTGTGCGACGCGGTCGCCGGCCGGCTCGGCGGCACGGTCGCCGGGGACGTGCGCCGGTGGGTGGACGCCCCGACGCGGCTGGTCGTCGTCGTGCCGAGCGACCGCCCGGACGAGATCAGGGCGCGGTTTGCGGCCCTGCGCGAGATCGTCGCCATGGCCGGCCCGGACGTCGGCGTGACGCTCGACGGCGCCGCGATCGAGCTCGCCTGCGCCCCGCCGCAGGCGCTGGGGACGGCGCTCGTCCGCGCGACCGGTTCGGCGGAGTACGTGGCCGCGCTCGCCCCGTTGCCGGACTGCCCGCACGAGGAAGCGGTGTACGCGGCGCTCGGCCTGCCGTACACGCCGCCGGAGCTGCGAGAACCAGGGGTACCCGCGGCGCCCGCGTCGCTCCTCGAGGCCTCCGACATCCGCGGCGACCTGCACTGCCATACGACCTGGTCGGACGGGCGGGCGACCGTCCGCGAGCTCGCCGAGGCGGCGCGCGGACTCGGCCACGAGTACGTGGCCGTCTGCGACCACACCCGCAGCGTCCGCGTCGTCCCCGGGCTCGGCGCCGACGAGCTGCGCCGGCAGGGGGAGGAGATCGCGGCGGTGAACGCCGACCTGGCGCCGTTCCGCGTGCTGCGCGGCGTCGAGTGCGACATCCTGCCGGACGGCCGGCTCGACCTCCCCGACGACGTCCTGCGCGATCTCGACTGGGTGCAGATCTCGCTCCACGCCGGGCAGCGCACGCCGCGGCGCGAGCTGACGGCGCGGGTCACGCATGCGATGCGCCACCCGGCCGCGCGCTGCCTCAGCCACCCGACCGGGCGCATCATCGGCCACCGGCCCGAGAATGCGCTCGACCTCGAGCGCACGATCGAGACGGCGCTGGAGACGGGCGTGGCCCTGGAGGTGAACGGCCTGCCGAGCCGGCTCGACCTCTCGGGCGCGCACGTCCGCGAGGCCGTCGCGGCGGGCGTTCGGATCGTGTGCTCGAGCGACGCCCACTCGGCCGAGGGGCTGCGCAACGTCACGTTCGCGGTGCACACCGCCCGGCGTGGCGGCGTGCCGCGGTCGGCGGTCGTGAACGCGCAGCCGCTCTCGGCGCTCACGACCGCGCCGTGAGAACCGGGGTCAGACCCCGAACGCGGGCCGTGACGGTTCCGTGACGCTTCCCGTTCGGGGCCAGGCCCCGGGTTCAGGCGACCGCGGCGGCGCCGTCGGCGCGCGGGTCCGAGCCGGCGTCGAACGACCCGTCTGCTCCGACCGCGATCGCGTGCGCGTGGCCGGCGAGGCCACTGCCGGCCGGGATGGCGATCGGCGCGGCGCCGGACGCCGTGAACGCGTCCCAGGCCGCCTCGAGGCCCGCCTCGACGGCGATCGCCGATCCGGGCTCCTCCTCGCCCACGATGAAGCGCGGCGCCGCCACCGCCGTCTGGGCGCCCGCCCCGGCCGCGTGCCGGAGCAGGAGCTGGGCGTGGATCTGCGGCTGCGCATGCCCGCCCATCGTCCCCGCGACCCACCGCACCCGCCCGTCGCGGGCGGCCATCAGCGGCATCAGCGTGTGCAGCGGCCGCTTGCCGGGCGCGGGCGCGTTCGGGCTGCCGGGGTCGGCCGAGAAGCACGCCCCGCGGTTGTGCAGCAGGATGCCCGTGCGCGGCTCGAGCACCCCCGACCCGAAGCCGTAGTAGATGCTCTGGATGAGGGAGACGCGCAGATTCGGGTCGGCGGTGACGAGCGCGATGGTGTCTCCCGTGGCGCGTGGCCATGCGGTCTGGCAGCGCCCAACCGCCTCGTCGGCGATCGCCTGGACGCGTGCCTCCGCGAGCAGCTCCTCGACGCCCAGCGCCATCGCCGCCGGATCGGCCAGGTGGCGGTCGCGATCCCCTGCCGCACTCGAGAAGATCGACGCCAGCATCCCCGCCCCCTCGGCGAACGGGTCGCGCAGCCGCGTTCGCGCCGCCACGTCCATGATCAGCGGCAGCAGGTAGCCCTGCGAGTTCGGGCCCATCGTCAGGTAGACGTCGTCGCCGACAACGTGCCGGAGTGCGGGCGAGACATCGGTGCGGTGCGCCTCCAGGTCGGCCGCCGCCAGCGGCGCGCCCAGCTCGCCCAGCCCGGCCGCGAGCATGGCCGCCGTCTCACCGGCGTAGAGGTCGTCCGCGCCCCGGGCCGCCAGCCGTTCCAGCGTCGCGCCGAGCGCGGACTGGACGAGCCGGTCGCCCTCGCGCAGGAGCGCTCCGCCGGGCGCGAACACGCCTGCCAGCCCCGGATCGGCCAGGATGACGTCCCTGCAATCGGCCGTCGTCCGCGCGAGCGCCGGCGCCACGGGGACACCGTCGTGCGCCAGCGCCGCCGCACCGAGCAGCGCCCGCGCGAGCGGCAGCGACCCCCACCGCTCCGCCAGCGTCCGCCACGCCCGGGCCGCACCGGGGACGGTGATCGCGCCGACGCCGCGGAGAGGCACCGGGCCGGGCGGGAGGGCCGCCGGGGCGCGGCCGCTGCCGTTGACCGCGTGCGGCTCGCCGTCGTCGACGAGTGCCATCACGTCGCCGCCGACGGCGTTCATGTGCGGGTAGACGACGGCGATGGCGCAGGCCGCGGCCAGCGCGGCATCGACGGCGTTGCCGCCCGCCTCGAACGCCTCGACGCCTGCGGCGGTGGCGGCGGTGTGGGGGGTGGCGATCGCGTAGCGGTCAGGCATCCCGGAGCTCCTCGGCCGCCCGGATCATGCCGTGCAGGACGCGGGTCGCGGGCACCGCCACGCCGACCGCGCCGGCGATCTCGACGGCGGCGCCGGTCAGGCAGTCGGACTCGAGCGGCTTGCCCGCCTCGAAGTCCTGCAGCATCGAGGTGCGGTGATCGCCGACGGCGAGCGCGCCCTCGAGGCGGCGGTCGATGGAGACGGGCAGCTCGACGCCGAGCGCCGCGGCGACGGCGGCGCACTCGTCCATCACCTCCCGCACGAGCGCGAGCGCGTGCGGCGAGGCGCGCAGGCCGCCGAGCGTCGACCGAGTCAGCGCCGTCACGGGGTTGAAGGCGGCGTTCCCGATCAGCTTCAGCCAGATTTGCGGCCGCAGGTCGGCGTCGACGGGGGACTTGAGGCCGGCGCCGCGGAACGCCTGGGAGACGGCGTCGACGCGCGCGTCCGGAGCGCCCGACGGCGTGCCCAGCGAGAACCGCGACCCCTCCAGGTGGCGGACGACGCCGGGCGCGACGACCTCGGCGGCGCAGTAGAGCACGCAGCCGACGGCGCGGTGCTCGCCGATCGCCGCCGAGACGACGCCGCCGGGGTCGACGCTCTCGAGGGTGCGCCCGCGCAGCGGGCCGTCGCGGCCGAGGAAGTACCACCAGGGGATGCCGTTCTGGGCGCAGACGACCGCCGTCTCCCCGCCCAGGTGCGGCGCCACCGCCGGCGCCAGGGCCGGCAGGCTGTACGCCTTCAAACCGACGAACACGACGTCTGCGCCGGCCACGGCGGCCACGTCGTCGGTCGCGGCCGGGCGGACGCTGAACTCGTCGCGCGGACCCGTGACCCGCAGGCCGTCGGCCTGCAGCGCGCGCAGGTGCTCCCCCCGCGCGATCAGGGTCACGTCCGCGCCGCTCTGCGCCAGCCTCGCCCCCACGTATGCGCCGATCGCGCCGGCGCCGAGCACGGCGATCCTCACGGCTCACCCGCCAGGAGCGCCGCCATGCGCGGGCGCTGCACCTTGCCGGTCGGGGTCTTCGGGATCTGCTCGAGGACGTGGATCCGGTCGGGCACCTTGAACGCGGCCAGCGACCGGCGGGCGTGCGTGCGCAGCTCCTCCGGGCCGGCCGCGCCGCGCAGCACGACTGCCGCCGCCACCGTCTGGCCGTACTTCGCGTCGTGGACGCCGAACGCCACCGCCTCGGCCACCTGCGGGTGCGACCGCAGCACGGCCTCGATCTCGTACGGCGAGATGTTCTCGCCGCCGCGCAGGATCATCTCCTTCAGCCGTCCGCGCAGCGTCAGGAAGCCGTCCTCGATCACGCCCTCGTCGCCGGTGCGGAACCAGCCGTCGAAGAAGGCCTCCGCGTTGGCGGCGGCGTTGCCGAGGTAGCCGGGCGTGAGGCCGGGGCCGCGGATCGCCACCTCGCCGACGCTCCCGTCGGCGACGTCCGCCCCGGACGCGTCCACGATCCGCACCTCGGCGCCGGCGGGGACGCCGACCGAGCCGGGCCGCCGCTCGCCGGGCGGGAGCGGGTTCGACGTCATCTGGTGGGTGTTCTCGGTCATCCCGTAGGCCTCGATCACGGGGACGCCGTAGCGCCCCTCCGCCTCTCGCCACAGCTCCGGGGTGAGCGCGGAGCTGCACGACCGCGCGAAGCGCAGCGCCGGCGGGGCCTGGCCGGGGTGGTCGAGGATCATCCGGTGCAGCGTCGGCCCGGCCGAGAGCCAGGTGACGCCGTGCTCGGCCGCCTGCGCCCAGAAGCGGCGCGGCCCGAACCGGCGCGGGACGACGACCGTCCCGCCGGCGGCGAGCTGGGCCAGCGCCGAGGCGACCAGCCCGTGGACGTGGAAGAGCGGCATCGCGCAGAACGAGACGTCGTCGCCGGCGAGGGCGTAGTGGGCCGCGATCGCCCTCGCCTGGGCGGTCAGGTTGCGCTGCAGCAGCGGCACCTGCTTCGGCCGCGACGTCGTCCCGCTCGTGTGCAGGAGCAGGGCGGCGTCCTCGGGCGACCCGGCCGCCGCGGCGGGGGCATCCGGCAGCGCACGGCCGGCGATCGAGAGCCGCGGAGGGCCGGAGCCGTCCCAGGACTCGAGCTCGACGGCCGGGAGGCCGTCCGCGGCGGCGGCCGCCGCCGGCGGGGCGTCCCCGCCGAGGACGAGCAGGCGCGGCCGGATGTCCTCCAGGAAGAAGCGCAGCTCCGGCTCGGTGTAGGCCGGGTTCAGTGGCGCCATCGCCGCGCCGAGCAGCCCGAGCGCGAACAGCAGCACGACCGGTTCGGGCCCGTTCCCCAGCACCGCGGCCACGCGGTCGCCGCGGCCGACGCCGGCGGCGGCCAGCCCGCCCGCCAGGCCGGCGGCCGTCTCGGCCAGCTCGGCGTGGCTGCGGCGCGTGCCGTCGTCCGGCACGACCAGCGCGGGCCGCGCGCCCGCGGAGTCGAGCAGCGCGAGCAGCGGATCGGCCATGGCGCCGATCCTACTCGGGGACGCGCCCGGCCAGCTCCCGGCAGGTGGCGACCCACACGTCGGCGTGGCTGCGGACGTGGGCGATCACCCCATCGAGCAGGGCGAGGCGGCCGGGCCGTCCGATCACCTGCGGATGCATCGTGAGGACGAACGCCCCGCCCAGCTCCCGGATGCCTGCGAACTCGGCCTCCCAGATCTCGCGCACCTCGCTCGGCGCCGAGATCCGCCGCAGCCAGCTCTCGCGGCCGTCGAACCAGAAGTGGGCCGCGTCGTCGAGGATCCACTGGATCGGCAGCTCGGCCAGGCGCTTGCCGGCGTGCCGGTAGGGGACGACGTCGTCCATCATGTTGGACGAGTAGGCGAACCCGTGGCGCTCGAGCAGGTCGAGCGTGTGCGGGCTGAAGTCCCACGAGGGCGAGCGGTAGCCGGTGACGTCCACGCCGAACCCGCGCAGGATCCCGAGCGCGCGCACGAGCTCGTCCTCCTCGGCGTCGGCGTCGAGGTCGGCCGGGGAGGTGTGGGTGTAGCCGTGATGGCCGATCTCATGACCGCCGGCGACGATCTCGCCGACGCGCTGCGGATATCGCTCGGCCACGCGGCCGGGGACGAAGAACGTGGCCCTGACGTCGTGGCGGCGCAGCAGCGCCAGGATCTGCGGCACGGCCACCTTCGCGCCGTACGTTCCCTGGGAGAGGACGCCGGGCCGGCCGTCGTTGTCACCGTCGTCGCCGATCCACACCTCCTCGGCGTCGAAGTCGAACGTGAACGCCGCCGCCGCGCGCATACTGTCGGGCCACATCGGTCCGCACCTCCTTCGGGGATGCCCGAGTCTACGACAGCCGTCGGGGCCGCGAAGTACGTTAACTCGCGGATGGAACGCCGCCGGCTGGTTCACAACATCGCCCTACCCATCGCCCTACCAGATGGGTCGGATCGCGATAGACATGGGAGGGACCTTGACCGATGCCGTCATCGTCCCCGACGAACAGACGGCGCGGGGTTCAGCTCGTAAAGTCGCCAGTGAGTGGAGGCATACGTAGTGATCGGCCCGATGTTCGACACCCGTTGACAAACGGCATCGGGGTTGTAGAGTCAAAGCCCATGCTTCGGAAACGGTCAACTAGTGTCGGTCAATACCGGCGTCGTGTTCTCAGGCTTGCAGGTGTCGTTCTTCTCGCGGGCTTGGCTGCGCCGCCCGCGGCCGTCGCCACCCCGAACTTTGGGGACTTCGGCCAGAGCGACGGGGTGGGCACGCTATACGGAACGCGATCCGAGATAAGAACTCCCTCTGCTGAGATCAATTGGGGAAGTACCACGGGTGAGACCTTCGCCGCTCGAGTCGTTGGCGAAGCGCCCCTGGCCGAGCCGAGAACGTTCCTCGTCCAGATCGGCTACGGCGAACTCTCCGACAGCAGCGTTCACCTCGACGCGTGCGGGACGCGCACAACCTTTCATCGGTTCAACGAATACTCGACGAACGGCAGCGATTTTACCTGCAACTGGTTTGGGCCTCCGGGGACGGGGCACGACGACCAGTACGCCGTCAAGCGAGTTAGTGACAACCCTCATGTCTGTGCCCCTGACTGTTGGACATTCGCCGTGAACGGATCGGCGGTGGATCAGGAAGGTCTCGGCCGTGCCCAAGTCGCTATCTTCTATGCGGGGGAGGAGTTCAATAACTGTTCACTCTGCGTGTCCGTGGCGACGGCGAAGAACGCGCCCGCGGTTTATGGGGCATCCGGTACGACGGATTGGCAGTGGACGAACCAGGTCGGTGGCGCGACATGGTTCACGGTTCAACCCGGCTGCGGATGTGGCACGAATACCGATGGGCAATGGAGCCGGGGTAATCTGCCGACGCCCTTCACTATCTCGCACTAGCTGGGGGCCTGACATGCATCGAAGCTTTAGTCGTACCCCGCTCGTTCTCCTCCTGGTCGCGGTGGCGTGCGGGCACGGAGGGGCCGGCACCCAATCGTCTGGCCCGACCACCACCACGAGCACACTCCCGGATACGTCCATAACCGGCGGGACACCCGCCCAGCAGACTGCTGTGCGAAACATCGTGGACGGCCTCGGACCTGCGAACGGGATCTCCCAGATCAGGATCGCGTCGTCGGGGCCGGACGCCTTCGCGACGCAGGCTGACTCGTGGCTTCAGTTCTCGATTCCGACCGGGCGCGGGCCGGGCACAATCAAGGCACAGTGGATGGCGTTCCTCGTGGCGGGCTCGTTCCGGGACGAGTCGGCGCAGTCCACCGCATTGCCCGCCGTTGGAGGCGCCATCCTCCGCGGATACGGAGCCCAGTTGATCGGTGGTTCCGATCATCCCCCGATCACGGTGACCGCACCGATCGACCAGATCATCGCGTCGAGGCTCACGGCGATCGGACTAACTTCCACCTCGATCACCGATGCGAAGCCGGAGCTAGGAGTCGCGCCGATCGTGATCACCCAAACGTCGGACCCGGCGTCGTTCGTTGCCGCTCATCCGGAGCCCTGGGGGGAGGTGTTCGGGGATCTGAATACGTACGAAGGCACCTACCTCGAGGTCGACGACACTACGGGCAGCCCGGTCATCGTCGGCGCTTACGCGAGCCGAGCTGCGCATGGTGTCGAATGGGTTCGTCCCGGACTCCGCTCGTTTACGATGGGCGGCCTGCACACGACCGGACCGGACAGCTCACCGCAGTAACGGCGCGACCTCCTCGGCGAAGATGCGCATCGGCTCGTTCCGCACGGCGCGTCCACCAGGATCGACTCGCCCAGCCCGGCCTCGCGCGCGGCCGGGATCGGCGGAGCGGCCCCCGCGCAGTTGGCATCCTCGGCGGACGCCAACTGCGCGCCTGGTTTCCCGTGCCGTGGATGCCCCAGGGGTAGATGGCCGGCGACCACGCTGGTACCGTCTTGCACATGAGCATCGAGGCGCCCCAGAACCGCACCGCGCCGCCCCTGTCGACCTCGGTCGTCGAGGCCGTCGGCGGGACGCCGCTGCTGGCCATCGAGGGCGTCTACGCCAAGCTCGAGTACCTGAACCCGTCGGGCTCGGTGAAGGCCCGCCTGGCGCGCTACATGATCGAGCGGGCGGAGCGCGAGGGCCTGCTGCGTCCGGGCGACACGATCGTCGAGGCGTCCAGCGGCAACACCGGCAACGCGATGAGCATGGTGGCGGCCGCGAAGGGCTACCGGATGCTCGTCGTCATGCCCGAGGGCATGAGCTCCGAGCGGGTCGCGATCTCGCGCGCACACGGCGCCGACGTGCTCCTGATCGGGGACTTCCACGTGACCGCCGCGCTCGACCACGCCCGCATCCTGGGCGAGCGGCCGGGCTACTTCCATCCCGGCCAGTTCGACTCCGAGTGGAACGTGATCGAGAACCGCGAGTGGCTCGGCGCCGAGCTGCTCGAGCAGCTGCCCGCGCCCCCGGACGCGCTCGTGGCCGGGATCGGGACGGGGGGCACGCTGATCGGTGTCGGGCAGGCCTTCCGTGCCGTCAACCCGGACGTGCTCGTGATCGGCCTCGAGCCGGGTGAGTCGCAGACGATCTGCTGCGGCGAGATCGGCGTCCACGCCATCGAGGGCATCGCGGACGGGTTCGTGCCCGGGATCATCGAGCGCCACCGGGACGAGATCACCGACGTGGTCAGCGTGTCGAGCGAGGACTCGCTGGCCGAGATGCGCCGCCTGGCGCGCGAGCACGGGATCTTCGTGGGGCCCAGCTCGGGCGCCCACATGCTGGCCGCGACACGGCTGCGGGCGGCGCGCCCGGAGCTGCAGACCGTCGTGACGCTCTTCTGCGACGAGGGCGAGAAATACATCGCCGACCACCACGTGCGCTGAGCCTCCCGCGGGGCGGGAGGAAGGTCCTGGAAGCGGCCCCGGACTGCCGTAGACTGGTGCTGTGAACTGTCCACGCTGCGGGACCGAGAACAGCCCGGGACGGAAGTTCTGCGGTGAGTGCGGATCACCCCTCTCCCAGGCGTGTCCCGCCTGCGGATCGCCCGTCGAGGCGGGCACGAAGTTCTGCGGCGAGTGCGGGTCGCAGCTGGTTGCGGCCGTCGCGCCGCCCCCGGCCGCGCCCGTGGCGGCTGCGCCGGCCGCCGAGCGGCGGCTCGTGTCCGTGCTGTTCGCCGACCTGGTCGGCTTCACGACGCTCTCGGAGGGGCGCGATTCCGACGATGTGCGCGAGCTGCTCTCGCGCTACTTCGACGCCTCCCGGAGGCTGATCGAGCTCTACGGCGGCACCGTCGAGAAGTTCATCGGCGACGCGGTGATGGCGGTGTGGGGGACGCCCACCGCGACCGAGGACGACGCCGAACGGGCCGTCCGCGCGGCGCTCGACCTGGTCGCCGCGGTGACGGCGCTCGGCGACGAGGTGGGCATCCCCGACCTGCGCGCCCGGGCGGGTGTGCTCACCGGCGAGGCCACGGTCACCGCCGCCGCCGACGGACAGGGGATGGTCGCGGGCGACATCGTGAACACGGCGTCGCGGATCCAGTCGCTGGCCGAGCCGGGCCGCGTGCTGGTCGGCGAGCCGACCCGGCGGGCGACCGAGCCCACGATCGTCTACGAGGACGCGGGCGAGCACGAGCTGAAGGGCAAGATCGGGCTGCACCGGCTGTGGCGGGCCGTGCGCGTGGTGTCCGGCGCGCGTGGGTCGCTCAAGTCCGAGGGCCTCGAGGCGCCGTTCGTCGGCCGCGACCGCGAGCTGCGCCAGATCAAGGACCTCTTCCACGCGGCCGCGGACGAGCGCCGGGCGCACCTCGTGTCGGTGACGGGGATCGCGGGCATCGGCAAGTCCCGGCTCGTGTGGGAGTTCTACAAGTACTTCGACGGCCTCGCCCAGGTGGTGTACTGGCACCGGGGCCGCTGCCTCTCCTACGGCGAGGGCGTCACCTACTGGGCGCTGGCGGACATGGTGCGGATGCGCTGCCGCATCAGCGAGGAGGAATCGTCCGACGCCGCGCTGGCCAAGCTCGCCGCCGTCCTCGACGAGCACGTGCGCGACGCCGACGAGCGCCGCTTCGTGGAGCCGCGCGTGGCGCACCTGATCGGGCTCGAGGAGGGCAGCGCGTTCAGCCGCGAGGACCTCTTCGCCGCCTGGCGGACGTTCTTCGAGCGGCTCGCCGACGTGTACCCGACGATGCTCGTCTTCGAGGACATGCAGTGGGCGGATGCGTCGCTGCTCGACTTCATCGAGTACCTGCTCGACTGGTCGCGCCAGAGCCCGCTCTTCGTGGTCACCGCGGCCCGCCCGGAGCTGCTCGACCGGCGCGAGACCTGGGGCGCGGGCAAGCGCAACTTCACCTCGATGTACCTGGAGCCGCTGTCGGAGTCGGCCATGCGCGCGCTGCTGGAGGGGCTCGTGCCCGGCCTCCCCGACTCGCTCCGCGACCAGATCCTGGGTCGGGCCGAGGGCGTGCCGCTGTATGCGATGGAGACGGTGCGCATGCTGCTCGACCGCGGCCATCTCGTCCGCGAGGGCAGCGTCTACCGCCTGGCCGGCCCGGTGTCGGCGCTCGAGGTGCCGGAGACGCTGCACGCGCTGATCGCCGCCCGGCTCGACGGCCTGTCCGACGACGAGCGGCGGGTCGTCCAGGACGGCGCCGTTCTGGGCAAGACCTTCACCCGGCATGCCGTCGAGGCGCTCTCGGGGATCGGCTCCGCCCAGGTCGAGGCGGTGCTGCACGCGCTGGTGCGCAAGGAGGTGCTCTCGATCCAGGCCGATCCGCGCTCGCCCGAGCACGGCCAGTACGGCTTCCTCCAGGATCTGATGCGGCGGGTGGCCTACGAGATGCTCTCGATGCGCGACCGCCGCGAGCGTCACCTGGCGGCGGCCGACTATCTCGAGCGCACGCTGGCCGACGACGACGAGATCGTCGAGGTGCTGGCGTCGCACTACATCGACGCCTACACGGCGGCGCCCGACGCCGACGGCGCCGAGGCGGTGCGGCGGCGCGCGAGCGAGCTGCTCGTGCGCGCGGGGGAGCGGGCCGAGTCGCTCGGCGCTCCGACCGAGGCGCAGCGCTACTACACGCGGGCGGCGGAGCTCTCCGAGACGTCGCTCGACGAGGCCGGGCTGCTCGACCGGGCCGCGCAGATGGCCGTCCGCGCGGCCGCCCAGGACGCGGCGTCCGACCTGGCCGAGCGGGCCCGAGCCCTCTACGAGGCCGGCGGACAGCACGGCGCGGCCGCGCGCGTGCTCATCATCCGCTCGCGCGTCGACCAGGCCCAGGGCAGGCTGGACGAGGCGCTCGAGCGCATGCAGCGGGCCTACGACGTGCTGCGCGAGGAGCCGCCCGACGAGAGCTTCGCCACCCTGACGACGCGGCTGGCGGGCGCCCGCTACTTCTCCGGCGACCTGGCCGGGTGCGCCGAGCTGGTCGAGCAGGCGCTCGACATCGCCGAGGCGCTCGGCATGCCGAAGGTGCTCACGAACGCGATCATGATCAAGGCCATGGTGGGCGCGTCCGGGCGCCATCCCGAGGAGGCGCGCGGCCTCTTCCAGCTCTCGTTCGACCTCGCCCAGAAGCACGAGCTGCGCGAGGAGGCCAGCCGGGCCGCCTCGAACCTGTCCGACCTCGCATTCCGGCGCGACCGCTACGCCGAGGCGATCGGGCATCTCGAGCAGGCCGCCGTGCTCGCCAAGGCCGTCGGCAGCCGGCCGCACGAGTGGTTCGCGGTCAGCGAGCTGACCTACCCGCTCTTCATGCTCGGCCGCTGGGACGAGGCGATGGAGCGCTTCCACGAGCTGCCGGAGGAGGTGCTGCCCACCGGCGGCACGCTGCTCAGCCCGCTGAGCTCCATCCTCGAGATCCACGTGCACCGCGGCGACCTGGCCGAGGCCCGCCGCCTGCTCGGCATCTACGCCCGCCTGGAGGAGTCGGCCGACGTGCAGGAGCAGGCCGGCTGGGCGGCCGCCAACGCGTGCGTCCTGCACGGGGAAGGCCGGCACGCCGAGGCGGTCGACCGCGGCCTGCACACCCTGGAGTTCGGCGAGACGCTCGGCATCGACGGCCAGGACGCGAAGATGGGCTTCATGTGGGCGCTCGAGGCTGCCCTGGCGATGGGCGACCGCATCCGGGCCGAGCAGATCGTGGCGCGGATCGAGGCGATCCCGCCCGGCCTGCGGCCGCCGTCGCTCGGAGCGCACGCCTCCCGCGCCCGCGCCCGGCTGGCGGATTCGGCCGAGGAGGGGGAGCTGCACGTGGCGGCGGCCGCCGCCGCCTTCGGCGAGCTCGGACTGCGGTTCTGGTGCGCCGTCGCCCAGCTCGAACGGGCCGAGATCGCCGCCGCCGACGGCCGCCGTGACGATGCCGAGCCGCTCGCGGCTGAGGCCCGGGCCGTGTTCGAGGAGCTGCGGGCGGCGCCGTGGATCGCCCGCGCGGATGCGCTCGTCTCGAGCGCCTCCGCCGAGCCTGTGGGCTGACTCCCGGCCGGCGGGCGCACACGTGTGGCACCCTATGGGTGTGAGACGGTGGGTCGTCACGCTGGTGGTGGGAGCCGCGGTGCTTGCGACGGCGGCGCCGGCGGCGGCGGCAACGCCGCCCACGATCCCGCAGCCCGACCGCGGCCGGATCATGGCGCTCCTGCGCGTCTTCGTGCCCGAGGCCGCCGGCCGCGTGCACCCGGGGCGGGCCCGGTTCCTGGCCACGCCCGAGATGCGGGCGCTGGCAACGCCGGCGCAGTGGCGGTCGGGCGACCTGCCGGTCTTCCCGTTCCCGGTCGGCGACGCGCCCTACGGCATCCGCCCGATCACCGTCACGCCCGACGACGTCACGTTCGACCTCATGCTGCACCCGAAGGCCGGGAGCGGCGCCGGCGTCGCCGTCTACACCGCCGAGGTGAAGAAGGTCGGCGGCCGCTGGCTCGTGAACGAGATGTTTCCCACCGCCCAGTTCGCCTCGCCGGGGCACGCCGACACGATCGTGGCCCAGCCCGACTTCGCCCCGCACCAGGCCGGGCTGCCGTTCCGCAACAACCTGAGCCAGAAGCTGTGGCTGGTCGTGCTGGCCGTCGTCGGCCTGCCGCTGATCGCGGCGCCGATCGGGTTCCTGATCCTGTGGCGGCGGGGCCGCGTCCGGCCGGACGCCGAGGCGCGCGAGCGGGCGAGCGCGCCGTGGCGCTAGCGGGCGACGGCTCGCCCGCCGCCCAGGACACGGTCTACGGCCGGGTGGGCGGCCTGCCGTTCTTCGTCGGCCTGGTCGAGCGGTTCTACGCGGCCGTCGAGGCCGACCCGGTGCTGCGCCCGCTCTACCCGGACGACCTCGGGCCGGGCAAGGCCAACCTGGCCGGATTCCTGGCCCAGTACTGGGGCGGACCTCCCGCCTACAGCGAGCGCCGCGGCCATCCCCGCCTGCGGATGCGCCACGCCCGCTTCGCCATCGGGGAGCGCGAGCGTGAGGCGTGGGTGGCGCACATGACCGCGGCCGTGCGGGAGAGCGGTGCCGGCGCCGGCGAGGCCGACGCGATGATCGCCTACTTCCGGGACGCGGCCGCGATGCTCGTGAACGCGCCGGGGTGAGTCAGCCGGCGGGGAGCTGCGCCAGCTCGGCGACCAGGGTGTAGGAGCGCTCGCGCGCGGCCGGGTCGGGCACGCTGGCGATGGCCATGATCTCGTCGGCGCCGGTCTCGGCGAGCAGCTCCTCCAGCCGCGCCCGCACCGTCGCCGGGCTGCCCACCACCTGCGTGCGCAGGTAGCCCTCGGCGTGGGCGCGCTCCAGGTCGCTCCACGCGTGGTGGCGCACCTGGGCGATCGTCGGCAGTGGCCCGGGCGGCCGGCCCGAGCTGCGCGAGGCGAAGCTGAGCGCCATCGCCGAGGCCAGCAGGTGCGCCTCCTCGTCGGTGTCCGCGCACACGCAGAAGACCGTCACCTGCGCGTACGGCGCGGCGAGATCGTCCGAGGGCTGGAAGCGCGACCGGTAGAGCTCGAGCGCGGGCAGGGTGTTCGCGGCACTGAAGTGGTGGGCGAACGCGAAGGGCAGGCCCATCAGGCCGGCCGCCTGGGCGCTGTAGCCGCTCGACCCCAGGAGCCACACCGCCGGCATCCCGGCACCGTATCCCGGCACGGCGTGGATGCCCGCGAACGGGTCGCCGGGACGGAAGCCGGTGAAGTACCCGTAGAGCTCGTGCAGCAGGTCGAGCAGGTCGTCGCTCGACCCGAGCCGCCGCAGCGCCTGCATGGTGCGCTGGTCGGTGCCCGGAGCACGGCCGATGCCGAGGTCGATCCGACCGGGGTGGAGCGCCTCCAGCGTGCCGAACCGCTCCGCGACCACGAGCGGGGCGTGGTTCGGCAGCATCACACCGCCCGAGCCGAGCCGGATGCGGGCCGTGTGGGCGCCGGCGTTTGCGATCAGGACGTCCGGCGCGGAGCTCGCGATGCCGGGCATGTTGTGGTGCTCGGCGTACCAGAGCCGGTGGTAGCCGAGCCGCTCGACGAGCGCCGCCAGCACGGTCGCCTGCGCGAGCGCCTGCGCCGGCGTCGAGTCGCCCGCCACCGGGGCGACGTCGAGCACCGAGAACGGCACCCCGAAGACGGGGCTGGCCGCAGCGCGGGCGTCGGCGCGCAGGTCGGTCACCGCGCCGCGCAGCGGGCACAGCGGCCCGGGAGCGAGGCCAGCGCCCGGTCGGAGAGCTCGAACCCGACGGCGGCCGCGGCCTCCCGCAACGGCGTCAGTGCGCACCCCTCCAGGGTGGCGGTCGCCCCGCACTCGACGCAGACGAGATGGTGGTGGTGCCCGTTCTCGCCGCACATGACGAACACGGCCTCGCCCGCGCGGGTGCCGGCGTCCTCGACGAGTCCCTGACCGCGCCAGCGCTCGATGGCGCGGTAGGCGGTCGTCAGGCCGAGCCGGGGCTGGTTCCGGCGCGCCCGCTCGTGCAGCTCGCGGGCGCTGAAGGCGTGGCCGATCGATCGGCCCGCGTCAAGCAGCGCTTCACGGTTGCGGCGGTTGCGTCCCGGCTCCATCGATCCAAGCGTAGTCGCCGCCACGCGGGATCTCAAGAGTATGATTGATTTTCGTTTTCACTGTCGATAGTGTGGGGGTGTGACGAAGACGCTCGCCGGATACCTCGCGCTCGCGGCCGTCGTCGCCGCGGGCGGGATCGCCCTCGCCGCGACCGGTGCGACCGCTCCGCCGTCGTCAGGACGCGTGCGCGTGGTCGCAGCCGAGAACTTCTACGCCGCCATCGCCCGCCAGATCGGCGGGCGGCGGGTCGAGGTGAGCGCGATCCTGTCCGACCCCAACGCCGACCCGCATCTGTTCGAGCCCGGCACCCGCAATGCGTTCGCCGTCGCCCGCGCCGAGGTCGTGATCCAGAACGGGGCCGGCTACGACAGCTTCATGGGCCGGCTCGAGGCCGCAGCGCCCAGTTCCGGCCGGATCGTGGTCACGATCGCCGACGCGCTCGGCGTCCACGGCGCGGACGCGAACCCGCACCTGTGGTACGACGTGCCCCGGCTGGGCCGGATCGGTGCGGCGGTCGCCGCGGCGCTCGGGCGGGCCGACCCCGCCGGGCGCGCCGCCTACCACCGCGGCCTCGTGCGCTTCGACCGCAGCCTGGCGCCGCTCCGGCGAGAGGTGACGCTGATCCGCACCCGCTTCGGCGGCGATCCCGTCGCCTACACGGAGCCGGTGCCCGGCTACCTGCTCGCCGCCGCCGGCCTGCGCGTGCGCACGCCGGCTGCCTTCGCCCGCGCGATCGAGGACGGGAGCGAGCCGACGCCGCAGTCGGTGGCGGCGATGCAGTCGCTGCTGACGGGCCGGCGCGTGCGGGTGCTGCTCCTGAACAGCCAGGCGATCAGCCCGATCACCGAGCGCATGCGCGCCGCCGCCCGGGCGGCCGGCATCCCGGTCGTGAGCGTGCGCGAGACCCAGCCCCCGGGAGTGTCGTTCCAGGGCTGGCAGCTCGGTCAGGCACGCGCGCTGGCGAAGGCGCTCGCCCGGTGAGCGCCTGCGACCCCGTCGTGCGCGTACGCGACCTGTCGCTGCGGTTCGGCCCCCGCGTGCTGTGGGAGGGCCTGGAGTTCGACCTGAACGCGGGCGAGTTCCTGGCGGTGCTCGGCCCCAACGGCACGGGCAAGACGTCGCTCGTGCGCATGCTGCTCGGGCTGACCGCGCCCACCGGCGGGTCGCTCGAGGTGTGTGGGCATCGCCCGGGACACGCCCGCGGGCAGATCGGGTCGGTGCCGCAGCACCGCGCCTTCGACCGCGACCTGCCGCTGCGCGGCTGCGACCTGGTGCGGCTCGGCCTCGACGGGCACCGCTGGGGGCCCGGACTGCACTCGCGTGACTCGGACGAGCGCGTCGCGCGGGCGCTCCGGGACGTGGACGCCGAGGCGTACGCGACGCTGCCCGTCGGGGCGCTCTCCGGCGGCGAGCAGCAGCGGCTGCGGATCGCCCAGGCGCTCGTCTCGGACCCCGTCCTGCTGCTCGCCGACGAGCCCCTGCTCTCGCTCGACCTGGCGTCCCAGCGGACGGTGGTCGAGCTGCTCGACCGCCGCCGCCGCGATGCCGGGACGCCCGTCGTCTTCGTGACCCACGACGTGAACCCGATCCTGCCGTTCACCGATCGCGTGCTCTACCTGGCGCCGGGGCGGTGGGCGATCGGCACGCCCGCCGAGGTGCTCACCACCGAGACGATGACGCGGCTCTACTCGACGCCGGTCGACGTGCTGCACGTGCGCGGGCGGATCGTCGTGGTGGGCACGCCCGAGGACGAGGGCGTCCACCATCACGACCACGGAGCCGAGCACTGATGTTCACCGACCTGCTCGGCCAGCAGTTCGTCCACACGGCGCTCCTGGCCGGCGGTGTCGTCGCGATCGTCAGCGGCGCGATCGGCACGTTCATCGTCACCCGGGGCGCGAGCTTCGCCGTCCACGCGATCTCGGAGCTCGGGTTCACCGGCGCCGCCGGCGCGCTCGTGCTCGGGATCGACCCGGTGTTCGGGATGCTGGGCGGCTCGCTCCTGGTCGGGGCGGTGCTCGGCGTGCTGTCGTTGCGCGGCCGCGAGCGCGACAGCGCCATCGGCGCCGTGCTCGCGTTCGGGCTCGGGCTCGGCGTGCTCTTCCTGAGCCTGTACCAGGGCTACGCCACCGAGGCCACCAACCTGCTCTTCGGGAGCATCGTCGGCGTCAGCACGCGCCAGCTGCTCGGATTGACGGCCGTCGCCGTCGTCGTCCTGGGAGGCATCGCGGCCACCTACCGGCCGCTGCTCTTCGCGAGCATCGACCCCGAGGTGGCCGAGGCGCGGGGCGTGCCCGTGCGCGCGCTGTCGGTGCTCACCTTCCTCCTGCTCGCGCTCACCACGGCGGAGGCCATCCAGGTGGTGGGCGTGCTGCTCGTCCTCACCCTCGTCATCACCCCGGCGGCGGCCGCGCAGCGTCTGACCGCGAACCCGGCGACGGCGATCCTGCTCTCGATCGTGATCGCGCTCGTCGCCACCGAGGGCGGCATCCTGCTCAGCCTCGCCCAGCCCTGGCCCACGAGCACGTTCATCAGCGCGATCTCGTTCGCCGCCTACCTGGGGGCACGGCTGTACGCCTCCGCTGGGGGCCGGCGGCCCGCCCGTACATAGGGCACGGTCTCGGGGATCAGCGATCCTCGGCGCGGCCCGGGTGGCCAAGTGGCCACGGGTGGTGCGGGAGAGTGGCCGCGTCGATGCGGCCCAGTGGCCACCGGTGGTGTGGCGAACGCCGAAGGCCGCGCGGCGACGCGTTCGGCCTGCTCGCGGCCGCGTTGCACGCCGAGTTCTATCTGCGCAGGAAGCCCGGCGGGCATGTCGTTGCCGCGTACCGCGAGGGCGCTGGGGAGGTCGTCAGGGCGGCCGAGGCGCTCCTCGCCGCCCGCCTCTTCGATGCCGCCGCCGCCGGGGAGGACGCCGCCGCCGGGGCGAAGCGCGCCCTCGCCGTCGTGCGCTGATCCGTCGGGGGGCGGCGGCCGCAGCCGCCGCCCCCCGACACGAAGCTCAGCCCGCGCCTCGCAGGGCGTGGATGAACGTCTGGCCGTTGGGCGTGCCGATCCCGCTCATGCTGCCGTAGCCGACGCGCGTGATCTGGCCCGTGTAGCCGTACATCGACGGGCTCTCGTCGTCGAACGTGGTCAGGATCTGCAGGCCGCACACCCGCGATCCGCACACCGTGCCGCGGTAGAGCGGCGGGCTGGCGCTCGTCAGCCGCGGCGCCTGGTGCACCGCCGCGGTGTTGGCGAGCCCGTAGAGCACCGGGTCGAGGAACCCGAACGGCGCCGGCTGCCCCTGCTGCGCCGCCGCGACCATGCCGGCCACGATCGGCGAGGACAGGCTGGTGCCGCCGATGTCCGTCTCGAACAGCACCGGGTGTCCGTTCCGGTACCCGAGCAGGCCGACGGCGAACCCGGTGAACGGGTCGGCGTCCGCGCCGATGTCGGGGGCGGACCGGATCAGGCCGCCGCGGTTGCCGGGCGGGGTTGCGAGCGACCGCGGAACGACGCCCTGCTGGTACGCCGGCTGTCGCCAGATCAGGCTGGGGCCGCCGCCGGCCGCGCCCTGCTCGCCGAACAGGAACCACTGGTGCTGGAACAGCCCGGAGACGGCCGTCGACCATCCGGTCTCGAACAGGCGGTTTCCGGTGCTGCCGATCCCGAGCGTCGTCCCGCCCACCGAGATGGCGAACGGATCCGACGACGGCTCCTCGACGCCGGAGTAGTCGCCGGACGAGAAGTACATGCCGACGCCCTCGGCGGCGGCCTGCACGAGGAACGAGTGCTCGATCTTCGTCAGGCTGGGCGGCTGCGTCTCCTCGCCGCTCTCCCACGAGTTCGACGCGATGGACGCGAGCGGATGCCCGCCGGTCCCGCCGAGCACGGCCTCGTCGGCGTTGAAGAGGCCCTGCAGGCCGAAATCGCCCGTGTCGCAGGTGTCACCGCTGACCACGAGCTGGCTCGCCGCGGGCGCCATGTCGTACGACGACTCGACGTCGAGCTGCTCCTCGACGTCGAAGTAGTCGCCGCACGCGGTGCCCCGGCCGATGCTGAGCTCCGAGTAGCGGCTGGGGGACGGCGCCGGCATGCCGTTGCGCTTGGCGTAGTCCTTCAGCGTCAGGAACATCTTCTGCGACAGGCCGAGCTCGACCAGCGCGATCGTCTGGCCGCTGCCGGTGTTGCGCCAGTCGGCGCCGTAGGCGGACCGGATCTGGCCGGCGCTGTAGCCGCACACCTCCGTCGGGAAGGTCGTCACGCCGAAGTGCATCGGCAGGCCGCTGGTCTGGTGCTCGCCGTAGAAGTGCGAGCACGGCCCGATCGTGTAGCCGTGGTGCGTCGCGGGCGGCGGGGCGCCGGCGGGCATGCGCGTGACGCGGTCGAGCGTCGAGAGCGGCGCGGCGTTGTCCAGTCCCGTCACCCCGAGCACGTCCGGCGCGAGCCGGCGCGGAACGCGGACCGGGGTGGCGTTGGCGCGCAGCGCATAGTGGCCGGCGTTCGCGGCCGCGGACGAGCGGTAGCGCTCGAGCCGGGTCTGGAACGCCGCGTTGATCGCGCTCACGGGGCCGGTTGCGCGCACGTACGCGCGCCGCGCCCCCGTGTGCACGCCCGTGAAGCCCTGGGAGCGCAGCCAGGCCTCGACCGCGAGCGCGTGCGCGGGGCTGGCGGCGAACCGGGCCGCGTAGGCGGCCGGGCTGAGGTAGTGGTGGAACCGTGCGCTGCCCGGCGTGCTCACGGCGACCGCGAGCCGTGCCGCCGCCGAGGTGCTCGGTCGCAGCCACACCTGGATGGTGAGCTGCGTGGAGCCGGATACGGCGCCGAGCGCCTGCGTGGACGCGGTGAACGGCGCCACGCTCCCCGCCAGCGCCACCGATGACGGCGACGCGGCGGCCGTCCCGCCCGCACCCATCAGCGCTGTCGCCGCGAGCACGACCACTGCTGCGGCGCCAAGGCGCCACCTTGGTCTGGACACGACCCCTCCCCTCGGATCTCTGCGGTGCCCGGAGTTACCCCCTCGCCGCACGATGCTACTCGGGGTGGCGGACGGTGCCGGAGGGCACCGGCGTCACTACACTGACAGGCGCGATGGACGCGACCGCCACGCTCACACGCGGGTTCGAGCTGCCGCTCGAGCCGCGCCTGCCGCGGATCGGGGCGGTGGACGCGGTCGCGCTCGAGGCGCGCGCCGCCGACCTCGCCAAGCGCTCGATCAAGCGCGAGTCGAAGCTTCAGGCGCTCGACCTGATCGTGCGCATGACCGACCTGACGACGCTCGAGGGCGCCGACACGCCGGGCAAGGTGGCGGCGCTGTGTACGAAGGCGGTACGCCCGGATCCGGCCGACCCGACCGTCCCGTCGGTGGCGGCGGTATGCGTCTACCCGAACCTCGTCCCCGTGGCCCGGGAGCGGCTGGGAGCGGGCTCGCCGGTGCGCATCGCCTCCGTGGCGACCGCCTTCCCGTCCGGCCAGTCGCCGATCGAGGTGAAGCTCGCCGACGTGCGCGCGGCGGTCGATCTGGGGGCGGACGAGGTCGACATGGTGATCGACCGGGGCGCGTTCCTGTCCGGCCGCTACGCCAAGGTCTACGACGAGATCGTGCGGGTGAAGGAGGCGAGCGGGCGGGCCCACCTGAAGGTGATCCTCGAGACCGGCGAGCTCGGCACCTACGACAACGTCCGCCGCGCGTCGCTGCTGGCGATGGCCGCCGGCGCGGACTTCATCAAGACCTCGACCGGCAAGGTGAGCCCGGCGGCCACGCTGCCCGTGACGCTGTGCATGCTCGAGGCGATCCGCGACGTCGAGGCCGAGACCGGGCGGCGGGTCGGCATGAAGCCGGCCGGCGGCATCCGCCACGCGAAGCTCGCGATCCAGTACCTGTGCGTCCTGCACGAGACGCTCGGGCGCGACTGGATGACGCCCGAGCGGTTCCGGTTCGGCGCCTCGTCGCTCGTGAACGACGTGCTCATGCAGATCCGCAAGCAGAAGACCGGCGCCTACCAGTCGCCCGACCACTTCACGATCGACTGATGGCGGACATCGAGCCCCGGCCGCCCGCTTCGCCCGCCCCGCTCGAGTGGGAGTACGCGCCGGCGCCCGAGGCGCGCGACGTCGTGTCCCTCCACGAGCGCTACGGGCTCTTCATCGCCGGCGAGTCGGTCGAGCCGCGCTCGGGGCGGTGGTTCACGACGGCGTCGCCGGCCGACGAGTCGGCGCTGGCCGAGGTCGCCCAGGCGGGCGCCGAGGACGTGGACGCCGCGGTCGGCGCCGCCCGGGAGGCGTTCGCGAACGGCTGGTCGGAGATCCGCCCGGCCGACCGCGCCAAGTACCTCTTCCGGATCGCCCGCATCCTCCAGGAGCGGGCGCGCGAGCTGGCGGTGGCGGAGTCGCTCGACGGCGGCAAGCCGATCAAGGAGTCGCGCGACGTCGACCTGCCGCTGGCGGCCGCGCACTTCTTCTACCACGCCGGCTGGGCGGACAAGCTCGAGTACGCGTTTCCCAACCGCCGCGGGCGCCCGCACGGCGTCGCCGCCCAGATCATCCCCTGGAACTTCCCGCTCCTGATGCTGGCGTGGAAGGTTGCACCGGCGCTCGCCTGCGGCAACACGGTGGTGCTGAAGCCGGCCGAGACGACGCCGCTCACCGCGCTCATGTTCGCCGACGTGTGCCGGCAGGCCGGGCTCCCGGCGGGCGTGGTCAACATCGTCACCGGCGACGGGTCGACCGGCGCAGAGCTCGTCCGCCACCCCGGGATCGACAAGCTGGCGTTCACCGGATCGACCGAGGTCGGCAAGGCGATCCAGCGCGAGCTGGCCGGCCGCGGCGTCCCGCTCACGCTCGAGCTGGGCGGCAAGGCGGCGAACATCGTCTTCGACGACTGCGCCCTCGACCAAGCGGTCGAGGGGATCGTGAACGGCATCTACTTCAACCAGGGCCACGTCTGCTGCGCGGGCTCGCGGCTGCTGGTGCAGGAGTCGATCTCCGAGGCGCTGGTGGCCAAGCTGAAGCGGCGCCTGCAGACGCTCCGGGTAGGCGATCCGCTGGACAAGAACACGGACGTCGGCGCGATCAACTCGCGGGCGCAGCTGGAGAAGATCCGGGCGCTGGTCGCAAGCGGCGAGGAGGAGGGGGCGGAGATCTACCAGCCGCCGTGCGTCCTGCCGGAGCGCGGCTACTGGTTCGCGCCGACCGTGTTCACGAACGTGGCCCAGTCGAGCCGGATCGCGCAGGAGGAGATCTTCGGGCCGGTGCTGTCGGTGCTCACGTTCCGCACGCCGGCGGAGGCGGTCGAGAAGGCGAACAACACTCCGTACGGACTGTCTGCGGGGGTGTGGACGGAGAAGGGCTCGCGCATCCTGTGGATGGCCGACCGCCTGCGGGCCGGCGTCGTGTGGGCGAACACCTACAACCGCTTCGACCCGGCCTCGCCGTTCGGCGGCTACAAGGAGTCCGGCTTCGGCCGCGAGGGCGGCCGCCACGGCCTGGAGGCGTACCTGAGGTTCGACGTGTGACCCGCCTGCCGGTGCGCAAGACCTACAAGCTCTACATCGGCGGCGCGTTTCCGCGCTCGGAGTCGGGACGGACGTTCGAGGCCGGGGGGCACAACGTGGCGAAGGCGTCGCGCAAGGACGCCCGCGACGCCGTCCGCGCCGCCCGCGCGGGTCTGCCGAAATGGTCGGGTGCGACCGCCTACAACCGCGGCCAGGTGCTCTACCGCCTGGCGGAGATGATGGAGACGCGCGCCGCCGACCTGGCGTCCGCCTGCTCGGGCGCCGCCGAGGTGGAGCGGGCGATCGACCGGGTGGTCTGGTACGCCGGCTGGGCGGACAAGCTCGCCCAGGTGCTCGGCTGCGCCAACCCCGTCGCCGGCCCGTACTTCAACTTCACGCTCCCCGAGCCGACCGGCGTCGTCGCCATCGTGGCGCCCGCCGAGCCGGCGCTCGAGGGGCTCGTCTCGCGGCTGCTGCCCGCGCTGGTGCCGGGAAACACGGCGGTCGTCTGTGCGTCGCACGCCCATCCGCTGGCCGCGGTGGAGCTGGCCGAGGCGGTGGCGACGAGCGACATGCCGGCGGGGGCGGTGAACGTGCTCACCGGCGACCCGGCCGAGCTGGCGCCCGTGCTCGCCGCCCACATGGACGTGAACGCGATCGACCTGACCGGCGCCGCCGACGGCTCGGGCGCCGACCTGGAGCGCCTGGCGGCCGACAGCGTGAAGCGCGTGGTGCGCGGCTCCGCGACCGGCCAGAGCGTGTGGGACATCGAGCCCCTGACCGAGGCCAAGACCGTCTGGCACCCCGTCGGCCTGTAGAAGCGGGGCCAGGCCCCGTATGGTGGACGCGTGACACTTCCGTCACACTCTCGGGACGGGGCCAGGCCCCGCTTCAGGGAGCGCCGAGGGCGGCGTAGAGGCGGCGGAGCTTCGCGCCGCGGCCGGGGTTGAGCGCCTCGGCCCAGGCGACCCGCCCCAGCAGCCGCGCCCGCGCAGCTGCATCCACGCCGCCGGGGAGCGACGCCGCCCGGTGCAGCTCGGCGCGGAGGCGGTCGTACTCCGCGCGGGCAAGGTTGGGGCGCTCGTTCACGACCACGCCGCAGACGAGCTGGCGGCCCGCCCGGGTCATGAACGCCGTCTTGCGCGGGTTGAGCCGGAAGCCCTCGTCGCGCACGATCGTCTCGGCCATGGCCCGCACCCGCGCCGATCCGGCATGCAGCCGCGGGCCGCCGGAGAAGACCAGATCGTCGGCATAGCGCGTGTACGCGGCTCCGAAGGCGTCGGCGAGCCCCGCGAGCCGGCAATCGAGCCGGTAGGCGCACAGGTTGGCGAGCGCCGGCGAGGTGGGCGCGCCCTGGGGCAGGTGCGCTGCCGCCAGCCGCCGGCCGAGGCGGTGATGGCCGGCAAGTGCGGCGGGATCCTTCGGCGCGGGCGCCTCCGCCCACGTCCGGGCGGGCACGACGTTCGTGGCCAGACCGGTCAGGTCGGCCGCGACCGCCTCGGGGTAGCCGGCGGCGCGGAAGACGCCGTACACACGCCCGGACGGGACCGAGGCGAAGAAGTCCTCGAGGTCGAGCCGCAGCACCACCTCCCGGCCCGCATGCGCGCGGGCATGGGTGATCGCGGAGTGCCCGCGCCGGAACCCGTGCGCGGCGGGGTGTGCGGGCACGGCGTCGAGGATCCCGTGCAGCACCCGCCGCTGCGTCTCCTTGAGCAGGCGCTTCGGCTGCTCGATCAGCCGCGGCGGCCCGCCGGGACGCGCCAGCCAGCGGTAGCGGTAGTTGCGCAGCCGCTCGTCACCGGCGCCGCGTTCGAGACCGCGGCGGTCGGCCAGCCAGGCCAGCTCTCCCGGATGCAGGTCGAGCGTCCGGGCGAGATCCATCCGGGTGTCGATTGTGACGACCGGCCAGCGCATCGGCCCCATGGCGGGCGCGAACAGGGCTGTCGGCACCCTCCGCGGCGGACGCGGCAGGAGGCCCAGAGTGTCGCGGCGGGCGAGGGCGCGGTCGACCAGCGCGACGAGCTCGCGGTGGCGGTCGCACGGAGGGGAACGGAAGGCCTGGGCCGCCTCGGCGGCGACGCCGTCGACCCAGCGCGGCCGCCGCCCGAACGCCGCCGCCGCCCGGTCGGCCATGCCGAGCCGCTCCCATTCGCCGTCCAGGAAGGCCGCTGCCGCTGCCGCGGCGACGTCCGCCCGCAGGGCGGCGCTCCAGCCGCTCACGCCGGCGGGACCGACGACGCGCCCCGACTGCTCCTGTCCTGCGCGCGCTCACCTGCGGTGAAGGCGCAGCGAAGCGCGTGCGATGCGATGCGTGGTGACACCGGTTCCCCCGGGGATGCCCCGGAGAGACCCGCCGGGCGGGTCGGCTCGGGGCGCGTCGTCGGATCGCGGCTGACCATATCGCAGCCCGTGGGCTTGTCTTCGCACGTATGCTTCGGCGATGGCGCTTCGGGTCTGGGGCATCGCCGCGGTCTGCGCGGTCGCCTGCGCGGGGTGCGCGGGCGCGTCCGCCCAGCAGGCGCCCTCCCCGCCGCCGCCGACGGTGCTCCGCGACGTCGCGGTGTCGGCGGCCAGCCCGGCCCACGGCGACCGCTTCCAGGTGCCCCGCAGGCCGCGCGGTGCCGGCGTCTATCTGATGGCGCGCCTGCGCCGTCCGCTGCACACGCCGTACGGCACGGTGCGGCCGAAGACGCAGTTCGGCGACCCCGTCTGGGTGCCGGTCGTGGCGCGATCGGGCGCCGAGGCGACCGTGCTCGCCCCCGTCCGGCCGCACGCGCGGCCCGTGCGGCTGGGGCTGCGAGGGCTCGCCCTGCGCTGGACGAGCGTCCGCGTCGTCGTCGACCTGGCGGCGGCCCGCCTCACCGTTCTTCGGGACGGGCGCACGCTGGGCTCGTTCCCGATCGGGTACGGCGCGCCCGAGACGCCGACGCCCGTCGGCCGGTTCTTCGTCACCGACCGGCTGCTGTTCCCGGCCGGAAGTCCGTACGCGCCGCTGGCGTTCGCGCTCGCGGCGCACCAGACACACCTCGCACCGGGCTGGCCCGGCGGCGACCAGGTTGCGATCCACCCGGGGTCGATGGGCGCCGTCTCGAACGGCTGCATCCACGTCGACCTGCCCGCGCTCGCGCTGCTGCGCCGCGTCGTCCCGCTGGGGACGCTCGTCACCGTCCGCGCCGGCTGAGCGCTACGCGCCGAACCCGGGCTCGGCGTGCACGACCTCGCCCTCGACGAGGGTCGCGAGCACGCGCACGTCGAGGTACTCCCGGGGCGAGAGCGTGAACAGGTCGCGCTCGAGCACGACCAGGTCGGCGAGCTTGCCGGGCTCGATCGACCCCGTCTCGCGCTCGAGCCCGCAGGCGTGGGCTGCGCCGATGGTCTGTGCCGCGACGGCGTCCGCCAGCCCGAGCCGTTCGTCGGGGAGCAGCGGCTCCTCGGCCGACCCGAGCGGGTCGATCCGCGCGACCGCCGTCGCCAGCTGCTGGCGCGGATCGGGGGTCGAGACCGCCCAGTCGCTTCCGAACGCGAGCGCCCCGCCGGCGCGCAGGATGCTCGCGAACGGGTACATCCCGGCCGCCGCCGCCGGCGAGACGAAGGGCAGCGTCAGGTCGCGCACGTACTCCTCCAGCCGCGCCCACAGCGGGGTCACGTTGGCGATCACCTGGAGCGCCCGGAACCGGGGCAGGTCGTCGGGATGGGCGAACTGGACGTGCGCCAGCTGGTGGCGGGCGTCACGGCGGCCGTTCGCCGTCACCGCCGCCTCGATCGCGTCCAGCGACTCCCGCACCGCGCGATCGCCGATCGCGTGGATGTGGACGCCGAAGCCCTCGGCGTCGCACAGGCGCACGAACCGCACCAGGTCGGCGTGCGCGTACATGTCGATGCCGTGCTCGGCGGTCGGTCGGCCCTGCCCGTCGAGGTAGGGGTCGAGCATCGCGGCGGTGCGGTTCTCCACGACGCCGTCGTGGAAGAACTTCACGTGCCCGGGCAGGAACCGGCCGACGGTGCCGCCCGCTCGCCGTTCGACCAGCTCGGGAAGCTGCTGCTCGTCGCGGCTCACGTCCCACTCGAGCGCCGCGCGCACGCGCAGGCCGAGCTCGCCGGCGTGGGCCAACTCCTCGTAGGCGGCCTGCCACTCGGCGTCCACGAGCGCGTCCTGGCAGGCGGTGATCCCGAGCCGGTGGTAGTGGTCGACCGCGGCGCGGACGCCGGCGACCCGCTCGGCGTGCGTCGGCGCCGGGGCGAGGTCGAGCACCAGGTGCATCGCCTGCTCCTGCAGCGTCCCCAGCGGCTCGCCGTGCTCGTCGCGCTCGATCCGCCCGCCGGGCGGGTCGGGCGTCGCCGCCGTGACGCCCGCGAGCGCGAGCGCCCGCGAGCTCACCCACGCGCCGTGGTAGTCGCGGTTCACGAGCACGGCGGGACGGTCGCCGACGACGGCGTCGAGCGCGGCCGCGGTCGGCGTTCCGCCGGGGAAGTCGCTCATCGACCAGCCGCTGCCGACGATCCACTCGCGGTCGGGGTGCGCCTCGCAGTAGGCCGCGATCCGGCGCAGGTGCCCGCCGGCGTCGGCGCCGTCCTCGAGCGAGCACCGGGTCATGGCGAAGCCGCTCTGGCCGAGATGGCAGTGCGCGTCGCAGAAGCCCGGCAGCACCGTCGCGCCGCCGAGCTCGACCAGACGGGTGCCCGGGCCGCGCAGGGCGTCGACCTCGGCGTCGCCCCCGATCGCGGCGATGCGTCCGGCCGCGATCGCGACCGCGGTCGGCGTCCGCCCGGCGGCGTCGGCGGCGTGGACGACGCCGCCGCGGAGGATGAGCTCGGCCTGCATGCGCCGATGCTACCGCGTGCTTCCGCCGTTCCCGGCGGGAGTCGTTCAAGCGCGGCCGGGCCCGCGCCGATTACACACTGGACATGTCCGAGTTCGCGCACTTCCCGGACCCGACGCCGGACCCTGACCCCGACGGGCTGCTGCTCGACGAGTTCCTCTCGCTGCTCCCGCAGCTGCCGACGGCGATCGGCGTCTTCTCGGCCGGCGGGGTGGCCGAGGTGGTGCTCGCCGACCTCGATCGCGGCCTGCTGATCGGGTATGCCCCGCAGATGCTCATGCAGCCGGGGCTGACCATCGTCTGCCCACTGCGCGACTCGAGCGGCGGCGGCTACGACGTCGCGCTGCGGATCGAGAAGGCCTACTTCCAGTCCTCCAACCAGACGCTGATCCACCTGCGGGTGGTCGAGATCACCCACCAGCCCGGGCATCGCCGCACCAAGCGCGCCCAGCGCACGGACGACGCCGAGGCCGTGGTGCTGCGCTCCAAGGCGCTTCCGGACGGCGAGCACTTCAACGTCCGCACGGCGGACATCTCCGCCGGCGGTGTCGCGTTCATCACCGAGCTGCACCTCGACGTCGGCGACCGCATCATGCTCTCGATCTTCATCGGGGCGCGGCCGATCACGCTCGAGGCGCTGGTCATGCGGGTCGAGCCGATCTCCTTCGGCCGCTACCGGGTGGGCTGCGAGGTGGCCTCGATCGCCGACCACGACCGTGCGACGGTCGACCAGATCGCCGCCGCATCCGCCGACGGCGACGTCGACGAGCGCGACCCCGAGCTGATCGCGGCCCGCATCCAGGGCCGCGCCGAGCAGCACGCGCTGAAGTCGCGGCTGGCCGTGCGCCGGTACATGCGCTAGCGCCGTCGTTCAGGACGTGGCGCCGGCCGCCGCGCCGCTGCGGTTCGCCGCCGCTCGAAGCCGATGCTCGAGACCGGGTTGCCGGACAGGCCCCGGCCGCACACCGAGCCGCCGTAGTGGCTGGGCAGGACGACCACGTGGTCGGCCAGTCCCAGCAGCCGCACCATCGACGCGTGCTGGAGCAGCGCCAGCTCGCGCGGGTCGCCGCCGCCGGCGTGCAGGTCGGGACGTCCGGCGTCGTTCCTTCGCGCCCGCGGGAAGGTAGGCGGTCGCCCCGGTGGCCGCGACCAGCGCCGGCAGGCCGGAGACGTGGTCGGCCTGGACGTGCGTCTCGAACACGCTTGACCGCACGGCGGGAACCCGCTACAACCCGCGGCCATGATCGAGCTGGCATTCACCCATTACACCGCCTTCAAGTTCGTGCACGTGCTCTCCGCGGTCGTGTGGGTGGGCGGCGCCTGCACCGTGCAGGTGTACGCCCTGCTGGCGCTGCGGACGAACGACCCGGCCCGGGTGGTCGCGTTCGCCGGGGACACGGAGTTCGTCGGCACGCGCATCTTCCTGCCGACCTCGCTGATCCTGCTCGTGTCGGGGTTCTTCGCCCTGCACGACTCGTCGGGCGCCTGGACCCTCCACCAGGGCTGGGTGCAGTTCGGGCTGGCCGTGATCGCGCTCTCGATCGTCGCCGGCGCGGGCTACCTCGGCCCGGAGTCCGGCCGCATCGCCCGCGCCACCGAGGCGGGCGGCGTCGAGTCGCCGGAGGTGCAGCGGCGCATCCGCCGGATCTTCCTCGTCTCCCGCGTCGAGCTCGTGTTCCTGCTCGCCGTGGTGTTCGACATGGTGGTGAAGCCCGGCATGTGACGGACGGCTGGCTCCGCTCGCCCGCCTAGAATCCGCGCATGGACAGGTACGAGCCCGAGGTCGTCGAGCGCCGCTGGCAGGAGACCTGGCAGCGCGAGGGCGTCTTCGACGTGCCCAACCCGGCTCCCGGGGAGCGCGCGGACGACCTGACCTACGTGCTCGAGATGCTCCCGTATCCGTCCGGCGAGCTGCACATGGGGCACGTCAAGAACTACACGATGGGCGACGTCGTCACCCTCTACCGGCGTCGCCGCGGCTTCCGCGTGATGCACCCGATGGGCTACGACGCGTTCGGCCTGCCGGCCGAGAACGCGGCCATCCGCTCCGGCCGCCACCCCGCCGAGTCGACCCGCGAGAACATCGTCGCCATCCGCCGCCAGATGAAGCGGATGGGCTGGTCGATCGACTGGAACCGCGAGCTGTCGACGGCCGAGCCGGAGTACTACCGGTGGACGCAGTGGATCTTCCTGCGCCTGCACGAGGCGGGGCTGGCCTACCGCAAGAGCGCCGCCGTCAAGTGGTGCCCCAACGACCAGACCGTGCTCGCGAACGAGCAGGTCATCGACGGCCACTGCGAGCGCTGCGGCGCCGAGGTCGAGGCGCGCACGCTCGAGCAGTGGTTCTTCAAGATCACGGCGTACGCCGACCGCCTGCTGGACGATCTCGAGACGGTGCACTGGCCGGAGCGGGTCGTCACGATGCAGCGCAACTGGATCGGGCGCTCGCACGGCGCCGAGGTCACGTTCGCGCTCGACGACGGCAGCGCCCTCGAGGTGTTCACGACCCGGCCGGACACGCTCTACGGGGCGACCTTCTTCGTGCTCGCGCCGGAGCATCCGCGCGCGACCGAGCTGGCCGCCGGAGGCGAGCACGAGCAGGCGGTGGCCGACTACGTGCGCCACACGGCCGCCCGCTCCGCCGTCGAGCGGGCCGAGGCGCGCGAGAAGACGGGCGTCTTCACGGGGCGGTACGTCACGAACCCCGTGAACGGCGAGCGGATACCCGTGTGGGTGGCCGACTACGTTCTGGCGGAGTACGGCACCGGCGCGATCATGGCCGTGCCGGCCCACGACGAGCGCGACTTCGAGTTCGCGCAGGCGCATGGCCTCGAGATCCGGCCCGTCGTCGCGCCGCGCGGGGCCGACCCGTCGACCGATGCCGCCTACTCGGCGCACACGCAGGACGAGGTGCTGGTGAACTCGGGCGAGTTCTCCGGCATGGCGGCCCCCGACGGCGCCCAGGCCATCATCGCCAAGCTCGAGGCCGAGGGCCGCGGGACGGGCACGATCGCCTACCGGCTGCGCGACTGGCTGCTCTCGCGCCAGCGCTACTGGGGCTGCCCGATCCCGGTCGTGCACTGCGGGGCGTGCGGGATCGTGCCGGTCCCGGACGACCAGCTGCCGGTGGTGCTGCCGGACGTCGCCGACTACGCGCCGCGCGGGCGCTCGCCGCTCGCCGCCGCCGAGGACTGGGTGAACACGACCTGCCCCGCCTGCGGCGGCCCGGCGACCCGCGAGACCGACACGATGGACACCTTCGTCGACTCCTCCTGGTACTTCATGCGCTACGCCGACCCGCACAACGACGAGGCGCCGTTCAGCCGCGAGGCGGTCGACGCGTGGCTGCCCGTCGACCAGTACATCGGCGGCGTCGAGCACGCCATCCTGCACCTGATGTACGCGCGCTTCTTCACGAAGGCGCTCTACGACCTCGGCTACCTGGGCTTCACCGAGCCGTTCGAGAACCTCTTCACCCAGGGGATGATCTACTACCTGGGCGCGAAGATGGCCAAGTCGAAGGGCAACGTGATCGCGCCCGACGAGATGGTCGGCCGCTACGGCGCCGACACGGTGCGGCTGTACTCGCTCTTCCTCGGCCCGCCCGACCAGGACGCCGAGTGGTTCGACGGCGGCGTCGAGGGCAGCAACCGCTTTCTGCGCCGGCTGTGGCGCGCTGCGATGGAGTCCGTGGACGAGCTGCCGCCGGGGATCCCGGAGGCGGCCCCGGCGGAGGGCCCCGGCGCCGAGCTGGTGCGGCGGACGCATGCGACCATCGACGCCGTCACGCGCGACATCGGCGACCGGTTCGCGTTCAACACCGCCGAGTCAGCCGTCCACGAGCTGGTGAACGCGCTGCGGGCGGCGCCGGACGCGACGCCGGAGCAGCGCCGCTTCGCGGTGACCACCGCCGTCTCGCTGGTGCAGCCCTACGCGCCGCACATCGCGTGCGAGCTGTGGGAGCGGCTGGGCGGCGAGCGGCTGTGGAACGCGCCCTGGCCGCAGGCCGACCCGGCGATGCTGCTCTCCGACAGCGTCACCTACGCGGTGCAGGTGAACGGGAAGCTTCGGGGCGAATTCGACACGGCGTCCGACACCGACCGCGACCGCGTCCTCGCCCAGGCGCGGGCGGTGCCCAACGTCGCCCGCCATCTGGACGGCGCAACCGTGGTGAAGGAGATCGTCGTGCCGGGCAAGCTCGTCAGCCTGGTCACACGGCAGGCGTGAATATCCGGTGCCAGGCACCGTTATTCACGGCTAGACCCGCTTCGTATCGTGCCGGTAGGCGGCCCCGGCCGCGGCGGCGAGCAGCGCGGCCCAGGCGGCCATGATCACCCAGCCGCGCGCCGACCACCCGGATCCGCCGATCGCGACGTGGCTGGCCTGGACGAGCCAGTACGACGGCAGCGCCTCGGCGATGTCGTGCAGCAGCCCGCTGTTCACCGGGAACCACACCCCGCCGAGGAGCGAGAGCAGCGCCGTCGTCCCGCCCATGGCGGGGCCGACCGAGTCAGTCGTCAGCACGTGGCCCATGAGCACGCCGAGGGCGACGAACGGCACCAGGCCGACCAGGATGAGGCCGGTCATCCGCGCCCACTGCCCGGCCGCGAGGTGCACGCCGAGCGAGATCCCGGCTGCGTACAGGACGACGATCGTGACGGCCGCCATCAGGTAGGCGACGATGACCTTGGTGCGGAAGTAGTCGCGCGTCGAGAGCGGCGTCAGCCGCAGCTGCCGGTTCCAGCCGGCCGCGCGCTCGCCGGCGATGCGCGTGCCCGTCGAGAGCACGGTGTTCATCGTTCCGAACGCCGCCAGACCGACCATGTAGTAGAGGGCCGCCGGGAGGCCGCTCTGGGCGAAGTTGTGCTGGTTCCGGTTCGGGCCGGCGATCACGTAGAAGAGCACCAGCGGGAAGCCGATCGAGAAGACGAAGAAGCGGCGGTTGCGGAACGTGCGCACGATCTCGTACTTCGCGTAGGTGATCATGGCTCGTCGACTCCGGTGAGCTGGAGGAAGGCCTGCTCCAGGCCGGCGCCGGCGATCTCGATGTCGCGCACCTGGGGACGAGCGGCGAGCAGGGCGCGGATGGCGGCGTCGGAGTCGGCGCAGTGGAGCACGACCGCGTCTCCGCGCCGCTCGGCCGACGTCACTCCCGGGAGCGCCCCGAGCTGGGCCAGGTCGGCGCCGGGGAGCGTCGCCCGGATGGTGCGCAGGCCGACCATCGCCTTGATCTCGGTCGTCGGCCCGTCGGCGACGATGCTGCCCTGCGCCATCAGCACCGCGCGGTCGGCGTTCGCGTCCGCCTCCTCCAGGTAGTGGGTCGCGAAGACGATGGTCTTGCCGCGGGCGGCGAACCCGCGCATCGAGTCCCAGAACGCGTGCCGGCCCTCGACGTCCATGGCGACGGTCGGCTCGTCGAGGACGAGCAGGTCGGGGTCGCTGACGAGCGCGACGGCGAAGCGCACCCGCTGCGTCTCACCGCCGGACAGCCGCTGCGTGCGGCGATCGGCGATGGCGCCGATGCCGACGATCCCGATCACCTCGTCGACCGGGAGCGACGAGGGGTAGAGCGAGGCCATCATCTCCAGCAGTTCGCGCACCGAGAGGTCGCGGATCAGCGAGCCGGTCTGGAGCATCGCGCCGATGGCGCCGTTCTGGATCGCCTCGACGGGCGGCCGGCCGAAGAGCGACACGGAGCCGCTGTCGGGCTCGAGCAGGCCGAGCAGCATGTCGATCGTGGTCGACTTCCCGGCGCCGTTCGGGCCGAGCAGGGCGACCGTCTCACCGCGGCCGATCGAGATGTCGATCCCGCGCACGGCCTGGACGGGGCCCTGCGGCGCCCGGAACGTCTTGGTGAGGCCGCGCAGCTGGATGCCGGCGTCGGTTGTGACGGTGGCGACGCTCATCGGATGCAGTCTGCCAAACGCCACCCGTTTCCGGTCAGGCAAGTGCCTGAAACGTGACGCTCGCGGCACGGTGCGCGTCTGGATCCGTGACGGTCGGCCGCGGGATGCTGCCCATGTGCCGTCGATCCCCACGCGCCAGCTCGTCCTCTACGCGTTCGCGGCCGCCGTCGTGCTCTACGTCGGCTGGCGCTACCAGCCGGGCTCGTCGTCGGGGGGGACGTACGCGGCCGCGAGCACGTCTGCCGCTCCGGCTGCGACGACCGCGATGCCCGGAGCCACGGTCGTGGTGGTCGACGTGTCCGGGGCCGTGCGCCGGCCGGGCGTCTACCGGCTCGCGCCCGGCGCCCGCGTCCTGCAGGCGATCCGCAGGGCCGGTCCGCGCCGGGGCGCCGATCTCGGCGCGGTCAACCTCGCGGCGCGGCTCACGGACGGCGAGCAGGTCGTCGTGCCGGTGCACGGACACGGGGCGTCCGCGGCGGTGGGTGCGACTGCCGCGGCGGCCGCTCCGGCGGCGCCGGTGTCGATCAACTCCGCAACCCTCGAGCAGCTCGAGACCCTGGACGGGATCGGCCCGGCGCTCGCCCAGCGGATCATCGACTACCGCACCGCGCACGGCGGCTTCCGGTCGCTGGCGGAGCTCGACCAGGTGAGCGGGATCGGACCGGCGCGGCTGGCGGCCCTGCACGGCCACGTCACGCTGTGACCGGCCAGACGCGGCTCGTGATCGCCGCCGTCTGCGGGCTGGCGGCGGCGGCGCTCGGGCGGCCGCTGCTCGCCCTCGGGGCCGCGGGGGTCGGCGGATCGGCGCGCCTGCGGGCCGGGGCGCTCCTTGTGGCCGCCGCGGCGGTGCTCGCCGGCGGCGCGCGCGTCGCCGCACTCGACCGGCGCGTGCTCGCGCCCGGCGGGACGGGCGGCGCGGTCGTCGTGGTCGTGACGGGCCAGCCGAGCGGGAGCCATGGCCTCGCGGCGGTGCGCGGAGCGGGGGAGACGGTGCTGCTGTCCGCGCCCGGGACGCTTCTCAGCGAGGGCGGCGTCTATCGCGTGCGCGGCCGCTACGAGCCGATCGACCCGGTGGTGGCGGGCTACTACGCCACGCAGGGCGCCCACCTCGAGCTGCGCGCGTCCGAGGCGCTCATGGTGGGGCGGCGGGGCGGGGTGTGGGGCGCGGCGGACACGGTGCACCGGGGCGCTCTGCGACGGCTCGGCGCGGCGGCCGATCCCGCGCCCGAGCGGGCGTTGGTGGCGGGCATCGCGCTCGGCGACACCGGCGGGCTGCCGGCGGCGACGAAGGACGAGCTGCGTGCGAGCGGCCTCTACCACCTCGTCGCCGTGAGCGGCCAGAACGTCGCGCTGGTGATCGCGTTCACGCTCGTGTCGCTGGGCGGGGTGGGGGTGATCGGCGTGCCGGCGCGGTCGGCGGCGCTCGGCGTGACGGTGGCGTACGTGCTCGTGACCGGCGCGGGGCCGTCGATCGTGCGCGCCGGGGTGGCCGGCGCGCTGGTGGCGCTGGCATGGCTGGGGTCGCGGGCGGTGTCGCGCTGGCACCTGCTGGCATGCGGTGCGGCGCTCGTGCTCGCCCTCGATCCGCTCGAGCTCTACGACCCGGGCTTCCAGCTCTCGTTCTCGGCGGTGCTGGCGATCTTCTGCGTCGCCCCGCGCATGCGCGGCCTGCTGGGGCAGGCGGCCGCCGTGTCGGTGGCGTGCACCGTGGTGACCGCGCCGATCGTGTGGTGGCATTTCGGCCGGACGAGCCCGCTGGCCGTTCCCGCCAACCTGCTGGCGCTGCCGGCGGTGGCGCCGATCCTGTGGCTGGCGCTGGCAGCGATGGCCGCCGGAAGCGTGTGGGCGCCCCTCGCGACGCCGTTGCTGGCGCTTGCAGACGTGCTGGCGGGTTACGTGCTGGTCATCGCGCGGGCGTGCTCGTGACACATTGTTCGGATTACGATACACTCGGCGCGGGCGGCGCCGCAACGGCAGGTGGCGGGGGCGGGTCGCGTTTGGTGCCTCGAGCTCCGTCACCGAGAGGACGGTCGGTGTGCAAACAACGCTTCCACGGGGTCTGCTGCTGGCGTGTGCGCTGGGTGCGGTCGCCATGATCGCGCCGGGTATCGCCGAGGCGGCCACCGCAGGTACGGTCATGCCGAGTCCGATCGATTTCGGAAACGTGCAGCTGGGGGCGAGCGCATCGCAGGACGCCACCATCACGAACACCGGCGACGGCGACGAGACCATCGCGATCTCGGTCACCGGCTCGGCCGACTTCAGCGTCACGGGGACCTGTGACGGAACCACCGTTGCGGTCTCGGCGACGTGCGTCGAACAGGTCGACTACGACCCGTCGGCGCTCTCGAGCGCGACGGGAACGCTCAAGGTCGTCTTCACGTCGATCGCGGACAGCACCACCGCCGAGGTCGACGTCCCGCTCAGCGGTACCGGGTTCTGGCCGGCCCTGCACGTCCAGTCGACGACCCTGAGGCCCGCGTACTTCTATCCGCTCGTGCGCGACGGCTACCGCGACTGGGCGACCTATAGCTTCACGCTGAACGAGGCCGCGAGCGGCGCCGTCCAGATCTACAACCACAAGGGGACGCTGACCCGCTCGTATCCGTTCTCGAGCAGGGATCACGACGCCGTCGCCTGGGGAGGGCGCAACCGCCTCGGCGAGAGGGTCAAGCCGGGCTACTACCGCGTCCGTCTTGTCGCCCACACCCATAACCGGAAGGTGGTGAGCTCCTTCCTGCGGGTGCAGGTCAAGACCGGAATCCGCGTGGTGACGACGCGTGGATCGAAATCCAAGCCGGGCACCGGATGGTCGTCACGCGGATGGAAGTCGTACGAGTACGGCGGGAACTGCAACTGGGGGCACTACTCCCGCAGTTTGATCACGACGTGCCTCATCGCCCACGCACGTGTCACGTACACGTTCGAACTCCCCCGCGGCGCGAAGGTGACGCGTTTCTCTCACAGCGTCTCCCCCGGGATCACGCCGTGCCGGCACACCGCGTGGGCGATGAGCCATGCGGGACGTATCCACCGTGCGACGTTCACGCACGGGAGCCCGAACGGCTTCTCGCAGTGCGACATCAACAGCCTGACGCTGTCATGGAAGACGACGAAGCGGATTCGCATCTAGTCCGAGGCGGCGAGCGCCGCGTCTCTACCCGCCGCACACCCGCTCCGGGTCCAGCACGACCACCACCTCGCCGTCGACGTCGGCCAGCGCGGCGACGAAGGGCGAGGCGGACGCGCCCGGCGGCGGTGGCGTCAGCTCCAGCGGATCGATCTCGACGATGTCCTGCGCGTCGGTGACCGCGACGGCGTGCTCCCCCGCCGACGTCGCGAGCACGACCATCCGCCCGGGCGGCCCGGGGGCGGCCACGCCGAGGCGGGCCGCGGCGTCGACGGTCGGCAGCATGCGGCCGCGCAGCATGGTGATGCCGGTGTCCGGCGACTGGCCCGGCAGCCGCCTCGGCGGCACGTACGGCACCACCTCGGCGACCGCGAGGAGGGGGAACGCGTACGCCCCACCGGCGATGTCGCAGCGCAGGAGCCGACCGTCGAGCGGCGCCGGCTCGGGCGGGCCGCCCGCAGCGGCAGGTGCGCCGTCCGCCGGCGTCGGCACGGCCCCCTCGGGCGCATCCGCCCACGCGCCCAGGAGGCGCTGCAGCGTCTCCGGGTCGGGCGCCGGGGCGCGCTCACGGCCTGCGCGGCGGGCCATCACGGCCATGATAGTCGCCGGTCCGGCGGCTGCCGGCGGGCCGGGTTCCAGGGGTGCGCCGCGGCGGTGTCTGCGAGAATGCGTCCGTGAAGCTCTCCGCCAAGGCCGACTACGCCGTCCGCGCCGTGCTCGTCCTGGCGGCGCACGAGGGCGAGGGGCCGATGAAGGGCGAGCTCGTCGCCAAGGCGCAGGAGCTGCCGCTGAAGTTCGTCGAGAACATCCTCGGCGAGCTGAAGCATGCGGGCGTCGTCGCCTCCCAGCGCGGCCCCGAGGGCGGCTACCGGCTGGCGGTTCCGGCGGACCAGGTCTCGCTCGCCGAGGTGATCCGGATCGTCGACGGCCCGATCGCGGCCGTGGCGGGCGTCCGCCCGGACGAGGTGGCCTATCCGCCCGGCGCCGAGGCGCTCCCCGGAGTCTGGCTCGAGGCGCGCGGAATGCTCCGTTCCGTGCTCGAGACGACGACGTTCGCCGACCTGGTCGAGCGCTCGCGCGTGCTGGCGGGGCAGGGCGACCGCCGTGCGCCGCGCGCGCCCGCCCGGGTGCGGTCGCGTCAAGCGTAGGGGCGACCGTGCCGCAGCCTGCCGAGATGAAGCCGGCCTATCTGATCGCGGGCAGCGACTGGCCGAAGGTGGACGCCGCCATCGCCCGCCTGCGGGCGCGGTTCGCGCCCGAGTCGATCGAGCAGCTCTCCGCCGGCGGCGACGAGCCGATCGACGTCGCCGCCGCGTGCAACGCCCTGGGCCTCTTTCCCGGTTCCCGCCTCGTGCTGGTGCGCAATGCGGAGCAGCTGGACGAGGACGCCGTCGCGAGCGTCGTCGAGTACCTGAAGGCGCCCGCACCCGACACGACGCTCGGCCTCTTCGCCGGCGCCGGGTTCCGGGCCGGCCACCCGCTCGTGAAGGCGGTGGAGGCGGTCGGCGAGGTGCGGGTGTTCGACGCTCCGGAGCGCAAGCAGGCGGCCGACTGGGTGGTGCGCCGGTTCGGCGAGGCCCGCACGCCGTGCCCCCCGGCGGTGGCGCGGCGGCTGGTCGAGCTCGTCGGTGACGACGTGGGCGACCTGGCCCTCGAGACCGACAAGGTGATCGCCTACTGCGGCGGCGAGCCGCCCCAGGTCGAGGACGTCGAGCGGCTGGTGATCGCAAGCGTCGACATCAAGCCGTGGGACATCACCGACGCCTGGGGCCGGCGCGACGCGGCGGCCGTGATCGGGCTCGCCACCGCCGACGTCGAGCGGCGCGAGGACGTCGGCCGGGTGATCGCACAGCTCGCGGCCCACGTGCGCCGCGTCCACCGGGCCGCCGTCCTGCTCGAGGGCGGGGCGGTGCAGGCCGACGTCGCCCGTGAGCTCGGACTGAAGCCGTTTCCGGCCCAGAAGCTGGTCGCGCAGGCGGGCCGGTTCACGCCGGCCGAGCTGGGACGGGCGGTCATCCGCCTGGCCGCGCTTGACCTCGCCGTCAAGGGCGGAAGCCGCGTCGACCCGCGTTTCGAGCTGGAGCTCGCGCTGGCGGACATCACGGACGGATGAGCGCGGACACGCTCGCGGCAGGTTTCGCGGCCGCCGTCTCGGCGGCGTGCACGGTGATCGTCGCCCGCGGGCTTGCGGCGACCCGCGGCCGTCGGCCGCCGCTGATCGCGTGGACGATCGGCTTCGCCCTCTTCACCGCCGCCACGCTCGCGCTCCTCGACGGCGCCGCCCGCGGGTGGTCGGACGTCCCGTTCCGCATCTACTACCTCACCGGTGGGGTGCTCGTCGTCGCCTACCTGGCCGTCGGTGAGATGCTGCTCGTCCTGCCGGGCCGCACGGTGACGCGGCTCGTCGCCGCCACGATGCTCTTCCTGACGTTCGCGTCGGCGGCCGCCGTCCTGGCCGCACGGGTCGACGCCGGCGAGCTCGCCCGGGCGGGGGCGACGCCTCCCAACGGCGCCATCAAGGGGCCGTGGACGACGATCCTCGCGATCGCCCTGAACAGCTCGGGCACGCTCGTGCTGCTGGGCGGCTCGATCCTCTCGGCGCGGCGCCGGCGCGACCCGCGCCCGCTGCTCGTCGCCGCCGGCGTGGCGGTGATCGCGCTCGCGTCGAGCGCCACGCGCCTCGGCAGCTACACGCTGTTCGCGCTCGCGCAGGCCGTCGGCCTGACGCTGATCCTGCTCGGCCTGGTTACGCGGAGACGTTCGTCCGGCTGACGATCCGGGCGGCGCGCGCCTTGCGCCGGGCGGCCGCGTTCTTGTGGATCGCCCGCCGCGCCGCGGCGCGGTCGACGAGCGCCACCAGCCGCCGGTGAGCGGTGTCGACCTGCTCGGAGTCGCCCGCCTCGACGGCCTCGGACAGGCGCCGGAAGAGCGTCTTGATCTGCGTGCGGTAGCGCAGGTTCTCGAGCCGCTGGCGGGCTGCAGTTCGTACTCGCTTGGCCTGCTGCTTCGAGTTGGCCACCGGTTCCCTTCGTGAAGGACGACACGCGAACGCCCGCCGGAACGGCGGGCCCGGGGAATATAGCAGCGGGTCGATAGACTCCGGCGCCGATATGACCGAGCAGAGGCGTCTGGCCGCGTCGACGGCGGTCTTCGGAGCGGCCACGGCGATCTCGCGGGTGGCGGGCGTGCTGCGCGAGATCGTGGCCGCGAGCTTCTTCGGGTCGAGCCCGGCGCTGGGCGCCTTCCTGATCGCCTTCAACGTCCCCAACCTCGTCCGCAGCCTCGTCGCGGACACCGCGATCTCGGCTGCCTTCGTGCCCGTCTTCGCGCAGCTGCGCGAGGAGGGGCGCGAGGCCGAGGCGTGGCGGGTGGCCAGCATCGTCCTGTGGCTGACCGCGGTCGTGCTGGGGGCGCTGTCGGCCCTCTTCGTCCTGATCGCGCCGTGGGTGATGCCGCTCTTCGTCCCCGGCGACGGCAACATCTCGACGAGCCTGGTCGTCGAGCTCTCGCGGTGGATGTTCCCGATCATCGCCGTGCTCGGGATGACCGGCGTCGTCACGGGGATCCTCAACTCGTACGAGATCTTCGGCCTGCCCGCCATGGCACCGATCGCCTGGAACGGGGTGATCATCCTCGCGCTCGTCCTCTACCGGGGAAGCGCCGAGGCCTATGCGATCGGCGTCCTCGCCGCCACCGTCGTCCAGTTCCTGATCCCGTTGCCGCTCCTGCGCGGGCACGGCCACGGGCTGGTGTTCAGCCTGGTGTGGCGCAACCCGCATGTGATCCAGGTGCTGCGGCTGATGGTTCCGGTGACGCTCGGGCTGGGGCTGATCAACTTCAACCTCACGCTCGACCTCTCGATCGCGACGCTGGTGCCGGGTGGCCATGCGGACGCCTACCTGAACTACGCGTTCCGGATGTTCATGCTGCCGCAGGGGCTCTTCTCCGTCGCCGTGTCGGCGGTGCTCTTCCCGCGCATCTCGCGCCTCGCCGCGCGCGGCGACATGGACGGCTTCGCGCGCACGTTCGCCGCCGGCGCGCGCACCATCGTCTTCCTGCTGCTGCCCGCCGCGGCGATCTCGATCGTGCTCGCAGCGCCGATCACCCGCCTGCTGTTCCAGCATTCGAAGTTCTCGCCGACGGACACCTCGCACGTCGCGGCCACGCTGATCGCGTTCTCGCTCGGCCTGGTGGCGAACGGGCTCGCGCTGCTGCTCACTCGCGCCTTCTTCGCGCTCCAGCTGCCGCAGGTGCCGACGCGCATCGCGATCGGCAACCTGTTCCTGAATGCGATCCTCGACCTGCTCCTCTACAAGCCGTTCGGTGCCGCCGGCATCGCGCTCTCGACGGCGGTCGTGACCACCTGGAACGCATCCGTGCTGCTCGTCTTCCTGCGCCGCCAGGTCGGATACCTGCACATGACCGAGGTGGCGGGCGAGACGGTGCGCATCGTGGTGGCGACCGCGTACTGCACGGCGGCCGCGTTCGGAGTCTGGTGGCCGCTCGACCAGCTGCTCGGGCGCTCACTGCCCGCGCAGGTCGTGACCGTCGGGCTGGGGCTGGCCGCCGGCGGCGGCGCCTACCTCGCCGCCGGCCGGATCCTGATGCTGTCGGACATGGACGTGCTCGCCACGCTCGCCGCGCGCCGCCGCAGCCGGCCCGGATAGGCTCAAGCTCTGGTAAAGGGTGAGGCTCTCGCCGCGGGTCGTGGCCGCCGGGACGCCGCCCCGGCCCAAGTACGCTACATGCGTGCCGCTCTCGACGATCCGCAACTTCTCGATCATCGCCCACATCGACCACGGCAAGTCCACGCTGGCCGACCGCATCCTGCAGCTGACGCGCACGGTCGCCGAACGCGACATGCGCGACCAGCTGCTGGACTCGATGGAGCTCGAGCGGGAGCGGGGGATCACCATCAAGGCCCAGGCGGTGCGGGTGCTGTTCGCGGCGGCCGACGGGCGCACCTACGAGCTCAACCTGATCGACACGCCCGGGCACGTCGATTTCACCTACGAGGTGAGCCGCAGCCTCGCGGCCTGCGAGGGCGCCCTGCTCGTGGTCGATGCCGCCCAGGGCATCGAGGCGCAGACGCTCGCCAACGCCTACCTCGCGATCGAGAACGAGCTCGAGATCGTCCCGGTCGTGAACAAGATCGACCTGCCGTCCGCTGACGCCGACGGAGTCGCGGTCGAGGTGGCCGACCTGGTCGGCGGCACGCCGGACGACGTCCTGCGCATCTCGGCCAAGACCGGCACGGGGGTCGAGGCGGTGCTGCAGGCGGTGGTCGACCGCGTGCCCGCGCCGGCGGGCGACCCGGACGCGCCCGGCCGCGCGCTCATCTTCGACTCGTCCTACGACCAGTACCGGGGCGTGGTCGCGTTCGTGCGCGTCGTCGACGGCGCCTTCCAGCCGCGCCAGCGGCTGCGCGCCATGGCGCAGGGGACGACGTTCGAGGCCGAGGAGCTGGGCTTCTTCTCGCCCGGGATGCGCCCGGCGGCGCAGCTCGGCGCCGGCGAGGTCGGGTACGTGGTCACGGGGCTGAAGGACGTCTCGCAGCTGCGCGTCGGCGACACGCTGACGCAGCAGCGCGGCGGCGCCGCCGCGCCCCTGCCCGGCTACCAGGACGTGAAGCCGATGGTGTTCGCGGGGCTGTTCCCGACGGACTCCGACCAGTATCCCGAGCTGCGCGACGCGCTCGAGAAGCTGAAGCTGAACGACGCCGCGCTGAGCTACGAGCCGGAGACGTCGCGGGCGCTCGGGTTCGGCTTCCGCTGCGGCTTCCTCGGCCTCCTGCACATGGACATCGTGCGCGAGCGGCTGGAGCGCGAGTACGACCTCGATCTGCTCGTGACCGCCCCGAACGTGGCCTACCGCGTGCGCACCGCCGACGGCGCCTGGACCGAGGTGCACAACCCCGCGCAGATGCCGGACAGCGGATCGATCGAGGACACGGAGGAGCCGTACGTGCGGGCGTCGATCATCTGCCCGTCCGACCACGTCGGCGCCGTGATGGAGCTGAACCAGGAGCGCCGCGGGGCGTTCGGGCACATGGAGTACCTGAGCCCCGAGCGTGTGCAGCTGATCTACGACCTGCCGCTGGCCGAGATCGTGCTCGACTACTACGACCAGCTGAAGTCGCGCACCCGCGGCTACGCGTCGTTCGACTACGAGCTGCTCGGCTTCCGGCCCGGGCAGGTGGTCAAGGTGGACGTGCTGCTGGCCGGCGAGCGGGTGGACTCGCTGTCGCTGATCACCCACCGCGACAACGCCTACCGCCAGGGCAAGGCGCTCGTCGAGGCGCTGCGCGAGCGCATCCCGCGGCAGATGTTCGAGGTCGCGATCCAGGCGGCGATCGGCTCGCGCGTGATCGCCCGCGAGACCGTCAAGGCCAAGCGCAAGGACGTGCTGGCGAAGTGCTACGGCGGCGACATCAGCCGCAAGCGCAAGCTGCTCGAGAAGCAGAAGAAGGGCAAGCGGCGGATGAAGCAGGTGGGCAACATCGAGGTGCCGCAGGAGGCGTTCCTGGCAGTGCTCGAGATCAACCGCGAGGGGGCGGCGTGAGCGTGCGCCACCTCTACGTGCACGTGCCGTTCTGCGCCCACCGCTGCGGCTACTGCGACTTCGTCACGGTCACGGGGCACGAGCACGTCCATGCCGGCTACGTCGAGGCGCTGCTGGCCGAGCTCGCCCGTCGCCGCGACGCTGCGCCGGAGACCGTGTACATCGGCGGCGGGACGCCGTCGCTTCTCGGCGAGGAGCCGCTGGCGCGGCTGCTCGCGGGGCTCCCGCCCTGCGATGACGTGACCGTGGAGTGCAATCCGGAGACCATCACGCCTGCGAAGGCGAGTCTGCTGCGCGAGCACGGAGTCACACGCATCTCGCTCGGCGCCCAGAGCTTCCAGCGGCACCTGCTGCGCACCCTCGAGCGGCGGGCGCGGCCCGAGACCGTGGCGGCCGCGGTCGAGATCCTGCGCGCTGCCGGACACGACAACCTCAACCTCGACCTGATGTTCGGGGTTCCCGGACAGTCTGCGGCTGACCTCGCCGCCGACATCGACGCCGTGCTCGCGCTCGCACCCGAGCACGTGAGCTGGTACGAGCTCGAGGCCAAGCCCGGCACGCGCTTCGCGGTCCATCACGGCGCCGAGCTCGCCCGCCAGGCCGAGGCGCTCGAGGATCACTACGAGACGGTGGTCGCCGCGCTGCGGGCAGCGGGCTACCGCTGGTACGAGACAGCCAACTTCTGCCGTCCGGGGCGCGAGAGCCGCCACAACCTGGGCTACTGGCTGGGGCACGACTACCTGGGGGTGGGGGTGGGCGCGGTGTCGACGGTCGGGCTCGAGCGGCGCCGCAACCGCCCCGGCCTGCGCGGGTACATGGAGGCGGCTGCCGCCGGCGCCGATCCGGCGCACGACGTCGAGCTCCTGTCGGACGCCGATCGCGGCCTGGAGCGGCTGATGCTCGGGCTGCGGCTCGACCGCCCGCTGCGCCTGGACGGCCTCGCCCCGCTGCTCGACGAGCCGGCGTGCGCGCGCATGGCGGCGGCGGGGCTGCTCGCCCGCGACGGCGCGACGATCGCGCTCACCGACCGCGGCCGCTTCCTCGCCAACGACGTCGTCGCGAGCGTGCTCGCATGAGCGCCCGCCCGCCGCTCACGCCGCGCCAGCTGGTGATCCTGCGCCGGGTCGTCGACGCCTACATCGAGACCGGCCACCCGATCGGCTCGAAGGCGCTCGTCGAGGCGGGCGCCGTCGAAGCCTCACCCTCGACCGTGCGCTACGAGCTGGCCGAGCTCGAGGCGCTGGGCCTGCTCGGCCACCCGCACACGTCCGCCGGGCGCGTGCCGACCGACGCCGGCTATCGGCTGTACGCCGAGGAGCTGCTGGAGCAGCCGATGGGTGCGATCGAGCCGCTGCCGGTGGACTTCTCGGCGGTGCGCAGCGAGGTCGACACCGCGCTTCGCACCACCACGGAGATGCTGTCCCAGGTGACGTCGCTCGTCGCCCTGGTGACCGCGCCCCCGGTGGAGACGACCGAGATCCGCCATATCGAGGTGCTGATCCTGCAGCCGCAGGTGGTGATGGTCGTCGTGATCACGTCCACCGGCGGCGTGACGAAGAAGATCGTGCCGTTCCAGACGGCGGTCGACCCGAAGCTGGCCGAGTGGGCGCGGGCGTTCCTGAACGAGCAGCTGACCGGCGTGCGCCTCGGCGGGCGCACGCTGCAGAATCGCCTCGCCGAGCCGGGGCTCTCGCCGCGCGAGAGCGCGTTCCTGGCGGCGCTCAGGCCGGCGTTCACCGACCTCGTGTGGGAGGGCGAGCAGGGCCTCTACGTCGGCGGCGCCGCCCGCCTGCTCGACGAGATGCGCTTCTCCGACCTCGACCAGATCAACGACCTCGTGCACGTGCTGGAGAGCCGGGTGGGGATGCTCGAGATGCTGCGTGAGGCGCTCGAGTGGCCGCGCCCGTACCTGCGCATCGGCTCCGACCACACCGTGCCGTACATGCGCGGACTGGCGATGGTGGCCGCGAACTACGGCCTTGCCACCCGCAACCTCGGGACGGTGTCGCTGATCGGGCCGCTGCGGATGGACTACGCGGTCGCGATCCGGTCGGTGCGCGCGGCCGCCCACTCCCTCTCGGAGTGGGTGGCCGACATCTACGAGGAGTGACGCGTCGGCGGCGTCACTCCTCGTCCCACCCCCGCCCGCGCCGCAGCGGTCATCCCGTCGGTCGGAGGCCCTTCCCGCCCTCGGGGATCCACTCCGTCCTGTCGGCGAAGTCCGCGATGATCGGGCGGGCGCGTTCGATCAGGGCGCGGGCGCCCGGGTCGTGGAGCGAGGCTGAGTGGAACGAGTGGTCCGTCCAGACCTCGGTCACCCAGACGCTGTCGGGATCGTCCGCCGCGCGGCCGACGACGTAGAGCAGGCACTCGGGATTCGCCTCGAGCCCGGCTGCCGCCTCCTGCAGGATCGCGGCCAGCTCGTCGCCGTGCCCCGGCGTCGCCACGATGCGGCCGTGCGTGGCGTACGGAAGCTTTTCGCGCATCGCGGCCAGTATCGCCGCGGTCCATGAGTCGCGCGGCGGTGAGGGGCTCCAATCCTCACCGCCGCGCTTCATGACTCCGACCCCATTCCGGGAGGTGGATGAGACCCCCGCAGATGCCGATTCCCCCTCCGGCGGCCCACCGATCGGGGGCTGGATCTGCGTCATCGCGTCCCGGACTCGCCGTCTCGCGTTGTGGTCTCACCATAGTCGCCGGGCACAGGGCGGTCAAGTACTTCGAAAGGGTGAAATCAAGTCCTTCGTTCCATCGCGACTTGACTGGCGTGTTTCGGCTTGAATAGGATGTACCGGCGCGGACGGATCGCAGCCAGGCGACGTTGTGGAGGGGGACTGGTCAAGTAGCCGCCGGTGCGCTACGGTGAGGATGATGCAACGAGGCCGAGCGACCGCAGCAACGCACCGTCCGCGCACCAGTGCCGCCGACCCCGCCGCCGGGGTCGGCAGCCGTGTCCGCGCGCTGCGGCTCGAGCGCGGCCTGACGCAGGCGGAGCTCGGCGGGGTGCGCTTCAGCAAGGAGTACGTGAGCCAGATCGAGCTCGGCAAGACGTCGCCGTCGGACGCCGCGCTCGAGTGGTTCTCGACGCTGCTCGGCGTCGACCGTGCCCGCCTCGAGGGTGACGCAGGGCCGGCCGCGGCCGCCGCCGCCGAGGCGGCCCTCGTGCGCGCCGAGGCCGCGATCGAGGGCCACCGCCACGCCGAGGCCCTGGCGCTGCTCGAGCCGTTGCGGGCGCACGCCGGGGGCTCGGGACCGCTCGCCCTGCGGCTCGCGCTCGCGCACGGGTGGACGCTGCACCACCTCGGCCGCCTGGCCGAGGCGGCCGACGTGCTCGATCGCGCCCGGATCCTGTCCGAGTCCGGCGCCGACCTCGACCGCGCGCTCGCCCTCTACCGGCTCGGCGTCGTCCGGTTCAAGATGGGCAGCCACGCGACGGCGGTGGCCGCGCTCGACGAGGCGCTGCGCTGCGCCGAGACCTCGGAGCGGCCGTCGGACGCGCTGCGCGCCCGGATCCTGAACACGCGGGCCAAGATCCGACGCCGCCAGAAGGACTTCACCGCGGCCGCCGAGGACGTGACGGCCGCGCTCGAGCTCGCCCACGGGCTGGGCGACGACCGTGTGCTGGCCGAGACGTATCTGGACGCCTCGCTCGTGGCCGAGCGCCGGCACGAGTACGGGCTTGCCCGCGACTACGCCGAGCGCTCCCGGGCGCTCTTCGAGCGCGTCTCGGATCACGAGTACGTCGGCAAGCTCCTGAACAACCTCGGCCAGCTGCGCGCCATCACCGGCCGGCCGGACGAGGCGGTGCCGCTGCTGCGGGAGGCGTTCCGGATCGCGGTCGAGCAGGACAACCGCGTCGACGCGGCGTTCGCCGCCTCCTCGCTGGCCTCGGCGCGGCTGCACTCCGGCGACGCCGAGGGGGCGATCGAGAGCGCAGATCGCGCGATCGAGCTATTGGGCTCGCGCGAGGAATACCGACAAGAGGAAGGGAACGCTCGTCTGGTCATGGGCCGCGCACACCTCGAGTGCGGGCGCATCGACGAGGCCGAGCGCTCCTTCACCGCCGCGGCGGACTGCTTCACCGCGGTTGAGTCGATCAGCCACATGGCCGGAGCGTGGGTAGCGATCGGGGATGTGGCATCGCAGCGAGGCGACGTCAAGCGCGCCGCCGAGCTGTACCGGCGGGCGGCGGATGCGCTGCAAGACGTCCGCTGGTAGGTCAGGGCACGACCTCACAACAGGGGGTAGGAGGTGAACATGAGGCTTCTCTCGAAGCGGCCCGTGCTGTTCATGTGGGCGACCGCGGTGGCGCTGTTCCTGGCGCACGTCCATCACCACGGACCTCGCGGCTTCCACGAGTGGTGATCGACCGCCCGTAGACTACGGGCGTGGCGACGAAGCGGGACTACTACGAGGTGCTCGGCGTCGGCCGGGACGCCTCGGAGGGCGACATCAAGAAGGCATTTCGGCGGCTCGCACGCGAGCTGCATCCGGACGTCAACCCTGACGATCCGGCCGCCGCCGAGCGCTTTCGCGAGGCCTCCGAGGCGTACGAGGCGTTGAGCAGCGCCGACACCCGCGCCCGCTATGACCGCTACGGCCACGCCGGCATGGCCGGAACCCAGTTCCACCCCGAGCAGTTCATGGACTTCTCGAACCTGTCCGACCTGCTCGGGGCGTTCTTCGGCGACGACCTCTTCGGCGGGGTGCGGCGGCCGGCGCGGGGCGGCGACGCCGCGGCGGCGGTCGAACTCACGCTCGTCGAGGCAGCCTTCGGCGTGACCCGCGAGATCGACGTCGACGTGATCGCGGTCTGCGACCGGTGCAACGGGAACGGCGCCGAGCCCGGCACGACGGTGAACACCTGCCCGACGTGCGGCGGCAGCGGACACGTGCAGCAGGTCTCGAACACGGCCTTCGGGCAGTTCGTGCAGACCTCCACCTGCCCCGCCTGCCGCGGCCGCGGCGCCCGCATCGAGTCGCCCTGCTCCGCCTGCCGGGGCCGGGGCCGGCGCAGCACGCGCGAGTCGGTCGAGGTGCAGATCCCCGGCGGGATCATGTCCGGCCAGCGGCTGCGGCTGGCGGGCCGTGGACACGCGGGCGAGGCCGGCGCGTCCCGCGGCGACCTGTACGTCGGGGTGACCGTGGCCGAGGATCCCCGCTTCCGCCGCGAGGGCAACGACATCGTCTCCGTGCTCGACGTCCCGTTCACGCGGGCGGCGATGGGGACGACCGTCTCGGTCGAGACGCTCGAGGGCAGCGAGGAGCTCGAGCTGCGCCCGGGGACGCAGCCCGGCGACGTGATGCTCCTGCGCGGGAAGGGCGTGCCGGTGCTGGGCGGGCGCGGCCGCGGCGATCACCGGGTGGTCGTGAACGTGCTCCTTCCGCGCAAGCTCTCCGCCGACCAGCGCTCCCTGCTCGAGTCGTTCGAAGCGGCTGTGGACGAGACCACCTACGCGGCCGACGACGGGTTCTTCCACCGCCTGCGGACCGCGTTTCGGTGAAGCGCTTCCGCCTGCGCGTGCCGGCGGCGGAGGCCGAGCCGGCGCTCGCGCGCATGCTCGACCTCTTCCCCGGCGGAGTCGAGGAGGAGCGCACTGGCGGCGACGTCGTCTTCGCAGGCTACGCCGACGCCGCGCCGGCCGACGACCTGGAGGCCGCCGACGTGGCGCCGGGCTGGGAGGACCGCTGGCGCGAGTTCCACCGGCCGGTGACGGTGGGGTGCATCTGGGTCGGGCCGCCCTGGTGGCCACAGCCGGCAAGCGGGGCCTGGCCCCGGCAGGCCGGGGCCAGGCCCCATATCGTCGTCATCGACCCCGGCCGGGCGTTCGGGACGGGCGGGCACGGGTCGACCCGGGCCGCGCTCGAGCTGCTGCAGCGCCTCCCGCCGCAGCCCGCGCTCGACCTCGGGTGCGGCTCGGGCGTGCTCGCCATCGCCGCCGCCCGGCTTGGCTTCGGGCCGATCCACGGCGTCGACCTCGACCCGCTGGCCGTCTCGGCCGCCGCCGAGAACGCGACTCGCAACGGCGTCGAGCTCACGGTCGAACGGGCGGACGTGCTCACCGACCCCCTGCCGCGGGCGCCGCTTTGGATCGCGAACCTCGAGCTGCACCTGCTGGAGCGGCTGCTGCGGCGGCCGGACCTGCCGCCGCTGATCCTCGCCTCAGGCCTGCTCGACCCCGAGACCGTGGGCGGCTCCGAGCGCGTCGTCGCCGACGGGTGGGCGGCCGAGCTCGTGCACCGACCGGTGCGCTCGTGACGCGCCACGCCTACCGCTTCTTCGCCGACTCGGTGGCCGGCGGTGTCGCGCTGCTCGGCGCGCGCGAGCGCCGCCACATGGAGCACGTGCTGCGGATGCGCGTCGGCGATACTTGCGAGGTCGCCGCCGGCGGCCGGGCCTACCTGGCCCGGGTGGCGCCCGGCGGGCTCGAGCTGATGGAGGAGATCGACGTCGTGTCCGCACCGCCCGTGACCGTGTGGCTGGCCCAGCCGGGCGGGCGCTCCGACGGGGCGGTCGAGAAGCTGACGGAGCTCGGCGTGGCCCGGATCGGCGCGCTGCGCACGCGCGCGCTCAAGGGCGAGTTCACGCCCGCCCGCATCGAGCGCTGGCGGCGAGTCGCCGCCGCGGCGGCCAAGCAGTCCAAGCAGACCCGGGTGCCGGAGGTGCTCGACCCGGCCGACTACGCCGACGTCCTCTCGCCGGATGCGGTCGTGCTCAGCCATACCGGCGCGTCGGGCGGCCTGGCCGACCGCATCGTCGGCCGTCGCCAGGCGACGCTCCTGATCGGCCCCGAGCCGGGCTTCTCCGACGAGGAGCTCGCGCTCGCACGCTCGCGCGGCGTCGCCGTGGCGACGTTCGGGCCGGTCGTGCTGCGCACCGAGACGGCGGCCGTCGTCGCGGCGGCGCTCGCCCTGCGCGAGATGGGCTTCCTGGGATGAGTACGTTCGCGGTCGAGTTCCTGGGCTGCAAGGTGTCGCTGGCCGACGCCCAGTCGGTGCGCGAGCGGCTGGCGGGGGAGGGGCACGCCGAGGTGGCGCCCGGGCGCGCCCAGGTGCGCGTGGTGAACACGTGCTGCGTCACCGCAGAGGCGGTGGCCAAGTCGCGCAAGGCCGTCCGCCGGGCGGCGCGGACGTCGGGCCGCGTGCTCGTGACCGGCTGCGCCGCCAACCTGCCGGGCGCAGGCCTCGACCGGCTCGCCCCGAACGTGACCGTGCTCCCCGGCCGGGCCGAGGGGGTGGCCGAATCGGTCGCCGGCTGGGTGGGCGGCCTCGGCTGCGCGGGCGCCGCGGCGCCCGCGTTCGCCCGCACGCGCGCCTACGTGAAGGTGCAGGACGGCTGCTCGTTCGCGTGCAGCTACTGCGTGATCCCCCAGGTGCGCGGCGCGAGCCGCAGCCGCGCCGCCGCCGCCGTCCTGCACGAGGTCGCCCGCCGGGCCGGCCAGGGGCACCGCGAGGTCGTGCTCACCGGGATCAACCTGGGCTGCTTTCGCGACCGCGACGCGGGCATGCGGCTGGCTGACCTGCTCGTCGCGACAGCCGACGTGGACGGCATCGAGCGCGTGCGGCTGTCCTCGATCGAGGTGAACCACCTGACCGACGGCCTGCTCGACGCGCTCGGCCATCCGGGTGTCGCCGCCCATCTGCACGTGCCGATGCAGTCGGGCGACGACGGCGTGCTCACGGCCATGCGCCGCCGCTACGGCGCGACATCCTTCCTCGCCCGCATGCGGCGGGCGCGCGACCGCGTCCCCGGCCTGAACCTGACGACCGACGTGATCGTCGGCCATCCGGCCGAGGACGAGACCGCCTTCGCGGCGACGCTCGCGGCCGTCCGCGAGGCAGGATTCACGAAGGTGCACGTCTTCCCCTACTCGCCCCGTCCCGGCACCGCCGATGCCTCGAGCGCCGGGGTGGTGCCGGCCGCCAAGCGCCGCCGCGCGGCCGCCCTCCGGGCCTGCTCGGACGCCGCCGGCGCGGCCCATCGCGCCGCCAAGCGCGGAGGCTGCGAGCGGGTGCTCGTCGAGACGGCTGCCGGGCGCGGGCACAGCGACGACCTGACGGCGTTCGTCGTCGACGACGCGGCGCCGGGCGCGTTCGTCGAGGTCGTCGCGGCGGGGACGGCCGGCGATGCCGTCGTGGGGGTGCCGGTGTGATCGAGCGCGTCCAGGCGGACCTGCACGCGGCGATGCGCTCGGGCGACCGCACGCGCGTCGACGCGCTGCGGCTGATGCTCTCGGCGCTCCAGAAGGCCGAGAAGGACATGCCGGCGGGCGCCTTCACCGACGCCGACGGCGAGGCGGTGCTGCGGCGCGAGCGCAAGCAGCGGCTGGAGGCGGCCGAGGCCTACCGCGCCGCCGGGCGCGCCGACCGCGCGGCGGCGGAGGAGGCGGACGTCCCGGTGATCGACGCGTTCCTGCCCCAGGCGATGGACGCCGCCGAGCTGGCGGCGCTGGTGGACGCGGCCGTCGCCGAGACCGGAGCGACGTCGATGAAGGAGATGGGCCGGGTCATGGGGCTCGTGACCCAGAGGGGCGGCGGCCGCGTGGACGGGCGCGCCGCGTCGGCGCTCGTGCGCGAGCGGCTGGGCGGGTAGCGGGATGGCCGACGGCCTGATCACGCTCCCGAGCAGCCACTCGGTCGCCGAGACGATCAACCGCCTGGCGCAGGCGGCCGCCGATGCGGGGCTGCGCGTCTTCGCCCGCATCGACCACGCGGCGGGCGCGGCCGAGGTGGACATGCCGCTGCGCCCGACCGAGCTCCTCATCTTCGGCCATCCCCGCGGCGGCACGCCGCTCATGCAGGACGTGCAGACGGCGGGCCTCGACCTGCCGCTGCGGGCGCTGGCGTGGGAGGACGCCGCGGGCCGCGTGTGGCTGACCGTGCCCGACGCGCGCGACCTGGCCGCGCGGCACGGGCTGGGGGAGGCGAGCGCGGCGGGCGTGGACGCGATCGCGGCCGGGCTCGACGGGCTCACACACGCCGCAGCCGGCTGAGCGCGGTTGCGGGATCCGACCTGCCCACCTCTACACTTCGGCTGAATGGCGCGCCTGCAGATGTCGGTCGGGAACGAGCTCGCGTCCGAGCTCGGGTCGGATCGTGACGCGATGCTGCATGCTCTGACCGAGCGGTCGGGCGCGAACGCCTACCTGCGCGGGAACGAGCTCACCCTGGACGGCGAGGACGAGGCCGTCGAGCGCGCCCGCTCGGTCGTGGACGAGCTGGCCGAGCTGGTCGCCCAGGGCGTCAGCGTCGGCCCCCAGACCGTGGACGTCGTCACCGGCGTGCTCACGGCCGACGGCCGCGCCGTCGACGTGCTCCACGACGTCGTCTGGATGCACCGCGGCAACAAGGTCACCCCGAAGACGATCGTGCAGAAGGACTACGTGGACGCGATCCGGGGGAACACCGTCACGTTCGGAATCGGCCCGGCCGGCACCGGCAAGACCTACCTCGCGATCGCGCTCGCGGTCGCGGCCCTGCAGGAGCGCGAGGTCGCCCGGATCATCCTCACCCGGCCCGCCGTCGAGGCCGGCGAGCGGCTCGGCTTCCTGCCCGGCGATCTGCTGGCGAAGGTCGACCCGTACCTGCGGCCGCTGTTCGACGCCCTGCACGACATGCTGGACGCCGAGCGGCTGGCGGCCTACATGGACAAGGGCATGGTGGAGGTGGCACCGCTCGCGTTCATGCGCGGCCGCACCCTGAACGACTCGTTCATCATCCTCGACGAGGCCCAGAACACGAGCCCCGAGCAGATGCAGATGTTCCTGACCCGGCTGGGCTTCGGCTCGAAGGTCGTGGTCACGGGCGACATCACCCAGATCGACCTTCCCCGCGACCACCGCTCCGGGCTCGTGAACGTGATGGGCGTGCTCGAGGGCGTCTCGGACATCGCCTTCGTGCGCTTCTCCGACGCCGACGTCGTCCGCCACAAGCTGGTGCAGCGGATCGTGAGCGCCTACCGCGAGCACACCGAGGCGCAGGGCGAGAGGGCGCGCGAGTGACCGTGCGGGTCGAGGTGCGCAACCGCGCCCGGATCGCCCTCGACGAACCGGCGGCTGCGGCGGTGCTCGCCGGCGCCTTCGCCGCCGAGGGCATGGACGACGGCGAGGTGGGGCTCGTGATCGTCGGCCGGGCCGAGATGGCGCGCCTGAACGGGGACCACCGGGGGACGCCCGCCGCGACGGACGTGCTGTCCTTCCCGCTGGACAAGCGCGACCCGCTGCCGGACGGCGTCCCGCGGCAGCTCGGCGACGTCGTGGTGTGCCCCGCGTACGCGGAGGCGCATGCCACGCCGATCGAGGATCTGCTCGTGCACGGCGCGCTGCACCTCCTGGGATACGACCACGACGCCGATGATGGTGAGATGCTGCGCCGTCAAGACCAGATCGTCGAGGAGCTTGCCGCCCGTGCCGCCCGTTCTGCGTAGTCGCGACGAGACGCGCCGGGAGGCCCGCAAGGCGGCCCCGTTCAGCGCCGCCAAGCGCGAGGCCGGCGGGCTCGTCAACAGCTTCAACTACGCGTTCGAGGGCATCATCTACGCCGTCCGCACGCAGCGGAACATGCGCGTCCACTTCATCGTCGCGCTGGCCGTCCTGCCGCTGGGGGTGGCGCTTGGCGTATCCCGCATCGAGATGCTCGCGCTCATCCTGGCGGTCGCCTTCGTGCTGCTGATGGAGATGGCGAACACCGCGCTCGAGATGACCATCGACGTGGCCACCCCGGCGTTCGACCCGCGCGCCCGCGCCGCGAAGGACATCGCCGCCGGCATGGTGCTCGTGTCGGCGGTGACGGCGCTCTTCGTCGGTTATCTCGTGTTCGCGCCAAGGCTGCAGCACCCCAGCCAGCGGGCGATCAACACCGTCCGCCACTCGCCCGTCCACCTGACGGTGATCGCGATCGCGATCGTGATCCTGCTGGTGATCGCGATCAAGGCCTACTTCGGCACCGGCTCGCCGCTGCGCGGCGGGTTGCCGTCCGGGCACGCGGCGGTCGCGTTCGGCGGATGGGCGGCCATCACGCTGGTCACCCACAGCTACGAGAACCAGGTGCTGGTCTCGACGCTCGCCTTCGTGATGGCCCTGCTGGTGGCGCAGACGCGCGTCGAGGCCGGCGTGCACACCACGCTCGAGGTGATCTACGGCGGCGTCCTCGGTGCCCTGGTGACGACGGCGATCTTCCAGGCCCTGATCTAGCCCGCCGAACCGGGGTCAGACCCCGGACGTCACGGTGGGCAGCTTCGTTGCGAACTCGGCACACCTCGCGTGCTGACCGGTGACACTCTCCCGCGTAGCGTGAGAGGCATGGCAGAGACCGCCGCCCGCCCCCACGTGATCGCCGAGCGCTACCTCACAAGCCCGGCGGCGCTGGCCGCGCGCCCGTTCGGGCCGGTCGACGCCCTCGACACGCATTCCGGCCGCGGAGCCCAGGTGCGGATCGTCTTCGTCGACGGCGGCTGGGACGAGGCGGCGCTCGCCGACGCCGTCACCCGCTGGTGTTCCATCGGCTGCAGCGAGGTCTGCGGTGTGCTCGACGTCGGCCGCCATGACGACCGCTGGTACCTCGTCCTGCCGCCGAGCCTGGGGCTTCCGGTCGAGCGCTGGCGGACGCTGCGCGGCCCCACCGCGGGCGATGCCGTCCGGCTGGTGCTCGCGTTCGGCCGCGTGGTCGAGCGCGTCGCCGCGGCCGGGTTCCCGCCCGACGCCGCCGTGCTCGGCGACGTGGCGGTCGGGCCGGGCCCGACGCCGTTCCTCGAGCGGCCGCTGCTGGCCGCCCCGGGGCGCGCCGCGCCCACGGGCGACGGCCAGCGGCTGCTGGCCGCGGTGTCCGACGCCGCGCTCGGCCCGGTCGAGCCGCCCGCCGCGCTCGCGGCCTGGCGCGAGCACTCGCGCGCCGGGGAGTTCCCGGGGCTCACGGAGTGCCTGGACGAGCTCGAGCGCTCCGGGGCGTCGACCGCCGGCGGCGACACCGACGACTGGCCGGGCGTCGACCGCCTGTTCGATCCGGCCTTCGAGCTCGACGGCCCCGGCGCCGCGGAGCCCCGCTGGCGCGGACGTCGCCTCTGGGCCGCCGCCCCGGCGGTCGTCCTCGTCCTGGTGGCGGCGTTGCTCGTCCTCGCACACCTGCGCCCCGCCGCGCCGGCGGCGCCGGCCGGTGAGGGCGGCCGGGCGCCGGTCACGACGCCGGTCACGACGCCGGTCACGGCGCCGCCCGCGTCCGCCGCAGTCCGCCGGCAGACGGGCGCTCGCCACCAGCGCGCGCTGCATCCGGCCCGCCGGCGCCACCGGCACGCGCCGCCGCGGGCGGCGAAGGCTGCGGCCCGGACGGCGACCAGCCCCGCGAGCACCGCCGCGACCGCGCCGCAGGCATCCGCCCCGCCGCCGGCGACCGGCGGTGCGCCACGCGGTGGCGCGACCGCGCTCCCGGCGCCGGGCGGGACGACGCTCCCGGACCCGCGAGCCGGGGGTCTACGATGAGGTCATGCGACCCGCGAACGCTGCCGAGCTCGAGCTGCACGCCCTTGCGCAGGGCGCGGCCGTCAACGCATACGCCCCGTACTCGCACTTCCCGGTCGGCGCGGCCCTGCTGCCCGAGGGCGGCGTCGAGCCCGTCATCGGCGTGAACGTCGAGAACGCCTCCTTCGGGATCACGATGTGCGCCGAGCGCAACGCCCTCTTCGCGGCCGTCGCCGCCGGCCACCGCCGCTTCACGACCGTCGCGGTCTTCGCCGATGCCGCCACCTGCCCGCCGTGCGGCGGCTGCCGCCAGGCGCTGGCCGAGTTCGCCCCCGACATCACGGTCGTATTCCCCCGCGAGGGCGAGATCGTGGCGGCGCAGCTCCCCGAGCTCCTGCCCGTGCGCTTCGAGCTGTGAGCGCGCCGGAGCACCGCTCCGGCCTGGTCGCGCTGGCAGGCCGGCCGAACGTCGGCAAGTCGACGCTCGTGAACCGGGTCGTGGGCGAGCACGTCGCCGCCGTGTCGGCGAAGCCGCAGACGACCCGCCGCCGTGCGCTCGGCGTCGTCCACCGGCCGGGGACGCAGCTCGTGCTGGTCGACCTTCCCGGCTTCCAGAAGCCGTTCGACCGCCTCACCGAGCGGATGCAGCGATCGGTGTCCGACACGCTCTCCGACGCCGACGCGACCCTGCTCGTGCTGGACGGCCGGGTGCCGATCGGGGCCGGTGACCGGTACATCGCCGCGCGCGTGCTGGCCGACGACGCGCCGCCGTGCGTCATCGCGGTGAACAAGGTCGACGGCCTCGGCCGCGACCGGGTCGTGCCCGCGCTGGCCGCCGCGGCGGCGCTTGGCGAGGCGCACTCCGTGCACCCGATCAGCGCGCTCACCGGCGCCGGCACGGACGTGCTGCTCGCCGACCTGCTCGCCCTCCTGCCCCAGGGGCCGGCGTGGTTCCCCGAGGGGATGACCACCGACCAGACCCTCGAGCAGCGCGTCGCCGAGCTCGTGCGCGAGCGTGCGCTCGAGCTCACGCACGACGAGGTGCCGCACGCCGTTGCGGTGCTCGTCGAGTCGATCGAGACCCGTCGCGGGCGCACGGTGATCGAGGCCAAGCTGATCTGCGAGACGGAGTCGCAGAAGGCGATCCTGATCGGCGCCCACGGGGCGATGGTGAAGCGCATCGGCAGCGAGGCCAGGCCCGCGCTCGAGCAGGCCGTCGGCGGGCCGGTGTACCTCGAGCTGGCGGTGAAGGTGCGGCCGCGCTGGCGACGCGACGCCGGCGAGCTCGACCGGCTCGGCGTGTGAGCGCCGCGCCACTTCCACTAGACTGGCGCCGAATGCCTCCGTTACCGGCCGAAGTGCTCACCGGACAGGCGGTCGATGGCCTCGCTTGACCGCATGATCTCCTCCAGCCGGCGGGCGCTGGAGCAACGGCGCGACGCGAGGCCGCTGCCGGAGCTCGAGCGCGCCGTGCAGGTGCTGGCCCCGATCCGTCCGTTCAGCGAGGCGATCGTCGGCGAGGAGATCTGCTTCGTGCTGCGGGTCGACGCGGCGTCCCCCGAGCTGCTGGCGGAGGCCGACGCGGCCGGCGTCGCCGGCCTGGCGGTGCCGGGTGACGCGGTGCCCGCGGGGTTCGAGGAGACGGCGCTCCCCGTCCTGCACAAGGGCGTCCTCATCGATCCCTACCAGCTCTACGAAAGCCGGCTGGGCGGGGCGGACGGCGTCGTCCTGATCGCCGGCGCGTTCGACGGCGAGGACGAGCTCTTCACCGAGATGCAGGCGGTCGCACTGCACCTCGGGCTCGACGTCGTCGTGCAGGTCGACGACGAGGAGCAGGTCGACCGCGTCCTCGAGCTGCTCGACCCCGACTCGTTCCTGATCCAGAACATCCGCCAGGACGGCGGTGAGGCCGACTTCGAGCACACGTTCTCGGTGCTGGAGGAGGTGCCCGCTGGCAAGGTGGTGCTGTCGGAGGGAGGGATCCGCACGCGCGACCAGGTCGCCGCCCTGGAGAGCGCGGGCGTCGACGCCGCCGTGCTCGGCGGCTGGCTCCGCAAGCTGGGCATCGGGCCGACGCTCGACGTGCTGCGCGGCGACTCGCGCGAGTAGCCGGCAGGGAGCGCGCCCCGGATCAGCCGAAGAACATCGCGGCCTGGTCGTAGAGCTCGCGGGGGACGAGCTTGAGCTCCGCGACGGCGTCGGCGATCGGCACCGCGACGATGTCGTCTCCGTGCAGCGCGGCCATCATGCCCCATGCGCCGTCGGCGACGAGGGCGGCGGCCTTCAGCCCGAACCGGGTCGCGAGCACGCGGTCGCGCGCGGTCGGCGAGCCGCCCCGCTGGATGTGTCCGAGCGAGGTCATGCGCGTCTCGAACCCTGTGCGCGACTCGATCTCGGACGCGAGCGCCGCGCCGACGCCGCCCAGGCGCGCGTGGCCGAACGCGTCCACGTCGGCCGAGGCGACCGACCGCGACTCGCCGCTCCGGTAGCGCAGCTCGTAGCCTTCGCTGACCACCACGATCGAGAAGTCCTTGCCCCGCTGGTGGCGGGTCGTGATCAGGCTGCAGCAGTCCTCGACGGTCATGGGCAGCTCGGGGATCAGGATCACGTCGGCCCCGCCCGCCATCCCCGACATCACGGCGATCCATCCGGCGTGGCGGCCCATCACCTCGCACACCATGACGCGGTCGTGGGACTCCGCCGTGGAGTGCAGCCGGTCGATCGCCTCGGTGGCGATCGAGACCGCCGTGTCGAACCCGAACGTGTAGTCGGTGCCGCGCAGGTCGTTGTCGATCGTCTTCGGCACGCCGATCACCTGCGCGCCGTGCTCCGCGTGCAGGCGGTTGGCCACGCCCAGCGTGTCCTCGCCGCCGACCGCGACGAGCGCGTCCAGGCCTTCGAGGTTCTCGAGCACGCGCTCGACGCCGCCGTCGATGTCATACGGATTCGTGCGCGACGTGCGCAGGATCGTGCCGCCGCGGGGGAGCAGCCCGGAGACGTCGTGGTTGCTCAGCGAGCGCATCTGGCCCTCGACCATGCCCCGCCAGCCGCGCAGGACGCCGACCACCTCGTCGCCGCGGTCGAGCGACGTCCGGGCGACCGCCCGGATCACGGCGTTCAGGCCCGGGCAGTCGCCTCCACCGGTGAGGATGCCGACACGCATACCGGGGTTCTAGTGCACTTCGGGCTCGGCCGCCATCGGGCGCATGCCGGGGGCGCCTGGCTCCGCATGCACGATCAGCACCGGCAGCCGGCTGTGGTGCAGGACGTCGTGGCTGACGCTCCCGAGCAGCGCCGCCGCCGCGCCGCCGCGGCCGCGTGACCCCATCACGATCAGGTCGTGCGTTGCCTCAGCGGCCCGCTTGAGGATGGCGGCGGCGGCCGTGCCCTGTCCCACCACCGTCGTCACGGGCAGCTCGTCGCCGAGCCGCTCGCGGGCGGCTCGGAGGGTCGCCTGGGCCTCGTGGTCGGCGTCCTCCTGCGTCGGCAGGAGGCCGGCGTATGGGCCGGCGACCAGTCGCCAGGCCGTCCGCGACGCGACGCTGATGAGCGTCAGGCGGGCGCGGTACACGCGGGCCAGGTCGGCCGCCTCCTCGAGCGCGCGAACGGCGTGCGGCGAGTCGTCCACGGCGACGAGGATGTTCAGGAACACCCGGTGAAGCCTAAACCGCCCGACGGCCGGTCTACGCTAGACCGCGTGCTGGTCGTCATCGCCCGCTACCGCGCGCTGCCCGGCCGCGGCGACGAGGTCGCCGCGCTGCTCGCCCCGCACATCGCCGCCACGCGCGCCGAGCCGGGCTGCGAGACCTTCCTCGTGCACCGCGCGCTCGACGACGGCGACCGCTTCGTCCTCTACGAGCGCTACGCCGACGAGGCGGCGTTCGAGGCGCATCGCGACAGCCCGCACTTCCAGACGTTCGTGCTCGGCGGCGTCGCGCCCCTCCTGGCCGAGCGGGAGTGGGAGCGCTACGCGCTCGTCGAGCCGCCGGCCTGACGCCCCGCCAGGTCGCCCGGGACGAGCGAGTCCGCCGGCGCCGCCACGGGAGTGCCGAAGGTGGGAGTCGAACCCACATGGCCTTGCGGCCGCGCGATTTTGAGTCGCGTGCGTCTACCGTTCCGCCACTTCGGCCGGACGAGTGGCAAATGCTACCGCCGCGTTGGCACCGGGGCCGAAATGGGGTAGAACCTGCCTTCCATGGCTGAGTCCAAAGGGCAACCGGTCGGCACGGGGGGGTTGCGGTCGAGCGTCCTCGACCATCACTTCGGTTCGGGGCCGCCGCTGACGGTCGGCGTCGAGGAGGAGTACATGCTGCTCGACCCTGCCGGGTTCGATCTCGTCTCGGGCGTCGAGGAGCTGCTGGCCGAGGCGGCCGAAGGCGAGCTGGCCGACCGGCTGAAGCCGGAGCTCATGCAGTGCGTGCTCGAGTCGGGCACGGTGGTCTGCAAGGACATCGAGGCCGCGGCCACCGACCTGCGCCTGATCCGCCAGTACGTCGCCCAGCACGCCCGTGCCCACCACATGCGCCTCGGCGCCGCCGGCACGCACCCGTTCTCGCTCTTCGAGAACCAGAAGATCACCGCCCGTGACCGCTACCGCGCGCTCGTGGAGATGCTGCAGTACGTCGCCCGGCGCGAGCTCGTCTTCGGCATGCACGTCCACGTCGCCGTGCCCTCGCCCGAAGCGTGCCTGGCGGTGATGGAGGGCGTCCTGATCGAGCTGCCGGTGCTGCTCGCGCTGTCGGCGAACTCGCCCTTCTGGCGCGGCGAGCACACCGGCCTCGCCTCCAGCCGGGCGATGATCTTCTCGGCCTTCCCGCGCAGCGGCCTGCCGCCGCGCTTCGCCGACTACAACGACTACGCCGAGGCGGTCGGGTTCATGGAGGCGACGGGCGCGATCGGCGACTACACGCACCTGTGGTGGGACGTGCGCCCCCATCCGCGCTTCGGCACGCTCGAGCTGCGGGTGATGGACTGCCAGACACGGCTCGAGGACGCGATCGCCCTGGCCGCATACGTCCAGTGCCTCGTCAAGCTCCTGCTCGACCGCTGGGAGGACGGCCAGGTGCTCTCGTACCACCGCATGCTGCTTGCCGAGAACAAGTGGCTCGCGCTGCGCTACGGCCTGGATGCGCCGCTGATGGACCTCGCCGCGGGGAAGCGGGTGAAGATGCCCGCGCGGACGCTCGCGCGGCGGCGGATCCGGGAGCTGCGCCCGGTCGCGCGCGAGCTGGGCTGCGCCGATGCCCTGTCGAGGATCGACTGGATCCTCGAGCACGGGAACGGCGCCGACCGCCAGCGTCAGGTCTGGAACGCGAACCGCGATATCGCGGAGGTGGCGGAGGAGATCGCCACCGCCGCCGAGCGCGTCTAACACCGTCCCTGACCGCCAAATCTCCACGCGACTTGCGCGCGCTGCTTCGCGTCGCTATATTTCGTGTGCGAAACATTCCTTCGCAAATTGTTTTCCCACGAAAGGAACGGACGCGAACGATGGCCACGCGAACGATGTCCAAGGCCGAGCTGGCCCAGGAGGTCGGCAGGCTGCTCGGCGCGATCCTGGTGGAGGCGAAGAAGGCGACCCGGCCGCTCGTCGAGTCGGAGGGCGTGACCATGCCGCAGGCGATGGCGCTGCAGACGCTGCAGGGCGCCGGCGGCCGGCTCTCCGCACGCGACCTCGGCCGCGACTGCCACATGCTCGCATCCACCGTCACCGGCGTGATCGACCGCCTGGAGGCGGCCGGACACGTCCGGCGCGAGCGCGACGAGCGCGACCGGCGGGTCGTGTGGGTCGCGCTGACCGACGAGGGGGGCGACCTGGCGGCGAGGCTGCCGCGGTTCACCCAGCAGGTCGGTGAGTCATTCGCCGTGCTTTCGGCACGGGAGCTTGAGCAGATGCGGGGGCGGCTCCAGAAGGTGCTGGCCGCCGTCGAGGAGAGAGGGGACGAGTAGGTGCCTGTACTGACAGACGACAATCGCAAGTGGTGGACGCTCGGGGCGATGTGCTTCGCCCTGTTCATGGTCATGCTCGACAACACGGTCGTGAACATCGCGCTGCCTGCGATCAAACACAGCTTCGGGGCGTCGATCTCCGGGCTGTCGTGGACAGTGAACGCGTACACGCTCGTGTTCGGCGTGCTGCTGGTGAGCGGCGGCCGGCTGGGCGACGTGTTCGGCCGCAAGCGCATGTTCCTGGCCGGCCTGACCGTGTTCACGCTCGGCTCGATCGGGGCCGGCCTGTCCGGCTCGATCAACGAACTGGTCGCATTTCGCGCCATCCAGGGCGCCGGTGCCGCCTTCCTGATGCCGGGATCGCTCTCGATCATCACCACGACGTTCAGCGGCCGTGAGCTGGGCCGCGCCCTCGGCCTGTGGGCCGGGATCTCGGGCCTCGCGCTCGGGATGGGGCCCGTGGTCGGCGGCCTGCTGGTCGAGAAGGCCGGCTGGGAGTGGATCTTCTTCCTGAACGTGCCGGTGGCGCTCGTCGCGGCGCCGCTCACCATCTACACGGTGCGCGAGTCGCGGGACGAGTCGGCCATCCGCAGGATCGACTGGCTGGGCATCGCCACGCTGTCGGTCGGCCTCGGCGCGCTCGTGCTCGGGCTCGTCCAGGCGAACGACTATGGGTGGACGTCGACGCGCATCCTGGCCGAGTACGCCGTCGGCATCGCCGGCCTGGTCGCCTTCGTGCTCCTGCAGATGCGGGGCCGCGACCCGATGCTGGACATGACGTTCTTCCGGAATCGCACGTTCAACGCCGGCAACGTGATCGCGTTCCTGGTCACGTTCGCGATGTTCGCGACGTTCTTCTTCATCACCCTCTACATGCAGAACATCGAGCGGCTGAGCCCGCTCGAGACCGGCGTGCGCTTCCTGCCCATGACCGTGCTGATCATCGCGACGGCGCCGATCGCCGGGAGGCTCTCCGACCGGTACGGGTCGCGCTGGCTGCTCACGGGCGGGATGACGCTGCTCGCGGCGTCGCTCTTCCTCGAGTCGCGCATCTCCGACACGAGCGGCTACCTGACGCTGCTGCCGGCGTTCCTGATCGGCGGCGTGGGGATGGGCATGACGATGTCGCCCATGACCGCGGCCGTGATGAGCTCGGTCGACCGCACCAAGGCCGGCGCCGCGTCCGGGGTGCTCTCGATGACGCGGATGGTCGGCGGCGTGTTCGGCGTCGCCTCGCTGACGGCGCTCTTCGAGCACCTAGCGAGCGGCCGCGCAGCCGCCGGCCACGGCCCGTCCGACGTGTTCATCTACTCGCTCGGACACAGCCTGCGCTACTCGGCGGCCATCGCCTTCGTGGGCGCCCTCGTGGCGCTCGCGTTCATCCGCAGCCACCGCATCGACGAGGCCGAGGTCCCGGCCGAGGACGCCGCGCTGGTCGAGGCGGCCTGATCTGACCCGCACCCACCGGCCGGACGGGGCCTGCGAGCCCCGTCCGGCCGGGGTTGGTCCGTCGCGGCAGGCGGTTAGACTGGCGCCTTCCAGAGATCCGATCAGGGGGGCCGCCATGGACAGGCAGGAGGTCATCGAGCGCTGCCGGCGCGACAACGTCGCGTTTGTCAGGCTCCAGTTCACCGAGCCGTACGGGCCGGTGAAGAACGTGTCGATCCCGGTCGACGAGCTCGAGAAGGCGCTCGACAACGAGCTCATGTTCGACGGATCGTCGATCCGTGGGTTCAAGCGGATCGAGCAGTCGGACATGTACTTCCATCCCGACCCGGACACGTACGCCGTCCTGCCCTGGCGGGGCACGGAGGCCGCGCGCACGGCCCGGCTGATCTGCGACGTGGCCGACCCCGACGGCACGCCGTTCGCCGGCGATCCGCGCACGAACCTGAAGCGCGTGCTGAAGAAGGCGGCCGACATGGGCTACACGATGAACGTCGGCCCCGAGGCGGAGTTCTTCCTCTTCAAGCTCGACGGCGACGGCAACCCCACGGTCGACCCCCACGATGCCGCCACCTACTTCGACGTCCACCCGCTCGACCGCGGGGAGGACTGCCGCCGCGACATCGAGGTGACGCTGCAGCAGATGGGCTTCCAGCTCGAGGCGGCCCACCACGAGGTTGCCATCGGCCAGCACGAGATCGACTTCCGCCACGCCGACGCGCTGGCGACGGCCGACAACCTGGTCACGTTCCGGATGGTCGTGAAGACGATCGCCGCCCGTCACGGCATGCACGCGACGTTCATGGCCAAGCCGATCCACGGCGAGAACGGGTCGGGGATGCACGTGAATCAGTCGCTCGCGCGCGGCGAGGAGAACGCGTTCCTCGACGAGTCCGACGACCTCAAGCTCTCGAAGGAGTGCAGGTCGTACATCGCCGGCGTGCTCGAGCACCTGCCGGCGATCACGGCGGTGGCGAACCCGACGGTGAACTCGTACAAGCGGCTGCTGCCCGGCTACGAGGCCCCCGTCTACATCGCGTGGTCGCCCGGGAACCGGTCGGCGGCGATCCGCGTGCCGGCGAAGCGCGGCCGCTCGACCCGGATCGAGCTGCGCACGCCCGACCCCACCGCGAACCCGTATCTGGCGCTGGCCTGCATGCTCGAGGCCGGGCTCGACGGCATCAGCCGCGGCCTGGAGCCGAACGAGCCGGTGAACCGCAACATCTACCACATGACCGCCGAGGAGTCGGAGTCGCTCGGCATCGGCAGCCTGCCGCACGACCTCTCGCATGCGCTCGACAAGCTCGAGGCGGACGATGTCATGCGCGGGGCGCTGGGCGACCACATCTTCACCGAGTACGTGCGCCTGAAGCGGGAGGAGTGGTCCGCCTACAACGAGCAGGTCCACCAGTGGGAGATCGACGAATACATGGACCGCTACTGATCGGTTCCAGCGTACAAATCTTCGCCCAATCCGCCTGTCCGCCGGACAGGCGAAACTTGCGCGGCTCTGCTACAATACATTTGTCGGGGTGGCGGCTGCCCCCGACGCCTGCACTGGAGCGGAGATTCGGTACCGCCCAGCAGGGGGTCTGAGTCCGCGTGGCGAAGGCTGGCAGCCATGGAATGTTAACCACCAGGCCCGGGCGGGTATCCGCCGCCGGGCTATCGAGGGATTGATGACCGAGCTGATGAACGAGCCGCGTGTGCGGCTGATGATCGAGTCGGCGGACGATCGCGGGCTCCTCTCGGAGGAGGAGCTGGCGGCGGTCGCGGTCGATCTCGAGCTTGATGAAGACGATCTGGAGGCGCTGACCGCGGAGCTCACCGAGCAGGGCGTGGAGATCGTGCCTGCGACCGAGTCCGGAGAGGCCGCCGCGACGGCGCGGGCCGCCGCCGCTGCCGCACTGGAGACCGCGGCCGTCGGCCCGACCGACAGCCTCGACCGCTACCTCCACGAGATCTCGCGCCACCCGCTGCTCATGAAGGAGGACGAGCAGCGCCTGGCGAAGCTCGTCGAGCAGGGCGATCAGGACGCCAAGCGCCGCATGATCGAGGCCAACCTGCGCCTGGTCGTGTCGGTGGCGAAGCGCTACCGCGGGCACGGCGTGCCGTTCCTGGACCTGATCCAGGAGGGAACGATCGGCCTGGTGCGCGCGGTGGAGAAGTTCGACTGGCGCCGCGACCTCAAGTTCTCGACGTATGCGACCTGGTGGATCCGCCAGGCGGTGCAGCGGGCGGTTGCCAACCAGTCGCGCACGATCCGCCTGCCCGTCCACGTATCCGAGCGCGTGCGCCGCGTCGACGCCACCCGGGCGTCGCTCGAGGCGCGGCTCGGCCGCGAGGTGTCGGACGCCGAGGTGTCCGCGGCGAGCGGTGTGACGGTGCCCGACGTGGTCGACGCCCGCGCGCTGCCGCGCACGTCGTCCCTGCACACGCCCGTCGGCGACGACGGCGACTCCGAGATGGGCGACATGATCGCCGACGACTCGGCTCCGAAGGCCGACGAGGTGGTCGAGGAGACCCTGCGCCGCGAGATGCTGGTGACCGGACTCGGGCACCTGTCCGAGCGCAAGCGCCGCATCCTCGAGATGCGGTTCGGCCTCGACGGCGGGGAGCCGCAGAACTACGACGTCATCGGCCGCGCGGTCGGGCTGACGCGGGAGCGCGTCCGCCAGCTCGAGGCCGACGCGCTGAACCAGCTCGCAGCCCTGAACGAGATCCAGGGCCTGCGCAGCGAAGCCGCCTGACGAGCGCGAGGGCCTTGACGAGCTTGAGGGGCCTGGCCCCGGGGAACCGGGGCCAGGCCCCGCTCGTCTGGTCCGCGCGTCAGCGGTAGATCGACGACGCCGGGTCGCTGGGCGGCCCGGTTGTGCGCTGGGCGACGCCCGTCTCGACGGCAGCCTCGGCGACGGCGGTCGCGACGGTCTCGACGACCGAGCGGTTGAAGACGCTCGGGATCACGTAGTCCTCGAACAGCTCGTCCTCCGGGATGACGGCGGCGATCGCGCGCGCCGCGGCCAGGTTCATCGGCTCGTTGATGCTCGTGGCGGCCGTCGAGAGCGCGCCCCGGAAGATGCCCGGGAACGCGAGCACGTTGTTGACCTGGTTCGGGTAGTCCGACCGGCCGGTTGCGATCACGCGCACGTGGCCCTCGATCTCCTCCGGGTGCACCTCGGGCTCCGGGTTGGCCATCGCGAACACGATGGCGTCGTCGGCCATGGTCTTGACGGCCTCGACCGAGACCGCGCCCGGCCCGGAGAGGCCGATGAAGACGTCGGCGCCGCGCAGAGCCTCGTTCGCCGTGCCGGTGAACTTGCGCGGGTTGGTGTGGCGGGCGTACCACTTCTGGATCGCCGTCAGGCCCTTGATGCCCGGATGCAGCGCGCCGTTTCGGTCGCAGCCGACGATGTCGCGCACGCCCGCCTCGAGCAGCAGCTTGCTCACGGCGACGCCGGCCGCGCCGACGCCGACCAGCACGATCCGCATGTCCTCGATCGGCTTGCCGACCACGCGGGCGGCGTTCAGGAGCCCGGCCAGCACGACGACCGCGGTGCCGTGCTGGTCGTCGTGGAACACCGGGATGTCGAGCTCGCGCCGCAGCCGGCCCTCGATCTCGAAGCAGCGCGGCGCTGCGATGTCCTCCAGGTTGATGCCGCCGAAGCCCGGGGCGATCGCCTTCACGATCGCGATGATCTCGTCGGTGTCCTTCGTGTCCAGACAGAGTGGCCAGGCGTCGATGCCGGCGAACTCCTTGAAGAGCATCGCCTTGCCCTCCATCACCGGCATGGCCGCGCGCGGCCCGATGTCGCCCAGGCCGAGCACGGCGGTACCGTCGGTGACGACCGCGACCGTGTTCTGCTTGATCGTGAGCGCCCGCACCTTGTGGGGATCGTCATGGATCGCCATGCACACGCGCGCGACGCCCGGCGTGTACGCCATCGACAGGTCGTCGCGCGTCTTCACGGGCACCTTGTTCTGCACCTCGATCTTCCCGCCCAGGTGCATGAGGAACGTGCGGTCGGAGACGTTCGCGATCCGGACGCCCTCGATCGCGCGAACGGCGTCGACGATGCGCTGGCCGTGGTCGGAGTCCGACGCTGACACCGTCACATCGCGGACGCGGTAGTCGCGGGCGACCCGCACGAGGTCGATGGCGCCCAGGTCGCCGCCGGCCTCGCCGATCGCGGCCGCCACCTTCGCGAACGAGCCGGCGATCGCGGGCAGCTCGACGCGCATGGTCAGGCTGTAGGAGGCGGACGGGTTGAACGGCACCGCCGAAGGGTAACCGCGCCGCCGGGCGGCTGCTCGGCGCGGCGGCGGCCGGCTCGGATACGCTGCGATGAATGGCCACGGTGAAGCAGGCGCAGCCGAAGGATCTGAACCTCGACGACGCGCCGGCCAAGCAGTGCGACGTCTTCCTGGTCGACGGAAACGGGCTCGCCTACCGCGCGTTCTACGCGCTCCCGGAGGAGCTCCAGACCGTCGACGGGTTTCCCACCAACGCGCTGCTCGGCATGGCCAACATGCTCATGAAGCTGCTCGGCGACTACCGCCCGAAGACGGTGCTCGTGGCGTGGGACGAGAAGCCGACGGCGCGCATCGAGCTGGACGCCGAGTACAAGGCCCACCGGCGGCCGATGCCCGACCTGCTGCGCCAGCAGCAGCCCTGGTTCGAGCCGATCGTCGAGGCGTTCGGCTACCGCAACTTCCGCGCCGAGGGCAAGGAGGCGGACGACGTCATCGGCACGCTGGCGGCCCGGGCCGAGGGGGCCGGTCACAGCGTGTGCGTCGTCTCGACCGACCGTGACGCCTTCCAGCTCGCCTCGGAGCATGTCTGCATCATGATGACCCCGCGCGGGGTGTCGGACGTCGTCGTCTACACGCCCGACCGGATCATGCAGCGCTACGGGATCGGGCCGGCGCTGGTGCCCGACTTCATCGGTCTCAAGGGGGACACGTCGGACAACATCCCCGGCGTCCCCGGGATCGGCGACAAGACCGCCGCCGAGCTGCTCGTCCGGTTCGGGTCGATGGAGGGCGTCTACGCGAACCTCGACGCCGTCTCCGGCGAGAAGCGGCGCGAGAACCTGCGCGCCGCGGCCGGCGACGCCGTGAAGTCGAAGCAGCTTGCGACCATCGACCGCGAGCTCGAGATCGATGTCGACTTCAACGCCCTCGTGGCGGCGCCGCCGGACCGCTCGACGATGAAGGATCTGTTCCGCAAGCTCGAGTTCCGCGCGCTGCTCAAGCGCGTGGACGAGCTGGACGAGGCGGTGCCGGGCGCGCCGGTCGGCGTCGTGGAGGGCGTCGAGCTGGAGTGGCGTGAGGGCACGGTCGCCGACCTGCGCGCGCTCGGCGCGGACGTCGCGCTCGCCGTCGCCGAGCGGCGCGCCGCCGTGACCGGCGACGGCGCGGGCGTCGTGCTCGTCGAGGACGACGTCGGCCGGGTCGTGGAGGCGCTGCGCGACGCGCGCGTGCTGACGCACGGCCTGAAGCACCCGGCCCTGCTGCCCGCGGGCGACACGGCGCTGGCCGCCTACCTGCTCGACCCCGGCCGGCCGAACTACGAGATCGACGACCTGGCGGAGGAGGCCGGCCTCGGCCTGCAGGTGGCCGCCGAGGAGGAGACCGCCGCCCTCGTGCGTGCCGCGGCCGCGACGATGCGCCTCCATCCGCGCGCCGCCGAGCGGCTCGCCGAGCGCCAGATGACGGAGCTCTACCACGACATCGAGCTGCCCCTCGTACCCGTGCTGGGCGCGATGGAGGCGACCGGGATCAAGGTCGACACCTACCGCCTGGCGGAGATCGCGGCCAAGCTGGCCGACCAGGTCGAGGAGCTCGAGGCCCGCTGTCACGAGCTGGCGGGCGGGCCGTTCGTGATCGGGTCGCCGAAGCAGCTCGGCGAGGTGCTGTTCGAGCAGCTCGGACTCCCCGCCGACCGCAAGGGCAAGACCGGCTACTCGACCGACGCGCGCGTGCTTGCGAAGATCCGGCACCTGCACCCGATCGTGGATGTCGTCGAGCAGTGGCGCGAGCAGTCCAAGCTCCTGAACACCTACCTCGTGCCGCTGCCCGACCTGATCGATCCGGCCGACGGCCGCCTGCACACGACGTTCAGCCAGACGACGGCGGCCACCGGCCGGCTCTCGTCGATCCGCCCCAACCTCCAGAACATCCCCATCCGCACGCCGGTCGGCCGCGAGATCCGAAGCGCGTTCGTCGCCGGCGAGGGGTACACGCTGCTCTCCGCCGACTACTCGCAGGTCGAGCTTCGCATCCTCACCCACCTCTCCGGCGAGCCGGCGCTGCACGAGGCCTTCGACCGCGGCGAGGACATCCACCGGGTCACCGCCTCGCAGGTGCTCGGCAAGCCGCCCGAGCTGCTGACGCGCGAGGAGCGCAACAAGGCGAAGGCGGTGAACTTCGGCATCATCTACGGCATCAGCTCGTTCGGGCTGTCCGAGCAGCTGCAGATCTCGCGCGAGGAGGCGCAGAGCTTCATCGACACGTACCTGGCCCGGTTCCCGCGCGTGAACGAGTTCATCGCGCAGACGATCGCGAGGGCGAAGGAGGACGGCTACGTGACGACCCTGTTCGGCCGCCGCCGGCCGATCCCCGAGCTGCGCGCGTCGAACTACCAGACCCGCAGCCTGGGCGAGCGGCTGGCCGTGAACACCGTGATGCAGGGCAGCGCCGCCGACATCATCAAGGTGGCGATGATCTCGGCGCACCGGCGTCTGCGTGACGAGGGCCGGCGCTCGCGACTCGTGCTCCAGATCCACGACGAGCTCCTGTTCGAGGCCGCCGAGGGCGAGGTGACGGCCCTGCGCGCCCTCGTGGCGGAGGAGATGACCGGTGCGTATCCGCTCGACCCGCCGCTGGCGGTCGACGTGGGCGTCGGCGCCACCTGGCTGGAGGCGAAGTGAGCTGGACGCACATCACCGGGACGGTCAGCGCCCTGCCCGCGCGGCGCGGCGACGAGCCGGGAGCCTATCTGTGGATCGACGCCGGCGAACGGGGCGAGCGCGTCGTCGCCGAGCTCTACCTGCCGGCGGTGGACGCGCACGCGCTCGACGGCGCGCTCGGCGTCGCGACGGGCACGGTGCGCTCGCACGGAGACGAGCGCTCAGGCGAGGTGCGGCTCGAGTTCGGCCGTGTACGCGACGGCCGCGGCGTCGTCTCCGCCCGCGGCGCCGGTCTCGACTCGGACATCGTCTTCGCCCTCAGCCACCACCCGGCGGAGGGCGGGTTCTGCCGGCACTGCGGCTCGGAGCTCGCCGTCGACATCGTCGCCGTGATCACACCCCCGGACGGCGGCGTGATCGGCATGCCGTCCGGCCGCTGCCCTCGATGCGGATCCTGACCGCGCTCGCGACGCTCGCCGCCCTGCTCGCCGCGGTTGCGTGCCAGGGAGGGTCGGCCGCCACGGCGCCCACGACCTGCGCGGGCGTGCGCCGCCCCGGCGTGCCGCTCGCCTTCGCGCCCGCGAAGCCGCCGACGCTCGACCGCGCCCGCTGCCTGGGCGTGCAGTACGCGGCCGTGATCGGCACGCTCGCGTGGGGTGAGCTGCCGAAGACCATCCACCGTGCCGCGCCGAACGCCGCCCTGTGGCAGGAGCGCTCGCTGCTCTACGCCTGCGACGGCTGCGGCCTGGCCGGATTCGGGTTGGCATGGGTGCGCGCGCACCATCCCGGCTGGATCATGCACTCCGAGCAGGGCACCGAGATCCATCCCCAGGATCATCCAGCCTGGGTGCTCCTGAACTTCACCGATCCCAAGTACCAGTACGCCTGGGCAGTGCACGTGCGCACGAGCCTGACGGCCGGCGACTGGACGGGTGTGGACGTGGTCGACGCCGACAACGATCCCGACTGGAGCGACGCGCCGGTCTACCCGGCGACGGGCAAGCTGCTGACGGACACGCAGCGGCGCCAGAAGCTGGCGGACGCGCTCGCGCTCGTCCGGGCGACCTTGAAGATCAAGGGCTACTCGCTCATCGCCGAGAACGGCCCTCCCGACGTGATCGACTTCCGTCAGGTGAACAGCACCGACGCGGTCAGCCTGCGTGACGGGTTCGCCCGCCTGTCGGGGAGCGACTGGGAGACCGTCCTGCGCTACTACCAGCACGCGGCCGACGAGGGAGTCGGCACCTACGTGCAGGACCGGCCCGGCCTCTCGCGCTCGCGGATGCTGTACGGCCTGGCGGGATTCCTGCTCGTCGCCATCCCGCGCGACTCGGTGTACGTCGCGCCGGGCGGCCCGGCCGACCCGATGTACGCGATCAACCCGGGGACGCCGCCGACGACGCCCGCGGTGGCCGACGGCGGCGCGTGGACGCGCACGTATCCGAACGCCGTGGTCGCCGTGAATCCGTCCGACCTGCCGGCGACCGTGACCGTGGGCGCGGCGGGCTCGGTGATCATCCCCGCGCACGGCGCCGCGATCGAGAGTGGGGGGCATCTGCTCTCCACTCGCTGAGGGCGTTTGTATACTACTGCCCCGGCGGGGCATGGTCCCGGCCTGTTGCGCCCTGCAAGCAGATTCACCGAGAACGAATGGCAACCACAGATACCGATACCTGGATGATCGAGGTCGACGGGGAGCTCGTCCCCGACTACGATCGCACGCTCACGAACTTCAACGAAGGCGACGTCGTCACCGGCACGGTCGTGCGCGTCGACAAGGACGAGATCCTCGTCGACATCGGCTACAAGTCGGAGGGCGTCATCCCCATCTCCGAGCTCTCCATCCGCCGGTCCGTCAACCCGGACGACGAGGTCGAGGTGGGGCAGGAGATCGACGCCCTCGTCCTGCAGAAGGAGGACGCCGAGGGGCGTCTGATCCTGTCCAAGAAGCGCGCCCGGTTCGAGAAGGCCTGGCAGCGCATCGAGGCGGCGGCCGAGAGCGGCGAGCCGGTCGAGGGCAAGGTGATCGAGGTCGTCAAGGGCGGCCTGATCATCGACCTCGGAGTGCGCGGGTTCCTGCCCGCGTCGCTCGTGGACATCCGCCGCGTCCAGGATCTCGAGGAGTACCGCGACCAGACGCTCCTGTGCAAGGTGATCGAGCTCAACCGCAGCCGCAACAACGTGGTGCTGTCACGCCGGGCGGTGCTGGAGGAGGAGCGCAAGGAGGCTCGCCAGCAGATCCTCGACCGGCTCTCGCCGGGCGTCGAGGTCGAGGGCCAGATCTCGAACATCGTCGACTTCGGCGCGTTCGTCGACCTCGACGGCATCGACGGCCTGATCCACATCTCGGAGCTCTCGTGGAGTCACGTGAACCACCCGTCCGAGGTGCTCGAGATCGGCCAGAAGGTGCGTGTCAAGGTGCTCGACGTCGACCGCGATCGCCAGCGCATCTCGCTCGGCCTGAAGCAGACGCAGACCGACCCGTGGCAGCGCGTCATCGACGAGACGCAGCAGGGCGACGTCGTCGCCGGCCGCATCACCAAGGTGGTCACCTTCGGAGCCTTCGCCGAGATCGTCTCCGGCGTCGAGGGCCTGATACACATCTCGGAGCTCGCCGAGCATCACGTCGAGAACCCGCGTGAGGTCGTGCAGCAGGGCGAGGAGGTCAAGGTCAAGATCATCGAGATCGACCCTGAGCGCCGCCGTCTGTCGTTGTCGCTGCGCCGGGTCGAGCCGGGCGACCCGGTGAAGACGATCGACCTGGGCACGCCGGGCGAGCGCCCGGCTGCGGAGGTGCCCGAGCTCGGGCTGTCCGAGGAGGTCTTCGCCGACGAGCCGCAGGCCGCCGCCGACGAGCCCGTAGGCGCCGCCGCCGACGAGCCGGCCGCCGCCGCCGAGCCCGCACCCGCCGCGGACGATGAGCCCGCCGCCGACGATGAGCCCGCTGCTTCGGCGGAGCAGCCGGCCGCGGACGACGAGCTCGGGGTGGAGCCTGCCGCCGACGCCGCCGAGGACGAGGCGGCGAGCGACGGATAGCCCCGCCCGCGGCCCCGTGTTGGTGGGCCTGACGGGCGGCATCGGCGGGGGCAAGTCCGAGGCGCTGCGGGCCTTCCGCCGTCATGGCGCGGAGACGCTCTCGAGTGACGAGGTCGTGCGCACGCTCTACGAGCGCGAGGACGTTCGCCGGGCCGTCGCCGACCACTTCGGCCCGGGTGTGATCGGCCCCGGCGGAGCGCCCGACCGGGCGGCGATCGGCCGGATCGTGTTCGCCGACGCCGCGGAGCTGCGCTGGCTGGAAGGGCTGCTGCTGCCGCTGCTGGCCGAGGGGTTCGCGGCCTGGCGCGACCGGTGCACCCAGGCGGGGGCGCGGCTGCTCGTGCACGAGGCGCCGACGCTCTTCGAGGTGGGCGTGCAGGACCGCTACGACGCGGTCGTGACCGTGACGGCGCCCGCCGGCGTGCGCGAGCGCCGCCGCCCGGGCGCCCGTCTCCAGATGGCGCACCAGCTGCCCGAGGAGGAGAAGGCCGCCCGCAGCGACTACGTCTACGAGAACACCGGCAGCCTCGACGACCTCGATCGGTTCGTCGCCGGGCTGGTGGAGCGGCTGGCGCCGTGATCAGGCGCGTCCTGGCCGGGCTGGTGGCGCTGGCCGTCGCCGCCGGCGGAGGCTACGTCTACCTGCAGCACGCGCAACCGGGGTGGTGGGTGCGCTTCCGCCACCCGCTCGACTACCGGACGGAGGTGGTCGGCTACGCGCACATCTACCACCTGGATCCCGCCCTCGTCGCGGCGGTGATCTACGAGGAGTCGCGCTTCCGCCCGGACACGGAGTCGAGCGCCGGCGCGATCGGCCTGATGCAGCTCCTGCCGTCGACGGCCCGTGGCATCGCCGAGCACACGGGCGGCGGGCACTTCCGCATCCCGCAGGACCTGTACGTGCCGGACCTGAACATCCGCTACGGATGCTGGTACCTGGCCCACCTCGAGCAGAAGTACCGGGGTCGCCCGAACGCGGTCGACCTGGCCCTGGCCGCATACAACGCCGGTCAGGCGAACGTCGATGCGTGGATCACGGCCACTCCTCCCGGCCAGGCCGTGCGGCTGCGGTTCGCCGCGACGCGCGACTACGTCGCCGACGTGCGCGCGACCCAGAAGCTCTACCGTCGGGCGTACGGGCTGCACTGACGCCCGCCCGCGCTCCGCCGGGCCTCAGATCGCCGTGCCGGACACGACCAGCCGGCCCAGCATCGTGCCCGTCCGCCGGACGTGGTACCCGCATGCGTCGAACATCGCCCGCAGCTCGCCCTCGGACACCGGGTAGAGGATGTGCCGGTGGGCGCGGATGCCGTCCGCGTCGTCGACCTGGAGCGTGAACTCGACCAGTCCGCCGGGGCGGGTGACGAAGAGCCCGGTCACCTTGCAGACCGGATCGTCGCGCCACACGGCCGACCTCAGTGCGGTGAAGTCGCGTACCACCACCAGCGCGGCGCCGCCCAGGCGCGTGCACCGCCGCATCTCGGCGACGGCCGGCTCGAGCCGCTCCGGGCCGAGCACGGGCAGGCCGTCGCCGATCGAGATCACGGCGTCGACGCTGCGGCGGACGGTGTCGAAGAGCCGCGTCGGCTCACCCACGTGGAAGGTCGCGTTGGGCACGTGTTCGCGGGCGCGTTCGACCATCGCGGGCGAGGCGTCGACGCCGATCACGTCCCACCCCATCCGGGCGGCGGCGTCGCACGCCATCCCGGTGGCGCAGGTCGCGTCGAGGAGCGTCGCGCCCGCCACGGGCAGGTGGGCGCTCATGATCGCCATCACCCGCTCGGTCATGCCCTGCCAGTCGGCGAAGACGAGGTCGTGGTCGGCCGCGGCCCGGGTGTCGTCGTCGCTCATGCGAACCGCCGGGAGACGTTCTCGAGCGACCGCCGCACGGCCTTCGAGAGCCGTGGCCGGAGGGTGAACGGCTCGAGCACGCGGGCCGGGCCGCGGGGTGCGTACTCCAGCCGGAGCGTGACCTGGCTGCCGCCGGCGCGCGGCGCGACGCGGATGGTCTGGCGGAAGTCCGAGAACGGCATGCCTATCCCGTCGACCAGCCGGAGCACGGACACGCGCGGGGGCTCGAGCTCGGCGTACTCGCCCACCCACGACGGCGCCGTGCGGCGGCCGCGCAGGTGCAGACGCGTGCCGACGGCCGCCGCCTCCCCCTCGAGCCGGGCGAGGTCGACCATCGCGTCCCAGCCCGGCCGCTGGGCCGCGTCGTGCATGAACGCGAACACCCGGGCCGGCGGGGCGGCCACCGTCACGGCCTGCTCGATCACGACGGTCACCGCGCCGACGATACACGCCGCTGGTACAGTCGTCCGCCGATGGAGGCGATCTCGATCCTGACGCCCGAGGGCGTCGAGGCCGTGCATGAGCGGGCCATGACGATCCTCGAGGAGATCGGCACGGATGTGCGCCACGAGCGCGCGCTCGACGTGCTGCGTTCGCTCGGACAGGACGTCGACGGCGAGCGCGTGCGCTGGGACCGGGAATTCGTGATGGAGATGGTGGCGGGCGCGCCGGCGTCGTTCACGCTCGCGCCGCGCAACCCGGCCCGGGCCGTCACGATCGGCGGCGGCCGTCCCGTGCTCGCTCCCGTCGGAGGCTCCCCGTTCTGCTCCGACATGGAGCGCGGCCGGCGCGAGGGCGGGATCGACGACCACGTCGAGCTGGTCAAGATGGCGCACGCCGCCGACCTGATCACCTGCCAGCAGAGCGGCACGGTCGAGGCGGGCGACCTGAGCGAGCACAGCCGCCACCTCGACATGGACTACTCGATCCTGCGCTGGTCGGACAAGCCGTACGTCTGCTACGGCACCTCGGGGCCGAAGGCCCGCGACGCGGTCGAGCTGGCCGCGATCGCATGCGGGGGCCGCGAGCGGATCGAGAGCACGCCCGCCATCATGGGCGTGGTCAACCCCAACAGCCCGCTGGTGTGGGACTTCCTGATGGTGGATGCGCTGGCCGAGTGGGCGCAGGCGCGCCAGCCCGTGATCGTGACGCCGTTCCTGCTGGCCGGCGCGACGGCGCCCGTGAGCGTCGCCGCCGGGCTCGCGCTCCAGGTGGCGGAGGCACTCACGGGGGTGGCGCTCGTGCAGGCGCTCGCCCCCGGCGCGCCGTGCCTGTTCGGGTCGTTCTTCTCGGCCGTCGACATGCGTACGGGCGGCCCGGCGTTCGGCACCCCCGAGTCAGTGATCGGCACGCTGGCGGGCGGGCAGCTGGCGCGGCGTTACGGCCTTCCCTACCGGGGCGGCGGAGGGCTGTGCTCATCGAACGCGCTCGACGCGCAGGCCGCCGCCGAGACGATGAACACGCTGTGGGCGACGATGCTCGCGCCGGCGGACTTCGTCCTGCACGCGGCCGGGTGGCTCGAGGGCGGGCTCACCGCCTCCTACGAGAAGCTGGCGCTCGACCTCGAGCTCCTGCGCATGTTCGACGTGCTCGCCCGCCCGGTCGAGCTCGGCGACGAGGAGTTCGCGCTGGACGCGCTGCGGACGGAGGGGCCCGGCGGCATGTTCCTCGCCGCCGACCACACGCTGGCGCACTTCCGCGAGTGGGTGTTCATGAGCCCGCTCTTCCGCTCGCAGAGCTACGTGACCTGGGCGAAACAGGGGTCGATCACGTCCGAGCGCGCGGCGACGGCGGAGTGGAAGCGCCTGCTCGGGTCGTGGGAGGACCCGGGGATCGAGGCGGCCGTCGACGAGGAGCTCCGCGAGCACATCGGCCGGCGCAAGGCCGAGCTCGACGTCGAGTGAGTCCGTGGCCCGGCTGCCCCGTCACGACATCCTCTTCGAGCCGGTCCGGATCGGTCCGAGGACGCTCCGAAACCGCTTCTACCAGGTGCCGCACTGCACCGGCTTCGGCGTCGAGAAGCCCTGGACGCAGGCGGCCTTCCGGGGCATGAAGGCGGAGGGCGGCTGGGCCGCGGTGTGCACGGAGTACTGCTCGATCAGCCCGGAGTCGGACGAGTCGCCCTACGTGTCGGCGCGGCTGTGGGACGACGAGGACGTGCGCGCCCTGCGGCTGATGACGGAGGAGGCCCACCGGCACGGGGCGCTCGCCGGGGTCGAGCTCTGGCACGGCGGCCTCTACGCGGAGACGCGCGAGTCGCGCCTGCCGCCGCTCGCGCCGTCGCAGCTCTCGAGCGACTTCGACGGGATCAGCGTGCCCAAGGCGATGTCGGGGGCGGACATCCGCCGCGTCCAGGACGACTGGGTGGCCGCCGCCCGGCGCGCGCGCGACGCCGGCTTCGACATCGTGTACGTGTACGGGTCGCACACGTACCTGCCGACCCAGTTCCTCTCGCCGGTGTACAACCGGCGCACCGATGCCTACGGCGGCTCGTTCGACAACCGGTCCAGGTTCTGGCTGGAGGCGATCGAGCGGGTGCGGGCCGCGGTCGGCGATGACTGCGCCATCGCCGTGCGCATCGCCGCCGACACGCTCGAGGGCTCGGGCGTCGAGCTCGAGGAGGGGCTCGAGTTCATCCGCCGCGCCGACCCGATGGTCGACCTCTGGGACGTGACGATCGGAGCGCTGTCGGGGTGGGAGCGGGTGGACAGTGGGCCGTCGCGCTTCTTCGAGCAGGGCTACCAGCTGGAGTGGTCGGGCCAGGCGCGGCGCGCGACCGGGAAGCCGATCGTCGTCGTCGGCCGGTTCACCGACCCCGACCGGATGGCCGAGATCGTCCGCGGAGGCAGCGTCGACCTGATCGGGGCGGCGCGGCCGTCGATCTCGGATCCGTTCCTGCCGCGCAAGATCGAGGAGGGCCGCTACGACGAGATCCGCGAGTGCATCGGCTGCAACGCCTGCTACTCGCGCTCGATCTGGGGCCGGCACCTCGGCTGCACCCAGAACGCGACCGCCGGCGAGGAGCACCGCCGGGGCTGGCACCCGGAGCGCTTCGAGCGGGCCGCGAACGCCGAGAAGACGGCGCTCGTGATCGGATCGGGGCCGGCCGGGATGGAGTGCGCCATCGTGCTCGCCAGGCGCGGGCTGGAGCTCGTGCACGTGGTGACCGCCGACGACGACATCGGCGGCTGCCTGCGCTGGGTGACGCGGTTGCCCGGGCTGGGGGAGTGGGGGCGGCTGATCGACTACCGCCGGGTGCAGATCGACCGCCTGCGCAACCTGGAGGTCGTCACGGGCACCCGCATGCGGGCGGCCGACGCGCGCGGCTACGGCGCGGACATCGTCGTCGTCGCGGTGGGCGCGGAGTGGTCGCACGACGGCCTCTCCGGCATCACCCGCTCGGTCATCCCCGGCGCCGGCGAGGGGCTCGGCCACGTGCTGACGCCGGAGGACGTGATGGTGGGCGGGCTGCGGCCGCCCGGCGAGCGCGTGTGCGTGATCGACTACGAGGGCTACTTCACCGGCGCGGGCATCGCGGAGGTGCTGCGGGGCGAGGGCCGGCACGTCGAGCTGCTGACCTGCTTCGACCTGGTCGCCCACTACTGCGACCAGACGCTCGAGGGCGTCCGCCTGCGCCGGCGCCTGCACGACCTCGGCGTCGTCGCCCACCGCGCGGCGACGGCGACGGCCGTCGACCCGTCCGGCGTCGACGCCACCGGCGAGCACGGCGAGCCGTTCCGGATCGAGTGCGACGGCGTCGTGCTCGTCACCCAGCGCGTGTCGCGGGACGCGCTCCACCTTGAGCTCGTCGCCGATCCCGGCGTGCTGGCCGCGGCCGGCGTCGAGCAGGTGCACGCGATCGGCGACTGTGTCGCCCCGCGGCTGATCGCCGACGCGATCTTCGACGGCCACCGCCTGGCCCGCGAGATCGACTCTCCCGACCCGTCCCGCCCGCTGCCCTACCTGCGCGAACGCCCGCTGGTGCGGTGAAGACCGGGGCCTGGCCCCGGCACAGCCGGGGCCAGGCCCCAAACTGCTCCATCTCCACCGCTATGGATCGAGGTCGCCGGGCCAGCCGGGGCCAGGCCCCAAACTGCTCCATCTCCACCGCTATGGATCGAGGTCGCCGGGCAGGAGCGACCACATGACCAGATCGACGCGGGTGCCGCGCTGGTCGGCCCACGCGCGCAGTAGCGCCTCGCGCGTGTAGCCGGCCTTCTGTGCCACCCGCTGGGAGGCGGGATTGTCCTGGTGCGTCGTCAGCTGGAGCCGCACGACCGGAAGCGTGTCGAGCGCCCAGCGCGAGAGCAGCCGCAGCGCGGCCGTGGCCAGGCCGCGGCCGCGCGCGTCGGCGGCCATGTGGTAGCCGATCTCGGCGATGCCCCGCCCGTGCAGGATGCGGACGCCGATCGCACCCAGCGGACGGTCGTCCGGCGGCTCGGTGATCGCGAACGCCACGCCGTCCCCGGCCCGCAGCCTCCCCGGCTGGAGCGCGAGCCAGATGCGCGCGTCGTCCTCGTCGAACTTCTCGGGGACGCTCGTGTAGCGGACGGTGTCGGGATCGCTCGACATCGCGGCGATCGCCGACACGTCGTCGCTGCGCCACGTCCGCAGCGCCACGCCGCCGCCGCGGATCGGCGCGCGGGGGAGCGCGATCGGCGCGGTCACGCGTCCCCCGGAAGCCGCGACCACATCACCAGATCGACGCGCCGCCCGCGGGTCTGCGCCCACGCCCGCAGCACACCCTCGCGGCGGAAGCCCGCCCGCTCGGCCACGATGTGCGACGCGACGTTGTCGATCGTGGTCGTGAGCTGCACCCGCGCCGGCCGCCAGCGCTCGATCGCCCAGCCGACGGCCAGGCGCACCGCCCCGGTCGCGAGCCCGCGCCCGCGCGCCGGGGCCGCGATGACGTAGCCGACCTCCACGATCTCCCGGTCGTCGGGGTCGGGCCGCAGGCCGACCGACCCGATGGGTCCGCCCGGGCCCGCGAGCACGGCCAGCGCCAGCTCGGCGCCCTCGATCCGGCGGTCCGGCTCCGCCTCGAGCCAGGCGCGGGCATGCGCCGCGGTGTACGGCGTGGCCAGGGGGGTGAATCTGGCCACGTCGGGGTCGTCGTGCATCCCGGCGAACGCCGCCAGGTCGTCCATCGCCCACGCCCGCAGGCCGACCACGCCGTCCGTCAGCGCCGGGTCCGGATGGTCGAGGGATGCGGGCACCGCCACGGCGGTCGATCGTACAGGGGCGCCGATACACTGGAGGCCATGCCCGACCTGGCCGTCTCCGCCTCGTACTCGCCCACCGGCGACCAGCCGCGCGCCATCGCCGAGCTGGCCGAGAGCATCACCCGCGGCGACCGCAACCAGACGCTGCTCGGCGCCACCGCGACGGGCAAGACGCACACGATGGCGCGCGTGATCGAGAAGGTGAACCGGCCGACGCTCGTGATCGCTCACAACAAGACGCTCGCCGCCCAGCTCTGCAACGAGTTTCGCGAGTACTTCCCGCGCAACGCGGTCGAGTACTTCGTGAGCTACTACGACTACTACCAGCCAGAGGCCTACCTGCCGTCGTCGGACACCTACATCGAGAAGGACTCGTCGATCAACGACGACATCGACCGCCTCCGCCACGCGGCCACGGCGGCGCTGTTCGCCCGCCGGGACGTCGTCATCGTCGCGTCCGTGTCGTGCATCTACGGCATCGGCTCGCCGGAGAGCTACTCCGAGCTCGTGCTGTTCCTGTCGGTGGGCGAGGAGAAGTCGCGCGAGGAGATCCTGCGCAAGCTCGTCGACATCCACTACCAGCGCAACGACGTGGTCATGGGGCGCGGCCGCTTCCGGGTGCGGGGCGACGTGATCGAGGTGCAGCCGGCCAACATGGAGACGGCCTACCGGATCAGCCTGTTCGGCGACGAGGTCGAGGCGATCACGCACTTCGACCCGATGACGGGCGAGGTGTTCGCCCGGCTCGACCACCTGGGCGTCTACCCGGCGACCCACTACGCCATGGAGCGCGAGAAGCTCGAGCCGGCGATCGTGTCCGTGCAGGCCGAGCTGCGCGAGCGGCTGGCCGAGCTCGAGGCCGGCGGCAAGATGCTCGAGGCCCACCGCCTTCGCTCGCGCACCGAATACGACATGGAGATGCTGCGCGAGGTCGGGTTCTGCAACGGCATCGAGAACTACTCGCGCCACCTCGACGGGCGCGCCGCCGGAACGCCGCCGCACACGTTGCTCGACTACTTCCCCGACGACTACCTGATCATCATCGACGAGTCGCATCAGACCGTGCCCCAGATCGGCGGCATGTACGAGGGCGACCGGTCGCGCAAGCAGACGCTCGTCGAGTTCGGCTTCCGGCTGCCGTCGGCGCTCGACAACCGGCCGCTGCGCTTCGACGAGTTCCTCGAGCGCGCCCACCAGGTGCTCTTCGTCTCCGCGACGCCGGGGCCGTTCGAGCTGCGCAACTCCACCCATGTGGCCGAGCAGATCATCCGCCCGACAGGCCTTGTTGACCCCGAGGTCGAGGTGCGGCCGACCCGGCGCCAGATCGACGACCTCCTGACCGAGATCAGGGCGCGCTCCGACGCGGGCGAGCGCGTGCTCGTCACGACCCTCACCAAGAAGATGTCGGAGGACCTGACCGACTACCTGCTCGAGTCAGGCGTGCGCACGCGCTACCTGCACTCCGAGATCGACACGCTCGAGCGGATCAAGGTCATCCGCGAGCTGCGCCTGGGGGACTTCGACGTCCTGGTCGGCGTCAACCTCCTGCGCGAGGGGCTCGACCTGCCCGAGGTGTCGCTCGTCGCCATCCTGGATGCCGACAAGGAGGGGTTCCTGCGCGGCCAGACGGCGCTCATCCAGACGATCGGCCGCGCGGCCCGCAACGTCAACGGGCGCGTGATCATGTACGCGGACAAGATGACCGAGGCCATCCGGTACGCGATCGACGAGACCGACCGCCGCCGTGCCATCCAGATGGCCTACAACGAGGAGCACGGCATCACGCCGGAGTCGATCCGCAAGGGCGTCTCCGACATCGCGGAGTTCCTCTCGCTCGAGTCGCAGCCGCACGTGCCGGGGCGGCGCCGGCGGGGCACGGAGACCGAGACGATGGGCCGGGACGAGATCGAGAAGCTCGTCGTCGAGCTCGAGGAGGAGATGTTCGCCGCCGCGGAGGAGCTGCGCTTCGAGTACGCCGCCAAGCTGCGCGACGAGATCAAGGAGCTGCGCCGCGACCTGGAGGCGACGGCGAGCCGCTAGATCGTTGATTCCGAATTCGACGCGCGCCTGGACGCACGGACGGCTCACCGCACGGCGTCGCGCTGGTGGCGCTGCGGCTGCGAACCGTCGCATCGCTGCGTCCTCGGTCGCGCCCATACGACCAGGTATGACCGCTCCCTGCGTCCTTGCGCTGCTCGGTTCGCAGCCGCCCAGGACATCACGTGAATTCGGAATCAACGATCTAGCCGGCCGGTGCGTCCTCGCGTCCGCTCCGGCGCACGAGGAAGATGGCGGCCGCGAGCGAGAGCGCCAGCAGGCTGAGCAGGCCGAGCTGCAGGAGCAGGTTCGTGAGCGCGTGCCCGCCCGGTGGGAGGCTCTCGATGGACGCGGTGACGATGAGCGTCCGGCGGACGACGGCGATGAGCCCGATGTACAGGAACGGCTCCGCGGACAGTCGGTGGGTGTGGACCACCAGCCCGAGGGTGTAGACGAACTCCGCCACGATCAGCATGAGCAGGATCCGGTCGAGGACGAGCACACCGATCGTGACGGCGTTGCTGCCCGCCTCGACGGCGTCGCGCAGGTCGCCCGCCGTGCCGACCAGCAGCAGCCCGGCGGCAATGGTGAGGAAGACGCCGACCGCGATGTAGATCGCCGTCTCGAGCGCCCGCAGCAACCGGTGGGTGACGGCGGTGCCATCGCCCGCCCCAGGCGTCGATGTGGTGGATGATTGCATGGTCGGTGCCGGCCGGCGGGGTACCGCAGGATGCCGGTAGAGGCTGCATTCCCCGCGCTCCGCGGGAACCCTTCCTGACGAAGGAGTCGCCGTGCCGGCGGAGAACTCCCCGGGCGCATGGCCCGGATCGACCGACTGCTGGAGCCGGACGAGCACGTCCACCTCGTGACGCGCGAGCACGGCGTCGCGCTCGCCGGCCCGTTCCTGCGCGCGGCGGGCGTGCTCGGTGCCGCGGCCGCGGCGGCGATGCTCGCAGCCGGACTCCCGGCCCCCGCGCCGATCCGGCTCGTGCCGGTGCTCGTCGCGGCGGCCGTCGCCGCTCGGGCGCTCCTCCGGCTCGCGGCGGCCGTGTCGCGCTGGCAGCGGCGCACGCTCGTCGTGACGGACCGGCGGGCCATCCTCGCCGGCGGCCGGCTCGGCCAGAAGGCCGCGAGCGTCCCGCTGGACGCCGTCGACGAGGTCGAGATCGCCTCCTCGGCCGCCGGCCGGGCGCTCCACTTCGGTGGTCTGGTCGTCTGCGCAGGCGGCCGCCGCGGGCTCCTGTTCGGACTTCGCCGCCTGCCCGATCCCGACGTCCTGCTCGCCCTCCTGCTCGGCCTCGCCGAGGACGACCCGCCGCCGCGGCGGCGCAGATCCGGCCCCGCGGCGGCGTGGGCGCTGGCCGTCGAGTGACGCCGACCGGTCAGGCGGCATGCCGCTGGACGTCCGGACGCGCTACGCTCCCGATCGGGCGGGGTGGGCCCGCCCAACCGGGATGGGAGCCACGAAGTCACGGGAGTGCGCCGCGGTGACGGCGTACGGGAGGGAGGCCGCGGCGAACACCGACGAGGCATCGATCGCGCCCGGGGCCGGGTGCGCCCGCCTGCGGCTGGGGTGCGATCCCTCGGTGGTCGCCGAGGCCCGGCGGGCGGTCGGGCGGCTCCAGCCGGCGCTGCCCGCGCCCGTGGCCGACTCCGCTCGCCTGCTCGTCAGCGAGCTCGTCACCAACAGCATCGTGCACGGCGTCGCCGAAGGCGACGGCTGGATCGACGTCCTCATCGAGCGCCGCGCGCGGTGCGTGCGCATCGAGGTGCTCGACTCGGCGTCCAGCGGCCGGCGCCCCGTGCTGCGCCCGGTCGACCCGTCGAGCACCTCCGGGTGGGGCCTGCAGCTGGTCGACCGGCTCGCCACCGTGTGGGGCGTCGAGACCGGAATGGGTACTCGCGTGTGGTGTGAGATCCCCACCGCCTGAGCGCGTCCGCCGCCCGTCCGTCCGGCCCTCCGTGGTACGCTTGGCGAACGCACGTTCGTCTGTGCGTCGGTTGCTAGAATGAGGCTGTTTTCCGCTTGAACATGCGGTTTCCAGCCGTTTAAGGAGCTTGGTGGCACACGAGCACATCGTCATCCGGGGGGCGCGCGAGCACAACCTGAAGGACGTCACGGTCAGCCTCCCGCGTGACAGGCTGGTCGTGATCACGGGGTTGTCGGGATCGGGGAAGTCGAGCCTCGCCTTCGACACGCTCTACGCGGAGGGGCAGCGGCGCTACGTCGAGTCCCTGTCGGCGTATGCGCGCCAGTTCCTCGGCCAGATGGACAAGCCCGACGTCGACTCGATCGACGGCCTCTCGCCGGCGATCTCGATCGACCAGAAGACCACGGCGCGCAACCCGCGGTCGACGGTCGGCACGGTCACCGAGATCTACGACTACCTGCGCCTGCTGTACGCGCGGGTCGGGCATCCGCACTGTCCCAAGTGCGGCCGCGAGATCACCGGCCAGACGGCCGAGCAGATCGTCGAGCAGGTGCTCGAGCTGCCCGAGGGAACGCGGTTCACGATCGACGCTCCGGTCGTGCGCACGCGTAAGGGCGAGTACAAGGACCTGTTCGAGCAGCTGCGCTCCGACGGCTACACGCGTGTCAAGGTCGACGGCGAGCAGCGGCTGCTCGAGGAGCCGATCGAGCTCGACAAGCAGATCCGGCACTCGATCTCGGTCGTGGTCGACCGGCTCGTGATGAAGCATGGCCTGCGCACGCGGCTGACCGACTCGGTGGAGACGGCGCTGCGGCTGGCGGAGGGGCTGGTCGAGATCGCGGTGGTCGACGGCACGACGATGACGTACTCGGAGAAGTTCGCGTGTCCCGACGACGGCATCTCGCTGCCCGAGCTGGCGCCGCGGATCTTCTCGTTCAACTCGCCGCACGGCGCGTGTCCGCGCTGCACCGGCCTCGGCACCCAGCTCGAGATCGACCCCGATCTGGTCGTGCCCGATCCGAGCCTCTCGATCGCGCAGGGGGCGCTGGTGCCGTGGACGGTGATCAACTCGAACTTCTACACCCAGGTCATCCAGGCGATCGCCGACCGCTACGAGGTCGACCTCGACACGCCCTGGGCCGACCTGCCGGACGAGCAGCGGAACCTGTTCCTGAACGGCACCGGCGGCGACAAGCTCTACGTCAGCTACCGCAACCGCATGAACCGCAAGCGCAGCTACATGCTCGCATTCGAGGGCATCGTGCCCAGCCTCGAGCGGCGCTACCGAGAGACCGACTCGGCGTACCAGAAGGAGCGCATCGAGGAGTACATGGCGCTGAAGCCCTGCCCGGTGTGCCACGGCGACCGTCTGAAGGACACCAGCCTCGCGGTCACGGTCGGCGGGCTGAACATCGCCGCGGTCACGCGCCAGTCGGTCATCTCGGCCATCCAGTTCGTCGACGGCCTGGCGCTGAGCGAGACCGAGCAAGCGATCGGGGCGCGGATCCTGAAGGAGATCCGCGAGCGGCTGACATTCCTGTCCGACGTCGGCGTCGGCTACCTCACGCTCGGCCGGGCGGCTGCGAGCCTGTCCGGCGGCGAGGCGCAGCGGATCCGGCTCGCCACCCAGATCGGCTCGTCGCTCATGGGCGTGCTCTACATCCTGGACGAGCCGTCGATCGGCCTGCACCAGCGCGACAACGCCAGGCTGCTCGCGACGCTCGAGCGACTGCGTGAGCTCGGCAACACCGTGATCGTGGTCGAGCACGACGAGGAGACGATCCGTGCGGCCGACCACATCGTCGACATGGGGCCGGGCGCCGGCGAGCACGGCGGCCGGGTCGTGGCGTCCGGGACGGCCGACGAGGTGATGGCGTCCGAGCGCTCGGTCACGGGCGCATACCTGTCCGGGCGGCGGGCGATCCCCGTCCCCGACCGGCGCATGCACGACGCCGGCTGGTTCGGCGTGCAGGGCGCGAGCGAGCACAACCTGAAGGACATCGACGTCGACCTGCCGGTCGGCAAGCTGATCTGTGTCACCGGCGTCAGCGGGTCGGGCAAGAGCACGCTCGTGAACGACGTCATCCACAAGGCGCTGGCCAACCGGCTGAACCGGGCCCGCGTCAAGCCCGGTGCGCACCGCCGGGTGCGGGGCATCGAGGCGTTCGACAAGGTGATCGACATCGACCAGTCGCCGATCGGGCGCACGCCGCGGTCGAACCCCGCCACCTACACCGGCGTGTTCGATCACATCCGCGCCCTCTACGCGACGTCGCCGGACGCACGCGCGCGCGGATACAAGCCGGGACGGTTCTCGTTCAACGTCAAGGGCGGCCGCTGCGAGACGTGCCGCGGCGACGGCACGATCAAGATCGAGATGCACTTCCTGCCCGACGTCTACATCAACTGCGACGCCTGCCACGGACGCCGGTACAACCGCGAGACGCTCGAGGTGAAGTTCAAGGGCAAGTCGATCGCCGACGTGCTGGACATGTCCGTCGAGGAGGCGCTGGAGTTCTTCGTCAAGATCCCCAAGCTGCGCCGGCGGTTGCAGACGCTTCACGACGTCGGGCTCGACTACATGCGATTGGGGCAGCCGGCCACGACGCTCTCGGGCGGAGAGGCGCAGCGCGTGAAGCTCGCGACCGAGCTCAGCAAGGTCGCGACCGGCCGCACGCTCTACATCCTCGACGAGCCGACGACGGGGCTGCACACGTACGACATCGAGAAGCTCCTGCAGGTGCTGCAGCGGCTGGTCGACGCCGGGAACACGGTGCTCGTGATCGAGCACAACCTCGACGTGATCAAGCAGGCCGACTGGGTGCTCGACCTCGGCCCCGAGGGCGGTGACGCGGGCGGTGAGGTGGTCGCGCAGGGCACCCCCGAGGAGGTGGCCGAGACGTCGGGCAGCCACACCGGGGAGTTCCTGCGCCGGGTGCTGCCCGTGTACGACGCGGAGCGAGCGCTTGCCGCCGGCTGAGCCGCGGCCCGCGGCGGCGCCGGCGATGTCGGTGCGGGCGCGGGCGGTCATCCCCGACGGTGAGGGTCGCATCCTCTTCGACCGCACGCACCACCCACACAAGGCACCGTTCTACTGGCTGCCGGGGGGCGGGGTGGAGCCGGGCGAGATCGCCGAGGAGGCGCTGCGGCGGGAGCTGATCGAGGAGGCGTCGCTCGTGATCGCGGTCCGACGGCTGCTCTACGTCAGCGAGAACCTGTTCGTCGAGTCGGGCGAGTACCGGCACGAGGTGATCCTGTACTTCCTCGCCGAGGCGGGAGCGACGCTGCCGGACGCCCCGGCCGACCTGCGCCATCACGAGTGGCATCCGCCGGATGCGACGCCCGGGCCGTTCCTGCCGCCCGATGTGGCCGCGGCGGTCGCGGCCGACCTGCGTGACGGCTTCCGCCGGCCGGTGCAGCACCTGGTCACCGACGAGCGCCCCGGGTGACGAAGGGCGTCCGCAAGGCCGGGAAGACACTGAAGGATGCCGAGCGGCGCCGCCTGGCGCGGCGCTCCCGCGGGGCCGGCTCCGGCGGAGCGGACCGGCCGCTGCCGTCCGGCTGGGCGGTGCTGCGCTGTGACGGCGGATCGCGCGGCAACCCCGGTCCAGCGGCGTACGGGTTCGTGCTCGAGGGCCGTGACGGGACGGTGCTCGCCTCGGGGTCGGCCGCGATCGGCGTCGCCACCGTCGGAACGGCCGAGTACCGGGCGGTCGCGGAGGGCCTGGAGGCCGCCGCGGGCGCCGGCTGCGCCGGCGTCGAGGTGCGCACCGACTCCCGGCTGGTCGTGCGCCACCTGGCCGAGCCGGGCCGCCAGCTGCGCAGCCCAGGGCTGGCGGCGCTCCGCGCGCGGGCGCTCGCCGCCGCCACCCGCCTCGAATCCGTGCGGTACCGGTGGGTGCCGGCCGCCGAGAACGCCGCCGCTGATGCGCTCGTCCATGAGCTGCTCTCCGGAGCCGCCGGGCGCTGAAGCTCGCCGGCGTCCGGTTGCGTTGCCACCCGCCATCCACTACGTTCGCAGGTGTACCGCGACGATCGGGGTGGGCGGGTGGACGAGGTGACGGTCGAGGTGGGGGCGAGCGAGATGCTGGCTGCGGCGCAGCGCGGCGACGTGCCGGCGGTCGAGCGGCTCCTGGAGGAGAACCCGGCCCTGGCGCAGACGCGCGGCCCCGACGGGGTCTCCGCCATCCTGCAGGCGCGCTACCACGGCCATGCCTGGGCGGCCGAGCGCCTGGCCGACGCGGCGGGCGACCTCGACGTGTTCGAGGCGGCCGCGCTGGGTCGCGCCGATCGCCTCGAGGCGATCCTGCAGTCGTCGCCCGACGCCGTCTCCGCCGAGGCCGCGGACGGGTACACGCCGCTGCACCTGGCGGCGTTCTTCGGTCAGCTCGAGGCTGCCGGCGTGCTCCTCGGCCGGGGAGCGCCCGCCGGCGCCGCTGCCGCCAACGGCAGCGGCGTGCGACCGCTGCATTCGGCCGCCGCCGGCGGGCATGCGGCGATCGTTGCGCTGCTGCTCGAGCGTGGGGCCGACCCCGACGCACGCCAGCACGGTGGGTTCGTGCCGCTGCACGCGGCGGCCGGGCGTGGGGACGACGTGACGGCGCGCCTGCTCCTCGAGCGGGGAGCCGACCGCAGCCTCCGCGCCGACGACGGCCGCCGGCCCGTGGACGTCGCGCCGGCCGGCAGCCCCGTCGCCGACCTCCTGCGCGCCTCCACCTAGACTCCCGCGTCGTACCGGAGAGAGGAGCACGCGTGGAGGTCATGCTCGAGCGCCGCGAAGCGGTGCTCACCATCACCCTGAACCGGCCCGACGTCCTGAACGCGTTCGACGCCGCGATGCACGAGGGGCTGCGGAGGGCGCTCGCGGAGGCGGGCGGGCCGGGCGTGCGGGCGGTCGTGATCACCGGCGCAGGGCGCGCGTTCTGCGTCGGCCAGGATGTCGCCGGGTTTGCCGGTGCGGGCCCGATCGACGACCTGCTGCGGCGCACGTACAACCGCAACATCCTCGCGTTGCGGGCGCTCGACAAGCCCGTCATCGCTGCCGTGAACGGCGCGGCGGCGGGCGCCGGGCTCTCGCTCGCGGCCGCGTGCGACGTGCGGGTGGCGGCGGATACGGCCGTGTTCGTGCCGGCGTTCGTGAACATCGGCCTCGTGCCCGACTCGGGTGCGACCACGTTCCTGAGCCGGATCATGGGACCCGCACGCGCCCTCGAGTGGATGCTCTCGGGCCGCCGCCTCAGCGCCGATGAGGCCCGTGGCCTCGGGCTGGTCTCGGAGGTCGTGGCGGCGGGCGTCCTCGCCGACCACGCCGCCACGCTGGCGGACGCGCTGGCGGCGCTGCCGACGACGGCGATCGGGCTGCACAAGCGGCTGTTCGACCAGGCGCCCCTGCACACCCTGGAGGAGCAGCTCGAGCTCGAGGCGCACCTCCAGGTCGAGGCGGCCGCGACGGCCGACTTCGCCGAGGGCATCGCCGCGTTCCGCGAGCGGCGCCCGCCGAGGTTCCGGGGGGTCTAGCGCGAGGCGCCCGCCCCCGCGCCGCGGGGGCGGACGGCCTCCCGACTACCCGATTCCGTCGAGCAGCAGCCCCTTCTCGAGGCGGCGCTCGACAGCGACGCCCGAAGCGAGTCCGCGGCGCTCGAGCTCGGCCGCGGGGCGGCTGCGCCAGTCGATCCGGCGCTTGCGCTTGCCGGCGAACTGGATGTCGGCCACCGCCGCGGTCCGGGTCGTCTCTGCTGCGTCACGCTGCATGTGCTCTCCCTCGTCGAGGGCGGCGGCACCGCCCGGTCGTCCTCTCGGAATAGCCGTTCGGGCGTGAGCGGGTCAAGCCCGCTCACGAAACCCAAACAGGACCCGAACGACGGTGGGCTGGCGCTACTTGAAGCGCGCGAACCCCTGCTGGTTGACGCCGTGCACCTTCGTGAAGGCGCCGCCGGCCTCGACCCCGTTCACGCTGGCGACCGCCGACACGCCGATCTTGCTGCCGACGGCGTCGGGATTCCAGCCGCCGAGCGCGCCGGCCCCGAGCGAGAGCGAGAGCAGCTTGCGCCGTGCGACCGGGTTGTTGCAGGTCAGCGGGTTGCCGGTGCCGGTGCCACCCTGGCAGTAGTTGTTGAAGTGGCCGCCGACGATCACGGTGCTGCCCGTGAGCGACACGCCCTGGACGTCACCGTCCGTGAGCGCGAGCCACTTGCGTGCACCGCTCGCCGACACGAACGCGGCGATGTGGCCGCCGTTCCCTCCGCCGCCGACGACGAGCGTCTTCGCGTTGTTGCGGAGCGTGGAGACCGGCCAGGACGGATGCGCCCGGAACGGGCTCAGCCCGCCGGAGGTGGCCACGGCGACGAGGTGCAGGTGCGGCCTGCCGTTCACGTGGTCGAAGTCACCGCCGACGAAGACGCGCTTGCCGCTCGGGGCGATCACGAGCGCACGCACGGTCGAGTTCGGGTTCGCCCGCCACGCGGTGAGCCGTGCCGACGAGCCGGTGCCGACCGCGGCCAGGCGGGTGCGGTTGACGCCCTTCACCTTGCTGAAGCTGCCGCCGAAGTAGACGCGGGTGGAGCTGACGGCGATCGAGTAGACCGTGCCGTTCGTGTTCGCGTGCCACTGGCGCAGGTGCGTCTCGGACGTCGTCACGGCGCCGATGTGCGCGCGCGACTTGCCCATGAGCTTGGTGAATCCGCCGCCGATGTAGATGGTCGTGCCGTTCGAGTTCACGTGCAGCGCCGTCACGGTGCCGTTGGTGGCCGGATGCCAGGGCATGAGCTTTCCGGTCTTCAGGCTGAGCGCCGCCAGGTGATTGCGGGTGGCGCCGCCGCTCGACGTGCCCGGCGCGCGCACCGACGTGAAGTCGCCGCCGATGAAGATCTTGCCGCCCGCGACCGCGATGGCACGGACGCGGCCGTTCGTCTGCCACGAGCTTGCGGGGGTGGAGTTGAGTGCCATCGCCGGTGCGGGCGCCGCAAGCAGCCCCAATGCAACCCCAACAACTGCGAGTACCTTTCGACTTGTCATAGATGCCTCCTAGCTGGGACGACAAGCTTAAGCGCCAAGCGTAGCCGTCAATCCCGGGTTGTCTACCCCTGGGATCAGTTCGGGATGTCGATGACGTCGGCCGAGATCGCACCGTTGCGGTGGAACTCGCGCCAGTGCCGGTACGCCGCCGCGGTGAGCTCTCCCTTCACCTCGCGGCGCTCGATCAGCGCTTCGATGTCGGCGGGTGCGATCCACTCCGGTGCACCCAGGATGTCCGCGTCGTTCACGGCGTAGCTGGTCTGGCGGGGGTGTCCGGAGAGGTAGTTCAGCCGCAGCGACGTGCCCACCCGGTGACCGTCCGCATCGTGCTCGCGCACGACGGACACGCCGACCAGCTGCGCGTCGGACGCCGCGTACCCGGTCTCCTGGAGCAGGTTGCGGTTGACGGAGTGCTCCGGCAGCTGCACGTGGCCGTCCTCGTCGAGGGGCGCCATCCAGCCCGTGGGGAAGTTCCAGCGCTCCTCGCCCTCACGGTTCAGCTGGCGCACCATCAAGAGCTCGCCGCCGTGCTCGACGATGGCGCACACGGTCGTCGCCATGATCGCCGGGTGGTCGACGCCGAGCAGGTCGATCGCGAATGCCGGGACCGCCTGCGCCTCCGATCCAGCCGGGTCGGTCACCGAAACCACCTGCCGCAGGCGTCCACGTGTGTGACGCTGATCACGGGAAAGATCCTACACTGCCCGCGCGTGCCCTCCGGGCACGGTGGCGTCCGCGCCCGGCTACGACTCCCGCAGGAGCTCCTCCAGGAACTCGTCCAGATCGGCGCGGAACTGCCCGGCCTCGAACCCGCGCACCCACGCGCGCAGGAGCGCCTCGACGCCGGTGAAGCCGACCGCCTCGCCGATGAAGCTGTCGCCGTCGAACACCAGGTATCGGCGGCCGCCCGGAACGGCCAGCCGCCAGTGCACCCGGTGACCCAGCTCGTGGTCGATGTGACCTGCAAGTGCCCGCACGTCGTCCTCTGCCTCAGCCATCATGCCTCCTCCGATTGCCCCCAAGGCAGTGTGCCCCCGCTTTAGGGGAGTGTCCTCACCCGATCGGGTGATCCGGCGCCGAAGCGATACGATTCGAGCATGGGCCACGGCGAGCAACCGGATCTCGCGCACCGTCTGCGGACGCCGCTGGCGGTGATCGTCGGCTACATCGAGATCCTGGCGATGCGCGATGTCAGCGGCGAGAACGCCGAGATCATCGGCCACATGCGCGAGGCCGCGACGGAGCTGGGCGGCCGGATCGACGAGGTGGTGGCCGCCGACGCGGCGGACGCCGGCCGCGCGCGTTAGAGCGAGCGCACCATGAGCACGGCCTGGTTCGTACCGTCCCACCACCCGGCGGGCTCCCAGACCGGCACGAACCCGTTGCGAGCGTAGAAGCGGCGCGTCCGCGCGTAGCCGTCGGCGACTCCCGGCTCGGGCACGGACTCCGACAGGGTCGCGACCACCAGGTAGCGGTGATCCGGGGCGCTGTCGGCGGCGAGGCGGTCGATCAGCGCCCGGCCGATCCCGGTTCCCCGCATCCGGGCGTGCACCGCCATCCACGTGATCTCGCGTGTGCCGCCGTACCACTGCCGCCAGATCAGGAACCCCGCCACCTCATCCGCGACGATTCCGGCCAGGCCGTCCTGCTCGCGGACGGCGCGGGCGCAGTCGGCGCGGCCGGCCTCCAGTCCGAAGTGGTACGGCAGCGAGGCGATGATCTCGTCGCACGCGCCGGCGTCCGCGGCCGTCAGCGGCCGGATCGCCGGGCCTGCCGTCATGCGAGGGCGCGGGCGGCCGCGTCCGCCGGCGAGACCACGGGCACGACCTCGAACTCGGCGAGGTCGGCCCACCGCGCCGTCCACACGGCGAACAGCGCCGGGTCCTCGGTCTCCATCAGCTGGAAGCAGCGGCCGAGGCCGGGTTCGACCCAGCTCTCGACATAGGTCAATCCGTCCGGCAGCATCCGGCCCCGCTCGCGGGCACGCTCGTAGACGGACCGCGCGCCGCTCGTGAAGGTTTCGATGACCATGAAGAGCACGCCGCCTCCTCGATCCGGTCGATGAGGGTAGCAGCCGGCCGCGGCGCGCGGCCCGCTCGGTACGATGCGGGTCATGTCCTCGATCACCACCGAGGCGGCGCTGCGCGCGCTGCACCGCGCGCCACACGAGCGCGCCCTGCGCAAGCAGCTCGATCACCTCGACGGGCACTGCCGCCGCTTCATCGCGCTCTCGCCGTTCGTCGTCATGGCGACGGCCGACAGTGACGGCCGGGTCGACGCCACGCCGCGCGGCGGCGATCCCGGGTTCGTCGAGGTGGCGGACGACCGCACGCTGCACCTGCCGGACCGGCCCGGCAACAACCGGCTCGACTCGCTCACCAACCTGACCGAGCGGCCGGAGGTCGGCCTGCTCTTCATGATCCCCGGCGTGGACGAGACGCTGCGTGTGAACGGCGTCGCCGAGCTGCGTTCCGATCCGGAGCTGGCGAGCCGGTTCAAGGCGGCCAGCCGCCCTCCCGCGGTCGTCGTGCGCATCACCGTGCGCGAGGCCTACCTGCACTGCGCGAAGGCGCTCATGCGGTCGCGCCTGTGGGATCCGGCCGCGCGGATCGACCGATCGGAGCTGCCGACGATGGGGCAGATGATGCGCGATCAGACCGGCGTCGGCACGGCGGAGACGCAGGCTGACATGGTCGAGCGGTACCGCACCGAGCTCTACTGATCGGTGCAGATCCCCGTGCTCGAGACCGAGCGGCTGGTGATGCGCGGCTTCACCGCGGCCGACTTCGAGCCGTACGCCGCCGCGAGCGCCGACCCGGAGGTGCAGCGCTTCCTCGGCGGCCCGGTCGGCCGCGGCGACGCGTGGCGGAGCCTGGCGGCGCACCTCGGCCACTGGGAGCTGCGCGGGTACGGCCAGTGGGCGCTGGAGCGGCGCGGCGACGGGCGCACGATCGGCCGGGCCGGCCTGTGGAACCCCGAGGGCTGGTTCGGGGTCGAGGTCGGCTGGCGGCTCGACCGCGACGTCTGGGGGCACGGCTACGCCACGGAGGCGGCCGCCGCCGCGATCGAGTGGGCATGGGCGGCCCTCGACGTCGACCGCGTGCTCTCGGTGGTCGATCCGCGCAACACCGCCTCGTTGCGCGTGGCGGGCCGGCTGGGCATGTACAGGCTGCGCGAGGACGAGTCGGGCGGCAGGCCGGTCGTGATCATGGCGACGGATCGGCCGGTGCGCCCCGTCTGACCCGGGGGCGGTCCGCTACCCGTCGAGATCGGCCTGGAACGACGCCTGGAACTCGGCGGTGGAGTTCACGTTGGGGAAGTCGTCAGCGGGCACGGGCACCCCCAGCCGCCGGCAGATCGGCTCCCATCCGTCGCCCGGCCGCCACTCGAGCAGGCGCTCGGCAGGCACCGTCGCCCGCACGGTCGCGGTGTGCGCGTCGTAGGCGGCCATCGCGCTGTCGCGTTCGCGCCAGCCGGGGGTGAACGCCTCCATCAGGCCGAGCGTCACAGCCCTCCGGGCCGCCCACTCCGGCCGGCCCTCGGGGACGGGCTGCGAGAGCGTGGCCAGGATCGTGTGCTCGAAGCTGCGCCACCACGTCTCGGCGCTCGCGCGCGTCGAGAGCAGCACGAGCGCGTCCGGGTGCGCCGCGGCGAGCTGCTCCCAGAACGTGCACGCGGGCCAGTCGAGCGTCGCGACGCAGCCGTCGGGGAATGTGCCCCAGCCGGGGTCGTCGCCCCGCAGGGCCGCGCCCCAGATCGCGGTGTGGTCGGGCCGGTCGAAGAGCTCGGTCATGTGGTAGCAGCGGCCTCTCAGCAGCCGCTCCAGGGCGAGCTTGAGCGAGTTCGTTCCCGTCCGGCCGAGGCCGGCGCCGACGACACGCAGGCTCACGGCTGTCGTCCCCTGCGGGTGAAGGGCTCGAGGATGTGGCTGAACGCCCAGTCGGCCTGCGCGATCCCCGAGCAGCTGTCCGACCCGAGCACGCCGGGGCAGCCGCCGTTGTCGCGCTGGATCGCCCAGATCGAGAGCGTTCCGATCCCGTTCGCACCGGCGAACCGGCGCAGCGCGGAGGCGTCCGCGAGCGAGGTCACCTCGGTCTTGTGCGGGAAGTCGTCGATGCCGGGCATGAGGGTGATCCCGATCATCGCCCAGACGCGCCGGGAGCCGCGGCCGGGGTAGAGCGCGCGCAGCTGGCGGTGCACCGCCGACGCGGCCCGCTCGGCGGCTGAGAGCATGTCCGTCGTGCCGTCGTAGTAGTCGAAGGCCATGATGTTGACGACATCCACCCGCGTGCCGTTGCGGACGGCGTTTCGGAGCACGTGCAGCGCATCGCGCTCGAGCCCGCCCGGCTCGACCGGAAGGGTGTAGGAGAGCCGCAGCCGGCGGTGCGTGCGCCGCGCCCAGCGCTCCACGATGCGCATGGCGGCGTTGCGGCGGTCGATGCCGGTCAGGTGGCCCAGCGAGCGGTCCTCGACGTCCATGTCGAGCCGGGTGAAGCCGTAGGTGCGCACCACCGACTCGTAGGCCGCGGCCAGCGCATGGACATCCGTGCACGAGTCGGCGATCTCGGTGAGCGCGTGGTCGGCGCTGTAGCCGCCGAACGACGGGACCACGTTGCCGCCGGCGCGGCGCAGCGCGGCGATGCCGGTGCGGTATCCGCCGGCGGAGGTCGGCCTGTTCGGGTCGCCGTTCCAGGTCGGCCGGCACGAGCCGCGGCGGGGCGTCTGGATGAATGCGAGCGTGAGGTGGTGGGCGCCCGATCGAACCGCCTCGCGGTACATGTGGTCGCGCGTCCACGTCTCGAAGTAGGGCGCATAGACCCGCGCCCGGTAGGTCTGCGCCTCGGCCCCGCCGACCAGCACGAGCGCCGCGGCGACCGCCGCGACGGCGGCGGCGAGCACGATCAGGCGGCGAGGTGTCACGGAGGCGCGGTTCATGCCCGGCGGACGGCGAGGCAAGCTTACCGATCCCGTCGACCGCGCCCGCGGCGGGCGTGCGGTAGGGTTAGGGTGGCCTAACCGGCCTGCAGGTTGGGTAGTCGCAGAAACCAGACGGACACATGACCCCAGAGCGCACCGCACTGCTCGGCGCGATCGCCGGCTTCACGATCTTCCTCGGCCTTCCCATCGGCCGCGTCGAGGGGCTGAGCGAGCGCATGCGGGCGTTCCTGTCGGTGCTCGCGGCCGGCATCCTGCTCTTCATCTTCTGGGACGTCGTCGACGCGGCCCACGCGATCCTCGCATCCGGCCTGGCGCTGGCCAAGGCCGGCGGAGGCTGGGGGACGTTCGCCGAGCGGGGCGTGATGGCGGCCGCCGGGATCATGGCCGGCGGCCTCGGCCTGGCCTGGATCGAGCACCAGATGCAGCAGCGGCGCACGCCGGCGCCGATGGCGGGCGGGAGCGTGGACGCGGTCACGGCCGGTGCCGCGCTTCCCAGCCAGGAGCTCGCCCGCCTCGCCGAGCGGGCGTCGCTGACGCTCGGCATGCTGATCGCGGTCGCGATCGGCCTGCACAACTTCTCCGAGGGCCTGGCGATCGGCGTCTCCGCACGGGCGGGCGAGGTCGCGCTGGCGACGACCCTGATCGTCGGCTTCGCGCTGCACAACGCCACCGAGGGCTTCGGCATCGTCGGTCCGCTCGGGTCGGTGCGCCCGAGCTGGCGCTGGCTGTTCCTCGCCGGACTGGTCGGCGGCGGGCCGACCTTCGCGGGCACGCTGGTCGGGTACCGCGTCACCTCGCCGGCGCTCGAGATCTCGTTCTACACGCTCGCCGCGGGCGCGATCCTCTACGTGATCGGGCAGCTGTGGAAGTCGGCCGACCGCCGGCTCGGCTCCCGGCTCGTGCTCCTCGGGCTCTCGACGGGCTTCCTGATCGGCCTCACGTCCGATCTCGTGATCACGTACGGCGGAGGCTGAGCCCCGCCCTACCGCGGCGGATGCACCGGCTCGGCGCCCGGCCGCGGATGGTTGCCGATCGTGTAGGCGTCGAGATCCGCCTCGGTCATGCCGAACAGGTGGCCCAGCTCGTGCAGGAGCGTGTCGCGGACGATGCGCGGCACCTGGGAGCGGGTTCCGGCCGCCCGCAGGATCGGGAGCCGGTAGAGGGTGATCTCCCGCAGCGGGGGCGCGTTCGTGACGCCGCCGGGTGTGGAGTGCGTCCGGTAGAGGCCCAGCGTCCCCGGTTCACCGTGGCGCTCGTCGGCGATGTCGATCGCGACGTTGCGGGCAGCGATCTCGCGGGCGATCCAGTCCGGCAGCACCCGCAGCTCGGCCTCGACGATCGCGGCGAACTCGTCCTCCGTGGAATCTCCGGGTCTCATCCCCGGAATGGTACGACGCGGCGACTGGTGCTAGGCGAGCGGCGGGGCGGCGCGGCCGGCCACGCGATCGAGCCCGGCCCAGTCGGCCCGCGCAGGTGCGAACGACTCCACTGCCAGGGCGCCATCCGGCCCGGCCGTGACCTCGTGCGGCGTGTCGCTCGTGATCCGCCAGGTGTCCCCGGGGACGAGGTCGCGCGTCTCGTCGCCGACGCGGAAGTGCATCGTCCCCCGGACGAGGATGCCCAGCTGCTCGTTGTCGTGGCGGTGCTCCTGCACGGTCGCGCCCGGCTCGAGGTCGACGATCGCGAGCGTGCTGCGGTCGCCCTCGACCGCCTGCACCGTCACGCCGTCCCAGATGCGGATGTGCTCCAGGCTGCCCGTCCCGCCGAACGCCGTCATGGCGGTGACTGTACCCGACTCATCTAGGATGGGACGGTGGCATTGCGAACCGCCGCATGCAGCTGTCGGCAGCTGCGGCTCGAGGTCGAGGGCGACCCCGACCGCGTCTCGATCTGCCACTGCCTGGAGTGCCAGCGCCGCACCGGGAGCGTGTTCGGCGTCCAGGCGCGGTTTCCGGCCAGGCGGGTGCGGGTCGAGGGTCGCCACGGCGACTACGCCCGCACGTCGGACGAGAGCGACCGCAGGGTGCACGTCTTCCACTTCTGCCCGGAGTGCGGCGGCACCGTCTTCTCCACGTCGCCCGACGATCCGGATGTCATCGCCGTCCCCGTCGGCGCCTTCGCCGACCCGTCGTTTCCGATGCCGCAGACCTCCCACTACGAGGGCCGGCGGCATCCGTGGGTCGAGCTTCCCGCCGGGATCGAAAGCGACCGGGCGTGGGCGGAGATCGTCCCGCTGTACGAGGCCGGGCGCTACGCCGAGGCAGCCGACCGCGGCCGCGAGCTGCTGGAGGAGCATCCCGAGTCCGCCAACCTGGCCTACAACGTGGCCTGCTGCGAGAGCCTGGCGGGTCGCACGGAGGACGCCATCGCCCACCTGCGGCGTGCACTGGCGTCCTCTGACGGGTTGCGCGGCCAGGCCGCGGAGGACGCCGATCTCGAACCCCTCCGCGACCGGCCCGAGTTCGCGCAGCTCCTCGGTCGCTAGCTCAGGCGGTGGTGGGCGCGTCCGCGGCGCTTCCGCGCAGCCGGCGTGCCGAGACGCGGGTCGGCCGGCCCGCGCGCGACGGCGAGCAGCCTGCTTGCGACCTCGGCCAGGGGCGCCCGCGTGTCGATCTCCGCCGTCGCGCTCGCGCGGAGCAGCGGCTCCACCGTGCGCAGGTCGCCCAGGATCGTCGAGCGCTCGATGTCGCGCTTGCCGAAGTCGTTGCTGGTACGTGTGGCCAGGCGCTCGAGCAGCACCTGCTCGGGGGCCGTGAGCAGGACCACCGCATGGAAGCGCGAGGAGAAGCGGCCCTGGTTGGCGACGCAGCCGGCGAGGAAGAGGAGTCCCCGTTCGTGGCCGTCGAGCAGCGCCGTGATCCGGCGCTCGTCCCACATCGGCTCGGTCGAGCCGTCGGCCAGGGCGACGTCCACGATCCAGCCCCCCTCGTCGGTGTCGACCACCGCATGGCCGGCGCGCGCGAGCTCGGCCAGCACGGTCGACTTCCCCGTGGCGGACATGCCGGTGACCAGCACCGCTCTCGGAGCGACACGGACAGCGCCGGGAGTCACGCGCCGAACCCTATTGCCGGTCGCGAGGCCGGCAAACCCCACCCGAGGTAGGCTCGACCGGATCGAGGAGCGACGCATGAACCTGACGATCGAGCGCATCGCGGCCGCCACCGACGAGGTGCGTCAGCTCCTGGCCGAGCTGAACGCCGCGCTCGCGGGCGCCTACCTGGCGGAGCAACGGCACGGTCTGTCGCTCGAGCAGCTCTTCGACCCGAGCGTGCGGTTCTTCGTGGCACGGATCGACGGCCGTGCCGCGGGCTGCGGCGGCGTGGCGCTCTCCGCGGGGTTCGCCGAGGTGAAGCGGATGTACACGCGCCCGGAAGCCCGGCGGATGGGGGTCGCGACCCGCCTCCTCCAGCACCTGGAGGCGGAGGCCCGCGGTGCCGGCCACACGCTCCTCCGGCTCGAGACCGGCAGGTATCAGGCCAAAGCGGTCGCGTTCTATCTGCGCGAGGGCTTCGAGCCGTGTGAGGCCTTCGGCGACTACGCGAGCATGAGCCCGCGGGCGATCGAGACGAGCCTCTTCTACGAGAAGGTGATCTGAGCCCGCGCCGGCCGGTGGACGGCACTCACACGGGCACGCCGGCCGACGAGCGGTCGGCGTCGGCGCGCGCACGAGCCCCGAGCATTGGGCCCGTTGCGTGCTGGGTCGGCGCGAACTTGGCCATCCGACACCCGGACTCAACGTCGACGAAGATCGATTCGACCCCGCCGCGGCGGAAGGAGGTTTCGTGCCAGAAGGACGTGCCGCCTCGGTCTCGCAGGTAGTCGGTCCACCACCGCTTGTGGGGCAGCGTCTTGGTCCAGGCCTGGAGCGATTCGAAATCGCGCCAGTACTGGCGCATGCCGGTGTGCGGTGGGTCATCGCCGTAGACGAGCCGTTCGTGCAGCAGCAGCCCGTCCGGCTGCTCCTCAACCGTTGCGTCGATCTGCGGCCGCAGAGCCTTGAGCGTCTCGATTCCTCGCGGCTCCTCGACTCGCAGGCCCAGGTAGATCACCACGAGAGCTCCGCTCGATGAGTTCAGTGATGCAGTGATCCAGGCGGGGCGCTCTTCAGCCGGGCGACCGCCATCCTGTCGGCGAGGTCGTTACCGGCCCGGTAAGGGTCGTGCGTCGGGTCGTCGCCCTGCCCGTGGCCGCGGACCCGCCGGACCTGGATCGGCGAGCTGTCGAACTGCCGCGGCTCGGCCCTGCCGCCAGGCGTGGCCAGGAACTCCGCGTGGGTTCCGAGCAGGCCGAGAAGCTCGGACCACAGCTCCCTGTACGCGACCGGCTTGCCCTTTGCGTTCCGCCACCCGTTCTCGACCCACCGCTTCCACCAGCCGTCCAGCAGGCAGTTGCCCACGAACGCCGAATCGGTCACGACTAGGGCCGGCTCCTCCGCGTCCAGGGCGTGGCGCACCGCACCGATGAACGCGGTCAGCTCCATCCTTTGGTGGGTCGCGCCGGGTTCGACTCCGGCGCGACTGTCGACGACGCGGAGCTCGCCGCCGGCTGACCAGCGCACCACGACGAACGCCCAGGCGCCGATGCCCGTCGAGCAGGCCCCGTCCGTGTACAGCTCCAACGTCCTCAATGTCCGACGCTCCGGGCCCGCATCAGGCGGTTCGCCGTCTGCTGCGTGGCATGTGTCGTCAGATCGAGTTGAGCCAGCGGAACGTCAGCCCCGTCCGATGATCTCCACCCGGTACTGATCCGGGTCGCGCACGAAGCACAGGAACGACCCGCCCTCACTCACCTGGTAGGGCGCGCGCTCGGGCTCGATGCCCTGCTCCTTGAGCGCGGCCAGCGTGGCGTCGAGGTCGTCGACGCCGATGGCGATGTGGCCGTAGCCGGTGCCCATCTCGTACGTGCGGCCGTCGAGGTTGAGTGTCAGCTCGAGCACGTCCGGGCTGCCGGGGAGGCCGAAGAAGTAGTTGGTCGCCTCGAGCTCGCCGTTTCTGACGATCGGGCTCTCCTTGCCCTTCTCGAAGCCGAGCGCCTCGTAGAACGCCTGGCTCTTGGCGATGTCGGTGATCCGAACCATGGTGTGGAGGTAGGTGGTCATGCCGGGCATTCTACGAGCGCCGGCATGACCACCGTGGGGCTCAACCCGCCTGGCCGCGTTTGCGGCTGATGGTCGAGGCGTCGGAGCCGCTGCCGCCGACGAAGCGCATCGGGTCGCCGCTGCCGAGGTCGGTGACGCCGGCGGTCTCGAGCGCTCCGATCGCCATCGTCCGGCGCACCGCCGCGAAGGTCAGCACGTGCGCGGCGATGCCGCCGTAGCTGAACGTCTCGGGCGGGTCGCAGGTCGCGTCGACGAAGGTCTCGTCGCCGCGGCCGGCGGCGATCGGGCCGATGACCTCGTCCCGGAACCGCGGCCCGGCCCGGTCGAGCCGGTGGCGAAGTCCGGCCGCGGTCGTCGCTCCCTGCGGCGGCATCGCCGTGCCGCCCTCGACGGCCGTGACCCACATCTCGAGCTGCGAGACGAGCCGGTCGGACAGGCTGCGCAGCGTCGGGTCGCGGTCGATCGACTCGACCGAGAGCGTGATCGGCCGGTCGAGCGTCTCGTCATCCACGCCGGCCGTGCGGTCGACGATCTCGCCGACCAGCCACAGGTGGTGGTCGACCATGCGTTCGAGGACATCCATCGTCGTGCTCCTTGCGGTCGCCGGCAGGCGCAGCCCGCCGGGTGGGTGGAAGTGCACGCCGTCCGGCGCGCCCAGCTCGTGGCGGGGTGCGGGCGACCGGCGATAGACGGACGGCGCCACTCCGTACGCCCTCCGGAACGCCCGCGCGAACGCCTCCGGCGACCCGTAGCCCGCGTCGAACGCGACGTCGATCACGGCGTCCTGCGAGCCGGCCAGCCGGTGGGCCGCCCGCTCCAGCAGGAGCCGGCGGCGGAGCATCCCGGGCGCCTCGCCCAGGGCGGCCGCGACGAGCCGGTCGAAGTGGAACCGCGACAGATGCGCGCGCCTGGCCAGGTCGACGCCGCGCAGCTGGGGTCGCTCGACGCCCTCCTCGACCACGTCGAGGATCGTGCGCAGTCTGTCGGAGGCGATCATGCGGCCATCGTGCCACCCGGCCCGGCCCGCCGCCTGATCGGGTTTGCTACATGCTCACCAGTCGGCCAGGACGTTGTCGGCGCCGCTCGCGCCCGCCTCGACGGCGATCTCGAACGCCGCCAGCTGCTCGGCGTCGATGGGGAACGTGTGCTCGGCGGCCGGGAACGCCCGTGAGCGCACCTCGCCCGTGTACGCCTCGACGCCCTCGCGCATCGCCGCACCGACGTGCGCGAACTGCTTCACGAACCGGGGCGCGAAGTCGCTGTCGGGGTGGATGTCGAGCAGGTCGTGCAACACGAGCACCTGGCCGTCGCAGGCCGCGCCGGAGCCGATGCCGATCGTGGGGATCGTGAGCCGGCGGGTGATGGCCGCGGCGACCGGCTCGGGGACGCACTCGAGCACGACGCCGAAGGCGCCCGCCGCCTGCAGCGCCACCGCGGAGTCGTAGAGCGCCTTCGCCCCCTGCCACTGCCGGCCCTGGGCCTTGTGGCCGCCGAGCATCGTGGCCGTCTGCGGGGTGAGGCCGATATGGCCCATGACCGGGATGCCGGCCGCCGTCAGCGCCGCGACCCGCTGGATCGACTGGCCGCCGCCCTCGAGCTTGACCACGTCGGCGCCGGCCTCCTTGATGAACCGGCCGCCGTTGCGGACGGCGTCCTCGTCGGACACCTGGTAGGACATGAACGGCAGGTCGCCGATCACGATGGGGTTCGTGCAGGCGCGCGCGACGGCCCGGGTGAGGACGATCAGCTCGTCCATCGTGGCCTTCACGGTCGAGACGGGGTCGTGGCCGAGCACGACGTTGGCCGCCGAGTCGCCGACGAGCACCATGTCGACGCCGGCCTGGTCGACGATGCGGCCGCTCGGGTAGTCGTAGGCGGTCACCATCACGATCGGAGTGCCGGCGAGCTTCAGCTCGTGCAGGTGGGGCAGGGAAACCTTCATGACGCCTCCTCGAGCGCGACGTTGTCGATCAAGCGGGTGCTGCCGAAGCGGGCGGCGCCGATCACGAGCGCGCCGGGCCGCGGGGGGACGGGGTCGAAGGTGGCCGGGTCGACCACCGCCAGATAGTCGAGCTCGCCTTCGCACAGGGACGGGTCGCGCGCGAGCAGCGCGCGATGGAGCGACGGCGCCGCCCGGCGCTCGTCGCGTGACAGATAGACGTTGCGGGACGAGACGGCCAGGCCGTCGCGCTCGCGCACCGTGTCGACGGGGCGGATGTCGACCGGGACGTCCAGGTCCGCCACCATCCGCCGGATGACGGCCAGCTGCTGCGCGTCCTTGCGGCCGAAGTAGGCGGCCTGCGGCCGCACGCGCTGGAAGAGCTTGAGGACGACCGTGGCGACGCCGTCGAAGTGCCCGGGCCTGTGCACTCCCTCGTACCGGCGCGCGAGGTCGCCGACCGAGACGGACGTCGAGAAGCCCTCCGGGTACACGTCGGCGACCGCGGGCGCGTATACGTCGTCGACACCCTCCTCGGCGGCGACGGCGCGGTCGCCGGCCTCGTCGCGCGGGTAGCGGTCGAGATCCTCGCCGGACCCGAACTGGGTCGGGTTGACGAACAGGCTCATCACCACCCGGTCGCACTCGGCCCGGGCCGCCCGCAGGAGCGCGCGGTGGCCGTCGTGGAGCGCACCCATCGTGGGCACGAGGCCGACCCTCACAGGAGCCCCCGCACGGCGTCGGCCGATCTCGGCGCGACCAGCGGCAGCGTCGCCCGCCCGAGCGCGCGGTAGAGCGGCTCGAGCTCCGGACCGACGGCGTTCAGGTGCGCCTCGACGGTGGCAGCATCGCCGCGCGCGATCGGGCCGGTGGGCGGCAGGCCGGCGACGTCGACCGTGCGGTGCTGCAGCGGCCGCAGCGCCGCCAGCGCCTCGTCACGGCCGATCCCGGCCCGCCCGAGCAGCGTGACGGCGGCATGCGTCAGGGTCACGAGGTAATTCGACGCGACGACCGAGGCGGCGTGGTAGACCGGCTTCGCCTCGTCGGCCAGGGCGAACGGCGTCATCCCCAGGCGGTGGGCGAGGCCCGCCCCCAGCTCCCAGTCGCCCGTGACCGCCGCGTGCGCGCCCTCGAGCTGGTCGGGGCCGCGGTCCGGCCAGACCGTCTGCAGCGGGTGGACGCATGCGCGCGGGCCGGACGCGGCGGCGAGGGCCGCGATGCTCGTCCCGCCGGAGAAGTGGACGACGCCCGCGGCGGAGTGGAGCTGCGGCGCGAGCTCGCGGCACACCCCGGCGATGGCGGCGTCCGGCGTCGCGATCGCAAGCAGCGTGCAGCCGTCGAGATCCGCCCGTTCGCCGTGGGCGACGAGGCGCGCCCCGAGGCGGGCGGCGACGACGGTGCCGACGCGTCCGGCGCCGATGACGACGATCGATTCCTGCATGGGCTCCAGTTCCGGTTGCGGATACCAGGCTTGCGGAACCATGGTAGCCGTCCTGCCCCGGCGCGGCTGGAGATGGAGCGGTGTTGGGGCCTGGCCCCGCGTGCGGGGCCAGGCCCCGGGTTGGTGGTGGCCGGGCGTGCGGGGCCAGGCCCCGGGTTGGTGGTGGCCGGGCGTGCGGGGCCAGGCCCCGGGTTGGTGGTGGCCGGGCGTGCGGGGCCAGGCCCCGGGTTGGTGGTGGCCGGGCGTGCGGGGCCAGGCCCCGGGTTGGTGGTGGCCGGGCGTGCGGGGCCAGGCCCCGGGTTGGTGGTGGCCCGGCGTGCGGGGCCAGGCCCCGGGGTCGGTGGTTGCCGGTAGAATCAGGCCCATGCCGATCTACGAGTATCTCTGCGCCGGCTGCTCGGGCACCTTCGAGGAGCTCGTCCGCGGCGAGCGCGACGAGGTCCAGTGCCCCGACTGCGGCGCGACCACCGTCACGCGGCTCCTGTCCTCGTTCGCGACGCCGCGGCCCGTGATGGCGGGCGGCGGTGGCGGCGGCGGCGGGTGCTGCGGCGGCAGCTGCGGCTGCGGCCACTGACGCCGCGACCCGCGGAACCGTCCGAGGCGGGTGATTGAATGCGACCCGTGAGCGACGCACCGCAGCGCGCCGCCGAGCTGGAGCGGCTCTCCGCCGAGTGGCAGGGGTGTGAGCGGTGTGCACTCGCGCGCACCCGCACCCAGGTGGTCGTCGGATCCGGCCATCCCGACGCCGACCTGATGTTCGTCGGCGAGGCGCCCGGATACCACGAGGACCGCCAGGGGGCGCCCTTCGTCGGCCAGGCCGGCAAGGTGCTCGAGTCCCTGCTCGGGTCGATCGGGCTCATCCGGCCGCAGGTGTACATCGCGAACGTGCTCAAATGCCGCCCGCCGGGCAACCGCGACCCCCAGCCGGACGAGATCGCCTCGTGCGAGGGCTACCTGTTCTCGCAGGTGGAGCTGATCCGACCGCGGGTGATCTGCACCCTCGGGAACTTCGCCACCAAGCTCCTGTCCGGCCAGCCGCACGGCATCACCCGCGTCCACGGCCGCGCACAGCCCCGCACCATCGCCGGCGTCGACCTGGTGCTCTTCCCGATCTTCCATCCTGCGGCGGCGCTCTACACCCCGGCGATGATGGACACGCTGCGCGACGACTTCCGCAGGCTGCCCGAGCTGCTCGCGAGCGAGCCCGCCCCGGCCCCCGTCGCGCCGCCGCCGCCCCCGGTCGCGTCGGCGCCCGTCGCCGAGCCCGAGCCCGAGTACGCGCAGCTGGGCCTCTTCTAGCCCGCAGGACACCGAGCGCATCGGCGCGGCCCTGGCGCGGCGCCTGCGCCCGGGCGACGTCGTGCACGTGTCGGGCGAGCTCGGGGCCGGCAAGACGGTGCTCGTCCGCGGCGCGTGCCGGGAGCTCGGGGTCGAGGGCCCGGTCACGAGCCCGACGTACACCGTCGGCAACCTGTATACGACGCCGCGCGGCCGCGTGGCGCATCTCGACCTGTACCGCTCCGGCGGCGTGACCGTCGAGGAGGCGGCCGACCTCGAGCCCTACTTCGACGGCACGATCTGCTTCGTCGAGTGGCCGGCGGCGGGAGCGGGGATCCTCCCGCCCGCGCGCGCCCGCGTGACGGTGCGGGTGGGGGAGGCCGATGCTAGGCTGATCGAGCTGGAAGGCGACGACGCGGAGCTGCTCGACGGCATTGGTGATCCTCTCGTTTGATACGGCGACCGACGTCGCGACGGCCTGTCTGAGCACCCGGGGCGACGTGCTGGCCGAGTCGGCGACGGCGGGCCGGTCCGTCGGCGCCCAGCACCTGCTGGACGACGTCCACCGGCTGCTCGGCGAGGCGGGCCTCGAGCTCGGCGGCGTCGAGACGATCGTCGCCGGCACCGGCCCCGGCACGTTCACGGGCCTGCGCATCGGGCTCGCCACGGCGCGCGCGCTCGGCTTCGCCCTCGGCGTGCCGGTGCTCGGCGTGTCGACCCTCGACGCGCTCCGGCTTCCGGCCGGGGTCGACGTCGCCTGCATCGACGCCCGCCGCGGCGAGGTGTTCTGCGCCGGGGCGGGGATCGAGCCGGCGGCGCGCACGCCCCAGGAGCTGGATGCACTCCTGCCGGCGGGCGCAGTCGTCGCGGGCGACGGCGCGGTGCGCTACCGCGAGCTTCTCGGCGCGGCCGAGATCCCGCCCGACGGATCGCCGCTGCACGTGCCGCACGCGCGCCACCATGCACGCCTGATCGGCTCCGCCGGCCCGGCCGAGCCGTGTTACCTGCGCGCCCCGGACGCCGACCGCAGCCTGGCCGCGAGGGCCGCCGGATGATCACGGCCGTCGAGCTGCGGCCGCTGCGGACGTCGGATCTGGACGGGGTCGAGGCGATCGAGCACGCGTCGTACCCGACGCCGTGGTCGCGGTCGATGTTCGCGGGCGAGCTGTCGAAGCCGAGCGGCATCTGCCTCGGCGCCTTCCAGGGCGAGGACATGCTCGGCTACCTGATCGTGGCCCGCTACGTCGACGCGTGGCACGTCATGAACGTCGCCGTCGCGCCCGACTGGCGCGGCCGCGGCGTGGCCCGCTCGATGCTCGACCGCCTCTTCGTCCTCACCGACGGCGACACGGAGCGCGGCTACACCCTGGAGGTGCGGGTCTCCAACCACGTCGCCATCCACCTGTACGAGTCGCTCGGCTTCATGGCCACGGGCGTGCGCCGCGGCTACTACACCGACAACCGCGAGGACGCGCTGATCATGTGGCGCGACCCGGAGCCGGCGTGATCCTGGGCATCGAGACATCCTGCGACGAGACGGCCGCCGCGCTCGTGACCGACGACGGCGTCGTGCGTGCGAACGTCGTCTCGTCCCAGGCCGACCTGCACGCCCGCTACGGAGGGGTCGTGCCCGAGGTGGCCTCGCGCCGGCACCTGGAGCTGGTCGTTCCCGTCGTGGAGGCCGCCCTGGATGAGGCCGGCGCAGACCTCGGCGACGTGGACGCCGTCGCGGTCACGGAGGGGCCGGGGCTGATCGGCGCCCTCCTGGTGGGGCTGTCGGCGGCGAAGGCGATCGCGTTCGCGCGCCGGCTGCCGCTCATCCCCGTCGACCACCTGCACGGGCACCTGGCCGCGCTCTACCTGCAGCCGGAGCCGCTCGAGCCGCCCTTCCTGGCGCTGCTCGCGTCGGGCGGCCACACCATGATCCTGGAGGTCGCCGACCGGCGCGGGTACGACTGCATCGGCCGCTCGCTCGACGACGCCGCCGGCGAGGCGTTCGACAAGGGCGCGCGGCTGCTCGGGCTCGGCTACCCGGGCGGCGCCCGGCTGGAGCGGCTGGCGGCGGAGGGCGATCCGGGCGCCCACGCCTTCCCCGTCGCGATGGTCGGCCGCCCCGGGTGCGACCTCTCGTTCAGCGGTCTGAAGACCGCGCTTCGGTACGCGATCGACCGCAATCCCGGCGCGAGCAGGGCCGACCTGGCCGCGTCCTACCAGGCCGCGATCGTGCGGTCGCTGGTCGAGCGCACGGCGGCCGCCGTCGACCAGACGGGAGCGCGCACGCTCGCCGTCGTCGGCGGCGTCGCCCGAAACGGCGTGCTGCGCGCCGCCTTCGCGCAGCGCTGCGCCGAGCTGGGCGTCCGGCTCGCGCTCGCGCCGCCCGAGCTCTGCACCGACAACGCCGCCATGATCGCCTCGGCGGCGCGCTACACCGAACCGATCGCCTTCCCCGGCTACCTGCGCCGGGACGCATACGCCACCGCCTCGTGAGCGTCGAGGTGCGCGTGTATTCGGCGCCGGGCTGCCACCTCTGCGATGTCGCGAAGGAGCTGCTCGAACGCGAGCAGCCCGCGCTCCGCTTCGACCTCACCGTCGTCGACATCACCGGCGACCCGGAGCTCGAGGCCGCCTACCGGGAGCAGATCCCGGTGGTCTTCGTGGCCGGGCGAAAGGCGTTCATCTACCACGTCGACCCCACCGAGCTGCGCCGCCGCGTCGACGCCGCAGGGACCGGAGCGGACGAAAAACGGTGATGGCTACACTGGAGGCACCGTGCTGCACGCCCCCGCTTCGAAGGAGAGACCTGTGGAATCCGACCGGCTGACGGTGGGCGTCGCCGCCCGGCTCTCGCGCTACCTGCAGGTGCTCACCCAGGCGAAGAAGATGGGGCGCGACTCGATCTCGTCACAGGAGATCGGCGAGTACACCAACGTGAACGCCACCCAGATCCGGCGCGACCTGTCCGGGTTCGGGAAGTTCGGCAAGCGCGGCGTCGGCTACAACATCGACTATCTGGTCACGGAGATCCGCAAGATCCTCCGCACCTCGGGGCAGCACAACATCGTCCTGATCGGCGCCGGTCGGCTCGGCTCGGCGATCGCCTCCTCGCCGACGTTCGCCGACCACGGGTTCAACATCGCCGGGGTCTTCGACTCGGATCCGGCCAAGATCGGGGCCTCCATCGGCGACCAGCCGGTGCAGGACGTGTCCGCGATCCAGGCCGCCGTACGCGACCGCAACGTGATCGTCGGCGTGCTGGCGGTGCCGGAGGACGCGGCGCAGGAGGCGGCCGACCAGCTCGTCGCCGCGGGCGTGAAGATCATCTTCAACTACTCGGACGCGCTGATCGACACGCCGCCGGACGTGACCGTGCACCGCTCGAGCCCGGTGGTCGAGATCCTGCACGCGCTCTACTTCCACCTGACCTGAGGGTGGATACCGGTGCCAGGCACCGGATAGCCTGACCTCATGCGGCTGGTCCTCTGGCACGGCTACCTGCTCGAGGGCACGGGGTCGAACATCTACACCCAGCACGTCGCCCGGGCGTGGGGGCGGCTGGGGCACGACGTCGTCCTGGTGTGCCAGCAGCGCGGCGCCGAGCGCTTCGATCTCGGGCCGCGCGTGCGCGTCGTCGTGCCCGACGTCGGGCCGCTCCTACCGGTGTTCGTGCTCGACCGCTACGAGGGCATCGAGGCCCGGCACGTCGCCGACCTGACGCCGGCCGAGCTCGACCGGTTCACGCACGCGAACGCCGCCGCGATCGCCGCGGAGCTGGCCCGCGCGCCTGCGGCGCTGGTGCTCGCAAACCATGCCGTCATGGGCGGTCCCGTCGCCGCGGCGGGCTGCGCTGCCGGCACGCGCTACGCCGTCAAGGTGCACGGCTCCGAGCTCGAGTACGCGATCCGCGGCCGGCCGCGCCTGGCCGCGATGGCCAGGGAGGCGCTGGACGGCGCCGCGGCGGTGTTCGCCGGGTCGCAGCACATTGTGGACGTCACCGAGGAGCTCCTGGGGGAGGGGGCCTACCGGGCGGCGATGCGGATCGTCCCCCCGGGGGTCGACACCGACGGCTTCGCGCCCGGCCGGGGATCGCTGCCGGCGCTGCTCGAACTGCTGGAACGCCCCCGCCGCGGATCGGGCGGGCCGGCCGAGCGCACCGCGGATGCGGGTGCAGCCGAGGCCCTGCGGGGGGCGGGGCGGTTCGTCCTCTACTTCGGCAAGCTCATGCGCCAGAAGGGCGTCCACCTGCTGCTCGACGCCTGGCGCGACGTCTCCCCGCGCCATCCCGGCGTCGCCCTGGTCGTCGTCGGCTTCGGCGACGCGCGCGAGCAGCTCGAGGCCGCGGCCCCGCCGGGCGTCGTCTTCACCGGAGCGATGGATCACGAGCAGCTGCAGCTGCTGGTCCCGCTCGCCGACGCCGTCGTCGTGCCGTCCGTGCTGCCGGAGGCGTTCGGCATGGTCGCCGCCGAGGCCGCCGCGTGCGAGGTGCTGCCCATCGTCTCCGACCACTCGGGCCTGCGGGAGGTGGCGCAGGGCCTCGGCGAGGCCGGGATCACGTTCGACGGCACGAGCGCCGACCTCGCCCGCCGGCTCGACGCGCTGCTCGCGCTCCCGCCCGCCGAGCGCGCCCGCCTCGGCGCGCTCGCCCGCGCCGCGGTCGTGGAGCGCTGGAGCTGGGAGGGGATCGCCCGCCGGCTGCTCGACGCGGCCGTGTCATCCCCCTCAAGGGGGACGCCCGGGGCGCCGATACGGCGCGTGTGACCCCTTCGGCCCTCCGCGGACTGCGGCGGCTCGCCACCCTCGTCCGGCGTCGCCCGGCTCCCGCTGCCCCGGACCCGTTCCGCACGCTCTGGGACGCGGCCTTCGAACCGCTGGTGGCGCTCGTGGACGGCCGCATCGTCGACACGAACCCCGCGTTCGGACGGACGTTCGGCTACACCCGCGAGGAGGCGTTGCGCCTGAGCGTGTTCGATCTCGCCACTCCGGCCGGCCGCACGTCGCTGGCGGAGCGCATGCGCGTCGGCGGGGAGGCGCCGTTCGAGCTGATCGCAGCCACGAAGGCCGGGGAGCCGCGCTACCTGGAGGCCTCGGCGCGCACGGTCGCCGACGACGCGTCGGGCATGTGCCGCATCCTCGCCCTGCGCGACGTCACCGACCGCCGCCAGGCCGAGGAGGAGGCCGGCGTGCTCGCGTTCCAGTACGCCGCCGACCTGACCGTGGTCGCCGAGGTTGCCCGCCGCCTGCCGCGCACCGCCGACGCGGCCTCCGCCCGCCTGGCGATCTGCGAGGCCGCGCTCGAGGTGTGCGACGGGGCGATGGCCGTGTTGATGGAGCCGGACGGGAAGGGGAACCTCGTCTCGACCGCCATGGCCGGCGCCCACTCCGAGCCGCTGATGGTGCCCCTCGACCAGACCAGCTCCGCGACCGCGCAGGTGTTCGCGTCGCGCGAGCCGTTCTTCGCCGACCTGTCCACGCACGGCGGCGTGTCGCCGCAGCTCGTCGAGGCCACCGGGCTGGTGACGGCCCTGTGGCAGCCGGTGCTCCGCGACGGCAACCCGGTCGGCGTGCTCCTGGTCGCGTGGGACCGCCCGGTGACACTGATCTCCGACCGGGCGGCGGCCGTGGTCGGCCTCTTCGCCGCCGAGGCTGCCGTGGCCGTCGAGCGCGTCGACATCCTCGCCCGCATGGACGAGCTGAACGCCGCGCTCGCCCAGCAGGTCGAGGCGCTGCGCCTCTCCGACCAGTTCAAGACCGACTTCGTCTCCAGCGTGTCCCACGAGCTGCGCACCCCGCTCGCGTCGATCCTGGGATACACGGACATCCTGGTCAACGGCGAGGTGGGGGAGATGACGCCGGAGCAGGCGGAGTTCCTCGAGATCATCGACCACAACGCCCGCCGCCTGCTGGCGCTGATCAACGACCTGCTGACGCTGTCGGGACTCGAGAGCGGGCGGATGGTGATCCGGCCCGAGACCGTCGACCTGTGCGAGCTCGTGCGCCAGAACGTGCAGATCCACGTCCCCGCCGTCAACTCCCGCCGGCAGCGGCTCGAGGTCACGCTGCCCGGCGAGCCGGTGACGGCCGTCGTCGACAGCGAGCGCATCTCCCAGGTGCTCACGAACCTGCTGTCGAACGCGGTCAAGTTCAGCCCGGACGAGGGCCGGCTGGGCGTGGCGCTGGCCGTCGCCGAAGGCGAGGCGGCGATCACGGTGGAGGACTCCGGGATCGGCATCTCCGAGGCTGACCGCGAGCGGTTGTTCGAGCGCTTCTTCCGGGCGAGCAACGCGATGGAGCAGGCCATTCCCGGCACCGGCCTCGGGCTCGCGATCTGCAAGGGCATCGTCGATGCCCACGACGGCCGCCTGGCGGTCGACTCGACCCTCGGCGCCGGGACGACGGTGACCGTGGCCATCCCGCTGGCCGGGGGTCCGACGGAGGAGGGCGAAGCATGAGCGAACGACGTCAGACCGTGCTCGTGGTCGACGACGAGCCCCACCTGCTGCGGCTGGTGCAGTTCCGGCTGGAGCGCGAGGGCTACGAGGTCGTCACCGCGGCCGACGGACAGAGCGCCCTCGACTCGGTGTTCGAGCGCGCCCCCGACCTCTGCCTGCTCGACGTCGTGATGCCTCGCCGCAGCGGCTGGGAGGTGCTCCAGGAGCTGCGCACCGACGCGCGCAGCGCCGGCCTGAAGGTGATCATGCTGACCGCGCGGGCCACGGACGCCGACATCGAGACCGGCATGCGGCTCGGCGCCGACGATTACCTGACGAAGCCGTTCACGAGCGCGGACCTGCGCTCGCGGGTGGCCGCCCAGCTGCCGCGCTGACCGCCTCCGGCCGCGGCGTCAGCCGACCCGCGAGCGGGTATCGTGCCTCGGCCGATGGGAGAGACGCCGAAGATCACCGATCCGATCCAGGCGCTCGATGCCGCGCGAGCGGCGTTCGAGGCCGGGACCGACTTCACCGTCGGCGTGGAGGAGGAGTTCGCGATCCTCGACACCGAGCGGCTGGACATGACCGCGGGGTTCGAGCGGATCGACGCCGCCACCAGGACCGGGCCGCTGGCAGGCATGGTCGCCGGCGAGCTGATCCGCTCCGAGGTCGAGGTGCGCACCGGCCGGTGCGAGACGTTCGCCGAGGCCGCCGAGGCGATGGCCCGCCGCCGCGCCGACGTGATCGACGCCGCCGAGCGGCTCGGCTACCGGCTCTCGGCTGCGGGCACGCATCCGTTCGCACGCTGGCAGGACCAGAGCGTCATCGACACGCCCCACTACCACCTGGTCGAGTCGACGCTGCGCTACGTCGCCTGGCGCAACAACACCTTCGGCATCCACGTGCACACGGGCGTGCGCGGCGCCGACCGGGCGCTGGCGGTGACGAGCGCCCTGCGCTCCGTGCTGCCCGAGCTCCTGGCCGCATCGTGCAGCTCCCCGTGGCTCGAGGGCCGGCACACGTTCCTCCAGTCGACCCGCACGCAGATCTTCACCCGCTTCTTCCCCCGCTGCGGCATCCCGGACGTGTTCTCGGGCTGGGACGAGTACGCCGATTTCGTGCGCTTCCTGGTGCGGACGCGCTCGATCCGCGAGCACACCGAGATCTGGTGGAGCGTGCGGCCGCACCAGGCGTTTCCGACGGTCGAGCTGCGGATCTGCGACGCCCAGCCGGAGTTCGACCGCTCCGTCGGACTGGCCGCGCTGATGGTGGCGGTGACCGCCGGCTACGCCCGCGCCTTCGACGAGGGCCGGCCGCTGCCCGCCCACCCGCACCGGCTGCTGGAGGAGAACCTGTGGCGGGCGATCCGGTGGGGGATGCGGGGCGAGCTGATCGACCTCGACGCGGGCGAGGCGGTGCCCGCGGCGGCGCGGCTGGAGGCGCTGCTCGAGGAGGTGTCGGAGACCGCCGCCGAGCTCGGGCTGTCCGGCTACCTCGACGTGCTCGCGGAGCCGACCGCGGCCGAGCGCTACGCCGAGGAGCTCGAGGCGGGCGCGAGCGTCGAGGAGGTGTGGCCGCACGCGGTCGAGCGCACGCGGGCGTCGGTGAGGGAGTGGCTATCGGTCAGAGAGGAGGAGAAGGCGGGATGAGCGACGCGTCACAGAGCGCACAGGAGGTGGCCGCCGAGTTCATGCGCACCGTGCCGGTGCAGGACGTGGTGGTGTCGATGGTGCAGACGGTCTTCGACGTCGGGTACCGCCGCACCGGCCTGGCGGGCGGCGAGGACGAGCGCGACCTCGAGCAGACGCGGGTCGCGATCGAGACGGTGCGTGCCCTGCTGCCCGTGCTCGAGGGGGTGCTCGACGCCGCGTCGATGACGGCGCTGCGCGGAGCGCTCTCGCAGCTGCAGCTGGCCTACGCGGACGCGGCCAACCCGCCCGCCCAGCCGCCGCCGCAGGCGGGGGCGGCCGAACCGGCGCCCGAGGCCGGGCAGGCGGGCGAGAAGATCGTCCCCGAGCGGCCGCCGATCTGGACGCCGGGAGGCGAGGTGTGAGCGCCGGCGCAGAGATCGGCGTCTTCGGCGGCTCCGGCTTCTACTCGTTCCTCGAGGACGCCGAGGAGGTGGCGGTCGAGACCCCGTACGGCCCGCCGTCCGACCGGTTCACCATCGGCGACGTGGGCGGCGTCAGGGTCGCGTTCCTGCCCCGCCACGGCAGGCACCACCATCTGCCGCCGCACATGGTGCCGTACCGCGCGAACCTGTGGGCGATGCGCGAGCTGGGCGTGCGCCGGATCGTCGGCCCGTGCGCGTCCGGCAGCCTGGACACGAACCTGCCCCCGGGCGCGTTCGTCGTCTGCGACCAGTTCGTCGACCGGACGAGCGGGCGCCGGGACACGTTCTACGACGGGCCGGTGACGACGCACGTGTCGGCCGCCGACCCCTACTGCCCCGGCCTGCGCGGGATCCTGCTCGAGACCGGCCGCGACCAGGGGCTCGACATCCGCGACGGCGGCACGGTGGTCGTGATCCAGGGGCCGCGGTTCTCGACCAGGGCCGAGAGCCGCTGGTTCGCGTCGATGGGCTGGGGCGTGATCAACATGACGGCCTACCCCGAGGGCTGGCTCGCCCGCGAGCTCGGCCTCTGCTACGCGAACGTCTCGCTCATCACCGACTACGACGTGGGCCTCGAGGACGACCCCGACATCGAGCCGGTCAGCCACGAGGCCGTCGTCCAGGTGTTCACCGAGAACAACGAGCGCCTGCGCCGGCTGCTGTTCGAGTCGATCCCGAAGATCGGCCCCCAGCCGGACGACATCTGCTGCAACGCGCTCGCCGGCGCGCGGTTCTAACGGTCCCGCAGGACGAGCGTGCGCGCGATCGAGCTGCAGCCGGCCTGGACGCCGGCGCGCGACTCGGCGCTCGCCCACTGGCAGCTGACGAGCACGGTGTAGGTGTCCGCGAAGATCAGCATGCGCGTCGCCGAGACGCGCGGCCCGCCGCCGGCATCCGGCAGGTGGCGAACGGTGAAGCGGACAGCCGGGTGCGCCGCCACGGTGACCCGGTCGACGCGTCCGACGCGTGCCCCGACCGCCGCCAGATCGTTGCGCAGTCGGCCTGCGTCGGCCTTGACCGTCGCCGCCTCGTCGGCGGGACCGAGCGCGCTCGAGCTCGGCTCGACCTTCACCGAGATCAGATCCCAGCGCCCGATCGTGACCATCGAGAGGTCCCGGTACGGGCTGCCGTCGGCGGGCTCGATCTCGTGCGACGCAACGGTGAACCCCGCCGGCACGGTGTACCGGTAGGGCGCGCCCTTGGGCGACACGGTGTGGCCGTGGCTCACGTGCGGAGACGAGACCGTCGTCGCATGCGGCACCGTCGCCGTGGCCGCTCCGCATGCCGAGACGAGCGGGATCACGGCGATCGCCGCCAGCGTGTGGACGCGGATGCGCATGCCATGACCAATCGACGCGGACCGGCGAGAGTTGAGCGGTACGGGTGGCGCGGGGGCGCTCCGGAGCCGCTGTTACAATCCGCCGGCCCGATTTTCGGCCGTCTCCCCCGTTCCATAAGGAGTCCACCACGTGAGTTCGCTCGCTAGCCATGCCGTGCTTATCGCCCTCGTCTGTGGCGCGCTTGCGGTCGTCTACGGCCTCGCCCTGACCCGGTGGGTGCTCAGCCAGGCGGCCGGCACCGAGCGCATGCGCGAGATCTCCGCGGCCGTCCAGGAGGGCGCCGCGGCCTACCTGAAGCGCCAGTACACGACGATCGCCGGCGTGGCGGTGGTGGTGTTCCTGCTGATCGGGATCGCCGGCACCTGGACGTCCGACCTGGGCTGGAAGGTGGCGTTCGGGTTCCTGATCGGGGCGGTGCTCTCGGGATTGACCGGCTTCATCGGCATGAACGTCGCGGTGCGGTCGAACGTGCGCACGGCCGAGGCGGCCAAGTCCGGGCTCGCGCCCGCGCTTTCGATCGCGTTCAAGGGCGGCACCGTGACCGGCATCCTCGTCGTCGGCCTCGGCCTGCTGGGCATGGGCGCATACTTCGGCATCCTGGACCGGATCGGCAGCGGAACACAGGCCCAGCGCGACCTCGAGACGACCAAGGCGCTCGTCGGCCTGGCGTTCGGCAGCTCGCTGATCTCCGTCTTCGCCCGGCTGGGCGGCGGCATCTTCACGAAGGCGGCCGACGTCGGCGCCGACCTGGTCGGCAAGATCGAGGCCGGCATCCCCGAGGACGACCCCCGCAACCCGGCGGTGATCGCCGACAACGTCGGCGACAACGTCGGCGACGACGCCGGCATGGCCGCCGACCTGTTCGAGACGTACGCCGTCACGGTGGTCGCCTCGATGTTCCTGGGCGCCCTGTTCGGCAACCACGACGCGGTCATGCTGCCGCTGCTCCTGGCGGCGTTCTCGATCCCGGCGTCGATCGTCGGCACGCTGTGCGTGCGCCTGTGGGGCAACATCAGCGTCATCTCGGCGCTGTACGTGGGCGTGCTCGTGTCGGCGGTGCTCTCGGCGCTGATCTACATCCCGGTGGTCGCGAACACCGGCAAGCACTTCGGGTCATTCACCGGCGGGGCCAGCTCGACCAAGATCTACTTCTGCGGCCTGATCGGGCTCGTCATCACCGCCCTGATCGTGGCCATCACCGAGTACTACACCGGCACCCGCTTCGGGCCCGTCAAGCGCATCTCCGAGCAGTCGCTCACCGGGCATGCGACCAACATCATCGCGGGGCTCGCGGTGGGCATGCAGGCCACCGCGCTGCCGGTGATCGTGATCGCGGTCGGAACGGTGACGTCGTTCAAGCTGGCCGGCATCTACGGCATCGCGATCGCGGTCACGGCGATGCTCTCGATGGCGGGGATGGTGGTGGCGCTCGACGCCTTCGGCCCGATCACCGACAACGCCGGCGGCATCGCCGAGATGGCCGACCTGCCGCACGAGGTGCGCGACAACGTCACCGATCCTCTGGACGCGGTCGGCAACACGACCAAGGCCGTCACCAAGGGCTACGCGATCGGCTCGGCCGGCCTGGCCGCGCTGGTGCTGTTCCAGTCCTACAGCGACGAGCTGGGGAGGAAGGTCGGCCATCCGGTCACGTTCACGATCAACGACCCGTGGGTGCTCGCGGGCCTCCTGATCGGCGGCCTGATGCCGTTCCTGTTCGCGTCGCTTGCGATGGACGCGGTCGGCCGCACCGGCGGGCTCGTGGTGCAGGAGGTGCGGCGCCAGTTCCGCGAGATCCCCGGGATCATGGAGGGCACGGGCAAGCCCGACTACGCCCGCTGCGTCGACCTGGTCACCCGCAACGCGATCCGCGAGATGCAGCTGCCGGCGCTGATCCCCGTCGTCATCCCGATCGTCGTCGGCGTGATCTCCTACCAGGCGCTCGGCGGCCTGCTCGTCGGAACGATCGTGACCGGCCTCTTCCTGGCGATCTCGATGACCTCGGGCGGCGGCGCCTGGGACAACGCGAAGAAGCTGATCGAGGACGGCGCCCACGGCGGCAAGGGCTCGGACGCCCATGCGGCCTCGGTGACCGGCGACACGGTCGGCGACCCGTACAAGGACACGGCCGGGCCGGCCATCAACCCGATGATCAAGATCACCAACATCGTGGCGATCCTGATCATCCCGCTCCTGGCCAGGTAGCGAGGATCGGGGCCTGGCCCCGCCCGCGCGGGCGGGGCCAGGCCCCAACGACACCGGCGCACGCCATAATCACGCCATGCCGCTGAAGCGCCGCCAGGCAGCGGGACTGCACCGGGTGCTCGGCACCGCCGCGCTGTTCTCGACGGCCTACGGGAACGTCGGCTCGTCGATCTACTACGCGCTCGGGCTGGTCACGGTGTACGCGCTCGGGATGACGCCGGTCGCGTTCGCGATCTCGGGCGTGATCTTCTTCTGCACCGCCGTCACGTACGCCGAGGCGACCGCGCGGTTCCCCGAGGCGGGCGGGTCGTCGTCGTTCACCCGGCACGCGTTCAACGAGGCGGTGTCGTTCTTCGCCGGCTGGGCGCAGATGCTGAACTACACGGTCACGATCGCGATCTCGGCGATCTTCGTGCCGCACTATCTGAACAAGTTCGCGCCGAGCCTCGACCTGATCGGACACCCGTGGGACATCGTCGGCGGCGGCGTCGTGATCGCGCTCCTGGTGGCGCTGAACATCGTGGGCGTGAAGGAGGCCGCCGGCCTGAACATCTTCCTCGCGCTGACCGACCTCGGCACCCAGGCGCTGCTCGTCATGATCGGCCTCGTCACCGTGCTCTCGCCGCACACCCTGCAGGCCAACGTCCACCTGGGAACGGCGCCGACGTGGTCGAACTTCATCGTCTCCATCCCGGTCGCGATGGTCGCCTACACGGGCATCGAGACCGTCTCGAACATGGCCGAGGAGGCGATCGACCCGCCCCGGCACGTGCCCCGCTCGATCATGTACGTGGTCGTCGCGGTGTTCGCGATCTACGCCTTCCTGCCGTCGGTGGCGCTGTCGGCGCTGCCGGTGAAGCCGGCGACCGCCCAGCAGGTGCGCAACTCGCACGACCCGCTGCTCGCCTGTCCGAAGACCGTCACGCTGGGACAGCCCACCTCGGACCTCGCCTGCAAGGACGCCGGCGACCCCGTCGCCGGGCTGGTGGAGCACCTCGGCCTGCCGCAGACGATCACCCAGGGGCTGGGCTACTACGTCGCGATCCTGGCGGCGACGATCCTGATCATCGCCACGAACGCGGGCATCATCGGCGTGTCCCGCCTGACGTACTCGATGGGGCAGCACCGCCAGCTCCCGGAGGTCATCCGGCGCGTGCACCCACGGTTCAACACGCCCTACGTCGCGATCATCCTCTACAGCGTCGTCGCGGTGGTGCTGATGGTCCCGCCGGGCGCGATCGCCTTCCTCGGGAACCTGTACGCCTTCGGCGCCATGCTCTCGTTCACGCTCGCGCACGCGTCGGTGATCAAGATGCGCCGCGCGATGGTCTCCGCTGACATGCCGTGGCGCGGCCCGCTGTCGTTCCAGGTGAGAGGGTACGACGTGCCCGGCTTCGCGATCGTCGGACTGATGGGCACCGGGGCGTCGTGGCTCGTCACGGTCGCGCTGCACCTCTCGGACGGCGTCGCGCCGGTCGGGATCGTCTGGCTCGCCGTCGGGATGGTGGTGTACGTCGCGTACCGCCGCCACCAGCACCTGCCGCTCGCCGTGACCGTGCTCGCCCAGCACCGGGCCGCCGGGCCGGCGGTCGAGGTCGAGTACCGCTCGATCCTGCTGCCGCTCACGAAGCACCGCGTCGCGGACGAGATGACGGCGACCGCGCTGCGGCTGGCGGCCGAGTCGGGCACCAAGCTCGTCGCGCTCTACCCGATCCGCGTGCCGATGAACCTGCCGCTCTCCGCCCCGATGGAGGCCGAGTCGCGGGATGCCGAGCGGGAGCTGGGCGAGGCGGCGGCGCTCGGGCGCGAGTACGGCGTCCACGTGATCCCGCGCATCGTGCGCACCCGCAACGTGGGCCAGGCCATCGTCGACGAGGCCCGCCGCCGCCAGGCCGAGATCATCGTGCTGGGAGCCGAGCAGCGCAAGCGCGGCGGGGAGCGGATGTTCGGCCGGGTGATCGACTACGTCCTGCGCAACGCGCAGTGCCGGGTGATGGTCGGCACGCAGCCGGCCGGGTGAGGCGTGCTCGCCGCCAACCGCATCCTGGCGTACGTCTTCATCGCAATCGGGGCCGCGATCCTGATCGAGACCGCACTGCTCGGCGGCGGCCAGGTGGGGTTCCTGGCCGGCGCGGTGTTCGTCGTGCTCGGCCTGCTGCGGCGGCGGGCGGCGCCGCGGCCGGGGTCGCGGGGGTGAGCGTCGAATTCCGGCGCCGCCGTTCGTCCTCCGAGGGACGGCGGCCGCACGGCGGCCGAGACGACAAGGGGAGGCCCGCATGAAGTACCTGCTCGCGATCTACACCGACGAGTCGCGGTGGAACGAGCTCGGCGACGATGACCGTCAGGCGGTCTACCGGGAGTACGCCGCGGTGTCGGAGGAGCTCGCCCGCCGCGGGATGATGATCGACGGCGCCGAGCTGCGCCCGACGACCACCGCGACCACCGTGCGCGTCCGTGACGGCCGGGCGCTCGTGACCGACGGCCCGTTCGCCGAGACGAAGGAGCAGCTCGGCGGGTACTTCCTGCTCGAGTGCGAGTCGCTCGACGAGGCGATCGAGGCGGCGGGCACGATGCCGACCGCCCGGCACGGCTCGATCGAGGTGCGGCCATTGGTGGAGCGGTAGACCCGGATCGGCCCGCGGAGGCCGCCGCGGCGGCGTTCCGTGACCACTGGGGGCAGGCGGTGGCGGCGCTCATGCGCCGCTTCGGCGATGCCGACCTGGCCGAGGAGTCGGTGCAGGAGGCGTTCGGCCGGGCCGCTGCCCGCTGGCCGGCCGATGGCGCGCCGGCGTCGCCGCTCGGCTGGATCGTGGCCACGGCCGGCAACGTGGCGATCGACCGGATCCGGCGCGAGCGGGCGCTGCGCGAGCGGCTGCCCGCCCTGGCCGAGCCGGCGCCGGTGCAGATGGACGTTCCCGAGGAGGACGATGCCGTGCCCGACGAGCGGCTCGAGCTGATCTTCACCTGCTGCCATCCGGCCCTCTCGGCGGAGGCGAGCGTCGCGCTCACCCTGAGGCTGGTGGCGGGGCTGTCGACCGCCGAGATCGCCCGCGCCTTCCTCGTGCCGGAGCCGGCCATGGCGCAGCGCCTGGTGCGGGCGAAGGCGAAGATCCGCATGGCCGGCATCCCCTTCCGGCGCCCGCCGGCCGGCCTTCTGGCCGAGCGGCTCGACCACGCGGCGGCCGTGCTCTACCTGGTCTTCAACGAGGGCTACTCGGCGTCGACCGGCGGTCTCGTGGTGCGCCGCGACCTGTGCGAGGAGGCGATCCGGCTCGCCCGGCTGCTCGTGTCGGCGCTGCCGGACGAGCCCGAGGCCCACGGCCTGCTCGCCCTGATGCTGCTCCACCACGCCCGGGCCGCGGCCCGCACCGCCGCCGACGGCGGGATGGTGCTGCTCGAGCACCAGGACCGGGCGCTGTGGGACCGGGAGATGATCCGCGCCGGGACCGAGGAGCTGCGGCTCGCCCGCGGGATGGGGGAGCCGGGGCCCTACCGGCTGCAGGCGGCGATCGCCGCGGAGCACGCCCGCGCCGCAGGCTTCGACGCGACCGACTGGAACGCGGTCGCTCGGCTCTACGCGCGGCTGCGCGCGGTCGCGCCGTCACCCGTCGTCGACCTGAACCACGCCGCGGCGGTGTCGATGGCGGCCGGCCCGCGGGCCGGGCTCGACCTGCTGGCGGGCCTCGAGGCGTCCGGGGCGCTCGAGCGCTACCACCTGCTGCACGCCGCCCGGGCCGACATGCTGCGCCGCCTGGGCCGCCCGGCGGATGCGCTGGTGGCCTACATGCGCGCGCTCGAGCTCGCCCCCGGGGCCGCCGAGCGCGAGTTCCTCGAGCGCCGCGGCGCCGAGATGCGCGCCGCCCTGGCTGAATAACCGGTGCCAGGCACCGGTATTCACGGCGGAGCCGGTCAGTATGCTGCGCGCAATGGCGCGCAAGATCCCGTCGCTGGGCAGGTTCCTGGGCGCCCCGGCGCTGTACGCGATGGCCTACGGCGAGATCTCCTCGTCGCTCTACTACGCGCTCGGCATCACCGCCGTCTACGCGCTCTCGCTCACGCCGGTCGTCTTCCTCGCCGCCGGCCTCCTCTTCGCCCTCGCGGCCGCCGCGTACGCCGAGGGCGGAGCGACGATCCCCGAGCCGGGCGGCTCCTCCGCGCTCGCGCGCCGGGCCTGGGGCGACCTGGCCGGATTCATCGCCGGCTGGGCGACCGTGCTCGACTTCGTCATCACGATCTCGCTCTCGGCGCTCTTCCTGCCGCACTACGTCGCCGGCGCATTCGGCCACGAGGGCGCCTTCTCGGTGCGGCAGGCAGCCGCTCTGGCCGTTGCGGTGCTGGGCGTCGTCACCGTCGTCCGGCTCGCCCGGCGGACGGAGATCTACACGATCGGCGTCGCGGTGGCCGCGCTCGACCTCGTCGTCCAGGTGAGCCTGGCCGTGCTCGGGCTCGCGCTGCTCTTCTCGTGGAGCTCGCTGACGCATGACATCCATGTCGGCACGGTGCCGACATGGAACGCGCTTGCATTCTCCTTTCCGATCGCGATGATCGGATACACGGGCCTCGAGAAGGTGTCGAGCGTGGCGGCCTATGCGAAGGATCCTGAGCGGTCGGTGCCCGACAGCGTGCGCTCGTCCGTCTTCACCGTCGTGATCGTGTACGCGGCGGTCGCGACCGCGGCCGCCTCGGCGTTCCCGACGCATCCCGCACACACCACCGCCGGCGGCTCGACGGCGCTCGGCACGACCTGGGTGAACGCCCCGATGCTGGGCCTGGCCGAGCGGATCGGCTCGCACGGGCCGCATTGGGTCGAGGTCGGTCTGCGGTTCGGGGTCGGGCTGACGGCGTGCGCGATCCTCCTGCTCGCGATCTCGACCAGCTTCTCCGGCTGCGGCCGCCTGGCCGAGGCGATGGGGCGGCACGACCAGCTGCCCGCGGTGTTCGGCCGCACCAGCCGGCGGCTGCTCCATCCGCCGGCAGCGATCGCCGGCGTGGGCATCACCGCCATCGGCTTCATCGTCGTGGGCGCCCTCTACCGCGGACAGGAGGAGCTGACGCTGGCGTCGCTCTACAGCTTCGGCATCCTGATCGCGTTCATGATGACGCAGGCGTCGGTGGTCTGGCTGCGCATCGTCGCGCCCGAGATGCCGCGCCCGTTCATGATGAAGGGCAACGTCTGGATGCGCGGCCGCCTGATCCCCGTCACGTCGGTGGTCGGCACCGTGCTGGCTTTCATCGCCTGGGTGGTCGCGCTCGGCACGCACCCGGGCGCCCGGGTGGTGGGGCCCCTGTGGATGGTGGCGGGGCTGGCCGTCTACACGGTCGTGCGCGTGCGCGCGGGGCTGCCGATCATCGAGAGCGTCGAGGGTGGCGTCCTGCCGCCCGAGGACGCCACCGAGATCGCCTACTCGACGATCGTCGTCCCGCTCGAGCGGCTCGATGCGGTCGCGGAGGAGACGATGGCGGCCGCCTGCCGCCTGGCGGTCGACTCGGCAGCCGTCGTGGTCGGCGTGAGCGCGATCTACGTGCCGGTGCGCGACCCGATCGACCTGCCGTTGCCCGAGCGTGAGCAGGAGGTGGCGGACGTCCAGGCGCTCGCGGCGTCGCTGGCGGCGGACTACGGGGTCGAGTACAAGGGCGTCGTCTCCCGCACCCGCAGCACCGGCCGGCTGGTGGTCGACACGGCCGCCGAGCACGGTGCCCAGCTGATCATGGTCGGATCGCCGTACAAACGCCGCCTGGCCCGCAGCCTGCACGAGGAGTTCTTCGGCCAGACGGTCGACTTCATCCTCCGCAAGGCGCCCTGCCGGGTGATCGTGACCCACTTCCCGGCCGGAGTTGCTGAGGAGGGCGCCAGTGTGTAAAGTCTTGTCAACATGAGCCGCCTCCGCTTCCTGGATCCCGATCTGCGCCGGCTGATGATCTCGGCCGTGCTCGTGATCGCGGGCACGGAGGCGACGGCGATCGTGCTCGCCCTGAGCGTGCTGCACCTGACCGGATCCACCTACTGGGTCTCGGCGGTCCTGGCGGCGTCGCTCGGCCTGGCGATGCTGCTCGGGCCGTTCGGCGGCGTCGTCGCCGACCGGTACGACCGCCGCCGCGTGCTCCTGGGTGTGACGCTCCTCGAGGCGATGATCTTCGCGCTGGCGGCGGTGGCCGCTACCCGTCCGTGGGAGCTGCTGGTCGCAGCCGTGCTCGCTGCGGTCGTCGCGGTGCCCTACGGGCCCGCGCAGGCCGCGGCCGTGCAGGCCCTGATCTCGGACGAACGCCTGCCGGGGGCGAACGCGGCGTTGTTCGGCTCGAATCAGGTGGCTGTGCTGGTGGCTCCCGCGGCGGCGGGGGTCGCCTATGCGCTCGTCGGCGGCCGGCTGGCGATGGCCGGCATCGGGCTCGCCTATGCCGGCGCGGCGGCCGCGGTCGCCCGCCTCGACGGCGAGACCCGCCCGGACGGTGAGGCGCGGCGCGGGTTCGTGCGCGAGGCGTCGGCGGGCTTCGGCGAGCTCCTGCGTGCGCGCATGGTGCTCGTGACGACCATCGCCGTCGCCGTGATGATCGCGGTGGACGGCGCGGTCGTCGTGGCGATGATCCCGCTCGCGGGCATGTTCCACGTGGGCGGGAGCGGGTTCGGTATCGAGATGAGCGCATGCGGATTCGGCATGCTGGGCGGCTCCTACGTGGCCGGCCGGCTGACGGCGCGGCGCGACCCGCTGCACGTCTTCGCCCTCGGCGCCGCCGCCTTCGGCCTGGGCATCGGCCTGGTCGCCGTCGCTCCGGCGTTTCCGGTGGTGCTGGCCGGCCTGGCGCTCTCGGGTGCCGGCAACGGCCTCTTCGGCACCGCCGAGATGCTGATCTACCAGCGCAGCCTGGACAACCGTGTCATGGGGCGCGTCCGCGCCGCCGCCGTCTCGGTCCTGAACGGCACCTACGCGCTCTCGATGGTGTGCGCCGGACCGCTCCTGCACGGCCTGGGCGTGCGCGGCGTGTTCGCCCTCGGCGGAGCCGCGGGCGCCGCGGCGACCGCGATCGTCGTCCTGGCCGCGCTCATGACGAGCGTTCGAGCACCGGCAGCACTACCGGCGCAGAGCGGCTGAAGCGCAGCCCGGCCACCTCGGCCGCGGCCGCCCGCACCGAGCCCTCGCGGGCGACGTGGGTGAGGATGACGATGTGCACGCCCTCGCCGGCGTGCTGCACGACCCGGGCGACCGAGACCGACTGGTCGGCGAGCGCCCTGGCCACCTGCGCGAGCACGCCCGGCTCGTCGTCCACCGTGAAGCGCAGGTAGAACGGGCTGCGCAGCTCCTCGAGCGGCAGCCGGTGCAGCTCCCGGTAGTAGCCGTCGTGTTGCAGGAACCCCGTGCCGGTCGTGCCGATCACCGCCAGCAGGTCGCCGATCACCGCGGTGGCGGTCTCGTCCCCGCCCGCCCCAGGGCCCTCGAGGATCACCTCGCGGATCGACCGGCCGCGGAGCATGACGGCGTTGAACGCGCCCTGCACGGAGGCCAGCGGATGGTCGCCGTCGAGCAGGCACGGGTGCACACGCGCCACCACCGAGCCGTCGACCCGCATCGCCGAGGCGATCAGCTTCACCTGGTAGCCGAGCTCGGCGGCGTGGGTGACGTCCTCGAGGTCGAGCCCGTCGATGCCGACGTGCGCGACCTCGTCGGTGCGCACGCGCGTGTGGAAGGCGATCGAGGCCAGGATGGCGATCTTGGCCGCGGCGTCGGCGCCGGTGACGTCCTCGGTGGGGTCTGCCTCGGCGTAGCCGAGCGCCTGCGCCTCGGCCAGTGCGTCGCGATACGACGCCCCGGCCGCCACCATCCGGGTGAGGATGAAGTTGGTCGTCCCGTTCACGATCCCGTCGATGCGGTGCACGCCGCTCACGATGAGCGACTCGCGCAGCACCTTGACGACGGGGATCGCGGCGCACACGCTGGCCTCGAAGCGCAGCTGCACGCCGTGGCTCTCGGCGGCCGTGAAGAGCTCCTCGCCGTGCCGGGCGAGCAGCTGCTTGTTCGCGGACACGACCGACTTGCCGGCGGCCATCAGCTCGAGCAGGTAGGTGCGCGTCGGCTCGATGCCGCCCATCACCTCGGCCACCACCGGGATGGCCGGATCGTCCCGCAGGCGGGCGAAGTCGGTGGTCAGCAGGCCGGCCGGCGCGGAGGGCCGGTGGCCGGGGTCGCGCACCAGCGCCGCACTCACCGTCACCGGGCCGCCGGTCACCCGCTCGATGGCCTCGGCGCCCTCCGCCAGCAGCCGGTGGACGGCCGAGCCGACGGTTCCGTATCCCAGCAGTCCGATGCGCGTCTCGCTCATCGCCGCGACGATAGTCGAGCGCCGCGCGCGCAGGTCACAGCCACCCACCGGACGTGTACGCTTCCCGCTATGAAACTGCTGATCGTCGGCTGCGGCCGGGTCGGGTCCGCGCTTGCGCTGCGGATGACCTCGGAGGGGCACGACGTGACCGTCATCGACGAGGATCCCGAGTCGCTCGGGCGGCTGCCGGAGGACTGGCCCGGCCGGTTCGTGCAGGGCCACGGCCTCGATCTGAGCGTCCTCGTCGACGCCGGGATCGAGAACGCCGACGCCGCCATCGTCGCCACCGACGGCGACAACACGAACATCGTCATCGCCCAGGTCGCGCAGAAGCGCTTCGGCGTGCCCTGCGTCGTCACGCGGGTGCTCGACCCGGCCCGGGCGGCGTTCTACCGGACGCTCGGCCTGCAGACCGTCTGTGCCACCTCGGCCGTGATCGACACGGCCTTCCAGGCGATCTGCGACAACCCCGGACGGGCCGCCTAACCCGTGTACATCCTGATCGCCGGCGGTGGCAAGGTGGGCGCGAACCTGGCCGCCTCCCTGCTCAAGATGGGCCACGAGGTGACGCTGCTCGAGAACGACCGCGAGCGCTATGCGCGGCTCGAGGAGCGGTTCGAGCACGTCGTCCGCTACGGCGACGCGACCGAGCTCTTCGTGCTCGAGCGCGCCGGCGTCGAGCGCGCCGACCTGGTCGTGGCCGTCACGGGCGACGACGAGGACAACGTGATCGTGTGCCAGGTGGCCAAGGAGAAGTACGGGGTGGCCAAGTGCATCGCGCGCGTGAACGACCCCAGGAACCAGCCGCATTTCGACATGGTCGGCATCGGCCTGACCGTGTCGGCGACGGCCACCATCCTCGCGCTGATCGAGCACGAGCTGCCCGAGCACGAGCTGGTGACGCTGCTCGACCTGCGCAGGGAGAACCTCGAGATCGTCGAGTTCGCGATCGACGACCGCTCTCCGGCCGCGGGCAGACCGGTGCGCGACCTGAACCTGCCCAGCAAGTCGCGGCTGATCTCGGTCACCCGCGACGGCCGGGCGGAGATCGCGATCGGCGACACGGAGCTGCGCTCCGGTGATCTCGTCATGGCCATCCTGGAGCCGGGCGCGGAGGACGACCTGAAACGCGTGCTGATGCCCGTGCCTCAGGCGTAGGACGGCTGGCGATGCAGGGGCTGATCGACCGATACCGCGACCGGCTCCCGGTCACCGCCGCCACCCCGGTGATCACGCTCGGCGAGGGGTCGACGCCGTTGCTCGCGGCGCCGCGTGTCTCGGAGGCGACGGGCTGCCGGGTGTACCTGAAGTACGAGGGCGCGAACCCGACCGGGTCGTTCAAGGACCGGGGGATGACGGTGGCCGTGTCCAAGGCGCTCGAGGAGGGCGCCCGCGAGGCCGTGTGCGCGTCCACCGGCAACACGTCGGCCTCGGCCGCCGCCTACTGCGCGCGCGCCGGGCTGCGGCTGGCGGTCGTCCTGCCGGAGGGCGCGATCGCCCGCGGGAAGCTCGCCCAGGCGCAGATCGCCGGCGCCCGCGTGATCGCCGTCCAGGGCGACTTCGATGCCGCCCTCGGGCTCGTGCGCGAGCTGGTCGCCCGCCGCGACGTCGCCATGCTGAATTCGGTCAACCCGCACCGCCTGGAGGGCCAGAAGACGGCGGCGTTCGAGGTGGTGGAGGAGCTCGGTGAGCCGCCCGACTGGCTGGCGCTCCCGGTCGGCAACGGCGGCAACATCACCGCCTACTGGAAGGGGTTCGGCGAGATCGACGCCACCCCGCGCATGCTGGCGGGGCAGGCGGCCGGGGCGGCGCCGCTGCTGACCGGCCGGCCCGTGCCGCATCCGCAGACCGTGGCGACGGCGATCCGGATCGGCAACCCGGCCCGGCTCGACGAGGCGCTGCGGGCCGTGGCCGAGTCGCACGGCGGGGTGCGCGCCCTGCCCGACGAGACGATCCTGCGGGCGTACCGGCTTCTGGCCCAGGAGGAGGGCGTCTTCTGCGAGCCGGCGTCGGCGGCGTCGGTCGGGGCGCTGCTCGAGGGTGCGGCGGACGGCCTGGTCGAGCCGGGGGCGACGGTCGTCTGCGTGCTGACCGGTCACGGGCTGAAGGATCCCGACATCGCGGGGGCGGAGGGGGCCGAGATCCTGCGCTGCCCGCCGCAGATCGACCGCCTCGAGGAGCTCGCGTTCGCGGGCGAGCCCGTCCTTGCCTGACGCGCTCAGGATCACCTCGCCCGCGTCCTCGGCGAACCTCGGGCCGGGATTCGACTGCATGGCGGTCGCGCTCGAGCTGCGCAACGAGATCGTCGTGCGCCGCGTCCCGGGACCCGGGGTGACGGTCACCGCCGACGGCGAGGGTGCCGCCGACGTCCCCGGCGACGCGTCGAACCTGTTCGTGCGGGCGTTCGCGGCCGCCGGCGCCGAGCCGGCCGGGCTGGCGGTGGAGATGCGAAACCGGGTTCCGCTCGCGCGCGGGCTCGGATCGAGCGCGGCGACGATCGCCGCCGGGGTGGCCGCGGGGCTGGCGTGGTGCGGCGGGGACGGCGACGCCCTGCACCTGGCCGCGGAGCTCGAGGGACACCCCGACAACGTCGCGGCGGCGCTGCTCGGCGGCGTCACGGTCGCGTGGGAGGTGTCCGGCGGCGCCCGCGCCCTGCGCCTCTGCGACCCGCCCGTGGAATTCGTCGTCGTCGTCGCCGCCGAGCAGCTCTCGACCGGGCGGGCGCGGGCGGCGCTGCCGGCGCAGGTCTCCCACGCCGATGCGGTGCACACGGCGGCCCGGGCGGCGCTGCTCGTCGCCGCGCTCGAGCACGGCCGGACGGACGGCATCCGTGAGGCGCTGGACGACCGCCTGCACGAGCCCTACCGGGCGCCGCTGGTGCCCTTGCTCGCCGCCGTCCGGGAACGCCTGGGTGGGTCGGCGGCGCTGGGCGCGACGCTTTCCGGCGCCGGGCCCTCGGTGCTCGTCTGGTGCGAGCAGGGAGGATCAGCGGCGATGGCGGCGCTCCTGGCGGGAGTCGGCGCGAGGATCGTGCCGCTCGCGGTCGCCGCCCGCGGCGTCACCCTCGCCTGATCAGGACTTGCGGCGCACGTCAGGGCCGTGGCGCCCGAGCGCCGCATACGCGAGCGCCTGCAGCGACGCGTTCAGGTCGTGCATCTCGTCCGCGATCCGGTTCAGGCCCTCGAGGCCGTCGAGACGCCGGCCGATCACCTCCAGCTCGTGGCGCAGCAGGTCGATGCGCTCGAGCAGCGTGTCGAGGCGGCGGTCACCGTCCTCCATCACGTGCTCACCGCCGTCCCGCCGCCCGCGAGCGCCACGAGCGCCTCCGGTGTCGCCGTCGGGATCCCGCGCCCGGCGACGGCCGCGAGCTCGGCGGCGTCGGCGCTCACGACGAGCGCGTCCGCCGGCGCGGCGCCCAGCTCGGCGGCCAGCTGGCCTGCCAGCTCGGCCGCGCCGCCGACACGGATGGCGTCGACCCGCCGGCCGAGGCCGACGTGGTGGACGACGATGCGCGCCGCCTCCTCGGGGCCGGGCGACCAGAACCCGACCCGCATGCCGCGCCCGCCCAGCTCGCGCAGCGCCGCGTTCAGCGTGGGGCTGGGGCGGAGGTGGAGCGGGATGTGGTCCTCGTAGTAGCGGGCGAGCTCGCCGCGCCAGTCGACGTCGCCGTCCGCCCAGGCGTCCAGGGCGGCGACCGTGTCCGCCCGGTCGGGCGGGAGCGCCGAGGTGTCGAGCGGCTTCGCCCGCCCCAGCTTGCGCCCGATGTGCTCGACGGCGGCGGCGAAGAGCCCGTCCGCGTCGGGCAGCGCCCGCTCCGAGAGGATCACCACCTGCATGGCCGGTCAGGGTAGCGGCTGGCCGCCGGCACGTGTCACACGCCCCGTGACACTTCCGGTGCGGATTCGCGGCGGCACGCGTCTGGACCTGTGACGGGCGGGCGGCCCACCATGAGGGATGCCCCAACCCCGCCACCCGAAAGGACCCCCGTGAACCTCCGTCCACTTGCGCTGGCCGCAGGCGTGCTCGCCGCCTTGCTTGCGGCTGCGGTCGTCCCGGCCGCCGCCCGGGCCGGGACGTACTCGATCTCGCTCGACACCGCCAGGGATACCGCCGGCTGGTCGTTCGTCCACGACGACCCCGGCTTCGTGGGCTGCTCGCTCCAGCTCCACGGCAGCAACTGCGCCGACGTCGCCAGCCCGACGCCCCTGCGCATCCTCGGGTTCGGCCAGGCGCCGAAGCTCGGAAACGCCCTGTGGCAGTGGGTCGCGCCCGCGACCACCACGATCCGCTCGGGCGCGCTCGCCGTCACCTACAAGACCGCCGCCAGCGGCACCTCCGCCTACATGAAGGCGCGCCTGCGCAGCGAGTCGTTCCCCTCGTCGCCGCAGCTGGACGCGACCACGGGCGACGGCTCCGCGTCCTGGCAGATCCCGACCGGGAACCAGGTCGTGGGCGTGTTCCTGAAGACGGACGTCGCCCGCAGCTACACCGACAAATGGAACAACAACGTGAGCGTCACCGGCCTGACGGCGACGCTCACCGACGACACGCCGCCGGACTTCAGCCTCTCGGGGCCGCTGGCGGACGGCCGCTGGCACAACGAGGCCCGGCCGGTCGCCCTCGCGATCGACGCGACCGATGCGGGTGCCGGCGTCGCGTCTGCGAGCCTGTCCGAGGCGGGCGCCGGTCTCGACTCGGCCTCCGTCCCGCACCAGGACGGGGTCCACGCCGGCCTGACCGCCTACGCGACCGACCTGACGGCCGTCCCCGCGGCGCTCGCTGACGGCGTGCACACGCTCGACGTGACCGTGGCCGACGCAGCGGGCGAGCAGCTGGCCCAGCAGCTCGTGCTGCGCGTGGACGCGCACGCACCGGTCGCGACGGCGATGGCGCCCTCCGGCTCGACGACCGACCAGCGGCCGGCCGTGTCGTTCTCGGTCGACCCCGGCCCGAGCGGTCTCGGCCAGTTCGAGGCCGAGGTCGACGGAGCGCCGATGACGATCACCGGCACCGGCACCGACGCCGTCTACTCGCCCGACGCCGACCTGACCTACGGCCAGCACACCGTGACCTGGCACGCCACCGACGGCGCGGGCAACGTCCGCGACGGCTTCTGGACGTTCACCGTCCGCGACGCCGTGCCGCCCGTGCTCTCCGACGTCCGTCCCGACGACGGGTCGGCCACCGCCGACGCGCGGCCGCCGATCTCCGTCGCGGTGGCCGACGCCGGCGTGGGCGTCGACCCGGCGTCGGTGCGGATGGCCGTCGACGGGGTCGACGTCTCCGCGAAGGGGACGTTCGCCGCCGGACGCTTCTCGTATACGCCGGCGACCGCGCTCGCGTTCGGCCACCACACCGTCGTCGCGACCGCCGCCGACTCCGACGGCAACCGCTCCGCGGCGACGACGTGGTCGTTCGACGTCACCGACGACACCCCACCCGACCTCTCCGCCCGCACCCCGGCGCCCGGGAGCACCGTCCCCGGCGCGACCCCGATCGCCTTCGACCTCGCCGACACCGGCTCGGGCGTCGACTCCGCCGCGCTGCACGTGACCGTGGACGGCTCCGACGTGACGGCGTGGGGGACGTATGCCGGAGGCCGCTTCAGCTACGCCCCGGGGTCGCTCGCGGCGGGCGTCCACACCGTGTCGGTGACCGCCGCCGACCGGGCCGGCAACGTGGCCGGTCCGGTGATGTGGCAGTTCGCGGTCGCCGACCCGGCGACGCTCGACCTGAAGGCCGGCGCCGCGTCCGCCCTCACGGCGGGACGGACCGCCGTCGTCCGCTTCACCGCCCGCACGAACGGCATGCCGCTCGCGGCCGCCCGGGTCGTGATCTCGGCCCGCCACGCCGGCGAGCCCGGGATGCACGCCATCCGGACGCTGCGGACGAACGCCGCCGGCGTCGTCGCCCTGACGGTTGGGCCGGTGCGAAACTCCGTCTACCGGGCGGTGCTCGAGGCCGCCCCGGCCGTCTCCGCCTCGACGTCGGTCACGGTGCACCAGCGCGTCGTCCTGACCGCCGACCACCGGGTCATGCGCCGCGGCGGTGTCGTGCGGCTGGCCGGCCGGGTGACGCCCGGCAGCCCCGGGCATCGCGTCCGTGTGCAGCTGCTCACCGCAGCCGGCTGGCGCACCGTCGCCGAGCCGCGCCTCGGCGGGGCGTCCCGCTTCGCGAAGACGGTGATCGCCGTCCACCCCGGGCGGTACGTGCTCCGCGTCGTCGCCCCGGCGACGGCCGTCAACGCCCTCGGCCGCAGTGCGACGGTCACGGTGCGGGTGCGCTGAACCCGCCCATCGCGTCCATCCGGCGACCCGGCCACCAGCCGGGTCGCCGGCGTTCCGGGACCTCCGGACGGCCCGGTAGAATCCGTCCGGTGAGCCCCGCTCCCATCGCAGCATGTCGTCGCGCCACGGTCACGAGGTGAGCGGGGCGGGCGCCGCCACGAACCCGCTCCTCGAGGCGCTCAACCCGCAGCAGCGCGAGGCGGTGATGCACACCGATGGTCCGCTCCTGGTCGTCGCCGGCGCCGGCTCGGGCAAGACGCGTGTGCTCACGCACCGGGTGGCGCATCTGATCGAGTCGGGCTCGGCCGCGCCGACCGAGATCCTGGCGATCACCTTCACGAACCGGGCGGCCAACGAGATGAAGGAGCGCGTGCAGCGGCTCGTCGGCGGTCGCACCGCCGCACGGATGTGGGTGATGACCTTCCACGCAGCCTGCGGCCGGCTCCTGCGCCGCGATGCCGAGCGGATCGGGTACCGGTCGAGCTTCACGATCTACGACCAGGCCGACCAGGTGCGGCTCGTGAAGGCGTGCATCGAGGAGCTCGAGCTCGACCCGAAGCGGTTCGCGCCGCGGGCGGTGCACTCCGCCATCTCGCGGGCCAAGGACCGCCTGCTCACCGCCGAGGGCTACGGCGACCAGGTCGGCAACTTCTTCGAGCAGGCCGTCGCCAGCATCTACGCCCTCTATCAGCGGCGGCTGTACGCGGCCAACGCGATGGACTTCGACGACATGATCCTGCAGACCGTCCTCCTGCTCGAGTCCGACGCCGAGGCCCGCGCGGCCTGGCAGGAGCGGTTCAGCCACATCATGGTGGACGAGTACCAGGACACGAACCACGCCCAGTTCCGGCTGCTCTCGGTACTCGCCGCCAGGCACCGCAACATCGCCGTCGTGGGCGACCCCGACCAGTCGATCTACGCGTTCCGCGGCGCCGACATCCGCAACATCGCCGAGTTCGAGCACGACTTCCCGGGTGCGACCGTGATCGCCCTCGAGCAGAACTACCGCTCCACCCAGGCGATCCTCGATGCCGCCAACGCGGTGATCGAGCACAACCCCGACCGCCGCCCCAAGCACCTGTGGTCGGACCTCGGCCGCGGACTGCCCGTCCGCGTCGTCGAGGCCGACGACGAGCACGCCGAGGCCCGCTTCGTCGCCGCCGGGATCGGCCGCGCGATCGACGAGGGAGCCGGCGCGGCCGACATCGCCGTCTTCTACCGCATGAACGCGCAGTCGCGCGTGCTCGAGGACGTGCTCGTGCGCCAGGGCGTGGGCTACCGCGTCGTCGGCGGCCCCCGCTTCTACGAGCGGGCCGAGATCAAGGACGTGATCGCCTACCTGCAGGTGCTGCAGAACCCGGCCGACGAGGTGTCGCTGCGCCGGATCGTGAACCAGCCCCGGCGCGGCATCGGCGCGGCGTCGATGGATCGCCTGGCGGCGCACGCGAACGCCATGAACTGGTCGCTGTCCGAGGCGATCGAGTACTCCGCCTCGGTGGCGCTGGGGACGGCCGCGGCGGGGCGCGTGCGCGAGTTCGCCGCGCTTCTCGCCGACCTGCGCGAGCTGGCCGCGACCGCCACCCCGTCCGCGCTGATGGAGGCCGTGCTCGACCAGACCGGGTACAAGTCGATGCTCGAGGCCGAGCGCACGTTCGAGGCGCAGGGCCGGCTCGAGAACATCGACGAGCTCGTCGGCGTCGCCCGCGAGTTCGAGGCGCGGGGCGAGGAGGACGCCTCCCTGGCGACGTTCCTGCAGGAGATCTCGCTCTACTCCGACTCGGACTCGCTGTCCGAGCAGCGGCCCGAGGTCACGCTGATGACGCTGCACAACGCGAAGGGGCTCGAGTTCCCGATCGTCTTCGTGATCGGCCTGGAGGAGGGCCTCTTCCCCCACCAGCGCTCGCTCGACGAGGGCGACGAGGCGGAGGAGCGGCGGCTGTGCTACGTGGGCATGACCCGGGCGCGCCAGTCGCTCACGCTGACGCACGCCCACACGCGCACGATCTTCGGCGTGCGCGGATACAACCTGCCGTCGCGGTTCCTGAACGAGCTCCCGGCCGACGAGATCGAGCGCCGGCGCCAGGCGCCGGCGTGGCAGGCGCCGCCGCCGCCGCCGGGGCTGCGCGGGCCCGAGCAGCCCGTCCCGACCCTCTCGATCGGCGACGAGATCCGGCACGCCACGCTCGGCGAGGGCGTCGTGATCGGGCTCGACCGCGACGTCGTCGCCGTCCGCTTCCGCGACGACGGATCCGAGCGCCGGCTCATGCTCGGGTACGCGCCGCTCGAGCGGATCTGACACAGGATCCCCCGTCGGGGGGCAGCCGGCGCCGGCCGGCGCCGGCCCCGTCTGGACGAGCGGCAACTTCCACGTTCATGAGCATCTCGGCCGTGGGCAAGCACCGAGTCGCACCATGCGGGCAGCCGGGCGTGACGTGCGCCGACAACGCGAAGCCGTCCGTCCTCAGCCCGGGCCGGCGATCATCTACCACTGACGGGCGGGCGCGTATCATGGGTCTCATGAGGAGGTTCACGGAGCGGCCGTGGTCGCTGTGGCGCCGGGTGGCGAGCGTGGAACGGGTCGCCGACGACCTTCCGCCGGAGCACCCCGGGCCGGCTCCGTCCGACCTCGTGCGGACGCTTCCCCCGGGCGGCGCGGGCAAGCTCTGATCCGTCCGCGGCGCCGTTGCCGGGAGGACCGTCGCTCCGATCCGCGTCCGTCGACCCGCGATCCGGTATTCTCAGCTGCGACGCGAGCGCACGGGGCGGTTAGCTCAGTTGGGAGAGCACCAGCTCGACAAGCTGGGGGTCACTGGTTCGAGCCCAGTACCGCCCACCTCTCTGTAACGCCCTCCAGGACTGGGTTTGCGGGCATCGGCCTGGAGGGCGTCCGACAGAGCGCAGCGCCGTAGGGCCACTCTTGGGCCACTTTGGGACGGCAGGAGCCGCTCTGACTGTCGCCCCTCGGCCCCCAGGCTAGGCCATGCCTCAGGCGCTCCCAGGGCGTGAGCGCACGTCCTGGCGACCCGTGAGTGGCGGAACATCTGTTCGGTGCGCGACACTGCCAGGCGTGGCCGACGAGCCTGACCTGGATGCCGTCCTGCTCGGCTATGTGATCCGGGCGCAGCTGCCACCCGAGGAGCCGATCAGCCGATGGATCGCCGACCCTGACTCCGACTCGCTCAGGCTCCGCGCCGGCGACCATGCCCTGCTGCTGGGAGCCTGCGAATATCACGTCGAGCGCGGGAGCGGCGTGGTGGAGGTGCGGGACTATTCCGATCCGCGCTCGATGCGCAGCCAGCGGTACGACCCGAAGCGGCCAGGGCAGCCGTACATGAACCCGTCGGTCGAGGACGACCCTCTGTCTCGCAAGAGCGCGTAGCCCGGTCTGTGGCGCTGCGGGGCGGCCGGAGGAGGGCTGACGAGCCGCGTTCAGTCGAAGTAGCCGTCGCCACCGGGCGGACAGAAGATCGACAACTCCCCTGGGATGCTCGCGGCCCATGCTTCGTACTTCGGGTGCGGGGGACAGACGAGGCGTGCGCCGTTCGCGAACGTCAGGCGCAATACCCACCTCTCCTCCACGGCCTCGGTGACGCTCTGATGGAGAACACCGAGGACGCACCCTGCACCGAGGGGATCGGTCTCGACGGCAACGTGATTCGTGTTGCCATCACGGTCGGTGAAGTCGAAGTCCGTCACGTCCACGTACGTGTCTTGCCCGCCTGGCGGACCGAGGTCGAAGACGAGGCGCAGCGACCACCAGACCCAGACCTGATCTACCTCAAGACCCACGAGCCGAACGAGAGCATCCACCGCTTGCGCAGTCTACGAGGCCGCCCGCCACGCCGCAAGATGGGTCGGATACGATTCGTAGCGAGTCCCGCGAGCCGCCAGGAAGCGGCCGCTAGGCTCCACCCAAATCGGCTAGCAGCACGGCCCGCGAGCCCGCAGGAACGGGCCGCCATCCGGGAGGCCGCATCACCGCCGCGAGACCGCCATACCCGGCACTCCGCGGGCGGGCGCCCATCACCAAGCCGGGCGCGTCGTGACCATTTCCGACGATGCGGGAGGAGATCCCCATGGACGTCGCAACCAAGCGTGCCGCCTACCGCGCCAAGCGCGAAGAGGCGCTCGCCATCACCGATAAGGCCATCGCCGATGACCGCGAGCTGACCCAGGAGGAGACGAAGCAGCTGGACGCCCTGGTCGGCCAGGCAAAGCAGCTGTGGAGCGAGATCGAGACCGCCAAGCTGGGCGCGGACGACGAGCTGCTGAAGTCGCTGCGCGACCTCGGCCAGCGGCCCGACATGTACGAGGACGCTGGGCCGGGGAGCGGAATCAAGGTCGACCACGGCGAGACGCTGCTCCGCAAGGACGCGCCGCCGACCCACTCATGGACCAAGGCGATCACCGAGGCCTGCAAGGCGCAGGGCGTCAAGGCGTTCGGGATGCCCACCGGCAGCGTGCCGCTGGTCAGCCTCGCCACCACTCCGGTGTCGATGGGGCATCTCGGCGCGCCGCTCGTCGGCGCCATCGGTCTCAGCGGGTGGCCGGCCGGCGGTGGTAGGGCGGTGCAGTACCTGCGCCAGACTGGCCGCACGAACCGGGCCGCGATCTGGGCACCTGGCAGCGCTGCCGACGGCTCCGACACGACCGCGAAGCCGACGTCTGACCTCACCACCGCGCTCGTCCAGGCCGACGTGGCTGACATCGCCCACCTGGCCTCGCCGGTGCGCCGGGATGACCTGGCCGACTTCGCGAACCTGAACGCGTGGGTCGCCTCCGAGTTGGTGTATGGCCTCGGCCAGGCCCTCGAAGCAGCGATCCTGGTCGCGACCGGGCCCGAGCCCGCCTTCACCGGCATCCTGCACGTGCCCGGCACCACCACGGTCGCCGCCGCGGCGGACGTGCCCGCCACCCTCATGGCAGCGTCCGTCGCTCTGTCCAACCTGGGCTACGGCACCGGCCTCCAGGCAGCGCTCAACCCGGCCGACTGGGCAGCGGTGGCGCTGATGAAGGCCGCCGGGACTGGGGCCTATCTGTACCCCAGTTTGCCCGCCGCTGGCGCGACGCCCAGCCTGCTCGGGATGGGCATGATCACCAGCCCCAGCGTGCCCACTGGGACCGCCATCGTGGCGAACTTCCGGGCCGCCTGCCAGCTGTTCGAACGCGAGGCGCCCATCGTGGAGTGGGGCACGATCAACGACCAGTTCTCGAAGAACCTGCTCACCGCCCGCTGCGAGGGCCGCTACGCCTTCACCGTCGAGCAGCCCGCCGCCATCGCCATCTGCGACCTGACCCCGTAGATGACGAAGCCCACGCACCACGACAGCACGCGCCAGCAGGCTGCCCAGGCGGGCCGGCCGCCGGACGTGCACGACCCGACGCTGCTCGCGGCCTACGCCGCTCACACCGGCCACCAGCAGGTGGCGGGAGGGTCACCCGCCAAGGCAGCGTCGAAGCCGAAGGCGAAGCGCTAGAGGTTCATGCGTCGCCGTCAGGCGCGGGGCGGCATCCCCCTGGCGGACTGGGGTGCCGCTCCGCACGGGCGCGGTGCACGCGAAGACGCCTGGCGTGGTGGGCCAGGCGTCATCGGAGGGGACTGCTGGGACGGCCGCGTGGCGGCCGCCCTGGGATGGATCAGCTGGTGGTCTGGCCAGCCTCCTGCTGGCGCTGCAGCGCCTTGAGGATGCTGGCCACGCTGACCTGGTGGGCGTCAGCCAGCGCCTGGAGGGCCTGCTGGGCAGCCTTCGCCTTCCGCGCCTCGGCAGCGGTCAGGGTGATGCCCTTCCCACCGCCGCCCTTGCCGGTGGCGACCCAGCCAGCCTTCTTGAAGTTGGCCCAGGCGATCTCCAGGCTGATGCCATGCGCGTCGGCGAACTGGCGGGGGTGGGTGCCCTTGGCGATCTCGGCGGGGATGGCGGCGACGAGCTGGGGGTTGCGCTGCGCCCAGCTGCCCTTGGGTCGGCCGTTGGCGGGCTTCGCCTTCGCAGCGGCCCTGCGGTTGGTCTTCGGGTTCGGGGTGGTGGCCATCATGGCTCCTCCTGGTGGTGGGTGGTGGTGGGTTCACCACCCTCAGCAGAGCGAAGCCACCCGCCTCACGCCAGCGATTTCACTCGGGCGAGCCACAGAACCCATCGGCCGAGCCACGGCCTACGGCCTGGGCGCCCTGGGGGCGGTCAGAACGGCCAATCGATCGTGTCCCATAGCGATGCCGGCTGTGCAGGTCGCGTTGGCGGCTGACGGACGGTAAGAGCGGCGACCCTGCCCATTGGGATCACCTGGAGCCGACCATCTCCTCCCACGTATACGGAGCCGCCGGACTGGGTGACGTACCACCCCGCGTAGTGCGCTCCAGCCGTCGTCTGGACGTCCGCCCGGTTCAGGGTGGGCGGCTCTTGCGTCTGGATGAACAGCGCAGCCGCACTCGCCCATACGGCGACCCAGAGGATCAGCCATCGCAGGTTGGTAGGCCACCGGTGCCCACGGGGGGTGTAGGCGAAGTACTCCAACCAGACGAGCGTGCCAGCAATCATCGCCGCGTCCGCGAACGAGGATGGCTGGACGGGAAGAACCAGCAGCACCGGGATGCACTGGAACACGAAGTACATGAACGGGGTCGCGATCCTCCACCGCCTGGCGCGGGGCTCTGATCGTGCAGCGGACGCATAGGCACCCCGGAGCCAGACCGACAGACCGGCGAGGAGCAGGGCCAGCCCGATGGCCGGCAGGACGAGGTCGCGGAGACCCAAGACCACCAACTCCCCGGGGGACAGGGCCACGAGGGCAGGCTCGACGGGGATGTCGTGGGAGCCGAAACGGACAAGAGCGACAAGCCCGCCCAGGATGTATGCGAACACCGCAAGCCCTGCGAACGCACCAACGACAGGCGTGAGCGCCGCGACCTTTTCCCACCTCTCGGTGGATCCCGTCGACACAACCGCATGATGATGTGTCCGGCGGACGGTGACGTTCGAGGCGCTGCGCCCCTCCGCTGCGGCCGGGGTAAACCGCGCCGCATCGGTGTGCTGGGGCCCCGCAGGTGATCAGCCCATGATGGCGAACGCGGGCCTGATGTCCCACCACCACTCGCACTCGCTCTGGTTCCAGTGGTTCTTCGAGGTCAGTAAGACGGTCGGAGGCTTTGCCCTCACGGGCCTCCTCGGCTTCGTCGTCGTCAAGAAGCTGAAGCTCCAAGAGCGCAAGGTGTCCGACGTTCCGTGGCGAGAGTTCGGTGGCCTGTCCACCGTCGTCATAGCGTTCACGATCGGCGGAATGGGGACACTGGCCCTCGCCAGCAAGGGCGACTACGTGTCGGCAGTCGCCTTGCCGATCCTGCTTCTCCTGGGTGGTGGCGCCGTCCACTTCCTGACGTGGCGGGTCAAGATGTGGTTCCTCAACCGCGGTGCCTAGGGGTGTCGCCATCAGCAACCCGCCAGCCTCGGTAGACCAGTGGGGCAGTCCGACATGTTCAAGGGCGATTTGTCCCAGCATCCGTCACCAGGCTTCCGTGACAGCCAGTCGCGGCACGGTGCGCTCGCTGGCGGCATGTGTCGCCGCAGAAGCGCGACCGACGAGCCTGCCGAGGCTGGTAGACAGCCCCGCAGTGCTCGCACACTCGCGGAGGTGGCGGCGTCACTCGGCGGCGCCGTAGCTGGCGTTCGCGGTCGCAGTGCCCGCACTCACCCCTCCAGGCCTGTCCCACCCATCTGAGCGAGACCGCCACCGCTTCCCGACCACAGCTGACGCAGCGCACGGTTCGCAGGGTAGACACCTCGCGGGATCGTCTTCCACCAGCCAGCTCAGCGCGTCCGACTGGCCCATGCCAGACAGCTGGACGACCGGCGTCTGGCCGACGAGCGCGATACCCTGGGAGCGACCTGGCGCTGCGAAGCGCTCCATGTGATCCAGCTGGTGAGGAGGGGTTCGGCCCACTCCGAACCCACGGTTTGGCCACCGTGGGGGGCCGTGCAACCTCCTCGCCGGCCTGCCTCCGTCCGGGCCGAGGTGTAGGGTCAGCCTCCTAGCCGTTCGGGCGCCAGCCTACGCGGCCCGCCATCATCGGAGGTGGCCGGTTCATGGAGTGGTCGGAAGCTTAGTGTCCCGGCATGTGGTGTACGAGGCGGGTTTCCGTCGCAGCGCAGCGCTCCTTGTGAGAGCTGGCGGAGCTGCGGCGGGCGGCCCGTAGGGCCGCTGGTGCCGGTAGTGGCCATCGGGGTCATCCTCTTCATGTCCTGCAAGACGTCGAAGAAGGAGGAGCCCCGATGGCCGAGTCCACGATGCCTGGGATGGACGTGATCCGCAAGCAGTTGGAGGCGGGTGACGGCGATCTGTTGCGTGAGCTGGTCAGCGGCGTCGTGCACGCGCTGATGAGCGCTGAGGCTGACGCTGTCTGCGGCGCCGAGTATGGCGAGCGCAGTCCCGATCGGGCGAACAGCCGAAACGGGTATCGCGAGCGGCGCTGGGACACGCGAGTGGGCACGATCCCGCTTTGGATCCCGAAGCTGCGCGAGGGCAGCTACTACCCGCACTGGCTGCTGGAGCCGCGGACACGCTCAGAGCGAGCGCTCGTCTCCGTGGTCGTGGACCTGTATCTGGCCGGCGTATCCACCCGCCGGGTCGACAAGGTCGTGCGCCAGCTCGGCGTCCAGGGCATCTCAAAGAGCCAGGTCAGCCGCCTCGCCTCGGAGTTGGACGAGCTGGTGGAGGGCTTCCGCACCCGCCCCTTGGACGCCGGCCCCTACCCGTACCTGATGCTCGACGCGTTGGTCGTGAAAGGTCCGCGAGGGCGGGCGGATCTGCAACACGTGCGTGTGTCACGCCACCGCCGTGAACGCCGAGGGCGTGCGCGAGAGCCTGGGCCTGGACATCGTCACCAGCGAGGATGGCGCGGCCTGGCTCGGCTTCCTGCGCGGCCTGGTCGCCCGCGGCCTCTCCGGCGTGCAGCTGGTCACGTCTGACTCGCACCCCGGCCTGGTCGACGCGATCCGCTCAACACTGCCCGGCGCGTCGTGGCAGCGCTGTCGCACCCACTTCATGCGAAACCTCCTGACCCGCGTCCCCAAGCAGGCCCAGCCGGCCGTCGCGACACTGGTGCGATCGATCTACGCCCAGCCCGACCACGATCAGGTCGACGAGCAGTACCAGCGGGTGGTCGCCCAGCTCCAGGAGCGCTTCCCGGCCGCGGCCGCGCTGCTCGACCAGGCTCAGCCGGACCTGCTCAGCTTCGCCGCCTACCCGAAAGCCGTCTGGCGCCAAATCTGGAGCACGAACCCGCTCGAGCGGCTCAACAAGGAGATCCGCCGCCGCACCGACGTCGTCAGCATCTTCCCCGACCGCGCCTCCGTCATCCGCCTCGTCGGCGCCGTCCTCGCCGAGCAACACGACGAATGGCTGACCGCAGAACGCCGCTACCTCTCCCTCGACGTCATCACCGCCACCCGCCGCCTCGTCGAACCCCACACACCGGAGGTCGTCGACGTCATCGCCGCCTAACCCCAACCGAGGATGACCCCATCCTCATACACCACTTGACGGGACGCGGCCCACGGAAGCAGCGGATCGTGTACAGCCTGACGTGGCGGGGGCCGAGAAGGAGCGCGTGGCAGGCTTCGTTTCCATCCTCGATGCGATCCTCGCTGTGCGCGATCGCCGCGAGCGGTTCGAGCGCGTCCTGGCTGCCAAGGCTGCCAAGGCTGTCCCGGCTTCCCCGCATGCTGCAGTGTCTCCGAGCGGGAGCAGCCGCGCCCGTGAGGGGCGCAGCACCCGCCGCGCCCGCACCCGCGTCGGCCCGGACGACGACGGCGAACCATCACCCCCTCGGGGGCGCTCGTGGCATGACCTGATCGGCGGCTGGGCGTGAGCGCCCCGCCGATCTGGAGCGATGACGTGGAAGGTTGCGTGCTCGGCGCGGCGCTCCTCGGCCTCGCTCAGGCCCAGCTGGTGGCGAGGGTGTGCCACGCGGACGACTTCTACCGCGAGGCGAACCGCCGTGTGCTGGCCGAGATCAAGCGCCTAGTCGCCGCCGGGCAGCGGCCCGACGGCGTGCTGGTGGCACAGGTCGTGCCGAGGGACGACCGGCCGCACGTGCTCTCGCTCTGGTCGTATCCCTGCGTCGTCGGGAACGCGCCGCTCTACGTCGGCTGGCTCAAGGTGCTGGCGGCTCGGCGTCGGCTCCAGCTGATCACCGGCATCGTTGGCGACCAGCTCGAGGAGGAGGTGCCGCTGGACGATGAGGTGGTGCGCGAGCTGATCGCCGCAGCCTCTGACCCCAACCTGGGCCAGGACGTGGTGGTGCCATGGCCCGTCTGACCGCCGTCCAGATGAGCACGCTGCGCCGCCGCGAGGTGGTGATGCTTCGCCGTGGCCTGAACATGCCCCTCGGTGCCATCAGCGTCGTGTGCGGGCAGCAGGGGATTGGCAAGGGGACGATCGTCGCCCTCCTGGCGGCCGAGCAGTCGCTCCACCACGGCGTCATCTACCTGGCCGAGGAGGACTCGGCCGAGGCGGTGCTCAAGCCACGCTTGGAGGCGGCAGGGGCCAACCTCGAGCACGTGCACATCGTCCGGGCGCAGCGGATGGAGGAGGGCGGCGTGCTGCTCCCCAAGGACACCGAAGAGTTGGCCGCCATCGCCATGCAGACGGGGACCCGGCTGCTGGTGATCGACCCGTGGACGAACCACGTGGACGTGCTCAGTCTCGACAAGGGGCAGGTGCGGCGGGCACTGATGCCGCTCCAGCGCATCGCCGACGACTGCGGGCTGTGTGTCCTGCTGGTCGCCCACCCGGTCAAGCACGCGGGGGCAGGTGACCCGCTCTCCGAGATCGCCCACGCCAGCGCGGTCAGCCAGGTGGCGCGATCCGCTTTCTGGGTCACCCCCGACCCCGAGCACGGCGACGATCCGGCCGCCAACCCGCACCGCCTGGTCAGCCAGGTCAAGGCCAACCTGAGTCCGTTCGGCGCGACGTCGCGGTTCGAGCTGGTGCCGACCTACCTGCCCGGCAACGGCGTCGAGCCTGCCATGACCACCATCCGGGCCATCCCCGCCGGCGAGAGCCTGCTCACATACCGCGAGATTCGCAAGCTGGAGCGCCGCGAGGGCGAGGACACCTCCAAGGCAGCTCAGGCCCAGGCCTGGCTGGTCGCCTACCTCACCGAGCACGGCCCCACCGCCAAGCCGGACGTGGTGAAGGCGGCCGAAGACGCAGGCATCGCCAGCCGCACGCTGGAGCGTGCCGCCGAGTTGATCTGCGACACCCTCTACGACCCGCCGCGGCCGGCGCTGTGGTGGCTGCCCAGCAGTTCGCCAAGCGGTCCGCCCGTGGGCATCGTTGGCGAGCTTGGCGAACTGATGGAAGAAAGCCAGATCGGCAATGCCCCTGCGTGCGCGAGGCCCAGTTCGCCAAGTTCGCCAACGACAGACACCGCACAGGACTGGCGAACTGACGACGAGGGGCTGGTGTGGTGAGCGGGGCGATGGACACGCTGCGTCACGCCCTGGCGCCAGCCGTGATCGAGGCGCTGGAGGAGTTGATCGACCAGCGTGTGGGCGAGCGTGTCGCCGAGGCGCTGGAGCAGTCGGGTGACGGCCTGCCGCAGCTGCTGAGCTACGCCCAGGCAGCGCGGCTGCTGGACTGCTCGCCGGCAGCAGTGCAGAAGCGGGCGATCCGGGGGCGGTTGGAGGTGCGCCACCACGGTCGCCGTGCCTACGTCACCCGCGAGTCTGTCCAGCGTGTGGGCCAGGTGCTTGGGCGAGGTACCCTGTGACCTCCAACCAAAAAGTGGCCCCGGCACGGTTGCAGCCGCCCGAGGCCTGGACACGAGAGGACGAAGCTCCCATGTCACCAGCAGCGTCGCACAAGCGCACCCCGGTCTACACCGGCAGTCGCCGCGTCCGTGGCCTCTACCAGTGCCAGCTCGCCGACGGCACCATCGTCTTCGATGCCCGGGTGTCGATGGACGGCGGCACGCGCAGGGTCAGGCTGGATGCCAGGACCAAGACTGACGCCATCCGCGAGCTGGAGGCGCTGCGCACCGACCAGCGCCGCGGTGTCGCCGTCCAGACCACCAGCCTCCTGCCCAGCGTGGCCGAGTTGGCCGGGGACTACCTGGCACACGTGGAGGCTCGCATCGGCCACCGCGACCCGGCCAAACGGTACTCGCCCCGCACGGTTGCCCTCTACCGCCAGCGGCTGGACGGGCTGATCCTGCCCGGCATCGGCAAGCTGCGCAGCGACCAGCTGGACGCCCGCCACCTGCGCCGGATGGTGGAGGCGCTGGGCCAGCGGTACGCGCCTGGCACCGTCACCAGCTGCCTGAACATCACGAGCGGCATGTGCCGGTGGGCGGTCAAGAACCACCTGATGGCCCGCAACGTGACCCGCGACCTCGACCGGGACGACCGGCCTGGGAGCAAGCGCCAGACTGAGCCGCGCTACCTGGACGCGGCTCAGGTGGAGCAGTTGCTGGCCAAGATGAGCGACGAGTTTCGGCCGGTCGCTGCCGCCTGCGCCTACGCGGGCCTCCGCATCAGCGAGGCGCTCGGCCTCCAGTGGTCGGACGTTGACCTGGACTCGGGCACCATCAACGTGCAGCGCCAGCTGGACGACGATCTGACCACCAGGCAGGACACCAAGACGCCCGCGAGCACCGCCACCATCACGATCCTGCCGGTGCTGGGGCGGGAGTTGCGCGAGCACCGTGCTCGCCAGCGGGCCAACGACCTGCGCCGTGGGCACCGCTCCCGGTTCGTGTTCACCACCCTGCGAGGCCGGCCCCAGAACCGCCGCAACGCACTGAGGGCGGTGTACCAGGCCGGTGACCAGGCTGGGCTGAACCCCGAGGGCGCTCAGCGGGTCGGCCTGCATGACCTGCGCCACAGCTTGGTCGGCCTGGCGCTCGCCGCAGGGATGACGCCTCCCGAGGCGGCCAACCTGGCCCGCCACGCCAACCCCGGCGTGACGATGACCATGTACGCGGGCCTGACCGACGTCGCCAAGGCTGCCGCCTGGCGCAAGCTGGGCGAGTCCGGTTTCGGCAGGTGACCCCCGAACCGGCTCTGGCGCCAGGGCCACTAGGGCCACTTCTGCTGTCTGTTCCCGTCCATTCGTGTCCTCTGGCACAAAGGGATTGTGGCTCAACCAAGCCCTCTGGGCAGCCTCAAGCAGACAGGCGTGGACACCTTGGCAGACTCGACAAGCTGGGGGTCACTGGTTCGAGCCCAGTACCGCCCATATCCCCGAACGTCGCCTCGAAGCGGGGTTGCGCTCGTGATGAGGCGAAGGTGGCGGGGAGCGCCGCGGGGAGTGGGCGAGCCGGAGAACCCGGCCCGCTCACGGCCTGCCGATCAGGTCCCAGTCGTCGTGGTCGAATGAGTCGAAGAGCCCCTGAGGCGGTGGGTCGGCACGCAGCTCGGGGAGCGTTCGGCCGGTGAATCCACCTCCGGCACCCGCCGTCGCCTGCCAGCTTCCGTCAGCTTCGCGCGCGCACAGGTTCTCGTCCAGGTAGAAGCCAGGCGGGTTCGCCTCGACAGCGAGCAGCACGTATGCCACCTCCCCGCCCGGCTTGTACCTGGTCTCCACGACGTGGGTGATGCCGGACGGCATCCCACCAAGGGCAGCCGCCTCCGGCGTTGCGAAGCCGACCATCTTGCCGAGTATGCCCTAGCCGCCTCGCTGGCGCTGGCTGTTCCCACACGTCCCACGACAGGCTGGGAATACCATCGAAGAGTGGGCGACGCGGCGTATCCACGCGAGGAGTACACGAGCGACCGGCAGTGGTGGATGAGCCGCATCGGGCGGCTGGTTCGTTGGCCGTGGTTCTCAGTGCCGCTCTGGATCCTCCTGCCGCTTGTGTTCGTCGTCTACACGGCCCCGGTCGCGGTGGTTCTCTCAGCCGGTGCCTGGCTCGCGTCCGGCGTCCCCTTCTGGTTGTCCTGGCTCCTCGTGGACGCCGGGGTTCTCCTGTACCTCATCTACGGCGTCCTGCGTATCCGCCACCAGATCGGCCCCGGCCGGCCTGGGCACGGAGGACTCGCATCACCGCCTCGGCGAGGGCCGGGCCCACGTCCGCCTCGCGGCCGTTGGTGGCGGCGGCCGGACGGCGGCGGCGTCCGCGAGCCGCGATCCCCGCGTGGCCCGCGTCCGTCGATCTCGTCGGCGGTCGATCCGGACGACCTGACAACCGGCCAAGCGCCCGGAGCGGCGGGATGAGCACGCACGCAAGCGCGGTGATCGCTGGCTGATCGCCGGTCCGGCGCCGACGACCCGAAAGCCGTGTGGCGCCAGAGCTCGACAAGCCGGGGTCACCGGTCCGAGTCGGGTCCCGCCCATCTTGGGCTGCGAGAATCTGCTGGATGAACGAGGCGAGGCTTGAGGACGCCGGCTCGGGGCTTGCGCCCGTCACGGAGGGGTGGTTCGTCGTCAACGTGCGCGATGCCGAGTGGTTCTCGTCGGAGACGAGGGGCGGGGCGTGTTGGTTCGCAAACGAGTACGGCGAACCTCCGATCGAGTTCGCGCAGCTCGGGATCAATCTGACCGTCCTCGAGCCCGGCCAGAGCACCGTCTATCACGCCGAGGCGAATCAGGAGGCGTTCCTCGTGCTGGCCGGCGAGTGCAGGCTGCTCGTCGAAGGCGAGGAGCGGCGCCTCCGAGCCTGGGACTTCTTCCATTCGCCCGCCTGGACGGAACACGCCTTCGTTGCAGCCGGCGACGGCCCGTGCGTGGTGCTGATGGTCGGCGCACACGTGAGCCCCGAAGTCCGGTACCCGGTGTCGGATCTCGCAACCCGCCACGGCGCCGGCGTCGAGAAGGAGTCGTCCGATCCGGAGCAGGTGCATGCGACGGCCGAACGGTTCCGGCGAGAGCGGCCGCCGTACTGGTCACGCCTCCCGTGGAGCGAGAGCGGTTCGCGGTAGTCCCCCCGGGGCAGATCTCAGGGCACGACCCTGCGCATCACACAGTTCCTCGTGCCCTTGGGGCGGATGTACTCGAAGCCGGCTGCCTCGTACAGCGACCGCGTCGCGTTGTAGAGGACGGACACCTTCCTGCCATCGGTGGTGTCGTGGGGGTAGCCCTCGACCACCCCGCCGCCACCCTGCGCGATCAGGTGGATCGCACCCTCAAGCGCGATCGCCGTCACACCCTTCCGACGGTACTTCCTGTCCACGAAGATGCAGGTGATCCGGTAATCCGCCAGCGTGTCGAGCGTCGCCTCGTACTCCTTGCGATGATGGATGTTCGGCAGCTCATCGGGAGGGCCGAACTGCGCCCACGCAACCGCCTCGTCGCCGTCGAAGACAAGGGCGGCGTGTGCCCGATCCTCCCTCACCAGCCGCTGCTTGAGCTCGTGGTTGCCCTCCGCCGAGAACGTCTTCTCGGCGTGGAAGGTGTGGAACCAGGTGCACCAACAGCCGCCGAACACACCATTGTGCCGTTCGGCGAGTCGCGCGAACGCGTCCCATGTGTCCGCATTGAGCGGCTTGACGAGGTAGCTCCCCATCGAACCTCCTTCGCGTGGCGTGTCGGCAGGCTAACGCGCAGTTCGCTGGCTCCTCCCGCTCCGCCGCGCCAGGCGGCCGCGCACGGCGGGCGTACACTCGCCCTCGGATGCGACGAACCACCGAAGTCGTCCTGGTCACGGCCGTGCTGATCGGAGCCCCGGCGGCGCTCGGGGTCATCGGGCGCTCGGGCCCCGCCTCACCGCCGCTCCCGGCCGGGGCGCAGAACGTCTCCCGGTCGGCCGCCGCCGCTGCGCAGCCGTTCCTCGAGGCCCTCGGCCTCACCGCCGGCGTGTGTCGCTGGGAGGGCGCGGGCCGTGCGTCGATCCACTGCACGCTCAAGCCGAAGGGCTCGTGCGAGATCGGGATCCGCAGCGGCACCGCCAGTTGCATGCAGCCGGGGACGGGAACGACGGACTACCTGTTCAGCGAGGCGTCCGTGTCGTAGGAAGCCCCCGGCTCACGCCTCCGGCGACGCGCGCATGGCGATCTTGAGGTCGACGATCGGCGTCCCGTCGATCGCCTCCAGCGCGTCGACCCGCAGCGTCGTCGGGCCGGCGAGGGCGGTGACGGTGACGCGGTGGACGCCGATCGGGTTGGGCCGGTCGGGCGATCGGGTGCGGAAGACGCCGGTCAGCGGGATGGCTGGATCGCCGGTGGGGTGGGTCTGGAGGACGCTGCGGTCGGCGAGGTGCAGCCAGGTCAGCACGATCAGCTCGTCGCCGGGCTGGACGCGGTGCAGCGCGTCCACGAGGCCAGGATCGATCTCGAGCACGGCCTCGGGTGCGCCCGCGGACGCCTGGTTGGGGGCGTCGTCCGACGTGCGCAGCGACGAGCGGACGACGCCGATCGGATGGACGGCGTACGCAGGCTGCTCGCTCACGGGCGCCCGGGCATCAGCGCTCGATGCGCGTGCCGGCCGTCCTGGCCGCGGCGGGGGCCGGCGTCCCGTCGGCCGGCCGGCCGGTGCGGCGCCGCGCTGCCGCGTTCGTGCCGTTGGGGTGGATGTGGCGGTGGTACGCCGCCAGGATGTCGCGGTGTGCCAGCCAGCCGGTGACCTGCCCGTCTGCGTCCGTCACCGGAAGCCCGCCCGTGTCGGAGCGCAGCAGCCGTTCCAGCGCGGCTTCCAGCCGCTCGCCGGGCTGCACGGTCGGCGTGATCACCGCGAGGTCCCCCGCCGTGGCGTCGTCGTCCGCCTGGGCAGCGGTGTCCAGCGCCCGCGTGGTGACGATGCCGGCGTAGGTTCCGTCGGCCGCGACGACCGGGAGGGCCTCGTCGATTCCCTCGGCGAACCGGCGCACGATCTGCGGCAGTGTGTCGGCGGACGCGAGCGGTGGGGGCACGGCGCGCATCGCCTGCCGCACCGTCAGCTGGGAGAGGATCGTGGGCTGCGAGCGGCGCAGCTCGATCCCGCGCCGGACGAGCTTGCGGGTGTAGATCGACTCCTGGCCGAGGAGCGTCGCGATCGCGGTCGCGATCACGATCGCCACCATCAGCGGCGCGATGATGCGGTAGTCGCCCGTGAGCTCGAACACGATGATGAGCGAGGTGATCGGCGCCCGGCCCGCCGCGGCGAATACGGCCCCCATCCCGACCAGCCCGTACGCGCCCGGCTGGACGGCGAGGTGCGGCAGCACATGCTGGACGCCCGTCCCGTACGCCGTGCCCAGCATCGCCCCCAGGAACAGGGACGGCGCGAAGACGCCGCCGGACCCGCCGATCGCGATGGTCAGGCTGGTGGCCGCCAGCTTGCCGGCGAGCAGTGCGAGTATGAGCCAGACCGTGTAGTGCCCTCCCACCGCGCTCTGGAGCACGGGGTAGCCGACGCCGTAGAGCTCGGGGAGCGCGACCAGGAGCCCTCCCAGGAGGAGCCCGCCGGCGGCCGGCCGCAGCCACTCCGGCCCGTGCCACAGGCGGTCGGCGAGGTCCTCGACTCCGTACAGGACGCGGATGAAGGCCGTGCCCACGAGCGCCGCCGCGATTCCCAGACCCGCGTAGAAGACATAGCCGACCGGCGCGGGCTGATGGAATGCGGGCAGCACCAGGAACGGCTGCGCGCCGAACGCGGCGCGGCCGATCACGTTGGCGGTGACGGACGCGAGCACGACGACGCCGAACGACTCGATCTCGAAGTCGCGCAGGATCAGCTCGAGCGCGAAGAAGACGCCGGCGATGGGGGCGTTGAACGTGGCCGAGATCCCGCCCGCGGCGCCGCAGGCGACGAGCAGCCGCAGCCGTGACTCGGGGATGCGCAGCAGCTGGCCGAGGGTCGATCCGAGCGCCGAGCCGATCTGGACGATCGGCCCCTCGCGCCCCACGGAGCCACCGGAACCGATGCAGACGGCGGAGGCGAGCGCCTTGATCGCGGCCACCCGCGGGCGGATGCGGCCGCCCGTGGTGGCGACGGCGAGCATCACCTCGGGGACGCCGTGGCCGCGCGCTTCACGGGCGAACCGCGCGATCAGCGGGCCGTAGATCAGCCCGCCGAGTACGGGCACGCCGATGAGGAACCACGGGCCCAGGGAGGGGAGGTGGGGATTGGCGACGCGGCCGACCCCGCTGTAGTCCGAGTAGCCGGTGAAGAAGCGGGTGAACCCGATGATGAGCTCGCGGAAGACGACCGCCCCCAGCCCGGCGCCGACGCCGATGACGATCCCGAGCGACATGAGTCCGCCGGACGACCCGTGCAGCCACGCGTGCAGGCGGCGGGCGCGCCCTGGGGCGAGCCGGATCGTGCGGGGGAAGGTCGCGGGCCCGGTGAGGTTCACGCCGCTTCTGAAGAGTCGATGCCGGCGATCAGGGCGTCCATCGCCGCCCGGATGTTGGACCACTGGAATCCCTCGGGATCGACGGCCCGATGGAGCATGAGCCCGTCGGCGAGCGCGATCAGGATCGAGGCGAGCGCGTTGGCCCGCATCTCGTCGATGCCGAGGTCGCCGGCGCGGATGCTGCGCGTGATCCACTCCCGGAGGACGCGCCGCCGGTCCTCCACCGCCTGGGCGAAGCGGTCGCGCACGGCAGGATCGCCCGAGAGCGCCGACCACAGGTCGGCGCGCAGCTGCACCCGGCCGGGGTCGTCGCCGACGCGCAGCATCGCCTGGGTGAACCGGCGGACGCGCTCCGCGCCCGACAGCGGGCGCTCGGCGAGGTCGGCCGCCACCCGGTTGAGCGCGTCGGTCTCCTCGTCCATCAGCGCCAGGAACAGGTCCTGCTTCGTCGAGAAGTAGCCGTAGAAGGCGCCCTTGCTCATGCCCGCCTCGTCGCACACGTCGTCGACGGTGGTCTCGTGGTAGCCGTTCGTCGCCAACCGCCGCCATGCGGCGTCCACGAGGCGCTGCCTGCGCACCACCTTGTCCTGTTCCGAGATCCGGGGCATCGCGAGCATCATAACCGACTAGTCGGTTTTTATGCCTCAGTCCTTGAGGGGAGGCGCGGCACCGCGTCCGCCGCGGCCTCCTCGCCCAGCCAGCGGACGAAGAAGTAGGCGATCGCCGCGAGGAACACGACGGACTGCTCGCCGTTCATGACGATGCCGCCGAGGTGCTGGTCCCACAGGGGCGAGACGCCCCACAGGCGCGGACGGTGGACGTAGAAGCCGTACAGCGGATGCGTGACGAAGAGGAACACGAACCCGAGCGGCCCCGCCAGCAGCGACCCGGCCAGGAGGTAGGCGAGCCGGGCCGGGGTGGTGTGGCGGCGGGGCGCATCGGCGAATGCCGGCCACCAGAAGACGAGCCCGGCCGCGATCAGCACGGCGTGCTCCGCGTTCAGCCAGACGGGGTGGCGGAGGGCGGCGTCGAACACGAGCGGCAGGTGGATGAGGTACCACGCCGCCAGCCAGACGGTCAGCGCGACGGGAAGCGCGCAGGCGACCTCGAACGGCCGGCCGAGGGCGCGCGCGACCGATGCGCGCATCACCGGAGACAGGCCGAGCACGAGCAGCGGCGGCGCCCAGTCGGCGATGACCGCGTTCTGGAGCAGGTGGGCGGAGAGCAGCGACCGCGTGGCGACGGTCTCGAGGGGGGAGTTGAGCGACGCCGCGACGAGCACCAGGCCGAGCCCGAAGACGGCGGGTCGGGCGCCCCCGCGACCGCCCCTCCGCAGCGCGCGTGCGTACGCGACCGCCGCGAGCACCGCCAGCACCAGGAACAGCGGCTCGAAGCTGAACGCCTCCGGGGACGGTGGCCTCATCCCGCCACGCGGAGGCGGGGCGCACGCTGCTCGACCACCGTCACCACCTGACCAGACGCCGATTCACCATGGGCACGTTCCCCGGAGTCGCCGCCCGTCCACGCTCGGGGTGGCGAATCATACCGTCGGTTGGGTACGTCCGTCCCGGTCCGGGCGTCCGCCTTCAGGGGGCCGCCGCGGCCTGCGTGACGTGCCGCGCGAGGGTCGCGAGGACGGCCGCGACCTGCCGCCGCACCTCGGCGTCGGCGACCGTCCCGTCCTCCCCGACCATCTCGCGGGCGACGCCGATGTGGACGCACGCGTCGGCGACGACGTCGGCATGCAGGTAGCCGAGCACGGTCGCAAGCGACTCGTGCGCGTGCCGGCCCCGCTCCGGCGCGGGCGAGGCGCGCACCCACGCGACGGGCTTGCGGTACATCTCGATCCCGCCGACCGTCCAGTCGAGCAGATTCTTGAACGATCCCGGCATCGCGCCGGCGTACTCCGGCGTGCACAGCAGCACGGCGTCCGCCGCCGCGATCTGCTCCCGCAGGCGGGCCACCGGGCCGGGCAGCGGATCGGCGTCGGCGTCCGGGTTGAAGTGCGGCAGCGACGTCATGCCGTCGTAGAGCACGGCGTCGACGCCGGCAGGCGCCACGACGGCCGCCGTGCGCAGCAGGGCCGTGTTGGTCGAGCCGCCCCGCGTGCTGCCCGAGATCAGCAGGATCCGCGCCATCCCCGGCACCGTACCGGAGCGACTGCGGCGGCGATCAGCGGATGCCCGCGTCGGTCCAGATGTTCGCGTCCTCCCGGCCCAGCCGCCAGAACCCGATCCTCATCCCCAGCTTGCGCGCGATCGCGATCCGGTCGGCGATCGTGCGCGCGTTGGAGTACCACACGTCGTGGTGCACGCCGGAGGCGTCGGTGTAGGCGAAGTGGGGATCGTCGTCGGTCGTGTCCCAGACCGGCGTCGCCGAGTACTTGGCCCTGACCGCCCGGACGTCGCGCCACTCGAGCGGCGTGCCGGGGTGGGTCGCGCCGCCCCCCGCCGGCCAGTCGATGCCGTACATGGTCATCGTGATCGTGAACTTCGACGGCACGGGCATCGTGGCGGTGTAGTTGAGGACGCTCGTGAACCACGGCATCGGATCGAGCCCGCCCGGACCGCTCGTCGCCCACGACTTGCCCCAGGCCATCACGACCACCTGGTCGGCGGCGGCGGACAGGGCGCGGTAGTCGTAGAAGCCGGCCCGGCCGGTGAGCTGGTTGTAGTAGGCCGCGGAGGCCTCGATCGAGAGCTTCTTGCCCTCCGCGTGCAGCGACGACGCGAGGCTGGCGGCGAACGCCGACAGCTGGTTGCGGTACTGGGACGCATCGTTCGACTCGAAGTCGATGTTGATGCCCCCGTAGCCGTGGGCGACCGCGAGCGCGACGAGCTGGACGATCAGGCGCTGCTGGATGGTGTGGTTCGTCAGGATCGCCTTGAGCGCCGCCATGTTCTGGCAGTTGAAGCGGGGCTCGACCCTGATCCCGCGTGCGAGCGCCCAGCCGGTCACGAGCGGGTCGTCGGCGCCCATCAGCCCGCCCGACGGCGTGCAGTTGAAGTACGTCGGGAAGATCGTCCCGACCTTCATGTAGTGCCGCTGGAGGTCGGCGAAGCTGGCGCCGTCGGATTCGAGCACGAACGCCGTCGCGTTGCCGGTCGTCTGCGCCGGCCCGGTCGTCGTCACGCGCACCGTCCGGGAGGCGCGGCTCTGGACGCCGTTGGCGTCGACGGCGCGCACGACGAAGCTGTACGGCGTGTCCGAGTAGAGGTTTCGCACGACGAGATGGGTGGCCTCGATCTGGCCGACGACCTCGCCGTTGCGGTACACGCGGTACCCGGCCAGATGCCCGTCGCCCGGCCTGGACGCGTGCCATGAGAGGTGCACGGAGGTCGAGGCCACGTGCGTCGCCACGAGGCCGCGTGCGCGGCCGGGCCGGTAGTAGAGGATGGTGCGGACGAGCTTCGCGGTGCACACCGAGATGTGCCCGGTGACGAGGTTCTCCATCCGGACGGCGAACGTGTAGGTCTGCCGCGGGGTGACGCGGATCGCGGCGTGACGGTGGTGGGCGACGCCGATCAGCGCCCCCGAGCGGTACACGCGGTAGCCGACCTCGAGCGGGAGGGTCACCGGCGCCTTCCAGCTCAGCGTCCCCGCGGCGGCGCCGGGCGTCCGGCTCCAGGAGAGGTGCCGGGGCGTGTGCGTGCTGCACGACGAGGCGTGCGCCACGCCCCCGAACCCGGCCAGAAGCAGGCCGGCCGCAGCCGCCAGCGTACCGAGGAGGAGTCGGGCGGGAATCGTCACTCGACCGTCACCGTCTTCGCCAGGTTGCGCGGCTGGTCGACGTTCAGGCCGCGCTCCTCCGCGGTGGCCAGGGCGAGCAGCTGGAGCGGCACGACGGCGAGCAGGGGCTGCAGCCGCCAGTCGAGCGTCGGCACGTAGATCGTCTCGTCGGCGTACTCGATCAGGCGCAGGTCGTCCTCGGCGGCGATCGCGAGCACGTGCGAGCCGCGGGTCTTCACCTCGGCGACGTTCGACGCCAGCTTGTCGACGACGGGCGTGCCGACCCCGACGGCGATCGTCGGCGTGTCGGGAGAGAGCAGGGCGATCGGCCCGTGCTTCATCTCGCCGGCAGCGTACGCGTCGGAGGGCACGTAGCTGATCTCCTTCATCTTCAGCGCCCCTTCCAGGGCGACCGGCAGGCCCAGATTACGCGCAATATAGAAGAAGAAGCCGGCATCCGCCCAGCGCGCTCCCAGGCGGGCGGCGGCGGGCTCGGAGCGGGCGATCGTCTCGGCCATGAACAGGGGCACGCTGGCGAGCTGCGAGGCCAGCCCGCGCAGCGTCCGCCGGTCGAGCGTCTCCCGGATCGCGGCCAGCCGCAGCGCCAGAACCGCGAGCAGGCCGGCCTGGGTGGTGAACGTCTTCGTCGCCGCGACGCCGATCTCGGGGCCGGCCTGGGTGAGCAGCACGCGGTCGGCGAGGTCGCAGATCTGCGAGCCCTCGACGTTCGTCAGGGCGACCGTCGGCACCCCCCGCTCGGCCGCCAGCCGCAGCGCCGCCAGGGTGTCGCGCGTCTCGCCGGACTGGCTGATCGCGAGCACGACGTCGCCGTGCTCGAGCGCCGGATCGGCGTAGCGCCACTCCGAGGCGATCTCGACGGCGGCCGGCACGCGCGCCCACGAGTGCAGCATGTGCTTGCCGAGCAGGCCCGCGTGGTAGGACGTGCCGCAGGCGACGATGACGATCCGGCGGGCGCCCGCGAGGACGCGCTCGGCGTCGCCGAGGGTGTACTCGCCGCGGTCGTCGGTGTGCCCTCGCACGGTCGCCGAGAAGGCGGCCGGCTGGTCGTCGATCTCCTTGCGCATGAACGTCTCGTAGCGGCCCTTGTCGACATCGTCGGCCAGCCACATGATGCGCTGGACGATGGCGTGCTGCGGCTCGCCGGTGGCGGCGTCGAACAGGCTCGCGCCGCGCGGGGTGAGTCGGGCGATCTGCCCGTCGGCGAGCACGATGGTGCGGTCGGTGAACGCCCGGAAGGCGGCCGCCGCCGACGCGACGAAGGTCTCGCCCTCGGCGAGGCCGACGACGAGCGGACACTCCTTGCGGGCCGCGATCAGGGTGTGGGGCTGCTCGCGGTCGAGGACGACGATGGCGAAGTGACCCGCGAGTTCGGCGACGGTCGTCCGCACCGCCTCGAGCAGGTCGTCCCCGGCCTCCAGGCGGCGCTCGACGAGGTGGGCGATCGGCTCGGCGTCGGTCTCGGACGTGAACGCGCAGCCGTCCGCCTCGAGCCGCTCCCGCAGCTCCCGGTGGTTCTCGACGATCCCGTTCAGGACCACGTGGACGCGGTCGTCGCAGTCGGTGTGGGGATGCGCGTTTCGCTCCGTGACCCCGCCGTGGGTCGCCCAGCGGGTGTGGCCGATGCCCGCTGAGGCGTCGGCGGTGGCGGTTGCGGCGACCCCGCAGCTCGCCTCCTGCATCGTCCGGCGCAGGCTGGCCAGGTTGCCGACGGCGCGGTGCATGCGCACCTCGTCACCGGTGTGAAGCGCGATCCCGGCCGAGTCATAGCCGCGGTACTCCAGCCGTCCGAGGCCCTCGACGAGGACGCCCTCGACGTTCCGGTGTCCGATGTATCCGACGATTCCGCACATAGATCGACGTGCTCCTTACTGGCGGTGCGTCGTCGCCGCGGACGGCGAGAGCGCACGGTGGTAGAGGCCGGTGACGGTCGTCACCGCGATGTGCCGCCGGGCGAGGCCGGCCAGGATGGCCGGGAGGGCCTGCACCGTCGCCCAGCGGTCGGAGCCGCCGTCGTGCAGGGTGATGATCGACCCGGGCCGCACGTCGCGCAGGACGCGCCTGGCGATCAGAGCCGGGTCGGTGGTGGAGAAGTCGCGCGGATCGACCGACCAGAGCGCCACCCGCTCGCCCAGCCGTGCGGCGACGCGTGCGAGGGCGGCGGTGTCCGACCGCTGCAACGGGCGCACGAGACACGGCGAGACGGGCACCGTGGTCTGGATCGAGCGCGCGGCGGCGGTCAGCTCGGTCTCGGTCGCCGCCGCAGCGGTGACCGGCGGGCCGGCGGCGGACGTGGCGCCGAGCCCGATCTCGTCGTGGTCGGCGAGCATCCGCAGCAGGATCCGGGTGCGGCCGGCGAGCTGGCTCTGGGAGACGAAGAAGGTCGCGTGCGCGTGCCCGTGCTCGAGCAGGTGCAGGATCTGGGGCGTGTACGCGGAGGGGCCGTCGTCGAACGAGAGCGCCACCAGGTGCGGAACGGTCACCTGGGCGGGCAGGACGGCCCCCGGGGCGCCTGCGCAGCGGTACGCCTTGGCGGCGCGGACGATCCGCAGCGGGCTGTAGGTGTGGTCGAGCCCGCGCTCGGCGTAGACGGTGCGGCCGAGGGCGGCGCCGGCGCGGAGGCGCCGGATCAGCTGCGCGCCGGTCCAGTCCATCACCTCGAGCCGGTGCACGTGCAACCGGTCGTCGCCGGGCAGGGCGGGGCGCCAGCCGGACTGGCGGTCCTGGTCGAACGCGACGCTGAACCGCTGTCCGACCACGCTGCGCAGCTCGGCGGCGACGCCCGGCCGGGCATCCCGGCCCCAGTTCCCGTAGGGATAGGCGAAGGCGATCGGGTGGCCGGCCCCGTGATCGTCGATCTGCGACTCGGCCGAGCCGAGGTCGCCGGCGACGCGGGCGCCGAAGGCGGGAATCGACTCGTCGGGGTGGGCGTCGACGAGCCTGGTCTCGAGCCGTCCGCCGCGGCGCACCACCTGGCCGAGCGTATCCGTCCGGTTCTCGAGCTGCCAGCGGCCGTTGCCGGCGTAGCCCGACAGGCTGCCCCACTGCTCGGAGAAGAGGCTGCCCGACGACGCGCGGCTCGTGGTGACGAACATCACGGCGCGCATCCCCGTCGCCGCCAGGATCGGGTCGGCCTGGAGCATCGTCTCGGTGGTGGCGTCGTCGAACGTGATCAGGACCGGCTTGCGGGGCAGGCCGGCGCGGCTGCCGCTGCGCACGTACTGGGCCAGCTGCTCGACGCGGATCGGCGAGTATCCGGCGGCGCGCAGCGCCTCCATCTGCTCGGCGAAGTGCGTCCGGTTCACCATGTAGCGGCCGTCGAACGACTCGGTCGGCCGGCCGATGCTGTAGAAGAGGACGGGGATGCCGACGTAGGAGCGGGCCTGGTCGCGGCGGGCGACGGTGGCGCTGCCGGCGTCGAGGCGCGGCGTGGACGGCGGCATGAACTCGTACCGGATCCGCATCGCCAGGAGCTCGCCGACGGCCGTGTGCGTCCCGTAGATCCAGATCGGGACGGCCGAGAGCGGCAGCGTGATCAGGCCGATGATGCTCTGCAGCAGCCAGCGGCGGCGGGCGCTCATTGGGGGTCGGCGCAGCACGGTCAGGCCGCCTCGAGGATCGCGGCGGACGCGTCCGGGCCGACGACGGTGACCGCGAACTCCCCGCGGCTGTGGGTCGAGGCGCGCGTGCCCCAGCCCGTGTTGCGCAGGGTCAGCAGCGCGTAATAGGTCAGCCAGACCAGGAACGCCATGTAGATGACGATGAACGTGATGCCGTGGTGCCAGAGCGGGCTCTTGCGCGAGACCGCGTAGTAGAGCGAGTAGAGCAGCGCCATCACGTACGCGCCCATGAGGTAGAACCATGGGCTGCCGACCATGATGCTGTGCCAGTAGAGCGAGCGGAACGCGACGATCGGCGCCACCCACGGGAACAGCACGCCCAGGTAGGTCAGGAGCGCCGCCACGGGGTGCTTGCGCCACATGAACCGCACGACGTGCAGCGACTCGCGCAGCCAGCTCTTGCGCCACCGGATCTGCTGGATCAGGAAGCCCTTCAGCGTCTCGGGGGCGAGCGTGTGGCTGCGGGCCTGCGACTGGTAGGTCACCTTGTGCTCGCGCAGGATGTAGTTCGTGAGCGCGCGGTCGTCACCGTACGTGGCGGGCCGGCCCAGGAAGCGCTGGTTCTCCCACCTCGGCAGGATGGCGAGCAGCGCCGAGCGCCGGTACGCCGAGAAGCAGCCGGAGGCGCAGGTCACGGCACCGAACACCGACTCCGAGCCCTTGACGACCCGGAAGGCGACGAAGTACCGCACCTGCTGCATCTTGGTCATGCCGTTCTGCGCCTTGTTCATGACGTCGGCGGTGCCGACGACCGCGCCGACCTTCTCGTCGCGGAAGTCGGCGACGATGTAGGCCAGGCCGTCCGGCTCGATCACCGAGTCGGAGTCGATGAACACGCAGACGTCGCCGTGCGAGCGGCGGATGCCCTCGGCCATCGCGGCGCGCTTGCCGCGGTTCTGCGAGAACTGGACGCACTGCAGCGACGGATGGCGGTCGCGGGCCGCCAGCATCCGCTCCCAGGTCGCGTCGCTCGAGCCGTCGTCGACGACGACGACCTCGAGCTGCTCGGAGGGGTAGTCGGCCGAGAAGCAGGCGTCGATCGTGGCCTCGATGCAGCCCTCCTCGTTGAACGCGGGGATGACGATCGAGACCGACGGCCGGTGGCCGGTGTCGGGCGTCGGCCGGTACAGCGGGGCGATGGCGAAGCGGGTGAGGACGTAGGCGGTGACGAGCGCGGAGTAGCCGCCGAACACGGGATCGCGTGCGATCGAGGCGATGGTGACGTCCTTCGCCATCCAGACGATGTAGAGCAGCACCGCGCTGTAGACGAGGCAGACGAGCTGGATCACCCGGATCGCCATCCGGGCCGCGATCGAGTCGCGCAGGCCGTCCGGCAGGCCGGCGCGGCTCTCGTCGATCGGCTCGAAGACGATCGCGTCCGCCGGCGCGGGCGCGGGTGGGGCGGCCTCAGGCGGCGGCAGGTCGGGCACGGCGCGAAGCGGCGCCCGGAGTGGCTGCGCCGGGGCCGGCGCCGCCGCAGCCCGGACGGGCTCCGGCGGCGCGGCCGGCGTCGGCTCCGCGACAGGCATGGGCGCCTGCGCCACGCGGAGCTCGGACTCCAGCGCCTGCCGGCGCACGCTCTCGTAGGCGACCGCCACGCCGGCGGCGACGACGCCGGCCTGGAACAGCCGCGCCCCCAGGGAGGTGCGCCGTCTGGGTGCCTGGACGCTCACAGCCGGTACACGCCCTCGCGCGCGGCGACCACGTTGCGGGTGTCGACGACCGTCCGGGCGGCGTTCCAGTAGGGCGCCTCCAGGAACTCGTCGTGCGGCGTGAGCGTGACGACGACGTCGGCGGAGAGGACGCTCGCCACCGTCCACGGCACGGCGCGGTAGACGTAGTCGCCGACCGTCACGCTGGACACGCGCGGGTCGGCGTAGAAGAGGTCGGCGCCGCGGCGGCGGAGCTCCTCGAAGACGACCAGGGCGGGCGACTCGCGCAGGTCGGAGACGTTGGGCTTGTACGCCACGCCGCACAGCAGGATGCGGGCGCCGCGCACCGCCTGGCCGCGATCGTTGAGCGCCTTTGCGACCAGGTCGGCGACGACGCCGGGCATGGCGGTGTTGATCTCGTGGGCGGCCTCGATCATGCGCGCGTCGTAGCCGTGCTCGCGCATGCGGTAGGAGAGGAAGTGCGGCACGACCGGGATGCAGTCGCCGCCGAGGCCGGGGCCGGGGAAGTGCGGCATGAACCCGAACGGCTTGCTGGAGGCCGCCTCGATCACGTCCCAGGCCGACACGCCCAGCCGCTGGCACATGAGCGCGAGCTCGTTGGCGAGGGCGATGTTCACCTGCCGGAACGTGTTCTCGTAGAGCTTGGCGAGTTCCGCCACCCGCGTCGACGGGCAGGTGATGACGGTGTCGCACACCTGGCGGAACATGAGCGCCGTGCGGCGGGCGCACTCGGGGGTGACGCCGGCGACGAGCTTCGGCGTCGTGCGCAGGTTCCAGCCGCGCTTGTTGGCCGGGTCGACCCGCTCCGGGGCGTAGCCGACGAAGAAGTCGTGGCCGACGGAGCCGCCGGTCGCGCGCTCCAGCGTGGGGACGACGATGTCGTCGGTGGTGCCGGGCACCGTCGTCGACTGCAGCACCACCAGCTGGCCGGGCACGAGCCGCTCGGCGACGGCCTCGATCGCCGCGACCACGTAGGAGAGGTCGGGCGTGCGCGTCTTCGAGAGCGGCGTGGGGACGCAGATGGTGAACGCGGTGGCCTCGCCGGCGCGGCCGTAGTCGGTCGCGGCGGAGACCGAGCCCTCCAGCGTGGCCAGATCGCCGTCGCCGAAGTCGGTCAGGTACGAGCGGTCGGCGTTCACGTTGCCGACGCGGTCGGGGTCGAGGTCGATCCCGAGGACGTCGAACCCCGCCCGCGCGAACCCGGCGGCAAGGGGCAGCCCGGCGTAGCCGAGACCGACGATGCCGATCCTGGCCGTCCGCGTCGCGATCGCGTCGTCGAACGACGCGGCGGTGGTGGTGATCGAGGACTCTCCCCCCATGGTGCAACCCCTCCTCGGGCAACTGCTGGAAACTCGGGCGAGGGGTCAATCGGCAGCCTCGGGAAACAGCCGAGTAAGGAGACTGTTAGATCTCGGCCGTTCGCGCCCCGATTGGAGTAGCGCGCCCTACGCGGCTTTCCATGCTCTGCGCGTAACCTGTCGGGCTGACCCGGAATCGGCCTGCCCGACCGGCCCGCGGCCCAGGTAGAGTCGAGCCTCCGTGCCGCCCACCACGCACCTGCTCGAGTTTGCGCTGACGGCCTTCGTGCTGATCGCGGTGCCCGGCCCGAGCGTGCTCTTCGTCGTCAGCCGCGGGGTGGCGCTGGGGCGGCGGGCGGCGCTCGCCTCCGTGGCCGGCAACACCGCCGGCGTGCTGGTCGTCCTGCTCCTGGTCGCCGTCGGGCTGGGGGCCGTTGTCGAGAGCTCGGACGCGGTCTTCACGGCGGTGAAGCTGGTGGGGGCGCTCTACCTCGTCCTGCTCGGCGTCCGCATGCTCCGTGCCCGCCGCAGGCTGGCCGGCCTGCGCGACGCGACGGAGGCGCCCAAGGGCACGCGCACGATCGTGCGCGAGGGGTTCGTTGTCGGACTCACCAACCCCAAGGCGGCGATCATCTTCACCGCCGTCCTGCCCGGGTTCACGGATCCGTCCCGCGGGCACGTGCCGCTGCAGCTGCTCGTCCTGGGGGCGATCTTCATGGCGATCGGGGTCGTCTCCGACAGCGCGTGGGCGATCGCCGCAGGCTCGGCGCGGGCATGGCTGTCGGGCTCGCGGCGGCGGCTGGAGGGGCTGACCGGCGCGGGCGGGCTGGTCCTGATCGGCCTCGGCCTGCGCCTGGCCATGACCGGCCGGCGGGACTAGGAGCGGCCCGGCCGGCTCCGGCGCACGGGCGCCGCCGCCCTCAGTGGCACGGGGCGCTGCCCGAGTCGAGCACCGACCCGCCCGTCGAGACGAGCTTCCAGTCGTAGCTCGCCGGGTGCAGCGCGAGCTCGAGCACCCCGAAGGTCTTCGCGGTCGCCTCGACGTTCACGGAGCCGTTCAGCGAGCCGTGATCCTCGCCGCCGGTGCCCACGATGAACTCGCGGATCCCGTGGGCCGTGTCGACGTTCCCGTTCGCGTCCTGCGGGGCGAAGCGGGCGTACGTGTGGATGTGCCCGTTCAGGACGATGTCGGCGCCGGCGGCCTCGAGCGTCTGCCAGAAGTAGGCGTACTTCGAGCTGTGGCCGGCGGAACCGTTGTAGTACGGCTCGTGCCAGTACGCGAGCGTGCACGTGCTGCTGCCGAGGTTGGCCTTGAGGAATGTCCCCTGCGGCGAGCCGGCGTCGCACCCGCCCACGTTCCCACACTCGCCGTTCAGCGCGATCATGTGCCACGAGCCGATGTTCCAGGCGTAGTCGCCCTGAGCGTTCCCGGCCGCGGCGCCGAAGTACTGGAAGTAGCCGGCGGCGCCCTTGGAGCAGTCCGAGCCGCCGCTCGTCTGGTACTCGTGGTTGCCGGGGATGGGGTGCGTCTTCGACTTGAACCGCCCCCAGCTGGGGTCGTAGGACGCCATGAAGGCGGAGTATCCGCCGCAGCCGTACTGGTCGTCGCCGAGGGTCAGCACGGCGGCGATCGACGGGTCCGACTCGATGATGTCCGACGTCGCCATCTGCCGGCAGGACGAGCTCGTGCCCTTGCCGTTGTTGAACCCGCTCGCGGTCGGGTCGCAGGCGATGTCTCCCGCGGCGGCGATCACCGGGTCGCCGGGCGACGGCATGGTCACCGAGACCGCCTGCGTGCGCGGCGACCGGTTGCCGGCGGCGTCGAACGCGTCCACGGCGTAGGTGTACGTCTTGCCGGCTGCCGCCTTCGTGTCGGTGTACGCCGTCGCCGTTGCGCCCACCGTCGCGAGCTGGCCGCCGTTGCGGTAGACCGTGTAGCCCGCGACCCCCTCGTTGTCGGTCGAGGCATGCCACCCGAGCACCACCTTCGTGCTCGACGCCGCCTCGGCGGTGAACGCCGTCGGCGTCGTGGGCGGCGCGACGTCGCTGCCCGGCGCGGTGAGCGTGAGCGAGTCCACCTGGAAGCTGTCGCCCTTCGCCGCCGCGGTCGTCTGCACGACCCGGAACGACAGCGCGTCGCCGCTGCGCCGGGCGCGGTAGCTCACCACGGGGAGCGCACGCCAGCGGGACGTCGCCGTGCGGCACCCCGACGCCTGCGCGACCACCCTGCCGGCGGAGTTCAGCTCGATCAGCTTCAGGCAGACCGTGCGCCCGGGCCGGCCCGAGCGCAGGTAGCCGCTCGCGCGGTAGAGCCGCTCGGCGACCGTCCGGGCCGGGTTCGGGGAGGCGACGATCGAGTAGGTGCGCGCGCGGGGGCGCCGGGCGACGCGGGCCGCATGCCCGCCGCCGCGTCCGTCGGGCCGCAGGGTCAGGTCGGCGCGGACGCCCTTCCAGCCGGCCAGCGTACCCCCGCCGGCCGCCTCGAAGCCGCCGGACGGCAGCAGGTTGGCGGCGGCGAGCGCCGGGCCCGCCGCGCCGGGCACGACGACCAAGGTTGCCGCCAGCGCGGCGATCGATGCGAGACGCGTCCTTCCCACCCCGCCTCCAGCATGCGGGCGCTGCCGAAACCGGTCAACCCGGTTCGAGCGGAAGGACGCGGTCTGCCTGCTCCGTCACCATCGGATCGTGGGTGGCGCAGACGATCGTCGCGCCGTGCTGCTGGGCCGCGTCCGCCAGCATCCGCCCGACCACGGCGGCGTTGGCCTGGTCGAGGCGGGACGTCGGCTCGTCGACGAGCAGCAGGTCCGGCGCGGGGGCGAGCGCGCGCGCGATCGCGACCCGCTGGCGCTCGCCCGCCGAGAGCCGGCCGACCCGGTGGTCGGCGCGGTGCTCGAGCCCGAACCGGGCCAGCCAGGTGCGGGCGGTCTCGTCGGCCTCCGGCCCGTCGCCGCGGCCGCGCACCGCCATCGCCAGGGTCACGTTCTCGACGGCGGAGAGGTAGTCGACGAGGCCCGACTCCTGGGCGACGACGCCGACGTGGCCGCGCCGGAACGCGGCCGCCTGGCCGCGGTCGAGGGCGGTCACGTCCGTGCCGAGCACGATCACCTGCCCCGCCGTCGGCCGCTCCATCCCGGCCAGGAGCCGCAGCAGCGTGCTCTTGCCCGATCCCGACCGGCCCGTGATCGCGGTCATCCGCCCCGACTCGAACGCCGCGTCGAACCCGTCCAGCACGAGGCGGGCGCGCCTGCCCTCGCCGTAGCGCATGCCGACGCCGTGCAGCTGCGCGGCGATGCCCGCGTCTGCGCGCCGCTCCGCGGGCGACCGCCCCGGCGGGATCTCGGGTTGCGGCTCCGCGGCGGGGCCGGCGGGTGTGATCAGGATGCCGTGCTCGGAGCGCTCGGCGCGTGCCAGCCGGCCGACGCCGGCCTCGGCGAGCAGCTCCTCCGGCACGCGCAGCCAGCCGCCGCGGCCGACGACGATCGCCGTTGCGCCGCCGCCCGAGGCCTCGTCGCTGAGCCGCCCGTCGCGGATGTGCAGCGTCCGGTCGGCGACGCCGGTGGCGGCCGGATCGTGGCTCACGAGCACCACCGTCGCGCCGTCGTCGCGGGCGAGGTCGGCGATCAGGCCGTAGGCGACGGCGACGTTCGCGGCGTCCAGCTCGCCCGCCGGCTCGTCGGCGAGCAGGAGCGCCGGGCGGTGGGCGACCGCGGCGCAGATCGCGATCCGCTGCTGCTCGCCGCCCGACAGCCGCCCCGGCGGCGTGTCGGCGGCGTCGGCGAGGCCGACCCGATCGAGCAGCTCGGCGGCGCGCCGCCGCCGTGCCGACGCGTCCACGCCGAGCATCGCCAGCTGGAGCCCGACGATGTCGGCGCAGCGAAGCTCGGGCGGGAGCGAGCGGTGGTAGTGCTGGTCGACGATCCCGAGGAAGCGCGCGCGCAGGGCCGCCGCCCGCCGCGGCCGCAGATCGGCCAGCTCGTGGCCGAGCACGCGCGCGCTGCCGGCCGACGGACGCTCGAGGCCGGCCAGGATGCGCAGGAGCGTGCTCTTGCCGGAGCCGCTCGGGCCGAGCACGGCGACCACCTCGCCCCGGTCGACGTGCAGCGTCAGCCCCTGGAGCGCGGCCGCCTCGCCCTCGCTCGAGCGGTGGATGCGGAAGAGCTCGCGGGCGTCGACGACCGCGGCGGCGCTCATGCTCCTCCGATCCGTCCGGGCACGGCGCCCCGGAACGCGGTGCGCGCGAACGCCCACACGAGCCCGAGCCCGCAGACGGCGAACGTGGCCAGACCGGCGCCGACCACGCCCCAGTCCTGTGCGCCGCGCAGCGGGGGCGAGGCCGTCGCCGTGCCCGCCCCCAGGGAGACCAGGTCGATCACGAGTCGCTCGAGCACCGCTGCGAGCAGGAGCCCGCCGCCGATCCCGGCGATGACGAGCAGGGCGGCGCGCAGGAGCAGGTGCCGGCGCAGCGCCGCCGGGCCGATCCCCATCGCCTCGAGGTCGACCAGGTGGTCGCGCTCGTCGCCCAGGTCTGCGGCGCAGACGACCACGAGTGCCGCACCGCCCAGCACGACGGCGAGCACCGCGGACATCGCCAGCACGTCGAGCAGGCCGCGCGCGAGCGGCTGGCCGGCCAGCCGCGACTGGATCGCCTGGCGGGACGTGACCTGGAGCGCCGCGAACGGCGGCCGGCCCAGCTCGGCGGCGACGTGCGCCCGCTCGTCCGGGGGAACGCCGAGCCACAGTTCGAGCGGCGTCCCGGCGCCGGGGTCGTTCGCGTTCAGGGCGGTGGTGACGTCGCCCGCATCGGCGATCACGAAGGAGCGCCCGGCCGTCGGGAAGCGCCGCGCGGTGCCGACGATGCGCACGACCAGCGAGTCGCCGCCGCCGACCGTCATGCCGAGCAGGTGATCCGGGCCGGCCAGGCCGGCGATCCCCGGGCTGGCGATGACCGGCACCGGCCGGCCGTCCGTGGGCTGGCGGGGCCGGAAGAGGCCGTTCGTGCTGCCGTCGAGGGCGTAGCGGAACCCCGTCGCACCCGCCGCCGCGGGGCGGGCGGTGCCGCGGGTGACCCAGCCGCTCCAGTCGGTCACCGCCGTCGGCGGGGTGTCGCTGCGGCCGCCGGCCCGGAGCGGGCCGAGGCCCAGGCTGCCACGGGCGACGATCGTGAGGCCGCCCTCGATGCCCTGGTGCGCGAGCGACTGCGCGTCCGCGAAGCGCAGCGTGACGATCAGCCCGACGACCGTGCCGCCGCGATCTCCGGCCGGGAGCGTTGCGGTCAACGTCGTGCGTCCGCGGACGCTGTTGCCGAGCGGGACGTCGTCGAACGTGCCTGCGGGCGTCCGGACGGCGAGCACGAGCGCGACCGGCCGTCCGTGCGTCGTCACGTCGACCGCCACGGAGCCGTCGCCCTGCGGCAGGCGGGCGCCCCGCAAGGCGGCCGGCTGCGGCGGGCGCAGCGTCGCGGCCAGGCGCCCCTGCGGCACGGAGGCGAATTCGGGCCGCCAGTTGTGGATGCTTGCGAGCGCGTCCGGCGGGACGCCGAGCACGGTCGCCTGCGCGGGCAGGCCGGGTGCGGGAGCCGTTGCGGCGGCGCGGAACACCGGCGCCGCAACGGCTCCGGGCGCGAGCCCGCGGTAGCGCGAGAGGGGCGCGACGTCGAGCGGCAGGCGGAGGGCCGCCCCCTCCGTGAGCGTGTAGTCGAGCGGCACCCGGAACGCCGCCTGGTCGCGCTCGCCCTGCGCCAGGGTGGCCCGGTAGGCGACCGCGAACACGCCCAGCCCGATCCCGGCGACGAGAAACGCGGCCGTCAGCGCGGGCCGGCCGCCCTCGCGGCCCAGCGACACGAGCGCGAGCCGGACCCCGGAGGGGCCGTGCCGGAGCCCGCGGCCGGCGGCCTGCAGGAGCGGGCCGACGAGCCGGGCGGTGACGATCGCGGCCGCGGCCGCCACCAGTCCCGGGAGGAGCGCGAGCAGCGGGTCGGACCCGGCTGCGAGCGACGTCGATCCCGCACTCCCGCGCGCGGCGGCCAGCGCGACCGCGCCGACGGCGGCGACCGCCACGAGGTCGAGGCCGCGCACCGGCCCGACGCGGAGGTCGCCGCCGGACGCGCGCTCGCCCGCGACCAGCACCGCTGCGCTGACGAGCCACGCGAGCAGCATCACCGTGATGCCGGCGCCCGAGAGGATGGTGTGGCGCAGCACGTCCCCGGCGGCCACGCCGGCCCGGTCGGCCGCGTACGCGACGCCTGCCGCCGCCACCGCGGCGCCGAGCACGGCGCCGGCGAGCGTGATCCAGAGCGCCTCGGCCCACGCGAACGTCCACAGCTGGCCCAGCCGGGCGCCGTGGCGCTCGAGCCGCGCCCACTCGCCGCCGGCGTCGCGGCGCAGGCCGGCGGCGGCGAGGAGCACGAACCCGAGCAGGAGCGCCGCGGCGCCGCCGCCCACGAGCTGCATCCGCCGGGCGGCGATCGCGTCCGAGCGCTGCAGCGCCAGGAGGGTGGTCGTCGGCCCGGTCAGCCCGAAGGGCGTCCCCAGCGTGCGCACGCTGCGCTCGGCGGCGGCCGCGCGGTCGAGCAGGCCGCCGATCTGCCAGTCGTGCAGCCGGCCGGGATCGATCGGCGTCGTCCATCCGTAGCTGCGGTAGAGGGCCGAGAAGACGGGCAGCGAGGAGAGCGTGGAGACCCCGCCGGCGATGAGGACGGGGGGCGGTCCGCCCCTGGCCTGGTGGCTGGAACGGGTGAGCGGCGCGAGCGTGAGCGGGAGCGGGCCGGCCGCCCGGCCGACGACGACCAGCCGCACGCCCGGCTCCGAGACGGCGGCGATGCGCGTACCGCCGGCCTGGACGACCTCGCAGCGGGCCGGCGTGCACGTGCGCGGGAGCCGCCCGGACGCGAGCCGCAGCCACCGACCGGGGTCGTTGACGGCCCCCAGCTCGACCAGCCGGCCGCCCAGATTCAGCTCGGGAAACGCGATCGTGCGCGCCGGCGGCTCCGGGCCGAGCCGGCTGAGCGCGGCGGTGGCCGCTCGGTCGACCTTCGCATAGCCGCCGGCCGGGAGGGTGCCCAGCCAGGTTGCGGTGAAGCTGCGCTTGGCGACCGGAAGCTGCTCGAGCGCCGCCCGCAGGCTGCGGTCGGCGGCGATGGTCGCGCCGCCGACGACGCCGCCCAGCGCGGCGGCGGCGACCGCCACCCCGACCGCGACGAGCGCACCCCTGCCCGGCCGCGCGCGCGCCCGCGCCGCCGCCACCCGAAGCGGCGCCCAAGCCGCCCGCGATCGGGCTCCCACATCGGCGCGACTCTCCAACCGTGTGGATGTTCGCGCCTGGGGCGGACGCCGACAAGCGCGAATCCCCGGCCAGGGTGTTCGCCGCGCGCGATCACGTCGCGGCTGGAGATCGAGCAGCCCGGGGCCTGGCCCCGAATCGGGGCCAGGCCCCGGCCGCGGGTCGGAGAGGGCGCTGGGGCCGCTACGCCTCGGGCACGGCCCGCAGACGCCGCTCGGCGGGCGAACGCGTGGCGAGCTCGCCGAACACGGCCTCGGACGCCTCGACGAACGCACGCATCGGCGCGGTCACGTGCCGGTCGCGGTGCCAGGCGAGGGCGAGCGTCCTCGGCGGCACGTCGCGGGAGAGGTCGAATGCCACGGTGCGGCCGTCGCCGGGATCGAACCCGAGGCCGGGCATGACGGCGACGCCGACCCCTGCGGCCACGAGCGCCTGCACGGTCGCGTTCACGTCCGAGCGGAATGCGAAGTGCGGCTCGCCGCCCGCGGCCCGGATCTGGTCCTCGACGCGGCGCAGGCCGCGGCACTGGGTGTGCCCGATCAGCTCGAGCGCACCGATCTCGGCCAGCGTCGGGCAGGTCGGGCGGTGGGCAAGCGGCGAGTCGCTGCGCACGATCAGCACGTACGGGTCGACCAGCAGCGGCAGCGTCTCGAACGGCCCCGGCGGGGCCGGCAGCTCGACGAAGGTGACGTCGAGCTCGGCCTGCTCGACGCCGCCGTAGAGGTCGAGGTCGGTCTCGGACTCGCGCGGCTGGATGCGGACGTCCGGCCATGCCTGGCCGAAGCGGCGCACGATGTCGGGCAGCGCACGGATGCCGACGCTCTGCGTGATGCCGACCCGCAGCGGCGCGGTGTGCGCGTCCCCGATCGCCGCCATGTCGGCCTGGGCGGCGCGGAGTCGCCCCAGGACGGCCTCGGCGTGGTCGAGCAGCACGGAGCCGGCCTCGGTCAGCACGATGCCGGCGCCCCGGCGGCGGAGCACGAGCTCACGTCCCACCGCCGCCTCGAGCGCGTTCACGTGGGCGCTCACGGCGGAGGGGACGTAGCCCAGCTCCGCGGCCGCGCCCCGGAACGAGCCGGCGCGGGCGACGGCCCGCAGCGTGGCCATGTGGCGGGGCTCGATCCCGAGCCAGCGCGGCTCGTCGCCGGTCATACCGGGATCTCGCTCCAGTAGGGCGAGAGCGCCGCGCGCGCCGCCGCGATCGCCGCGTCCCCCCGATCGGGGTCGTCGGGCAGGTAGGCGAGCGGGTCGTCGAGCAGTGGCCCGGTGCCGAGCACGCCCTCGAGCGTCGCATGCATGCAGAACGCGGAGTACGTGCGCCCGTAGCCGCCCTCCTGCACCAGCACGAGCCGCCCGTTGCAGTGGCGGTCGGCCAGTCCGCGCGCCGCGGCGCCGAGCGCGCGGAACCCCGCCATCGTCACCGACATGCGTCCATTCGGGTCGTACTGGCTCGCGTCCTGGCCGCACGCGACCACGAGCAGACCGGGCGCGAACGCGTCCAGCACCGGCTCGACGACGCCCGCCCACGCCCGCCGGTAGCCCTCGTCGCCGGTGCCGAGCGGGAGCGCGACATTCACGTTGCGGCCGACGCCGTCGCCGGCGCCGAGCTCGTCCGGGGCGCCGGTCTGCGGGTGGTGCGGCCCCCAGGAGCCGTGGTTCATGTGCAGCGAGATCGTGACCACGTCCGGCCGGCGCCAGAAGCACTCCTGGGTGCCGTTTCCGTGGTGGACGTCCCAGTCGACGACGGCCACGCGCTCGACCCCGCGCCGGCGGGCCAGCTCGGCGGCGAGGGCCGCGTTCGAGAACAGGCAGTAGCCGTCCGCCTGGGCGGGTTGGGCGTGGTGGCCGGGCGGGCGGGTGAGCGCATAGGCGATCGTGCCCGCGCCGCCGAGCACCGCCTCCGTCGCGGCCAGGGCCGTGCCCGCCGACCCGAGCGCCGCCGGCCATGAGGCGGGCACGACCGGCGTCGACTGGGTCAGGATCCCGTTCCCGGAGGCGCAGGCGGCCTCGACGCCGCGCACGTAGTCCGGGTCGTGCACCAGCTCGAGCTCCGCGGCCGTCGCGTGGCGGCCGGTGTGCCACTCCAGGTGGGGAGCGATGGGGCCGCGCTCCAGGAGCGAGCGGATGTTGCGGATCCGCTCGGCGTTCTCCGGGTGCAGCTCGGGCGCCGCGATCAGCGGCGACGGCCCCTGGTCGAACACCCCCGCGCCGGTGTCGTGGGCGAGTCCGTCCTCGTTCCAGTAGACGCGCATGCGCCGATCCTACTGCGGTCGCAGCAGGGAGCTCGAGGTGATGATGTGCGTCAGGTCGCGCTTGGCGATCGCCTTCGTCGAGATCGGCGACACGACGTGGATGCTGACGACGTAGGTGTTGCCGTCCGACTGGAACACCGCGGCGACGTGGCCGGTGTGGGACGCGTGGTTGTGGTCGTACCAGTGCACCGTATGGCCGCCGATCTGCGCCGCCTTCGCCTCCTCGCCGCCAAAGCACGGCACGTTGCCCTCGCACGTCGGCGGGAACGTGTTGGGCGGGTAGCCCTCGAAGATCACGTGGATGAGCTGCCCCTGCTCGAGCCACGCGTAGCCGAGCTGCCACTGGTGGTGCTCGACCTCGGCGGTGTTCCACTGGCCGTGGATGATCGCGTCGATCGGGCTCGGCATCCAGCCCGGGCACCAGACCGGCATCCGCACCTTGTCCGTCCACCGCTGCCAGCCCGGCTTCCACGTCGCGGAGCATCCCGAGGCCTGGCTGGAGCTGGATCCGGAGGTCGCGGAGCCGGATCCGCACCCGGCGAGCGTGACGGCAGCCGCCGTGAGGAGTAGCATTGCGCCGCGATGCCAACGGTTCACGGCACCGGGCGGTTTCGAAGGTGGCGCGCTTGCTCCCATCCGCTCGTGATGGTAAATACACCGTCTCGCGCCCGCGCCGGTTCGGTGTGGGGGAGGGTCTGTCGTCCGCAGTGGGAGGAGTTTTCATGAGAATTGTTCCGGGCCGCGTCCTTATGGTCGCGGTCGTCGCGCTCTCGCTTGCCGTGGCCGCCGGCTGCGGTTCGAGTGGTGGCAGCAGCAGCGGCGGAGGCGGTGGCGGCGGCGGCGGCGGCGGAGCGACTCCCGTCAACTCGTCGACCTGCGCGCAGCCCGTCGGCAGCGGCAAGTACGAGATCGTCTCGGACTTCCCGATGCAGGGCGCGTCGTCGCACCAGACCAAGCAGATGGTGCAGGCGATCGAGCTCATCCTCAAGCAGCACAACTACACCATCAACGGGATGACGATCCAGTACCAGGCCTGCGACGACTCCACCGCACAGGCGGGGACGTGGGATCCGACGCTCTGCGCGTCGAACGCGAATGCCTACGCGCAGGACCCATCGGTGATCGGTGTGGTCGGAACGTTCAACTCCGGCTGCGCCGAGGTCGAGGCTCCGGTGCTGAACCGGGCCCCGGGCGGCAGCGTGGCGATGGTCAGCCCCGCCAACACCTGGCCGGGCCTCACCCAGAAGACGAAGACACCGGGTGAGCCGACCAAGTACTTCCCGACCGGCACACGCAGCTACGCCCGCGTGGTGGCGGCCGACAACTTCCAGGGGCCGGCGCTCGCGATGACCGCCAAGCAGCTGGGCGTGAAGAGCGTGTTCATCCTGGACGACAAGCAGGCGTACGGCCTGGGCGTCGCCACGTACTTCCGCGACGCCGCACAGAAGCTGGGGATCAAGATCAACGGCTTCTCCGCGTACAACACGAAGACCGGTACGAACTACCAGGCGCTGATGCAGCAGATCGGCGCCACCCATCCCGACGCCATCATGGTCGGCGGCCTGGTCTGCGAGAACGGCGGCCAGCTGATCAAGGACAAGGTGTCGGTGCTCGGCTCCAACAGCAAGGTGAAGGTGCTCCTGCCGGACGGGTTCACGACGCAGTCCACCATCGACGAGGCCGGCGCGAAGAACGCCGAGGGCCTGTTCGCGTCGGTGGCGGGCGTGCCGCCGGATCAGCTGAAGGGCGCCGGCGCGACGTTCGTGTCCGACTTCACCAGCCAGTACCACCCGGACGCCCTGGATCCGTACACGCCGTACGCGGCGGCGGCCACCCAGGTGCTGCTCCAGGCGATCCAGGCCTCCGACGGAACGCGGGCCAGCATCGCCTCGCATCTGTTCGGCGTCACGGTGACGAACAGCGTGCTGGGGACGTTCAGCATCGACCAGAACGGTGACACCAACCAGGGGTCGATGACGATCGATGAGGCGAAGGGCGGCAAGCTGGTCACCTACAAGGTGCTCACGCCGCCGTCCAGCCTGGTGGAGGTCTTCCACTAACCATGATGACCGAGACGGGGGAGCACCGCCGGTGACAACGCAGGCCACAGCGGCACGGCGCCCGATCCTGGCGGCGCTCCCCCGATTCTCGAAGCAGGTCAACCGCGTCCTCACGTGGGTCGTGCTCGGCCTGCTGCTGGTCTGGATCGTGGGGAACCTCCTCCACGCCCCCAAACAGTTCGTGAGCGTGCTCCTGCTCGGGATCACGCTCGGCTCGATCTACGCCCTCGTGGCGCTCGGCTACACGCTGGTGTACGGAATCATCGAGCTGATCAACTTCGCCCATGGCGACGTGTTCATGTGGGGCACGATGGTCACCATCACCGTGGCCAGCGGCTGGTTCGGCTTGGACGGAAGCCAGGCCTGGTACGTCACCATCCCGCTCGTCCTGGTCACCCTGATCGCGGCGATGGCCTTCTGCGGGGGGCTGAACGTCGCCATCGAGCGGGTCGCATACCGCCCGCTGCGAAACGCCCCCAAGCTGGCGCCGCTGATCACCGCGATCGGCATGTCGTTCATCCTGCAGAACGCCGGCGCGATCGTGTGGGGATTCACCGAGCGTCCGCTGGGCGGCAACATCTTCCCGACCAACGTGCTCTTCCGCATCGGCGGATTCCCGTACCGGGCGTCGTCGCTGATCGTGGTCCTGATCACGGTCCCGGTGCTGATCATCCTCAGCTACCTCGTACAGACGACGAAGCAGGGCAAGGCGATGCGCGCGGTCGCGCAGGACATGGACGCGAGCCGCATGATGGGCATCGACGTCGACCGGACCATCGCCTTCACGTTCGCGCTCGGCGGGGCGCTCGCCGGAGCGGCGGGGCTGCTGTTCGTCATGTTCCAGACCTCGACCCGCTTCGACCTCGGGTTCCAGCTCGGCCTGTTCGCGTTCACCGCGGCCGTACTCGGCGGCATCGGCAACCTGACCGGCGCCGCGCTGGGAGCGCTCCTGATCGGCCTGATCCAGGCCTTCAACGAGGGGCTCTCGTGGCACACCCCGGGCTCCGACTGGACGGAGTCGATCATCTTCAGCATCCTGATCCTGGTGCTCGTCTTCCGGCCGCAGGGGCTGCTGGGCGAGCAGACGGCGGACCGGGCGTGATGAACCGGCTGGGTCTCGGTGAGGCGTGGTCGCGGGTTCCGGCGCGCGTGCGGGCGCTGGTGCTGCCGCTGGTCGTGCTCGCGCTGCTCGCCTTCTATCCCAGCTATTACTCCGACCTGACGTCGCTGATCGGCAGCAACACGACACAGGCCCAGCTCGTCCCGACGGTGGCGACGATGGTGATCATGACGGTGTACGTCGTTATGGCGCTGGGGTTGAACGTCGTGGTCGGCTATGCCGGGCTGCTCGACCTCGGCTACGTCGCCTTCTACGCGGCCGGTGCCTACGTCGCCGGCTGGTTCGCCACCCAGCAGTTCGCCACCCACACGGTCTCGCTGGCGCCCGTCGGCGTTCCGTCGACCATCCCGGGGATCCACGTCAACGTGTGGATGCTGCTGGTGGTGGGGGCGGTGTTCGCCGCGATCTTCGGCATGATCATCGGCCTGCCCACGCTCCGGCTGCGGGGCGACTACCTGGCCATCGTCACGCTCGGGTTCGGCGAGATCATCCCCCAGGCGGTCAACAACGGCGACAACTGGTTCGGCAACAACATCACGAACGGCCCGAACGGCCTCCAGCCGATCGACCCGCTCGGCTTCGGCACGACGGTGCACGGCACGTTCAGCTTCCTGCCGGTGACCTACCTGAGCGTCCTCAACTCGACGAGTTACTACTACTGGACCGGCCTGGGCCTGGTCGTGCTGACGCTGTTCTGCTGTATCCGCATCCGCGACTCGCGCCTCGGCCGGGCCTGGATCGCCATCCGGGAGGACGAGATCGCGGCGGCGGCGATGGGCATCCCGCTCATGCGCACCAAGACGCTGGCGTACGCGATCGGCGCGTTCTTCGGCGGCGGCGCCGGGTGCTTCTATGCCATCTACACGAGCTCCGTGTTCCCGGTGTCGTTCTCGCTCAACATCTCGATCGCGGTCCTGTGCATGGTGATCCTGGGCGGGATGGGCAACGTGTGGGGCGTCGCGTTGGGCGGCGCGGTGCTCTCGTATCTGAACTTCCAGGGCCTCGAGGCGGTCGGCAACAACCTCAACAACGCCGCGGGCACGAACTTCAACGTGCCCCAGTACACGTATGGCATCTTCGGCCTGATCATCGTGATGATGATGCTCCTGCGGCCCGAGGGCCTGATCCCCGGCCGCCGCCGGCGCGCCGAGCTCGAGCTCGGCGTCGAGGGCGGGTCGCTGTACGACGCGAGCGCCTGATGGCCGACAACCTGCTCGAAGCCACGGCGGTGCGCAAGGAGTTCGGCGGGCTGGTGGCGTGCAACGACGTCGACTTCGTCGTCCCGCGCGGGTCGATCGTCAGCCTGATCGGGCCGAACGGCGCCGGCAAGACCACGTTCTTCAACATGCTGACCGGCGTCTACACGCCGACCAGCGGCGAGATCTTGTTCGACGGCCGCGACGTCGCCGGGCTACCGCCGCACTCGGTGACGCACCTCGGCGTGGGGCGCACGTTCCAGAACATCCGCCTCTTCCCGACGATGACGAGCCTCGAGAACGTCCTCGTCGGCATGCACTCGCGCATCAAGGGCGGGATCATCCGCTCGGTCCTGCGCACGCCCGGGCTGCGCCGCGAGGAGCGCGCCGCGGCCGACCGCGCCCGTGAGCTCCTGCGCTACTGCGGGCTGCCGGTCGCCGCCGACGAGTCGTACGCGATGCATCTCGCCTACGGCGACCAGCGCCGGCTTGAGGTCGCGCGCGCGCTCGGCACCGACCCGAAGCTCCTGCTCCTCGACGAGCCGACGGCGGGGATGAACCCGCAGGAGTCGGCGCAGTTCACCCAGTTCGTCAGCCGGGTGCGCGACGAGCGCGGCGTCACCGTGCTCATGATCGAGCACGACATGAAGGTCGTGATGGGCATCTCCGAGCGGGTGACGGTGCTCGACTACGGCCAGAAGATCGCGGAGGGGACGCCGGCCGAGATCCAGGCCGACGAGCGCGTGATCGAGGCCTACCTGGGCAGCGGTGCGACCAGCTCCGGTGGCGGGGGAGCGGGCGTGGAAACATGAGCAGCGGCAACGGCGGCCCGATGCTGACGCTCGAGGACGTGCACACGTTCTACGGCACCATCGAGGCGATCAAGGGGATCTCGCTCGAGGTGAACGAGGGCGAGATCGTCACGCTGATCGGCGCGAACGGCGCCGGCAAGTCGACGACGCTGCGCTCCATCCAGGGCATCAACCGGCCGAAGCAGGGCCGGATCCTCTTCAACGGGGACGACATCGTCGGGCGAGCGCCGCACCGGATCGTCAAGATGGGGATCAGTCAGTCGCCCGAGGGCCGGCGCCTGTTCGCGCGCATGTCGGTCCTCGAGAACCTGGAGATGGGGGCGTTCCAGCGCAGCGACAAGTCGGGTGTCGGCGAGGACATCGAGCGCGTGTTCGGGCTCTTCCCGCGCCTGGCCGAGCGCCGCAGCCAGAAGGCCGGGACGCTGTCGGGAGGCGAGCAGCAGATGTGCGCCATGGGCCGCGCGCTCATGGCGCGGCCGAAGCTGCTGCTGCTCGACGAGCCGTCGATGGGGCTCGCCCCGGTGCTCGTCGAGCGGATCTTCGACATCATCACCGAGATCAACAAGCAGGGCACCACGATCCTGCTCGTCGAGCAGAACGCGCTCATGGCGCTCGACATCGCGAGCCGCGGCTACGTCCTCGAGACCGGCGTCGTCGCGCTCTCCGACGACGCCAAGGCGCTGCGCACGAACGAGCGCGTGCGCAAGGCCTATCTCGGGCTGACGTAGCCGGTTACCGGCGGGTGCGCGGGGCCGCCGGCCACCAGGCCTGCTGCCGGTCCCCGTAGGAGCGCGAGTCGGCTCCGAAGTGCACCGCCAGCGGCCCGACGACCACCAGCAGGATGAGGATGACGATGAGTCCCATGCCCTGTATCATCGGCACGCGTGTCCATTAGTTCAAATCGAGAATCAGGTGGTTTCCATCATGGAACCTGATCAGTGGCTCGGCGTCGAGCTGCGTCACCTGGCCGCGCTGCAGGCGATCGCGGAACACCGCTCGTTCGGCCGGGCGGCAACGGCGCTCGGCTACACCCAGTCGGCCGTCAGCCAGCAGATCGCGACGCTCGAGCGGATGGTCGGGCCGCGCCTCGTCGAGCGCCCTGGGGGGCCGCGGCCGGTGGAGCTGACCGAGGCCGGCAGGCTGCTGCTCATCCACGCCGAGGCGATTGTCGCCCGGCTGCAGGCCGCCCGCGCCGATATGGAGGCGCTGCAGGCGGGCGAGGCCGGCGCGCTGCGTGTGGGGGCGTTCCAGAGCGCGGGCGCCCGGATCCTGCCCGAGCTCCTGCGCCGCTACACGGCCGCCTGGCCGCGGCTCGAGGTGAGCCTCGAGGAGGCCGAGGACGAGAGCCTGCTGGCCCAGATCGAGGACGGCGGGCTCGACCTCGCGTTCGTCATGCTGCCGGTCGACGCCGCGGCGGTCGAGACGGTCGAGCTCGTGCGCGACCCGTACGTGCTGCTGACCCAGGCCGACTCGCCGCTCGCGCGCGCAGCCGGGCCGCCGACGTTCGCCGAGATCGGCGCGATGCCGCTCATCGGCTACCGCACCTGCCTCGGCGGCATGCAGGTGGAGGAACGGCTGCGCAGCGCCGGGGTCTCCCCGCGGATGGCGTTCCGCTCTGACGACAACGCCACCCTCCAGGCGATGGTCGCGGCCGGCATGGGGATCGCCCTCGTACCCCGGCTGACGGTGAACGAGGCGGACACGCGCGTGGCGGTGATCGACCTCGAGGGCCGGGTGCCGCCGCGGCTGATCGGGCTCGCCTGGCACCGCGATCGCTATCGCTCGCCGGCGGCGCTCGCGTTCGTCGAGGCCGCGCTCGAGCTCTGCGCCGAGCTGCAGGAGGCTGCGTAGCCGCGTCGGGGAGGCCGGTCGTCGCGGTCGAGGCCGCGGCCGGCGCGTGCGCCATCGCGTTCTCGGCCATCCTGTTCCGGCTCGCGCACGTGTCGCCGTCGACGGGGGCCTTCTTCCGCTGCCTGTACGCGACGCCGGTCCTCGTCCTCGTGGCGAGGCTGGAGCGGCGCGGCGGGAGCCACGCGCCGGCCGGCGCGCGCCCGCGCGTCCTCGCGGCCGTGGCCGGCGCGTGGCTCGGGGCCGACCTGATCGTCTGGAACCACGCCATCGACGCAATCGGCGCCGGGCTCTCGACGGTGCTCGGGAACACCCAGGTGGTGCTCGTCGCGCTGGCCGCATGGGCCCTTTGGGGGGAGCGGCCGCCGCGGCGCACGGCCGTCTCGGCGGTCCTCGTGGCGGCGGGCGTCGTCCTCATCTCCGGCGTGGTCGGGTCGTCCGCGTACGGCCCGCGGCCGGGCGCGGGAGTCGCCTACGGCGTGCTCACGGGCGTCGCCTATGCGGTCTTCATCCTGCTCCTGCGCGAGAGCGCGCGCGGGCGCAGGCCGGCGGCGGCGCTCGCCGATGCGACGGCCGCGAGCGCGCTCGTGTGCGCCGTTGCCGGCGTTGCCGTCGGCGACCTGGACCTCACGCCGGGCTGGCATGCGACCGCGTGGCTCGTCCTGCTCGCGCTGACGTCGCAGGTGCTCGGGTGGCTGCTGATCTCCGCCTCGCTGGCCCGTCTGCCCGCCGCCCTCACGGCCATCACGCTGACGCTCCAGCCCGTGGCGACCGTGATCTTCGGCGCGATCATCCTCGGCGAGTCGCCGTCGCCGTGGCAGGTCGCGGGCGTCGCCGTGATCCTCGCTGCGGTGCTCCTGGCGTCCACCGCCCGCCCTGCGGCCCGCGCGGCCGCCGCGTAGATCGATCATCTGGCCTCCTCGGCCGCCCGGCGGCCCGTGTACGCTACGCGGCGTGTCGCAGCCGTCCACCGACCGCAGCGCCGTCTACGCCTGGCAGACCGCGATCGGCGTCGCCGTCGTCGGCACCGCCGCCGCGGTGGGGCTGATCGTCGTCTTCACCTACATGGACGACTACATCGGCGCGTTCTGGTCGCAGGCGATCTACTTCCTCGCCTTCTTCGCGGCGGTCATCGGCCTGGCGGAACGCAGCCGCAGGCTCGACCGCGCCAACCCGTCCCGCCTCGTCGACGCCACCCAGCCGGTCACTCCGGCGGGGCTGCCCGGGCCGTTCGTCTTCACCCAGGCCATCGGCGTCCTCGGGATCGCGATGATCGTCGCGGGCGCCGTGATCGGCGGCGGTCGGGGGCTGATCTGGATCTTCTCCGGGATCGTGCTCGTGCTGGTCGGCGGTGTCGGGCTCACCTTCTGGGCCGGAACGATCCTGGCGCGCCGGCGCCCCGTCCAGCGGCAGTGATCCGCTCGGCGGGCGGGGTGGTCGTCCGCGCGGGCCTCGTGGCGGTCGTGCACCGGCCGCACCGGCGGGACTGGTCGCTGCCGAAGGGCAAGCTCGAACCCGGTGAGTCCGACGAGACCGCCGCCGTGCGCGAGGTGCTCGAGGAGACCGGCTTCGAGGCCGTGATCGAGCGCGATCTCGGCACGGTGGGCTACACGGTCGACGACGGGCGGCCCAAGACCGTCCGCTACTACCTGATGGCGGCCGCCGAGGAGGCTGCGGCGCTGGCCGACGACGTCGACCAGGTGGTCTGGCTCGTCCCGGACAGGGCGGCCCCCCTGCTCACCTACGCGACCGATCGCGAGGTGCTCGACCGCGCGCGCCCGCACATCGGGCCCTGAGCCGTACGTGCTTCGCGCTGTTTGCGAGGAACGTGTCGCGGGGGTCGGGTGGATCTGCGCAATGTGCGGGATTTGCGTGGTTGCGCGGGGTGGCGTGACCCCGTAACGTGCTGCCTGCGCCGCCGAGGGCAGCCGAGTAGGTCGAAGCCGGGCGGACGGGCCGTAGAGGCGACTCGAAAGTCCGTTCGGCCGGGGGACGAAAGGTCAGCCGGGGCGGCGAATCCATTTAACGCCGACGTTTCGGGACGCGCCGACGGGGCACGGTTGTGGGGTGACCACCCACGATGCCCGCACCGAGCCGGAGCGCCGTCCGGAGGAGCCGGAGCCCCGGCCGGAACGGGACGAGCCGACGGTTCCCGACCCCGGCGTCGGCGACCTCTCGGCGCGTGACTACGTGGCGATCACGATCCGGGCGATCAGATCCGCGCTCGCCGACAACGTCACCAACCTGGCGGCCGCGGTCGCCTACAACGCGTTCCTGACGATCCCGTCGGTGCTGCTCGTCGCACTCGGCGGGTTCAGCCTCCTCGCCGGCCCGAGCGCCGTCCACACGATCACGACGCACCTGTCGTCCGTCATGCCGAAGGCGGCGATCTCGCTGATCGGCCCCAGCCTGACCCGTACGACGCAGGCGCACGGCGGCGGGGTGGCGATGATCGTCGTCGGAGTCCTGCTCGCCCTCTGGTCGCTCTCGGGTGCGGTGCAGACCGTGATGTGGGCGACGAACCTGGCCTACGACTGCGAGGAGACACGCGGCTTCGTGAAGAAGCGGCTCGTCGCCGCCGTCATGGTCGTGTGCGCAGTGGCCGCGTTCGTGCTCGTGTTCGTGCTCCTGATCCTCGGGCCGCACATGACGACCTGGGTCTCCTCCGCGATCGGGCACCGCACCGCGGTGACGTGGGTGTGGTGGGTCGCCCAGTGGCCGATCCTGCTCATCGGGTTGATGGCGGCGTTCGCGGTCACGCTGCACCTCGCCCCCAACGTGACGCCGCCGACGTGGCGGCTCGTGACCCCGGGGGCGGTGTTCGCGGTCGTCGTGTGGCTGGCCGCGTCGGGTGCGTTCGCCTTCTACACCAGCCGGTTCTCCTCGTACGACAAGACCTGGGGGAGCCTGGCGGCGGTGATCATCATGCTCACGTGGCTGTGGCTCTCGTCGCTCGCGCTGCTGCTCGGCGCCGAGATCAACGCCGAGACCGAGCGCAGCCGCCTGCTCCGGCGGGGGGCGGGCTGACGCCGACGTCGCTGTTTGCGAGGAACGTGTCGCGGGGGTCGGGTGGATCTGCGCAATGTGCGGGATTTGCGTGGTTGCGCGGGGTGGCGTGACCCCGTAACGTGCTGCCTGCGCCGCCGAGGGCAGCCGAGTAGGTCGAAGCCGGGCGGACGGGCCGTAGAGGCGACTCGAAAGTCCGTTCGGCCGGGGGACGAAAGGTCAGCCGGGGCGGCGAATCCTTTTAAGCCGCGCAAGCACCGCCGCAGGCCGCACCCGCCGCTAGCCTACGCCCCGACATGCCACGGGTGCTGATCGCCGAGGACGACCGGGTCATCGCCAACGCCATGGCCACGCACCTCCGCGGCGCGGGCATGGACGTCGAGTGGGCCGACAACGGCGACGCTGCCCTGCGCAAGCTGCGGTTCGAGCGCCCGGACGTCGCCGTGATCGACCTCATGCTCCCCGGCGAGGACGGCTGGCGCATCACCGAGGCGCTGCGGTCCGAGGGCGCGACGATCCCGATCATCATGATCAGCGCGCGCGGGTCCGAGCACGACAAGGTGCACGGCCTGCGCATCGGCGCCGACGACTACCTGGCGAAGCCGTTCGGGATGCGGGAGCTCGTCGCGCGCGTCGAGGCCGCGCTGCGGCGGTCGGGCATGGTGCCCTCCGACCGCGACGCCGGCCGGGTCGAGGTTCCCGGGCTGGTCGTCGACGCCGACCTGCACCAGGCCCTGCTCGACGGTGCGGACGCCGGCCTGACGCGCACCGAGTTCCGGCTGCTGTGGGTGCTCGCGGGCGAGGCGGGCAAGGCGCTCACCCGCGACCAGCTGCAGCAGCGGGTGTGGGGCACGCCGTACCGCTACCGCGACCGCACCGTCGATGTGTGCGTGCGCAAGCTGCGCCAGAAGCTCGACCAGCGCTCGCGCTCACACACCTACATCCAGACGCACCCCGGCGTCGGGTACCGCTTCGAGGCGCTCGAACGCAGCGGCGCGGCGTGAGCCGCTAGCCCGTCCGCACGGCGCCCGGCGCGGGCAGGACGACCCGCATCGTCGTGCCTGCGGCGGGGCTCGACTCGGCGGTCGCCCGGCCGCCGTACTCCTCGGCGATGTGCTTGACGATGGCCAGACCGAGGCCCGTGCCCGGCCCGGAGCGCGCGTCCTCGACGCGATGGAAGCGCTCGAACACGCGGCCGAGATGGTCGTGCGGGATACGGCCGCCGGTGTCGTGCACCACCAGCTCGACCGCGCCGGCGAGGCCGCGCACCCGGATCTCGATCCGCTCGCCGGTGCCGGCGTGGCGGATCGCGTTCTCGACCAGGTTGTCGAGCACCGCGTCGACCAGGCGCGGCGGGGCGGCGACCGTGAGGCCGCGGTTCGCCAGCGCCGAGAGCTGCATGCCGGCCCCGGTGGCCGCGTCGGCGTGCCGGCGAATGCATGCCTCGACCGCCTCCGCGATGTCGGTGGCCTCGCCGCTCGACTCGAAGCCGTGGCTCTCGAGCTGGACGAGCATGATCATGTCCTCGATCAGGCGGCGCATCGCGTCGACCTCGAGCCGGGCCTGCGCGATCGTGTCCGCCCGGGCCGAGTCGGGCAGGTCGAGTCCGAGCGTCTCGACCAGGCCGAGGATGCGCTGGAGCGGCGTGCGCAGCTCGTGCGAGACGCCGGCGGAGAAGAGCCGGCGGGCGTCGCGGTAGTCGGCCTCGGCGCTCTCGTCCTCGAGGACGACGGCGCACGCGCGGCCGTCCTCGCGCGCGAAGGCCTCCAGGTGCACGCGGTACCGGCGCCGCTCGGGCTCGTACACGGTCAGGCTGAGCTCGTTCGGCGGCGGCCGTCCCTCGATCGCGCCGAGCACCGCCGCCCGCAGCTGCGGCTGCAGCTCCAGATCGAGGAGCGCCGCCGCCTCGCGCCGGGCGAGCCCGTTCGCCCGCACCAGCCGCCCCTCGGCGTCGAACACGAGCACCGGGTTGGGCACCGCGGACGCGACGGCGTCGCGCCAGGCACGGGCCTCGGAGAGGGCTGCGCGCGGGGCGCTCTCACGCACCAGGCTCGTGATGATCTCGGCCGGATCTCCGTCCGCCGCTCCCAGTGCCTCGAGCGCGCGCGCACGGTCGCGGCGCAGACGAAGGACGGCGACGAGCGCGATCACCAGGGCCACCGCAAACGCCGCCGTCAATGCTGCCATCGGCACGAGCGTACCAGCGCGTATGCTGCCTGGCGCGATGAAGGTCACGCTTCCCGACGGCAGCCCGCTCGAACTCCCGGACGGCGCCAGCGGACTCGACGCCGCCGCCGCCATCGGGCCACGCCTGGCGAAGGACGCGGTGGCGGTGGAGGTCGACGGAGAGGTGCGCGACCTGCGTCTTCCGGTGCGCGACGGCGACGTCGTCCGCGTCATCACCGGCCGCGATCCCGAGGCGCTCTCCGTGCTGCGCCACTCCACCGCGCATGTCATGGCCCAGGCGGTGCTGCATCTGTGGCCCGACGCGAAGGTCGCCATCGGCCCGGCCATCGCCGACGGCTTCTACTACGACTTCGAGTTCCCACAGCCGGTCGGCGCAGACGACCTGGAGCGGATCGAGGCCGAGATGCGCCGGATCCTCGCCCACGAGGCCCGCTTCGTGCGCGAGGACGGCGTGGCCAAGGGCACCCTCGTCGAGCGCTTCCGCACCGAGCACCAGCCGTACAAGCTCGAGCTGGTGCAGGGGCTCGAGGACGGCGACATCAGCCTCTACCGCAACGACGACTTCGAGGATCTCTGCCGCGGGCCGCACCTGCAGACCACCGCGCCGATCAAGGCGTTCAAGCTGCTCTCGCAGGCGGGCGCCTACTGGCGCGGCGACTCGTCCAAGCCGATGCTCACCCGCATCTACGGCACCGCGTTCTTCCGCCAGGCGGACCTCGACGAGCACCTGCGCATGCTCGAGGAGGCGCGGCGCCGCGACCACCGCCGCATCGGCCGCGAGCTCGACCTCTTCCACACCTCCGACGTCGCCCCCGGGGCGCCGTTCTGGCACCCGCGGGGGATGGTGCTGTTCACGGAGCTCACGCGGCTCTGGCGCGAGCTGAACGTCGACTGGGGCTACCGGGAGGTGCGCACGCCGATCATCTACTCGGTCGACATCTGGCGCCGCTCGGGCCACTGGGACAAGTACCGCGACAACATGTTCTTCACCCACAAGGAGGAGCGGCCGCTGGGGGTGAAGCCGATGAACTGCCCCGGCCACATCGAGGTCTACCAGGCGGCCAAGCGCAGCTATCGCGACCTGCCCATGCGGCTCGCCGAGCAGGGAATCGTGCACCGCGACGAGCCGTCCGGCGCCCTGCACGGACTGCTCCGCGTCATCCACATCACCCAGGACGACGCCCACATCTTCTGCACCGAGGACCAGATCGAGGACGAGGTGATCGGGTGCCTGCGGCTCGCCCGGCACATCTACGACATTTTCGACCTGCCGGTGCGGCTCGAGCTGTCGACGCGGCCCGAGAACCGGATCGGCGACGACGCCCTGTGGGACCGGGCCGAGGCGGCGCTCGCGAGCGCGCTTGCGCGGGCGGGCGTTGAGTACGAGCTGAACGAGGGCGACGGCGCCTTCTACGGGCCGAAGATCGACCTGCACATGACCGACTCGGTCGGCCGGTCGTGGCAGATGGGCACCGTGCAGCTGGACTACCAGATGCCGGAGCGGTTCGAGATGACCTATACCGGCGACGACAACGCCGAGCACCGCCCCGCGATGGTGCACCGGGCGCTGTTCGGCGCGTTCGAGCGGTTCATCGGCATCCTGATCGAGCACTACGCCGGCGCCTTCCCGCTGTGGCTGGCGCCGGTGCAGGCGATCGTCCTGCCCGTCGCCGACCGCCACGACGGCTATGCCCAACGGGTGGCGGACGATCTTCGGGCGGCCGGCCTGCGAGCCGAGCCCGACCTCCGCACAGAGTCGGTCGGCAAGAAGATCGCCGAGGCCGAGCACCAGCGCATCCCGTGCATCCTCGTCGTCGGCGACAAGGAGGTCGAGGCGGCGACCGTCTCGCTGCGCCGCCGCGACCAGGGCAACCTGGGCGCACGGCCGTTGGCGCAGCTGCGCGACGAGCTGGCGGCCGAGGCGGCCGCGCGCACGTCGGCGTAGCCGCGGCCGAGCCCTCGCGCAGGCCGCGTGGCGGTGCGCGCGTGCGCTGCACGATCGTCCGCCGTGATGCGGCGCGCGGGCGTCCCGGCCACCTGTGTCTATCGTGGTGCGGTATTGCTCTCGATATGGAAAACCGGACACCAGTGGCGGTCGAGACGACCAAATGCCGCGGGATCCCGTACAGTCTTCCCGTGCCCCCGAGACCCATCGCGCTCGTGCGAGCTTCCGGAACGCACCGCCAGGTGGGCCTCCAGATCGGTGCCGCGACGGCCGCATCCGTCCGCCGGCACGCGCAGGCGGTGGACGCAAGGCGCCTGGCTCAGGCCGTCGGCTACCGCGAGGCGACGGCCGCCGAGCTGCCGTGGCTGGTGGAGGAGCTGGACGCCGTCGCCGAGGGCGCGGACGCCGACCCGCTGGCCGTGTTCGCGTCCACCGTCGAGGAGCTGTGGGCCGAGCAGGCCGTTCCCGCGTCGCACTGCTCCGACCTCGTCGCGTGCCCGCCGGCGACCGCCGACGGCCACGTCTGGGTCGCGCACAACAACGACCTCGGCCCCGAGGCCGAGGACGACCTCGTCGCGATCGAGTGGCGCGTGCCCGGCGACCCGGTCGTGTTCACGATCGGCGTCGGGCCCGGGATCAGCGTCGGGTTCAACTCCGCCGGGCTCGCGCTGACGGGGAACGAGCTCTCGCCGAGCGACGATCGCGTCGGCATCCCGCGGCTGCTGCTCGTGCGCGACATCCTGCGCCGGCGCACCCTCGAGGACGCGGTCGCGGCGGCGCTGCACCCGCGGCGGGCGTCGTCCTACAACAACCTGCTGTCCCACCGCGACGGCGGCGTCTGCAGCGTCGAGGGCTCGGCGACCGACGCCGAGCTGCTCCGGCCTGTGGACGGGACGCTCGCCCACACCAACCACTACACCAGCCCCCGCATGGCCCGCTACGAGCGCCTTCCGGACGAGACGGCGGGCTCCGAGGCCCGCTACCGCGCGGCCCGCGGCTGGCTCGGGCGGCGGCCGGTCACGCCCGAGCTGCTGCGCGACGCGCTGTCGGATCACCACGGCGCGCCGGACTCGCTGTGCCGACACACGGAGCACGGCGCCGAGACGAAGACTGTCTTTTGGTGCGTCGCCGACGTCACAGAAAGGACGGTCGTCTACGGCCGCGGCAATCCCTGCGACTCCCAGGAGCAGCACCACGAGTTCGACTGAGACACCGACCCACCGGTACGCGCAGCTCACCTGGCCCGAGGTGGCCGAGTGGGCGGTGCGCGACCCGGTGTGCGTGATCCCGGTGGCGACGCTCGAGGACCACGGGTACCACCTGCCGATCGACACCGACGCGGTCATCGCCGAGACGCTGTCCGATCTCGCGGTGCGGCGGTGCGCCGGCCGGGCGCTGCTGCTGCCGACCGTCACGCACGGCTACACGCCGCACCACATGGACTTCCCCGGGCCGATCACGATCGGCTGGAAGACGTTCGTGGACGGCCTCGTCGACATCGGCACCAGCCTGTTCCACCACCGCTTCACGCGCATCCTGTTCGTGAACGGGCACGGGTCGAACGTGCCGCTCGTCGACATGGCCGCCCGCCTGCTCATGGTCGAGCGCCCCGAGTGCACGGCGGCCACCTTCTGGTACCTGAGCGGGCCGAGGTCGGCGGAGCTCCTGCGGCGCACGCGCGAGTCCGACGTGCCCGGGGGGATGGCCCACGCGTGCGAGCTGGAGACGTCCCTCTACCTCGCGATCCGGCCCGAGCTGGTGCAGATGGACAAGGCCGTGCGCGAGATCCCCGACTGGAACTCGGAGAACGTGTGGATGGACTGGAACGACGGCCCGCTCTCCGTGAAGCACGCGTGGAGCGGATGGACGGAGTCGGGGGTAATGGGAGACGCGACCGTCGCGACCGCCGAGAAGGGCCGCATGTGGCTCGACCAGGCGGTGGCGGAGGTGGCGGAGTACATCGACGAGCTGGCCGCGCGGGCACCCCGCCCGGGACGCGACCACCACGAACCGGGGGAGGAAGCACCATGAACGCGCGCAGGATGATCGGGTTTACCATGGCGATAGCCGCCATGGCCGTCGTGGCCGCGGGATGCGGCGGGGGCGGCACGTCGGGCGGAGGCGGCGGGGGCGGTGGCAGCACGGTCGTCAAGGGCGGGATTCTGCGAGTGGGGACGACCAGCTACATCGATTCGCTGAACCCGTTCGTCGCCATCGAGAGCCAGTCGTACAACGCCTTCGTGATGGAGTACCCGCAGCTCGTCCAGTACGGGCCGGGACCGAAGATCGAGGGCGACTGGGCGACCAGCTGGTCGCACTCGAGCGACGGCCTCACCTGGACGTTCCACGTCAAGCCGGGCAAGTGGTCGGACGGCAAGCCGATGACCGCGGCCGACGCTGCCTGGACGGGCAACACCATCGTCAAGTACGCGGCCGGGCCCGCCGCATACCTGGCGGCCGCGCTGACGCACGTGAAGCACATGGCCGCGCCGAACGCCTCGACGCTCGTCATCACCTACGACAAGCCGATCGCCAACGTGCTGCCGCAGCTGGAGCAGTTCTGGATCCTGCCCGAGCACGTCTGGGGGCCGCTGGTGGGGACGGACGGGAAGGGCCTCAAGTCGTACCGGCCCGAGCAGCACCTGCCCACGGTCGCGGGCGGCGCGTACTCCATCAGCAAGTTCCAGGAGAAGGGCACCACGGTCTTCAAGCCCAACCCGTACTTCTACGGGCCGAAGTCGAACGCCGACGCCGTGACCCTGACCTACTACACGAACTCGACGTCGATGATCGCCGACCTCGAGCAGGGCAACATCGACTTCGCCGACCAGCTTCCCTACAACGCGATCTCCTCGCTGAAGTCGAACGGGAACTTCAAGATCGACTCGGTCGCGGGCTCCGAGGTCACGAACATCACGTTCAACTCGAACCCGCTCAAGCCCAAGAACCGGGAGCTGCTCGACCCGAAGGTGCGCGAGGCGCTCGAGTACGCCACCGACCGCAAACAGATCGTGGACGTGGTCTACGCAGGCTACGCGAAGCCGTGGGCGAACATGCTCTCGGTGCAGTCGTGCCCGTTCTGGTGCGATCCGAGCATCAAGCCCCTGCCCTACGACACGGACAAGGCGAACCAGATCCTGGACTCGCTGGGGTACAAGCGCGGCGCCGGCGGCATCCGGGTGGTGCCGGCGACGACCGGGAAATACGCGCAGCCGGCGCACAAGATGGAGTACAACGTCATCGTGCCCGACAGCCTCGACTTCAACGGCGACCGGCAGTTCCAGGTCATCGCGGCCAACTGGGCCAAGGTGGGGGTCAAGCTGCACGAGGTCGCGGGCGGCGACAGCGGCCAGGCATACGGGCTCGAGACGGCCGGGAAGTACACGAAGTTCGACCTGGCCACGTGGGACTGGGCCGAGTACATCGACCCCGACGCCCAGCTCTCCTACATGACCCGCTCGCAGTGGTACAGCTGGAGCGACACCGCCTACAACAATCCGCTCTACAACCAGCAGTATCTGCAGCAGGCGACGATCCTCGACCCCAAGCAGCGCCAGGCGCTGGTGTGGAAGATGACGCGCGAGATCGCCGCCGCCCGGCCCTACATCCAGCTGGTGGACGAGGGCCTGGTGACGGCGAACGACAAGGGCTGGACGGGCTTCTATCCCGACCTTGGCGCCTACTGCAAGTGCTACTACACGAGTCCGCACCGGACGTGACCGGGACGATCGGCAGAGCGTGAGGGAGGTACCGAAGTGAGGGGGATGGACTACGTCATCAAGCGGTCGGCGTTCGCGATCGTGACGGTGTTCGTGGCCATCTCCCTCAACTTCGTCATCTTCCGGCTGCTGCCGGGGAACGCCGTCGCGGGCCTGCGCTGCCAGCACTGCACCAAGCAGTTCCGGGAGGCCATCGTCAAGCAGTACGGGCTCGACCAGCCCAAGTGGAAGCAGTACGTCGTCTACGTCGAGCGGCTCGGCCACGGCGACCTGGGCACGTCGATCGCGGACAACCGCCCGGTGTGGGACGACATCCGCGGGCCGCTCGTGAACACGCTGCCGATGATCGTGGCGGGGACGGTGATCTCGATCGTGATCGGCATCATCTCGGGGGTGGTCGCCGCCTGGCGGCGGGGCACGGCCGCGGACTCGGCCAACCTGTGGACGGCGCTCGCGTTCTACGCGATGCCGACCCAGTGGATCGGCCTGCTCGTCGTCTTCTACATCGCCATCCCGCTCGGGCTGCCGGCGAGCGGGATCGAGTCGAACACCCTCGGCATCCTGTCGACGCCGTCGGAGTGGCAGGTCATCTCCGACCGCATCTCGCACCTCTTCCTGCCGGCGCTCACGCTCGGCGTCGGCCTCTACGGCGAGTACTCGCTGGTGGTCCGCTCCTCGATGCTCGAGACGCTCGGCGAGGACTACGTGCTCACGGCGCGCGCCAAGGGCCTGCGCAACTGGTCGATCGTGTGGCGGCACGCGCTCCGAAACGCCATGCTTCCGCTGGTGACGCTGATCGCGCTCTCTCTGGGGTCGATCGTCGCCGGCGCGATCGTCGTGGAGGACGTGTTCTCCTACCCCGGCATCGGCCTGGCGACGATCGACGCCATCCAGCATCGCGACTACCCGGTGCTGCAGGGCATCTTCCTGCTGCTCACGGTGTCGGTGATCTTCGCCAACTACGTCGCCGACCTCGTCTACTTCAAGCTCGATCCGCGGGTGACCTCGTGAGCGAGATCCTCCCGATCGCCGAGGCGCCGCCGACCGACTCGCCCATGCGGCGCAGGGCCGGCTTCGTCCGCGAGCTGATGCTCGGACAGAAGGTCGCGGTCGTGGGGACGGCCGTGCTCGCCTTCTTCATCGTGGTTGCGATCGCGGCGCCGTGGATCGAGCCGTACAGCACCACCAAGCAGGTCGGCGCGGTCTACGCCGGGCCGACCTCGAAGCACCTGCTGGGCCTGGACGACGGCGGCATCGACATGCTCTCCGAGGTGATCGACGGCGCCCGCGTCTCGATGATCGTCGGCTTCGCCGCCGCGGCCGTGGCGATGGTGATCGGCGGTGGCGTCGGCCTGCTGTCGGGCTACTTCGGCGGCAAGACGGACGTGGTGCTCATGCGCGTCACCGACTACTTCCTGGTCATCCCCGACGTGCCGCTCATGATCGTCGCCGCTGCGGTGTTCGGCCGCAGCCTCTTCAACATCATCGTGATCATCGGGGTGATCTACTGGACGAGCACGGCCCGCCTGATCCGCGCGCAGGTGAAGTCGGTGCGCGAGCGCGTGTACGTGAAGCGGGCGCGCGCCCTCGGCAGCGGCCACGGACGTCTGCTCTGGAATCACATCACGCCGCAGGTGGCGCCGCTCCTGGTCGCGAACACGGTGCTGACGATCGCGACCGCGGTGTTCGCCGAGACCTACATCAGCTTCCTCGGGCTGGGCGATCCGTCCACGATCTCGTGGGGGCACCTGATCCAGAACTCGCTCACCGGAGGAGCGATCTTCCACAAGGCATGGTGGGCGATCATCCCGCCGGGCCTGTGCGTGACGATCGTGATCCTGGCCGCGACGATGCTCGGGCAGGCCATGGAGGACGCGCTCAACCCGCGCCTGCGCGTCGGCCACCTGTCGGTGCGCCGGTTCCGCCTGCGGCCGCTGCAGGGAAGGCTGGACGCCGAGTGAGCGGCGAGGCGGTGCTGCGCGTCGAGGACCTGCACGTCTGGTTCGATGTGAGCGGCGGGGAGCTCCACGCCGTCCAGGGGGTTGGCTTCGAGCTGCGCGCCGGCGAGCGGATGGGGCTCGTGGGCGAGTCGGGCTGCGGCAAGACGACCACGATCCTGGCGCTGATGGGGCTGCTGCCGTCGAGCGCCAGCGTGGCCGGCCGGGTGCTGCTCGACGGTGAGGACGTGCTGGCCAAGGGGGAGGAGACCGTCTCTCCGCACCGCTGGCGCGACATCTCGATGATCTTCCAGGGGGCGATGAACGCCTTCAACCCCGTGAAGACCGTCGGCTCCCAGATCGTCGAGCCGATGGAGCTGCACGGCGTCGCCTCCGGGCGCGCCGCCCGCAAACAGGCGGGCGACCTGCTCGAGCTGGTCGGCATCTCGGCCTCACGCGCCGACCGCTTCCCGCATGAGTTCTCCGGCGGGATGCGGCAGCGGGCCGCCATCGCGATGGCGCTCGCGTGCAACCCCAAGATCCTGCTCGCCGACGAGCCCACGACCGCCCTCGACGTGATGGTGCAGGCGCAGATCCTCGAGCTGCTCGTGCGCCTCACGAACGACCTCGGACTGGCGATGATCCTCGTCACGCACGACCTGCCGGTGGTGGCGCAGGTGTGCGGCCGGGCGGCCGTCATGTACGCCGGCAAGGTGGTCGAGGCGGGGCCGATGGACACGCTCTTCCACGATCCCCGCCACCCGTACACGCGGATGCTGTTCCAGGCGACGCCCGACCTCTACGGCGACGAGGACGTGACGTCCATCCCGGGCGCGCCGCCGCGCCTCGACCGGCCGGTGCCGGGGTGCGCGTTCGCCCCCCGCTGCGACTCGGCGTTCTCGCCGTGCGCCGACACCGAGCCGCGGCTGCACGGCGTCGGCGACGATCACACGGCCGCGTGCCATCTGAACGACGTCCCCGCCCAGGTGGCCGGATGAGCGCCGAGCCGCTGCTCGAGGTCTCGGGCCTCGTCACCCGCTACCCGATCGAGCGCAGCCTGGCGGCGACCGTCATGCGCCGCGAGCAGCTGTCCGTCCACGCGGTCGAGGGCGTCGACTTCAGCGTCGCCCCCGGGGAGATGCTGGCGCTGGTCGGCGAGTCCGGCTGCGGCAAGACCACCACCGCGCAGACCGTGATGCGGATGGTGGAGGCCGATGCCGGCCGGATCATGTTCCGCGGCCAGGACATCTCCCAGCTGTCGCACCGGCGGCTGCGCCCGCTGCGGCGTGAGATGCAGATCATCTACCAGGACCCGTACGAGTCGCTCGACCCCCGCTACCGGGTGCGGGACACCGTCGCCGAGCCGCTCCTGATCCACCGGATCGGCTCCTCGAGCCGGGAGCGGGGCGAGCTGGTGCGAAACGCCCTCGTCCAGGCGGGGCTGGAGCCGCCGGAGCTCTACCTCGACCGCTTCCCGCACGAGCTCTCCGGCGGGCAGCGCCAGCGCGTCGCGATCGCGGCGGCGATGGTGCTGAACCCGAAGCTGCTGCTCGCCGACGAGCCCGTCTCGATGCTCGACGTCTCGGTGCGTGCCGGCATCCTGCGGCTGCTCGACGAGCTGCGCCACGACGGCCTCGCAATCGTGATGATCACGCACGACCTGTCGACGGCCGCGCACTTCGCCGACCGGATCGCGGTCATGTACCTGGGCCGGATCGTCGAGGAGGGGCCGGCCCACGAGGTGGTGCGGAACCCGCAGCACCCGTACACCAAGGCGCTGATCTCGGTCGTGCCGAAGCGCGATCCCCGCGACTCGACGCGGCCCGAGATCCTCACCGGCGAGACGCCGAACCCCGTGTTCATCCCGTCCGGCTGCCGCTTCCATCCGCGCTGCCCGGTGGCCGAGGAGAGCTGCCTGTCGATCGACCCGGAGCTGCGCCGCCCGAGCGGCGCGACCGACCCGTCGCACCGAGCCGCATGCATCCTGGCATGAATAACCGGTGCCAGGCACCGGATATCCAGACGTGACGCGCTGGCGTGACATCGCCGGGCCGGTGGGCCTCTTCCCGACCGGTCCCCGGAACTCGATCACCGATGTGCCCGGGGTGCTCGTCGGCCACGCGCAGGCGGCGAGCGGCGAGGCCACCGGCGTGAGCGTGGTCGTGCCGCCGCGCCTGCCCGTGCGGGCGGGGACGGACACGACGAACGGCGTCGGGGAGCTGACGAAGAAGCTCGAGATCGACGAGTGGGGGATCATCCAGTCGCCGGTGTGGCTGTGCGGGACGCACGCCGTCGGCATCGTCTACCACGCCGCCGTGCTCGCGGCCGGCGGCGATCCCGATCACACGGTCATCCCCGTGGTCGGGGAGTGCGACGACTCCGACATGGGCGACTCGCGCACCGTCACCGTCGAGGACGCCCACGCGGCGCTCGCAAACGCCGGGGTCGACGCGGCCGAGGGCACGGTCGGGGGCGGCACCGGCATGACCTGCTTCGACTTCCCGGGCGGGATCGGCACGGCCTCGCGGCTCGTGGACGGGCACACGCTGGGCGTGCTCCTGATGTGCAACTTCGGCGACCGCGAGCGGCTGACCGCCGGCGGCCTGAGGCTGGAGCCGGCCGAGCCGCCGCCGCCGCCCGAGGGCTCGTGCATCGCTGTCTGCGCGACCGACGCCCAAATTGGCGCGCAGCAGCTGCGCCGATTGGCGCTGCGGCCGCTGCTCGGCCTTGCCCGGGCCGGGTCGTACGCGTCCAACGGGTCGGGCGAGATCGGGATCGCCTTCACCGTCGCCGAGGAGGAGGGGTTTGCGAACGAGCGCCTCTCGCCGCTCTTCGCCGCCGCGTACGAGGCTGCCGAGGAGGCGGTCTACAACTGCCTGGTCGCCGCCGTGCCCGCTCGGCGGCGGAACGGGAAGATGCAGGACGCCTTCCCGGTGCACCTCGTCACGAGGCGATGACGATGCGGGCGAGGTACTCGACGTCGTCGCTCCCGCTGCGCGGGTCGAGCGTCAGGAACCCTGCGCGGTGCACGCGCAGTCGCAGGACGGACGCCGCCGGCAGGCGATAGCGGTCGCGGCCGATCGCGGCCTCGACGGGTGCCGTCGGCGTGAAGCGGAGGTGGACGACCACGATCTCGCCCGCGCGGACGCGAACGCGCGGCAGGTCGGGGATGTACCGGGGCGCGGGCCCGTCGCCGCATCCGGTGACGGTGGACGAGCCACTCCGCGCCGTCCAGCAGAAGCTCCCGGTCGCCAGCTTGCGGGTGCCGGACGGGCTCGCGATCGTCGCCGCCGGTGGCCGGGTCGAGCCGTGGTGCGGCGTCGCCCCGCCGCCGCAGGCCGTGGCGCAGAAGGCCGCCACGAACCCGAGCGCGATCCGTATCATCACGCCAATCGGACGCCCCCGGCGGCCGAACGGTTCCAAGGAGGAGCGCAATGGAGGGGATGAAGGTCGAGCTGCGGGTGCGGCTCTCCGCGGCAGACGTGCACTACGGCGGCAACCTCGTCGACGGCGCCCACGGTCTCGAGCTGTTCGGCGACATCGTCACCGAGCTGGCCGTCCGCACCGACGGCGACGAGGGGCTCTTCGCCGGCTACGAGAAGGTCGAGTTCCTGGCGCCGCTCTACGGCGGCGACTTCGTACGGGCCACGGGCACGATTGTGCGGATGGGGAACACCAGCCGCACCGTCGACCTGGAGCTCTGGAAGGAGATCAGCGCCCGCCCCGACGTCGGGGAGTCGGCGGCAGACGTGCTCGATCCCCCCGTGCTCGCGACCCGAGCCCGCGGCACCTACGTCGTCAGGCGCGAGCATCACCGCGGGCCGGGCGGCCGCGGCTGAGCGGGGGGACGGTCCCCTTCGAGAGAGCGGGGCCTGGCCCCGAGGGGCCGGGCCCCATCCCAGCCGCCCGTCGTCGACGACGATCGCGGTCGCCGCCATGCCGCCGAGGCGCGCTACACCGACAGCTCGACCGCGGGCTTCGCCGTCGCGAGCAGGTCGACGACGCGCGCCTCGCTGACCTCGTCGAACCGCTCGTAGAACTGGCTGACCGCATGAAAGCGCTGCGGCGCGTGCAGGGTGACGAGGCGGTCGCACTCGCGCTCGAGCCGCTCGACCGCGAGCCGTGGCAGCACGGGGAGCGCGATCACGGTCTGGCGCGCCCCCGCGTTCCGCATCACCGCGAGCGCCGCGCGGATCGACGCGCCCGTGGCCGCGCCGTCGTCCACGATGATGACGGTGCGCCCGACGAGCATCATCGGCACGCCGCCGCGCAAGCGCTCGTCCATCTCGCGCGCCGCGGCGGTCGCGGCGTCGTAGGCGGCGTCGATCTGCACCGCGTTCAGCCGCGCCGCGATCCGCCGGTTCGTGTACCGCTCTCCCTGCGGGGCGACGGCGCCCATCGCGAGCTCAGCGTGGCCGGGCGTCCCCACCTTGCGGATGCAGAGCACGTCCAGCGGCAGGTCGAGCAGCCGGGCCAGCTCGGCCGCCACCTCGACGCCGCCGCGGGCCAGCCCGATCACGGTCACGTTCGGCTTCTTGCGGAACTCAGGCAGGGCCGCCGCGAGTGCAGCGCCGGCCTGGGTGCGGTCCTGGAACATCACGCGATGATGCATCAAGAACGCCGCGGCGGTCAAGGTTCTGCGCCGCAGGATTTGGCGCGCAGCGGGGCGTTGCTATACTGAACGCCTGGAAAAGCAGAGGCATCACGCCCCTCACCCGTCCGGCCTGGAGCCGGCGGGTTCAACCGAATTGTTCGGAAGCCGCCCGCAGGGCGGGTTATGGGTGCCGAGTGCGCCCATTTTTTCGTGTCGACGAGAGGAGCTCCACCGGTTGATGATGATCGTGACTAGGCGCAGGTCTTGAGGCCCCGAAGGCAGCTCGACCAACGGCCGCAGGAGCCGACGACGCGGATCAACGAGGCGATCCGCGTCCCCCAGGTGCGTCTGATCGACGCGGACGGCACCCAGATCGGGATCAAGAGCACCGACGAGGCCCAGCGGTATGCCTGGGACAAGAACCTCGACCTGGTGGAGGTGGCGCCGGAGGCCCGGCCGCCGGTCTGCCGGGTGATGGACTATTCGAAGTACCGCTACGAGCAGGAGCAGAAGGCCAAGCTCGCGCGCAAGCACCAGTCGACGATCACGATCAAGGAGATCAAGCTGCGGCCAAAGATCGGGATTGGGGACTACGAGACCAAGAAGGGCCACGTGGTTCGCTTCCTGAAGCAGCGGGCGAAGGTCAAGGTCACCATCATGTTCCGCGGGCGCGAGATGACGCACCCGGAGCGAGGCCGAGATCTGCTGCTGCGCCTCGCCGACGATGTGAAGGAGCTCGGCTCGATCGAGTCCCAGCCGCTGCAGGACGGACGCAACATGGTGATGATGCTCGCGCCGAACAAGGCCGTCGCCCCGCCGCAGGCGGACGAGGCCGCGGCCGGCGCCTGAAGGAGACAGACGCATGCCCAAGACGAAGAGATCTTCCGCCGCGAAGAAGCGGTTCAAGCTGACCGGAACCGGCAAGCTGCTGCGCCGGCGCGCCTTCCGCACGCACCTGCTCGAGCACAAGAGCGCGAAGCGACGACGGGTGAAGCGCCGCAACCGCGAGATGGTGCCGGCCGACCGACGCGAGGCCCTGCGCCTCCTGGGAAAGCGATAAGGGGGCTCGATGGCACGCGTCAAGCGCAGCGTCAGCGCGAAGAAGAAGCGCCGTGAGGTGCTGGAGCAGGCCAAGGGCTACCGCGGCCTGAAGAAGAACACCTACCGGAAGGCGAAGGAGCAGGTGATGAAGTCGCTCACCTACGCCTACCGCGACCGCCGGGTGCGCAAGCGCGACTTCCGCCGCCTGTGGATCATCCGCATCAACGCCGGTGCCCGCAGCCACGGCCTCTCCTACAACCAGTTCATGCACGGGCTGCGCAAGGCCGAGATCGAGCTCGACCGCAAGGTTCTGGCCGACATCGCCGTTTCGGATCCGAAGGCCTTCCAGGCCCTCGCCGAGACTGCCAAGGCTGCGCTTGCCGCATGACGACGTGCCGGCTCTCGAGCCGATCACGTCCCGCGCCAACGCGCGGCTGAAGCACGCGCGCAAGCTCCAGGCCCGCCGTCATCGCCGTGTCCTCGGCCAGTTCCTGGCCGAAGGTGAGGATCTGGTTGAGGAGGCGCTTGCGGCGGGGATCCTGCCGGTCGAGACGCTGATCGCCGCCGACCGGCCGCCCGACGAGGGGCTGGTCGCGCGGCTGGCCCGCGGCGGCCCGGTGCACGCGGTCCGCGACTCGCTCCTGGCCGAGGCCGGCGGCCTCGGCCATCCGGCCCGCGTGATCGGGATCTACGCGATCGACAGCCTGCCGCGTGAATATCCGGTGCCTGGCACCGGATATTCACCGCTGGCGGTGTATCTGCACAGGGTGATCGACCCGGGCAACGTCGGCACGGTCGTGCGCGCGTGCGGGGCGCTCGGGCCGGCGCGGCTCGTGCTCTCGCCGGGTTGCTCCGACCCGCTGGCGGGGAAGGGTGTGCGCGCGTCGATGGGGGCGGTCTTCCGCGTCCCGATCGCCACGGGCGCCGACCTGCCCGCCGGCGCGACGCGGATCGCGCTCGTGGCCGGGGCGGCGACGCCGATCTGGGAGCTCGACCTGACCGGCCCCGCGACGCTCGTCGTCGGCGCGGAGCGGCACGGACTGCCAGACGAGATCGTGGGGGCGTGCGACGCGGTCTGCGCCATCCCCCAGGCGGCCGGAGCCGAGTCGCTGAACGCCGCCCAGGCGGCCTCGCTGGCGCTCTACGAGGCGGTCCGGCAGCGGGCTCAGGCCGCCAGCCGGAACGGCGGGTAGGCGTCGGTGACCAGCGCGAACGCGTAGCCGCCGACGCGGGTCCCCCACCGCATCACGCCCTCCACGAACCCGAATGCGCCGCGCGGATAGTGGCCCGTGAAGAGGATCGCGAGCCAGGCGTAGATGAGGACGAAGAACGTTGCGATGCCCAGGAAGAACAGGACGACGTAGTGGGGGATGGCCAGCAGCCACTTCACCAGCGGCAGCCACCGGTTCAGCTCCGGGCCGGCGACCTCCGGGAAGTCCAGGTGCACGGACTGGTGCTCGTCGGTCGACGGGTAGCTGTCGTCCATGAGCGCGCCGTAGACGACGACGCGGCTGGAGAACCGGGACAGCTCCAGGTTCCAGTTCCACCACCAGCGCGGGTACTTGCGCCGGAAGAGCAGCATCAGCACGACCGGGAGGACGAGGATCCCGCCGCCCGTCTGGATCGTATGGGTCGTGGTCGTCCCGGCCGACGTGGTTGTGTGCCAGACCGTGCTGGAACCGCCCTCGAGCGCCCCGAGCAGGATGGCGATCGGGATCACCGTGAGGATCCGAAACGCGCTCGTCAGCCGGTTGAGCGAGCGGTCGGGGTAGTCGACCGAGAACGTGACGGGATACGACTCCACCGTCACGAGGGTATCGCGTCCGTCGGACGGCGGGCGACCCAGACCGAGTCGGTGGCGCCGGGGGTGAGTGGCCGCCGGTCGAACCACCCGAACGCCTGGACGTCCGCAAACCCGGCCTCCTCGAGCAGCCGCCGCCACTCGCGCGGCGCAATCCACCACAGCTGCATCTGCGCCTCGACACCGCCTGATCGCACCGACAGCACCAGCTGCCGGCGAGCCTCGTCCCAGGCCGCGTGCTCGGAGATGCCGGGCTCGCGCTCGATCCAGCGCCCGTGCGTCTCGGCGATGTCCTCGCGGTCGGGATGGAACACGTCGAACGCGAGCACGCCGCCGGGCTCGAGCCGGGCGAACAGGGAGCGCAGCACGGCCAGCCGCTCGTCGTCGTCGCGCAGGTGCAGGAACGCGCGGAACGGCACCAGCACGAGCGCGAACGAGCCCAGGTCGGGCAGCTCGCGCATGTCGGCGCGCACGAGCTCGAGCTCGACCCCGTGCGGCGCCGCCCGCTCGCGCGCCAGGTCGAGCATGACCGGCGAGCTGTCGACGCCCACCACCGGGACGCCCGCGAGCGCCACCGGCACGCCGATGCGGCCCGACCCGACACCGACCTCGAGCACGCGCCCGCCCGCGGCCAGCGCCAACTCGACGTAGAAGGGGATGTCCTCCGTCACCGACCGGCACCAGGCGTCATAGCGGCGGCCAAGGCGGTCGTAGGCCGAGGGCACGCAAGTACACTACCCGGCCACCATGGACGACCTCGAAGCCCTCGTCGCCGACGCCCGCAGCAGGGTTGCGGCCGCCGCCGACCCTGACGCGCTCGAGGCGGTGCGGATCGAGGCGGTGGGCCGCAAGGCCCCGCTCGTACTGGCGCTGCGCGAGCTGGGCTCGCTGCCGGCGGACGAGCGGCGCGCGCGCGGAGCCGAGCTGAACACCGCCCGCCGCGCGATCGAGGCGGCGATCGACCAGCGCTCGGCCGAGCTGCGCGGGGCCGACCTGGAGCGGCGCCTGCGCACGGACCGCGTCGACGTCACCCTGCCCGGCGCACGCCGTCCGCGCGGCCACGCCCACCTGATCGAGCAGACGCGGCGCGACATCCTGGACGTCTTCGTCGGCTTCGGGTACGAGATCGCCGACGGGCCGGAGATCGACACGGTCTACTACAACTTCGACGCGCTGAACCACACCCCGACGCACCCGTCGCGGCAGGTGACCGACACCTTCTACGTCTCCGCCGACGTCGTCCTGCGCACGCACACCTCGCCGATGCAGATCCGGACGATGGAGGCGCACCCGCCGCCGGTCTACATGGCCACCGCCGGCCGCTGCTACCGGCGCGACACGCCGGACGCCACACACACCGCCATGTTCACGCAGATCGAGGGGCTGGTCGTCGACCGCGGGATCACGCTCGCCCACCTGAAGGGGACGCTCCTGCACTTCGCCCGGGCGATCTTCGGGGAGGAGCGCGAGGTGCGCCTGCGGCCGCACTTCTTCCCGTTCACGGAGCCGTCCGTCGAGGTCGACGTCAGCTGCTTCAACTGCGCCCGGGACGGCTCGCCGTGCCGCGTGTGCCGCGGCGAGGGCTGGATCGAGATCCTCGGCGCCGGCATGGTCGACCCGAACCTGTACTCCTACGTCGAGGGTTACGACCCGGAGGAGGTGTCGGGCTTCGCGTTCGGGCTCGGCGTCGAGCGCGTGGCCGGCCTGCGCCACGACATCCCCGACATCCGCCTCCTGTGGGAGAACGACCTGCGGTTCATGGAGCAGTTCGGATGAGGGTGCCGGTCTCGTGGCTGCGCGAGTACGTCGCGTTCGACCTCGACCCCCGCGACCTCGGCGAGCGTATGTCCATGACGGGGACGAAGCTCGAGGCGTTCCACCGCCGCGGCGTGCCCGCCGGGCTCGACCGCTACGTCGTCGGCCGGGTGCGCTCCCGCGAGCAGCACCCGAACGCCGACCGCCTCAGCCTGTGCAGCGTCGACATCGGCGCCGCCGAGCCGCAGCAGATCGTCTGCGGCGCGCGCAACTTCGAGGCCGGCGCGACCGTGGCGGTCGCGCTGCCGGGCGCGGTGCTGCCGGACGGGACGGAGCTGCGGGTGGCCAAGCTGCGCGGGGTCGAGTCGCACGGGATGATGCTCTCCGAGCGCGAGCTCGAGCTCGGCCAGGACCACGACGGCATCATGCTCCTTCCGGACGCGTGGCCGGTCGGCGACGCCCTGATCGACCACCTCGCCATCGCCGACGACGTGCTCGAGTTCGAGATCACGTCGAACCGGCCCGACTGCCAGAACGTGTACGGGATCGCCCGCGAGGTGTCCGCCGTGCTCGACACGGACCTCGCGCCGTGGCCGGGCGCGGAGCCGGCGGCGACCGGCGAGGGGACGGTGGACGACCACGTGCAGGCGCGCATCGATGCCCCCGACATGTGCCCGCGCTGGGCCGGGCGCGTGTTCACGAACGTCCGCGTCGGCCCGTCACCGCCGTGGCTCAAGGCCCGCATCGCGGCCGCCGGCATGCGCCCGATCTCGAACGTCGTCGACATCACGAACTACGTGATGCTCGCGATCGGCGAGCCGACCCACGCCTTCGACCTCGACAAGGTGGCCGGGCGCGAGATCGTCGTCCGGCGCGCGACGGCGGGCGAGCGGGTGACGACGCTGGACGGGCAGGATCGCGTGCTCGACACCGAGACGCTGGTCATCGCCGACGCCGAGAAGCCGTCCGCCGTGGCCGGGTTGATGGGAGCCGAGTGGAGCGAGGTGTCCGACGCGACGACGACCGTGCTGATCGAGTGTGCGAACTTCGACGGCCCGACCACGCAGGCGTCGTCGATCCGGCTCGGCCTGCGCACGGAGGGCTCGTCGCGGTGGGAGAAGGGGCTCGACCCGCACCTCTCGCCGCGCGCGCTCGCGCTCGCGTCGCAGCTCATGGTCGAGCTGTGCGGCGCGACGCTCGTGCCGGGCACGATCGACCTCCACGGCGACCTGCCCGAGCCGCCGGTCGTGCCGCTGCGCCGCGAGCGGCTCGAGGCGGTGATCGGCGCGGAGTACACCGATGCCGAGGTCGCGCGCTCGCTCTCCCGGCTCGGCTACGAGGCCGTCGACGGCGGATGGCGGGTGCCCACCTGGCGGATGTCGGACACGACCCGCGAGATCGATCTGGTCGAGGAGGTCGCGCGCGTCTGCGATCTCGAGCGCGTCCCGATCCGGATGCCCGGCGGCGCGCCGCGCGGAGGGCGGCTCGGCGACGACGAGCGGCTCCGCCGCGCCGTGGTCGACATCCTGCGCGGGGCGGGCCTCTCCGAGGCTGCGACGCTCACGCTGTGGGACGTCGGCGTGCCCGACCGCCTGCGCCTCGCGGCCGGCGATCCCCGCCGCGCGCTGGTCGAGCTCCAGAATCCGATGAGCGCCGAGTGGGCGGCGATGCGCACCCTCGTGTTCCCGGGGCTGCTGCACTCCGCGCGCCGGAACCTGGCGATGTCGGCGCCGCGGGTGGCGCTCTTCGAGATCGGCCACGTGTTCCTGCGCGGCGAGGGGGCGCTGCCCGACCAGCCGGCCCGCGTCGCCGGCGTGATTGCCGGCGACGGCGCCGGCTTCTTCGACGCGAAGGGCGTGATCGAGACGCTGCTCGCCGGCATGCACGTCGACGCGGAGGACTACGCCCCGGCCGACGAGCCGTTCCTGCATCCCGGCCGCTCGGCCGCGTTCGGGAACGGGTTCGTCGGCGAGCTGCATCCGCTGGTCGCCGATGCGTTCGGGATCGAGGGCGGGGCGGCCGTGTTCGAGCTCGGGCTCGAGGGGCTGCGCGGCCGCCCGCCCGAGCAGGTGCGCTACCGGGACGTGACGAGCTTCCCGCCGGTACGCCAGGACATCGCGGTCGTCGTCGCCGAGGACGTTCCCGCCGGGCGGGTCGTCGGGATCGTGCGGGACGCGGCCGGAGCCGTGCTCGCGAGCGTCGAGGTGTTCGACGTCTACCGCGGGCCGCAGGTGGGGGAGGGCCGCAAGAGCCTCGCGCTGCATCTGGTCTTCCAGGCCGACGACCGCACGCTCACCGACGCGGACGCCGACGCCGTCCGCGAGCGCGTTGTGGCCGAGCTGCGGGCGAAGGCCGGCGGAGAGCTGCGCGGATGACCCGCGACGAGCTGGTCGCCCGGCTCGACGCCTATTTCGGCACGCTTGATGTGCGCGGCGACGACTGGGCCGGTCTCTTCGACCTCGTCTATCCCGACCCGTACTGGCGCGAATTCGCCGAGCCGGGCTACGAGGGGCGCTGGAACGGGCTCCTGGTGAGCGGCGCCGACGCGGTCGACCGGGTGGCGACGTGCGTCTTCCCGTCCGACCGCGTGATCGGCCTGCTGGCCCCCGGCACGTTCCTCTTCTCCGAGCATCCGATCGACTACGCGGACGAGCCCGGCTTCCTGCCGCTCGCCCGGTCGAGCTTCGAGCGCATGCGCGCCGACGGCATCTCCTTCTACCACGTGCACGCCCCGATCGACCATCACCCCGAGGTGTCGCCGTCGCGCCTGTGCGCCGCGGCGATGGGAGTGACGGTCGAGCAGGAGTACCTGCCGATCGCCGAGGGCATCGGCGGCGGGGCGGCGGTGATCGGCCGCTCCGACGCGACGGTGGACGAGCTCGCGGCCCGGCTCTCGGCCGAGCTCGGCCCGGACGTGCCGGTGCGGGTCGTCCGCCGTCGCGCCGGCACCGACCTGGCGGGGCGGGTGGCCGTGGTCGGCGGCGGCGGCGCCGACCGCGAGGCGCTCGAGGAGTCGCTCGCGCGCGGCTGCGAGACCTTCGTCACCGGCGGGACGTTCACGCGCTGGGCGACGGAGTTCCTCGCGCTGGCGGACGACGCCGGCGTGGCGGTCGTCGACGGGACGCACTACGGCACCGAGGTGCCGCCGCAGATCGCGATGGCCGCGTGGTTCCGCGGGCTCGGGCTCGAGGCCGAGTTCGTCCCCGACGGCCCGAAGTAGCCCGCACATCGAGGGAAAATCCTCCTTGACGCGGATTCCCCGGGGAAGTAGCTTCCCGGTGGCAGAAGTTGTCGGACCACTCAACAGGCGAGTGGTCGCCGCTGCCGGGTTCTTCGCAGGCAGGTGCGAATGGCTGTGCAGGTGGACGTAGGTCGGACGGAGGACGGGGAGGCCGTCACCGTCGTCTTTCACGGCTTCCCGGTCGAGGAGTCGCTCCTCATGCGCATCCTGATCTCCGACTGTTCGGGCGACGTCGACGTCGTCGCCACACGGCTGCGCCGCATCGCGGAGCGGCTCGAGCAGGGTGCGCTCGGGGCCGGCGCGGCCCGCGAACGCGCCTGATCGCATCCGCCTGAGTGAGGCGGCGGCCGGTGCTGCGTGACGGCCGTCACACACCGCGTGCATCGGCGGATGTGGACGGCGTGGACGTGCGTCCGTAGCGTTCTGCGCATGATGGTTTCCCTTCACGGAAGGACCAGGACGATGATCACCTTCACCCGCACCACCCGTGTCGTGCTCGTGGCGGCCGCCGCGCTGGCGGTCGCGGCGCCCACCGCCTCCGCGAAGCCGATCGGGCCTCGCACCACCCCGGCCGTGACCTCCACGGCGGGGTACCAGGGCAGCTACCGGCCCGACACCGCGAGCATCGCACTCCCGCCGGATCGCGTCGACCGGATCGGGACGCTCGGCGGGGCCGTCACCAGCCACCCGGTCGTCGTGTCGACGCGGACGGCGCGCGGCTCGAGCTCGTTCGACTGGACGGCCGCCGCCATCGGAGCGGGCTCCGTCGCCTCCGCGGTGCTGATCGGCGCCGGCGCCGTGGGCCTGCGCGGCCGCCGGCGGATGGCGCTGGGCGTCTGAGCGGCACCACCCGGGCACGTCGCGTGCGTCAACCGGGCGGGCTTCCCAGGGGAGGCCCGCCCGGTCCACGCCGGCGCGACGGCCTTCGCAACCTCGACGGCGTGCCGTCCTTCCGCACGGCGGCGAACGGCAGCGTCGATGAGTTTGCGGCCGCCGACCGGTCAACCCGTCGATGAGCCGCACCCGCTACCCGGCGTCGGCGGCGAGCGCCTGCACGGCTGGATGCGCGCTCTGGCGGCCTGGCGCCGCGACGCCGGTCTGGAAGGCGGGGTCGAGCACGCGAGCACGGCCGTCTACGAGGCCGGCGGCGAGAACATCGGCGCCATCGTGATGGGCCGCAACATGTTCGGCGGCGGCCCCGGGCCGTGGCGGGATCCGCCGTGGAACGGCTGGTGGGGAGAGGAGCCGCCCTTCCGGCTGCCCGTGTACGTGCTCACGCACCATCCGCGGCCTCCGCTCGCGTGCCGGGGCGGGACGACGTTCACGTTCGTCACCGACGGCACGCAGGCGGCCGTCGCGCGGGCGTCCGAGGCGGCGGGTGGCCGCGACGTGGCCATCGCCGGCGGCGCGGCCGTGGCGAAGCAGCTGATCGGAGCACGTCTCGTCGACGAGATCGCGATCCACCTCGTCCCGGTCATCCTGGGCGGCGGGGTGCGCCTCTTCGAGGGCGACGGGTTCGCGGAGCTGGGTCTCGAGCAGGTGCGCGCGATCGAGGCCCCCGGCGTGACGCACCTCACCTACCGGCGGAGCGGCTGACCGCCTTCGGCGGGACGGGCGGGTGCGCCTGGATGTGCAGCCGGGTGAGCCGCTCGGCCTCGTCGGCGTCGCCGCGGTCGATCGCGTCGACGATCCGCTCGTGCTCGTCCGCCCAGGCCGACGGGCCGGCCGGCTCGGCGGCCTGGGCCTGGTAGATGGGGACGCCGATTCGGGGCACCCACAGCATCTCGGCGAAACGGGTCAGGTGGGGGTTGCCCGACGCCGCGGCGAGCGCGAGGTGGAACGAGCGGTTGGCCTCGAAGCTCGTGCCCCTGTCGCCGTCGGCGCTGCGCTGGGCGCCGATGGCGTCGCGCATCGCCCGGATCCCGTCCCCGTCGCGCCGCTCGGCGGCGAGGCGGGCTGCGCCGGGCTCGAGCGCCACCCGCGCCGCCCAGGCGTGGCGCATGTCGCCGAAGTCGAGCTCGGACACGGTGGCGCCGCGGTTCGGCGAGAAGTCCACCAGGCCCTCGGCCGAGAGTCGCCGCAGCGCCTCGCGCAGCGGCGTGCGCGACACGCCCAGCTCGTCGGCGAGCGTCGCCTGGCGCAGCTTCGTCGCGCGGGGGAGATCGCCGGACAGGATCCGCTCGCGAAGCGCGGTGTAGACGTGGTCGACGACGCTCTGGATCTGGAGGCGTCCGTTGGCGGAATTGGCGCTCATTGCTCTTTGCATACAGTACGCCGCCCTCTCACGTGCGCAAAGGCGGCGGGTCTTGACAGCGATCCGGCCTGGGTGCGAATGTATCCAATTACTCGACCCCAGGAGGAAGCCAATGGCAGCCACGCCATCGCCGCCGGCCAGCGGCGGCCAACTCGGCGAGCGTCGACTCGGCACGATGGCCGCAGTCGCACAGTCGCTCGCGATCGGCCCGATGTTCTCGACGGCGCTCGTGCTCAGCCTGGTATCGAACCCGGACAACGGGTCGCTGTTCAACACCGCGCTCAGCGTGCTGCTCGCCGGCCTCGGCGTGCTCGCGATCGCCTATGCGATCTCCCTCTTCGCCCGCCGCTACCAGGGGGCGGGGGCGGTCTACGAGTACCTGACGCACGGCGCGCATCCGTCGGTCGGAGTCTTCGTCGCCGGCGTCTTCTTCGTCGGCACGCTCTTCCTCGGCGGCGGCGGCATCTACCTCGGCCTCGGGATCCTCACCCAGGGCTTCTGGGTGTCGCACATCACCACCTCGACGATCCCGGCGTGGTGGGTCTTCGCGCTCATCTTCCTCGTCCTCGTGCTCGCGCTGAACTACGTCGGCATCCGCCTCGCCATCGGGCTCATGCTCGGCTTTGCGGCCATCTCCTTCACCGCGATGACGATCCTGGCGCTCGCGATCATCTTCCAGGGCGGCCAGGACGGGAACACGCTGCAGATGTTCAACCCGGGCACGACGTCGATCGGGACGATCTTCGACGGGGTGCTCCTGGGGATCCTGCTCTTCGTCGGCTTCGAGGCGGCGGCGTCGATCGGCGAGGAGAGCCACGACCCGCACCGCTCGATCCCGCGCGCGCTGCTCGGCACCGTCGCGGTCTCGGCGGCCTTCTACGTGCTGATGGCCTACGCGATCGAGGTCGGCCTGGGCAAGGCCGCGGTCGACAAGGGAGCGTGGCTCGATCCGGCCGCCCTCGACAACATGGCCAAGCAGTACGTCGGCTCCTGGTATGCCGGCATCATCGACCTGGTCGTCATCCTCGATGCCACCGCGCTCGCGCTGGCCATCTGCGTCACCATCGGCCGCGGCTACTTCGCCCTCGGTCGCGACGGCCTGCTGCCCTCGGTGTTCGCGCGGACGTCCCGCCACAACACGCCGTGGGTGGGCAACCTGATGGTCATCGTCGGCGGCGGCGGCCTGACCCTGATCGCCGCGTACAGCCACACCATGGACCGGTTCATCCCGATCGCCGGGACGCGCGAGTTCAGCGCCTTCCTGGTGTCCGCGACGGCCGGCTCGTTCGCCATCGAGCTCGTCTACCTGGCGCTGGCGATCGCCGCCGTCGGCCTGCTGATGCGCTACGGCGGCACCTGGTGGCAGTACCTCGTCGTGCTGGTCGCGATCGCGACGCCGGTGCTCGGCTTCTACGGGGCGCTGCACCCGGGGCCGCACAACTCGACGAACCTGAACTGGCTCGCGTTCTACTGGGCGCTCGGCGTCGTCGTGCTCTCGGCGGTCTGGTACGCCGTCATGCAGGTGTGGAAGCCCGACCGGATCCGCAACGCCGCCGCCCACGCGGCGGCGCACCACGGCGTTGCACCGCTGGACGAGAACGTCGACTTCAGCCCGGCGCCGCCGGACACGGCGGTGTAGAGGGAGCGACGACTAGGTGACGCCCTGCGTGGCCACGGGGCGGACGTCCGAGAGACGCCGCTCCAGCTTCAGCGTGGCCACGATGCCGACGGCGTCGAGGGTGCCGAGCCGCTTGCGCACGAGCTGCGCGGCGGCTCCGTACCCGTAGGTGTGGGCGGCCCGGAAGTGGAAGACGCCGCTGCGCCAGTCCTGGTCGTGCCACGGGTTGAGCGGCGACATCACGAGCGCGCACTCCTCGGACTGGACGGCGTCGCGCAGCCGCAGCTCGAGGAAGAGCGACGACCAGTCCGACGGCTGGGCGGCGACGATCGCGTCCCACTGCTCCACGAGGCCCGACATGCCGGGGATCGTACAGGCGCCACGTCTAGGCGGGCGGCACGACCCGGGGCGCGCGGTTCAGGTCGAGCTCGCGCTCGCTCATGAAGTGGGCGGTGGTGATCATGCGCAACCGGACGACGACACCGCTCCGGCGGTCGATCCACAGCCGGAAGAAGGTCGGCCCGCCGGGTTGGACGAGGGTGATCTGCACCGTGCGGCGGCCGCCGCCGGCGACGTAGACGGCCTGCGCCGTCGGCGCCCAGAACGGATCGGGCTGGCGCACGCGCGCCGTCGTGGACCGCTTCCAGCCGCCGCCGGTTTGCCTGGTCCAGCGGGTCGTGCCGATGATGCGCGCGACCTCGCCCCCGTGGACGTCGATCGAGAGCCGGTCCGGCGCGTTGGCGATGTAGGTCGTGGTGACGGCACGGCCGGGCGCCGACGCGAGCACGTTCAGCGCACGCAGGCTGCGCAGCGCCGCGAACCGCCGCGCCGCGCGGCGCAGGAGCGCATCCGCGGGGCGGGCGGCGGCCGCCGGGAGCGCGATCCGGGCCGCGACGGGCGCCCGCCCCGGTCGCGCGATCGAGACCGCCAGCGTGGTCGCGGCCGCCGGAGCGGGCGCCTGGTAACACACACCCTGTGCGCCCGGGCACGGCGTGGCGACGTGCCCGCCGGCCACGATCAGCGCATCGGGCACGCCCGCGCCCGTCTGGGAGAGCAGCGTCAGCCGCACCGTCCGCCGGCCCGACCGCTGCACGCCGACCGCGAGGTCGCCGGCCTCGGCGGCCGCAACCGGGCCGGTGCGCTCGGGGGCCGCCACCGTGGGCGGCGCCGCGCTCCTCGCCCCCAGCGTCACGGCCGCCCGGAAGGTGCGTGCGCGGTCCGTGATCGTGAGCGGTGTCCGTCCCGCAGGGAGGCTGGCCAGGAGGCCGGCATAGGTGCCGTCGGCGGCGCGGTGGAGGGTCGCCCGCCGGTGATCCGCCGCCACCGTCGCCGTGGCGGCGTCGCCCGGGAGGCGGAGGGCGACGACGTTGCGCCCGGCGACCCCCGGCCACAGCACGATCGCGGCGGCCGCGCCCAGCCGGAGACGAACCGGCCCCCCGCTCGCCCCGGACGGGAGGCCGGCGAATCCGGGCGTGTTCGACGGCGGCAGGTCGGTCAGGAGCGCGACGACGGCCACGACGCACGCGAGGAGGGCGAGCTCGGCGGCGCCGCGGCGACGGATGCCGCCGACCGCGGCGATCCGGCGCCGGTTGAGGTACCCGAGCACCACCAGGGCGGCCAGCAGGATCGTCTTCGCGACGAGCGCCCGGCCGTAGCCGGTCCGCAGCAGCTGCGACGGCTCCGACACCGCCCACAGCGCCCTCGCGGCGCCCGTCAGGGCGAGGACGACGACGCTCGCGACCGCGATCCGGGAGAAGCGGGCCGCCGCGGCGGAGCGGATCCGCGCGCGCTCTGCGTCCGGAAGGCCGCGGGTGGCATGCGGCGTCACCAGCACGAGCTGCGCGAGCCCGCCGATCCAGACGGCGGCGGCGGCGGTGTGCAGCGCATCGACGGCCACCGCCGGATCCCCGAGTCCGGGGTCGCCCGCGTGCCCGGACAGTCCCGGCACGATCACCGCCCATGCGCCCAGGAGCGCCGCCGGTACGGCGACCAGGAGCGCGCCGGCGCGGGTGCGGCGGGCGAGGGCGAAGGCGGCCGCCGTGGCGACGCAGAACGCGGCGCCGAGGTCGATCCCGCGCCCGAACTCGCGTCCGAAGCGGGTGGCGTCGAGCGCCGACCCGATCGGCCCGCGGTGGTTGAACGCCTGCCAGAACGAGACCCCGGCAACCTCGGCGCCCTGGCGGGTGAGCGCGACCCATCCGCCGGCCAGCATCAGCCCCGCCGCGGCCAGGAGGAGCGAGTTCGCACGGGCGCCCTCGCGCAGCTCCGCCATCTCGCGCCCGCGGCCCGTGACGGCCGAGATCGCCGGCCGGAAGACGGCGATGCGGTAGACGGCGCCGCCGACCAGCAGCATCAGCCCGAGGAAGTAGGCGAAGCGGGCGACCAGGAACGGCCAGTCAAGCGCGGACGACTCCGTCGTCGCAGCCTGCGGAGCGGGCGCGCCGCGGCCGACGCCGATCGCGACCACCCCCGACACGATGTGGCCGTCGCTCGAGACGACCTTCCAGCGCACCGTGTAGTCGCCGCGGCCGAGCCCGGGCCGCAGCGGCACGATCAGGGCACGGGGGTCGCCGGGAGCGGCGTGCGCCCGGCCGGACATGACCGATGCACCGCTCGATGCGACGGCGCGGGTACCCGCGTCCTCGACCGGCTCGTCGAAGTGCAGCACGATCCGCCCCGGCGCCCGCGCGACGACCGTCCCGGCCGCCGGATCGGTGCGCAGCAGGCTGGCGTGCGCCTGCGCCTGTGCCGGAAGCGCGGCGGGCGCGAGCAGCACGACGAGGGCGAGCGCGCGCACACGCAGCTTCCAGGGCACGAACGTGCGCATGTGCGGCGTGAGTATCGCAGCGCCGGTTACCATGGGCGCGTGCTCTCCGAAACGCTGGACAGGATGGCCGCGCTCGCAGTCGGGTTCGGAGCCAACGTCCAGGCCGGGCAGCGCGTGATGGTGCTGGCGGCGCTGGGGCAGGAGGAGCTCGCCCGCCGCATCGTCGAGCGTGCGTACAAGGCCGGTGCGGTGTACGTCGACATGACCTACCGGGATCCCTACGTGCAGCGCGCCCGGCTGGTTTACGGCGTCGACGAGGCGCTCGGGTACGAGCCCGAGTGGATCGTCGAGAAGGTGCGCCAGCACGGCATCCACGAGGGCGCCCAGATCGCGCTCTCCGGGCCGACCGAGCCCGGGCTGCTCGACGGCATCGACCCCGCCAGGATCGGGCTCGACCGTCCCCCCGGCCGCGTGCAGGGGCTCGAGAACATGACCGCGGCCCGCAACAACTGGACGATCGTCCCCTGTCCGACGCTCGGCTGGGCCCAGCTCGTGCACCCCGACATCGAGCCGGAGGCGGCCCTGACCAGGCTGTGGGGCGAGATCGAGGTCGTGTGCCGGCTGGACGCCGACGACCCGGTGGCGGCGTGGACGGATCGGATCGCGCAGCTGAAGCGGGCATGCGACGCGCTGAACGAGCGCCGGTTCGACGTCATCCACCTGGAGGGGCCGGGGACGGATCTGCGCGTCGGCCTGCTGCCGGGCTCGCGGTGGAACGGAGGCGGCATGGAGACGTCCTGGGGGCTGCCGCACCGGGCGAACCTGCCCACCGAAGAGGTGTTCACGTCGCCCGACCCCGAACGCGTGGAGGGCGTCGTGCGTTCGACGAAGCCGCGCGAGCTCTCGGGCACGATCGTGCGCGACTTCGAGGTGCGGTTCGAGGGCGGCCGCGTGGTGTCGATCGAGGCCGCCGAGAACGGCGACGTGCTGAAGGCCTACGCCGAGCGGGACGAGGGCGCCGGGCGTTTGGGCGAGCTCGCACTCGTCGACGGCAGCGGCCGCATCGGGCCGCTCGACACGGTCTTCTACGACACGCTGCTCGACGAGAACGCCGCCAGCCACATCGCGCTCGGGCAGGGCTTCGACTGGGCGGTCGCCGAGGATGACCGGCCGCGCATCAACCGCAGCGAGGTGCACGTCGACTTCATGATCGGCTCACCCGAGGTCGACGTCACCGGGATCACCGGCGGCGGCGATCGCGTCCCGGTTCTGCGCGGCGGCGCCTGGCAGATCTGAGCGGCATGGAGAACGTCGCGGTGGTGCGGAGCTACCTCGGGCTCCTCGAGCGGCGTGACCTCGATCGCGACCAGCGGCGCGAAGATCTCCACGGTGCGTGACGGGCGGATCGTCCGCACGCCGGCCACGACGACGTGCTCGGCGTCCCGCGCCGGCTCGGGGTCGCCGAGCTGCCCGGCGAGCGCACCTCGGATTGAGGTGCAGCCCCCAGCACGCGAGTCGTGAGAGAGGGCCGAAGAGCGGGGCCTGGCCCCGGTGTACCGGGGCCAGGCCCCAGGGCGACGGGATCCGTTACACCGGGGCCAGGCCCCAGGGCGACGGGATCGGGCACCGTTCCCCGTCTGACCCCGGTTCAGGCGGCGCCGGTGCGCATGCGGAAGATCGTGGCGATGACCTCGGCCGGGTCGAGATCGTCGTCGTGCCCGAGGCTTCCGCCCCGCAGTCGCAGCGACGTGTACGCCATCAGGTCGCGCATCGAGATGACGCCCACCACGTGGCCGTCCTCGTTCACGATCGGGAGGTGGCGGAAGTGCCCGTCCACCATGAGCGCCATCGCCTCGGGGATGGCGGTCTCGGGCGAGGCCGTGAGCACGTGGCGGGTCATGCGCTGCTCGAGGGGTGTGGCCGGGTCGGTGCCGTCGCTGACGCAGCGCATCAGGTCGCGTTCGGTGATCACGCCGACGAGCTCCCCGTCCCCGTCCAGGACCATGGCCGCGCCGACGTCCGCGTCCACCATGCGGCGGGCGGCGTCGCCGATCCGCGTGGAGGGCGAGACGGTGACGACATTCGTCGCCATGACATCGGTGAGCTGCATCAGGTCGAGTGTACGTGCGAGCCGGTGGTCATGCGAGCAGGAGCGTCGGCGCCTCCAGGAGCCGCTTCACCGTCTGCAGCAGGCGCGCCCCGTCCGCGCCGGAGCAGGCACGGTGATCGCACGAGAGCGTGACGGACATGATCTTGCGCGGCACGATCGCCCCGTCGCGCACGACCGCGCGCTCGGCGACGGCCGACACGGCCAGGATCGTCGATTCGGGCGGGTTGATGATGGCGGAGAAGGACGACACGTCGAGCATGCCCAGGTTGGACACGGTGAATGTCCCTCCCTCGATCTCGCTCTGCCGTAGCTTCCCGGTGCGTGCGCGTGCGGCCAGGTCTCGCGTCTCGGCCGCGATCCGGCGCACGCTTTTCGTGTCGGCGTCGCGCAGCACGGGCACGATCAGGCCGTCGTCGAGCGCGACCGCGATGCCGGCGTGCACGTGCGCGTGATAGACGTGCGTGCCGTCGACGTAGGAGCGGTGCGCCTGCGGGTGCTGCATGAGCGCCTGGGCGCAGGCCCGGACGATGAGGTCGTTGACGCTCACCTTCTCGCCGGTGTCGGCCAGCGCGGCGTTCAGCTCCGCTCGCAGCTCGAGCGCGCGGGTCATGTCGATGTCGGAGCTGACGTAGAAGTGGGGGACGGTCGCCTTGGCGTCGGCCATCCGCTTCGCCACCGCCTTCAGCATCGGCGTCAGCTCGCGCACCTCGTCCTCGCCGGGGGCCGGCGGGGCCGGGGGCGGTGGAGCCTGGAGCGGAGCCTGCGGCGCAGTCTCCTGCGCCGGGGCGCTCGGCGCGGCGGTCGTGGCGGTCGCGCCGCCGGCCAGCGCGCGCTCCACGTCGGCCTTCACGATCCGGCCGTCGGGGCCCGTGCCCTGACCGGCCAGCGTGCGCAGGTCGAGGCCGGCCGTATCGGCCATGCGGCGGGCGATCGGGCTCGCCCGGAAGCCGCCGTCGTCGCCATTCGCAGTCGGCGCGGACCGCGCCTCCGGCGGTGCGGTCACGGCCGGCGCGGCGGCGGCCGGGCCGTCGCCGTCGCCGTTGGCGGCCGCCGGGCGGCCGGCATCCTCCGGCACCTCCTCGCCCTCGGCGCCGACGATCGCGATCGGGGCGCCGAGCGCCGCCGACTCGCCGTCGCCGACGAGGATCTTGAGCATCGTGCCGTCCTCGTAGGCCTGGAACTCCATCGTCGCCTTGTCGGTCTCGATCTCGGCGATCACGTCGCCCTCGTGGAAGCTCTCGCCCTCCTGCTTCAGCCAGCGGCCGATCGTCCCCTGCTCCATCGTGTCCGACAGGCGCGGCATGGTGAGCTCTTCCGACATCGGCCCGAACCTTACAGCCCGCACTCGGCCAGCAACGAGCGCGCCGCGGCCTCGATCTTGGCTTCGAGCGGGAGCGCCGCCAGCTCGAGCGGCTTGGAGTAGGGCATCGGCACCTCGGCCTGGCCGACCCGCTCCACCGGTGCGTCGAGATCGTCGAAGCACACGCGCTGGAGGCGGGCGGCCAGCTCTGCGCCGACGCCGTAGGTCGACCAGCCCTCCTCGGCCACGAGCACGCGGTTCGTCTTGCGCACCGACTCCGCCACGGTGTCGACGTCGAGCGGGCGCAGCGAGCGCAGGTCGATCACCTCGGCTGAGAGCCCGTCGTGGGCGAGCCGGTCGGCTACGCGCAGCGCCCGCTGCACCGTGTAGGAGTGCGCGACGATGGTGAGGTCGGCGCCCTCACGGGCGACCGCGGCGCGGCCCAGCGGGATGGCGCCGTCGCCGTCGTCGGGCAGCGGGCCGGTCAGGTTGTAGAGCACGAGGTTCTCGCAGAAGAGCACCGGGTCGTCGTCGCGGATGGCCGTCTTCAGCATCCCGTAGGCGTCCGCCGGGGTCGCGGGCGCGACCACCTTGAGGCCGGGACAGCCCGCGAACCAGACCTCGAGCGACTGCGAGTGCTGGGCGGTCAGCTGGGCGCCGGCGCCGCCGGGGCTGCGGATGACGAGCGGCACGCCGACGGTGCCGCCGAACATGTACCGGATCTTGGCCGCGTGGTTCACGACCTGGTCCATCGCGACCAGGATGAAGTTGATCGTCATGATCTCGATCACCGGCCGCAGGCCCATCATGGCCGCGCCGATGCCGGCGCCGATGAAGCCCTCCTCGGAGATCGGCGTCTCGCGGACGCGCACGGGGCCGTACTTCTGCCACAGGCCGGCCGTGACCTTGTAGGAGCCCTCGAAGCGGCCGATCTCCTCGCCCATCAGGAAGACGTCGGGGTCGCGGCCGAGCTCCTCGTCGAGCGCGAGGCGGAGCGCCTCGCGGTACGTCACGTCGGCCATGTCTGGCCGTCTCCGCGCTCGCCGAAGGGCGCCCCGGCGCGCATGCGCGCGAACTGCTCGCCCGAGCTCGGGTCGCCGTAGAGGTGGTCGTACAGCCCTTCCCGGGGCGGAAACGAGGCCGACAGCGCCCGGTCGATGGCGTCCTTCACGGTCGTCGAGACCTCCTGCCAGATCGCGTCGAGGTCCGCGCCCGTCGCCAGGCCGCGCTCGCCGAGCAGCAGGCCGTAGCGGGTGATCGGGTCGCGCTCGCGCCACGAGCGCACCTCGTCCGGCGTGCGGTACACCTTGCCCGCGTCGGCGACCGAGTGGCCGCGGTAGCGGTAGGTGATCGTCTCCAGCAGCGCCGGCCGTCGCTCCTCACGCGCCTGGCGGAGCAGCCGGTCGGCCGCCTCGCGCACGGCGAGGATGTCGTTTCCGTCCACCTGCTCTCCGTGCATGCGATAGGCGGCGGCCCGTTTCCACAGGTCGGGCTCGGCGTTCGACTGGGCGACCGAGGTGCCCATCCCGTACTGGTTGTTGATCGCCTGGAAGACGATCGGCAGCTCCCACAGCGACGCCAGGTTGAGGGCCTCGTGGAACGACCCCGTCGCGACCGCCCCGTCGCCGAACTGGCACAGGACGGCGGACTGTTGGTCACGGTAGGACATGGCGAGCGCCGTCCCCGCCGCGATCGGCAGGTGGGCGCCGACGATGCCCCAGCCGCCGTAGAAGTGCCGCTCCACATCGAGCAGGTGCATCGACCCGCCGCGGCCGTGGGCGACGCCGGTCTCCTTGCCGAAGAGCTCCGCCATCACCGCGGCCGCCGGGCTGCCGACGGCCAGCGCCGTGGCGTGGTCGCGGTAGCTCGCGTAGAGCGCGTCGCCCGGCTCGAGCGCGTCGATCGACCCCACCGACGACGCCTCCTCGCCGATGGCGAGGTGGCAGTAGCCGCCGATGCGGGCGCGGGTGTACTGCTCCTCGGTGCGCTCCTCGAACCGGCGGATCAGCGCCATCTGCCGGAAGAGGGCGAGCGCGTGCCCGCGGTCGTCCAGAACCGCGGCATGGGTCTCGGCGGGCTTCGCCATGTCCCCGAACCTTAGCCCGGCCGAACGGGTAGTCTCCGAGCCGCGATGGCGACCGCGGTGACCGTGCCAAGGCTGGGGGAGGAGGCCGCCCCCGCCGTCCTGATCAGGTTCCTGGTGGAGCCCGGGGCACCGGTGCGCCGGGGCGACCCGCTGTATGAGCTGGACACCGACAAGGTGACCCAGGAGGTCGAGGCCGAGGCCGACGGCGTGCTGCTGGAGGTGGTCGGCACGCCGGGGGTCGAGTATCCGCCCGGTGCGACGATCGCCTGGATCGGCGAGCCCGGCGAGCCGGTCGCGTGAGCGACGCCTTCCGCATCGCCCATCTCGACGATCTGGAGCGGCTCGAGGCGGCCGGCGTGCTCTACCGGCCGATCCGGCGCGCGCTCGGCGTGCGGGCATTCGGGGTGAACGCCTACACGGCCGCGAGGGCCGGCGACCAGGTGATCGAGCAGCACAGCGAGGGCGCCGGGGGCGGCTCCGGCCGCCAGGAGGAGCTCTACGTGGTGCTCGCCGGCCGCGCCGAGTTCACCGTTGCGGACGAGACCGTCGACGCGCCCGCCGGCACGATGGTGTTCGTCGGGGACGTGACGGCCAGGCGGGGCGCGGTCGCGACGGCCGACGACACCACCGTGCTCGTCGTCGGCGGCCCCGCCGACCAGCCCATCCCCACCTCGCCGTTCGAGTACTGGTTCGCGGCCGAGCCGGCCTACAGGGCGGGCGACTACGACCGCGCCGTCGAGATCGCGTCGGCCGGGCTCGCAGAGTGGCCGGAGCACGGGATGCTGAACTACCAGCTCGCGTGCTACCACGCCCTCGCCGGCCGCAGGGAGCAGGCGCTGGAGCGGCTCGCGATCGCGGTGGCGGACGACCCCGGCACGCGTGCGTTCGCGCAGGACGACGAGGATCTCGACGCCATCCGCGCCGACCCCGCGTTCCCCGCGCCGCCCTGAACTAGGATGCCGGGCGGAAGCGAGCCGGAGGAGCGAGTCGATGGAGTGTGACGTCGCCGTCCTGGGCGGCGGGCCGGGCGGGTACCCGGCCGCGATCCGGGCGGCCCAGCTGGGCGCGAACGTGGTGATGATCGAGCAGGCCCGCGTCGGCGGGACCTGCATCACGGTCGGCTGCATCCCGACCAAGACGTGGGTGCAGACCGCCCACGCGCTCAAGGAATCGCGCGAGACCTTCGCCCAGATCGGTGTCCGCGTCGCCGAGGCCGAGCTCGACTTCGGCCAGGCCCAGCAGAACAAGACCGGGATCGTGGACGGCCTCGTGACCGGGATCACCGGCGTCGTCAAGGCGAACGGGGTCACGATCGTGAACGGCCGCGGCGAGTTCGCCGGCCCGAACACGATCGCGGTCGAGGGCGGGGAGGACGTGACGTTCAAGTCGGCGGTGATCGCCACCGGCTCGCATCCGCTGCGCCCGCCGGTGAAGGGCATCGACGGGCCGAGGTGCGTCGACTCGACCGGACTGCTGGCGATCGGGGAGGTGCCGCGGCGGCTCGTGATCCTCGGCGGCGGCGTGATCGGCGTCGAGTTCGCGTCGATCTTCCGCCACTTCGGCAGCGAGGTGACGATCGTCGAGATGCTGGCGCATCTGATCCCGATGGAGGACGAGGACGCCTCGAAGGAGCTCGAGCGGTCGTTCAAGCGCCGCGGGATCGGCATGCACCTGGGCGCGCGCGCGACCGAGGTGGCCGAGTCCGGCGACGCCGTGACCCTGCGCTTCGAGGGCGCCGACGGCAAGCCCGGCGAGATCGAGGCCGACCTCGTCCTGGTCGCGACCGGCCGCGGTCCGAGCGTCGAGGGCGTGGGCCTGCAGAAGGCGGGCGTCGACTTCGACCCCCGCCGCGGCGTGATCGTCGACCGCCACATGCGCACGAACGTCGCGCACATCTACGCCGCCGGCGACGTCGCCGGCGTCTACCAGCTGGCGCACACGTCATTCCGCGAGGGCGAGGTGGCGGCCGAGAACGCGCTCGGCCACGACGCCGAGATGGACTACGCGGCCGTCCCCCGGTGCGTCTACACCGACCCGGAGGTGGCCGCCGTCGGCCTGACCGAGGCGCAGGCGCGCGAGCGTCACGGAGACGACGTCGTCGTGGGCCGGTTCCCGTTCTCGGCGTCGGCGCGCGCGCAGATGTACGGCGAGAAGGCCGGCTTCGCCAAGACGATCTCCGAGACCCGCTACGGCGAGCTGCTCGGGATCGTGATCGTCGGCGTGCAGGCGACCGAGCTCGTGAACGCCGGAGTCGTCGGCATCAGCGCCGAGTCCACGATCGACACCCTCGCCGACTCGATGGCGGCGCACCCGACCCTGGCGGAGGCGCTGAAGGAGGCCGCGCTCGTGTCGCTCGGCCGCCCGATCCACCTGCCCCCGCCGCGCCGGCGGGCCAAGGCCGCCGCCCGGTGAGCGGCAGCGCCGACGCCTCCCGCTTCCTGATCCCGACGCTCAAGGACGATCCGGCCGACGCGGAGGCGATCAGTCACAAGCTGCTGGTCCGGGGCGGATTCGTGCGCCAGGTCGGCTCGGGGCTCTACACGTACCTCCCGCTGGGCTGGCGCGTGCTCCGAAACACGATGCAGGTCATCCGCGAGGAGATGGACACGATCGGCCTCGAGATGCTGATGCCGGTGCTGCAGCCGGCCGAGCTGTGGGAGGCGACCGACCGCTACGGCATCGACGTGCTGTTCAAGCTCGACGGCTCCGGCGACAAGCGCTACGTGCTCGCCATCACACACGAGGAGTGCGTCACCTGGCACGCCGCCCGGGAGATCCGCTCCTACCGCGAGCTCCCGCAGATCTGGTACCACCAGCAGACGAAGGAGCGCGACGAGCCGCGGCCCCGGGGCGGGATCCTGCGCACGCGCGAGTTCATCATGAAGGACTCCTACAGCTTCGACCGCGACCGGGCCGGGCTGGAGGAGTCGTACGCCAAGCACCGCGACGTCTACATCCGCATCTTCGACCGCTGCGGCCTGGAGGCGTGGCCGGTCGAGGCGGACGTCGGCATGATGGGCGGCTACGGCGGCGAGGAGTTCGTCGCCCCCAGCCCGAACGGCGAGGCCGAGCTCGTTCGCTGCTCGAACTGCGACTACGCCGCCAACGTCGAGGTGGGGCGCTCGGCCCCGCGCCCGCCGCAGTTCCCGCCGCGCCTGGACGCGCCGCAGGAGGTGGAGACCCCGGGGGTGACGACCATCGAGGGGCTGGCGGAGTTCCTGGGCGTCGACCCGGCGGCGACGGCCAAGGCGATGCCGATCGTGGCCGGCGGGAAGGTCGTCCTGGCCCTCGTGCGCGGCGACCACCGCCTGCACGAGCTGAAGACCCGGAGCGCGCTCGGCGCGGAGTTCCGGGCGGCGCATCCGGACGAGATCCGGGCGGCGTTCGGCGCCGACCCGGGCTCGATCGGGCCGGTGGGGACGGACGTCCGCATCATCGCCGACGAGTCGCTGCGCGACGGCCAGTTCGTCGGCGGCGCCAACCGCACCGGGTGGCACCTGCGCGGCGTCGAGGCGGGCCGCGACTACCGGGCGGAGTTCGCCGACCTGCGCGAGGTCTCCGCCGGCGACGCGTGCGCCGTGTGCGGCAACGGCGTGCTCAGCATCGAGCCGGCGATCGAGGTCGGGCACATCTTCAAGCTGGGCACGCGCTACTCCGTGCCGCTGGACGCGACCTATCTCGACGAGGAGGGCCGGGAGCACCCGATCGAGATGGGCTCCTACGGCATCGGCCCCGCCCGGGTCTCGGCCGCCGTGGTGGAGCAGCACCATGACGACAAGGGGATCACGTGGCCGGCCGGCCTGGCGCCGTTCCACGTGCACATGGTCGTGATCGGGGGGCCGGACGATCCGCAGTTCCCGATCGCCCGCGAGATCCAGGCGGAGATCGAGCGCGACGGTCTCACCGTCCTCTTCGACGACCGCACGGCCAGCCCCGGCTCGCGCTTCGCCGACGCCGAGCTGATCGGCATGCCGGCGCGGGTCACCGTCGGCAAGCGCACGGCGACCGACGGCACGGCCGACGTCCAGATCCGGCGTGGGCGCGAGCAGCGGTCGGTGCCGGTGGCCGACGTCGGGGCCGCGGTGCGCGCCGCCGTCGGCGCCGCTCAGTGAGCGCCGCGGCCGCGGTCGAGCCCGAGTGACTCAAGCGCTTGGCGCAGGCGCGGCGGCAGGTTCGCGGCGCGCCACCGGCCCAGGGCGAAGGCACGCGTCGTGGTGAGACGCCCTCCGGTGCCGACCACGCCGTTGGAATTCGTGGCGCCGAGCGCCTGCGACAGGGCCGGGCTCTTGGCCGCCCCGGCCCCCGCGGAGCCGGGCGTGCGCTGGGTCGGCGCGATGGTTGCACCTGCGACCTCGGTGGCGGTACCCCCACCGCCGCCGACGCTGGGCGAGCTCTGGAGGCCGTGCCCGATGCCCACGACCAGCGCCGCGAAGGCGCATATGACCGCGGCGACGGCGCCCAGCGGCCGCCAGGAGCGGCGTCCGCGCGGCCGGATCCGGCGCGGCCGCGGCTCGGCCCGCACCTGCAGCATGACGTCGGCGCGCAGCCGCTCGGGCGCCTGCGCTCCGGCCTCGGCCCGCAGGCGGGCGGTGATCTCGTCGTGGCGCTCGTCGCTCACGGCGCCGCCTCCATCCTGAGCGTCTCGGCCAGCCGCGACCGGGCGCGGTGCAGGCGCGACTTGACCGTGCCGGCGGGCAGGTCGAGCGCGATCGCGGCCTCGTCCATGGACATCCCGACGACGTCGCACGCGACCGCAACGGCCCGGAACTCGGGCTCGAGCAGCGCGAGTGCGTCGAGCAGGTCGAGGCGCGCGTCGACCGAGGGCTCGACGGCCACCGCGGGCACCTCGTCGACCGGCTCGGCCGTGCGGGCGCGCCGGTCGAGGACGTCGTAGGCCTTGCGCATCACGATCCGGTAGATCCAGGTCGAGAACCGGGCGTCGAAGCGGAAGCTCGAGAGGCCCCGCCAGGCCGAGACCAGACCCTCCTGGACGCAGTCGTAGGCGTCGGCCTCGGAGAGCGTCACCCGCAGGGCAAGCGTGTACAGCCGGTCCTGGTAGCGGACGACGAGCTCCTCGAACGCGGATTCGTCGCCGTCGGCGGCCCGCCTGGCAAGCACCTCGTCGGACGCGCTGTCCACGCGAGCATGGTACGTCCGGGGCACGGCGAGACCGGGGAGGGGGACTGCGAGCGCGTCCTGCATCCCTCTTCTGACTCCCGGGGGCGGCTCCGGGTTCCCGATATACTCGACGTCCGCGGGGCGTGGCGCAGTCTGGTAGCGCACCCGGCTGGGGGCCGGGCGGTCGGAGGTTCGAATCCTCTCGCCCCGATCACACGAGACGGCTGGAGACACGACTAGCCCGGCCGGCGCCAGGAGTACTGCCGCTCGACCAGGCCAACCCTGACGGTGTACTCCTCGTACCACCGTTCCTGTCCGAGGCGCTGGACGGCCAGCTCGTCCGCCGCCGCGAGGTACCCGTCGTCGTCCCCGGTGCGCCGCACCGTGATGACCGCCACGTGGTACGGCGGGTCGGGCGTCCGGGCAAACATCATCCCCGACCCGGAACACTCGATGTCGGGCTGACGGGGGCTTCGGCCAGGGCGATGGTCCGAGGAGGGCATCCCGCGATCATGGCGCCACGAACCTGAAGTCGAACGCCGCGAAGACGAGGACGATGCCGACGTTCGCCGCCAGCCGCTCCCACACGTTTCGAGCGGCGGGCGCGCCGGGAACAGAGGACGGCATGAACCGCGACAACGGTCTGGCGTCCTCGATCGTGAAGGCGCGCCCGAAGCGGTACCGGTCGACGACCACCGGCCGGTACGTCTCCGAGGAGTTCGCGCGCGAACATCCCGGCGAGACGCGGGCCGTCAGCCGCAAGCCTTCTGCGCCGCTCGCGATCGGCGCTCTGGCGGTGGTCGCCGGCCTGGGGCTGACCGCCGCCGCCTACCGCCGCGCGCGCCGGTAGCGGTGCTGCAGATGGGCCGCCGCGCGCCGGGCGCTCGCGCGTGGGCTGCACGACCGCCTGTGGGAGGGTGGAGGCGACGCGCGACGGCCCGGGTAGCGCAGGCCCCGTCCGACCAGTCGAGGAGATCGATGTCCTGCCCAGAACGTGACCCACGGCGAAGAGTACCCCCAGGGACGCCCGGAAGACAAGTGTGTCACCAACGTGTCATCGGGTCTCCCGCGGCTCTGGCAACTCCTGGTGGAATTTCGGCGTCCTACCTGTTGCGGCGGTTCGGGGACGGCGAGGCCCCTCCTCAGCGCCTCGAGCCGCCGCCGGGCCGCTCGCCCGGAGGGGCTCCTCGTGCACTCCGGGGCGCCCCGGCCCATGCCGTGGTCATTTGCCTTACCATGTCTTGCCTTTGCCGGTTGGCAGCGTTATCCTGCGCCGCGGTCATCTCGGGCGTGTGCTTCCTCCGCGTGTGATCGCGCGAGCATGGCTGTGGGCGGATGGTTCGGCCGGTCGTCGCACACGACCCCACGCAGACACGTGCGGCGGCCGGCCGTGGCCACGCAGGATGGGGGTTTCTCCCCATTGTGGGCGGACGTCGCGTCCGCGTAGAGTCGAGTCACCGTCGGCGTAGGACTGGACGCCGGCGGCGTGGACTCTCGAAGGCCGCCCGGCGCACGACCCCTTCCGCCGGGCGGCCTTCGACTCCGACGTCTACGCCGCGGCCGGAGTGGGATCGGGGCGAACGAGCACCATGTCCGCGATGGCGATGATCTCGTCGGCGGGCAGGTCCGCCCGCGACGCATGCTCGCGGACCGCCTCGGCGCTCGATGCCTGGTAGATGCACACGGTGCCGACGCTGCCGTCCGCCTCCTCGAGCATGTAGCTGCGGATCCAGCGGATGTCGTCCGACATCTCCTCGTCGCCGACGCGCCGCGACCGCTCGGCCGCCGCTCCCAGCTCCTCGGCGCTCATCCAGCCGTTGCGGCGCAGGATCGCGTAGCTCTTCAGCATATGGAGCCTCCTCCGTGTCGATGCGAAGCGGGCGCTCGAGTGAGCGCCGTTGCAAACCGGACGAGGGCGCGTGGGGAAATCGTCCGCCGCCTGGAGTCGGCGCTGCGCAGGGTGGGGGAGATCACGTTGGCGGCGCTGATGCTGCTGGCCGTCCCGCTCTCCGTCGGCACCGTCGCGCGGTCGGCGTCGTGGCGGGGCGCCGCGCCCGCCGGGCTCGTCCGGGCGCGGCGGATCCTGCGCACGATGTCCGGTGGCGGTGCGCGGATCCGCCTGAGCGAATGCGCGTGGTCGGCCGACAGATCACGGATCTCGTGCCGGGCGGTCGGCGCCTGGGCCGGTGCCTGCACCTTCGACTCGAACGGCGCCGGCGGCTGTCACGGGAGCGGCCGCGACGGCACATGGGTGGTCATCATCGGAGGCGACCGGCGCGGATGATCATTCAGCCAGGCCACCAGCCCGGGGCCTGGCCCCGAACCGGGGCCAGGCCCCAACACTGCTCCATCTCCTGCCGCGACGCGAGGGCTTTGCGTACGACGAGCGCCAGTCCGGCCCCCGATCGTGGCGACGTCGAGCAACGCGTGCGTCGGCCCATCGCACGCCCGTCCGTTGCGATGGTGCCGCGGACGCCGCTCGCGCCCACTCGGCGTCCCCCGAGGGGTCACGCCCGAGGGACACCGGCGGAGCGGCGTCCGCGACGCCTCCAGTTTCCCCCGGATGTGACCTGATGGCAATATTTGGCAGGGAATTTCCCGCTGGTCGAGCCGACCGGTGCCGCGGCCTCCAGCGCGGCACCGGCCGGCCGGCTGCGAGCCGGGGAGCGGACCGGCTCGCGCCGGCGACGGCCCCCGGAAGGCCGCCGGCGCGGTCATAGCCGCGATCGGCTACCACCCTCCTTACCGCGCCGGCGGCCATCCCGAGCGTCCTCGTCAGACGGCCCGACCCGTACCCACGACACTTCACAGCCGCAAGAGCAACCGTACATGTTCCGCATTCAGCCGCTGGGCATGGTATGAAATGTCTTTACACAATACTTGCGACGGTCGAACGGCCCCATTGGGCCTCGGGAGCAGCCTGCACCCGGAAACCGTGACTGGCTCCGTCCACCGGCGGGAGCTAGGATCGGGGTGCAGGATCCGGGGGTGGCGTCAAGACCACATGGGAGGCTCTTGAGCATGCGACGCATCGCCCTACTCGCCGTAACGATCGGCGCCGCGCTCTTCCAGGCGCAGGTCAGCTCCGCCGCCGCACCGACGCTCACCCGGTACGGGTCGCACTTCTACTCGCGGACGCAGCCCTCGCCGTGCTTCGCGCATGCGCCGAAGGGGCTGCCCAACCGGCTGGCGCTCGGCTGCGTCTGCCCCAAGGGCGAGTTCGCCCCGAAGGCGCCGACGGCAACCTACCGGTTCGCCCTGAAGGCGGGCACGCCGTTCACCTACGCGGTCACGTGGGGTGGACACAAGCCGAAGGTGAAGACGCACCAGAAGGGGCGCTGGTCATACGTGACCGTCCGCGGCCCGCGGCGGTGCTCCCTCGTTGGCGAGATCTTCCGCGTGCACGTGACGCCGCGCTGATCCCGCCGTCCCGGTCGGGGGGCGAATCCGTCGGGTCGCGCCGTCGCGCCCCGGTACACTCCCAATGAGTGTTGCGGCCGATCGCCAACGTCCTGACTGCGGTGCGGCTCGCGGCGGTGGTCCCGTTCACGGTGCTGCTCGCGACGGCCGGGCACCACGCGAGCTGGCCTGCCGCCGCCGTGTTCGCGGGAGCGTCGGCGACCGACTTCCTCGACGGCTACCTCGCCCGCCACACCGACCGGCCGTCACGGTTCGGGCGGATCGCCGACCCGCTGGCGGACCGCCTGCTGATCAACATGGCGCTCGTGCTGCTCTGGTACCAGGACCGGCTGCCCTGGTGGCTGGCCCTGCCCGTGCTCCTGCGTGACGTGTGGCTGGCCGCGTTCTTCCGCGCCCGCCGGATGGAGTCGCGGGTGGCCGTGAACATGACCGGAAAGACCGCCACCGCGCTGATCATGTGCTCGCTCGTCCTGCTCATGCTGACGACCGCGCCGTGGCCGCAGGTGCTCCTCGCCGCGGGGCTCGTGCTCTCGCTGGCGGCGGCCGCGCGCTACACGCGCCACCCGACCGAGGCGCAGACGTGAAGGCTGTCGTCATGGCGGGCGGCGAAGGCACCCGCCTGCGGCCGCTGACGTCCAATCAGCCCAAGCCGATGGTGCCCGTCGCCGGGAAGCCCTGCATGCAGCACATCATCGAGCTGCTGCGCCGCCACGGGATGACCGACATCGTCGTGACGGTCGCGTACCTGCCGCAGGTGATCCGCGGCTACTTCGACGACGGCGGCGCGCTCGGTGTGGAGCTGCACTACTCGGTCGAGGAGCGCCCGCTCGGCACCGCCGGCAGCGTCAAGAACGCGGAGGAGCTGCTGGACGACACGTTTCTGGTGATCTCCGGCGACGCGCTGTGCGACTTCGACCTGGACGCCCTCGTCGCCGCCCACCGTGAGCGCGGCGCCGCGGCCACGCTGGCGTTGAAGTCCGTCGACAACCCGCTCGAGTTCGGCGTCGTCATCATCGACGCCGACGGCCGGGTCGAGCGGTTCCTGGAGAAGCCGTCGTGGGGACAGGTGTTCTCGGACACGATCAACACGGGCGTCTATGTGCTCGAGCCCGACGTGCTGCGGGCGGTGCCGCCGGGGATGCCGTACGACTTCTCCAAGCAGCTCTTCCCCGACCTGCTCGAGCGGGGCAAGCCGATCCACGGCCACGTCGCCGAGGGCTACTGGCAGGACATCGGCAATCTCGACCAGTACCGGCAGGCGAACTACGACGCGCTCGACGGCCGCGTCGAGCTGGAGCTCTCCGGGATCCGCCTGCGCGACAACGTGCTGCTGGGCGAAGGGGTGCAGCTGCCGGATCTCGAGCAGATCGACGGCCCCGCCTTTGTCGGCAACTTCTGCCAGATCGACGCCGGCGCCCGCATCGGCCCGTACACGGTGCTCGGGCCGAACGTGATCGTCAAGGAGGGCGCGACCGTCGTTCGCAGCATGGTCGACTCGGGCAGCTACGTCGGCCGCAGCGCCCGCCTGGAGGGCACGATCCTGGGCAAGGGTGTCGACGTGCGCGCCCACGCCGTCCTGAACGACGGCGTCGCGGTCGGTGACGAATGCTCGATCGGCGCCGAGGCCACGCTCGCGCCCGGCATCAAGGTGTACCCGTTCAAGACGATCGAGGCCGGGGCCGCAATCCACACCAATCTGATCTGGGAGTCGCGTGGCATCACGACCCTGTTCGGGCGCGACGGAGTGACCGGGCTCGTGAACGTCGACATCACGTCAGAGGCGGCGGCCCGGCTCGGTGTGGCCTACGGGACGACCCTCCCCCGCGGCGCCCGGGTCGTCTGCAGCCGCGATGCGCATCCATCGTCGAGGATGGTGAAGCGGGCCATGATCGCCGGGCTCGTGTCGACCGGCGTGCAGGTGGCCGACCTGCGGGTGGCGCCGCCGACGGTGAACCGGCACGAGCTGAAGGTGGGGGAGCGGGCCGGCGGGCTCCACGTCCGGGTCGCGGCCGACGATCCCGACCTCATCCAGATCAGCTTCTTCGCGCCTCCGGGCATCCTGGTGGCCGGAGGGGATCTGAAGGTGATCGAGCAGACGTACTCCCGTCAGGAGTTCCGCCGGGTCAGCCCGGCCGAGATCGGATCGCTGACGTATCCGGCGCGGGCGACGGAGAGCTATGTGCAGGAGCTGCTGGAGACGCTTGACCGGGAGGCCATCCGTGCGCGCGGGTTCCGGATCGTCCTGAACTATGGGCTCTCCGCGGCGGCGCTCGTCGTCCCCTCGCTGATCGGGGAGCTGGGAGTCGAGCTGGTTGCGCTGGAAGCGTTCGTGGACGCCTCGACCACCCCGCGCCAGATCGACCGGGAGCGCGCCCTGGACGACACCGCCGCCCTCGTGCGAGCCGTCGGCGCGGACATGGGGGTGGTCATCGACAACCCGGCCGAGCGCATGTGGCTGATCGACGAGCACAGCCGCCGGATCGCCCCCGAGACCGCCTTGCTGCTGTTCATCCGCGAGCTGGCGGGGTCCAACGGCGGCGGCCGCCTGCTGGTGCCGATCAACGAGTCGCGCATGGTCGAGCAGATCGCCGACGGCCATGCGCTGCGCGTCGAGCGCACGAAGGCGGCGCTCGGCGACCTGCTCGCCGCCGCCGCCGCCGGCGACGTCGTCTTCGCCGGCGCATCGGGCGGGGGCTACGTGTTCCCGGAGTTCCTGCCCGCCTACGACGCCGTGATGTCGCTGGGCAAGCTGCTGGAGCTCGTGGCGCGGTCCGGCCGGGCGCTGTCGGAGCTCGTGGCCGACCTCCCGCAGAGCACGCTCGTGCACGTGCGCGAGCCGTGCCCGTGGTCGGCCAAGGGCCTGGCGATGCGACAGCTGATCGAGGCCGTCAAGGGCATGGACGTCGACAACCTGGACGGCATCAAGGTGTTCGAGCCCGAGGGCTGGGTGCAGGTGCTACCGGACCCGGACGAGCCGGTGTTTCACGTCTACGCCGAGGGCGACTCGCTGGAGGACTCCCACCGGTTGGAGGAGAAGTACCGCTCGCTGCTCGACGGCTTCGTCTCGGCCACCGCCTGACGACGCTGCGGGCAAACCCTCAACCACAACTTGAGGAACGGTCCGAGGCCGTCTAGACTTCGGCCGTCGACCTGCGACGAAACGGATGCTGCCAATGGACGTCCTGCCCGACTTCACCACCATCTCCGACGACGAGCTGAAGGCCCTGATCGAGCGCTACGTGCGTGAGGAGGAGGAGGTCTCCTACCGGCGGCGGCTGCTGCACGGGAAGATCGACATCCTCCGCGCCGAGCTTGTCGACCGGGTCAAGCGGCGCGCCTCGGGGTCGTCGACCCCCCTGTCGGAGATCGACATCGACCGGCTGACCGACATCCTCGCCCACCGCGGCCCGCCGCCGGGTCTCGAGGACGAGCACGGGTCACCGCCGGGGGCGTGAGGGCGGCCCTGCGGATGCCCGATTTCCGGCGCCGGCGACCATCCGGGGGCCGGTAGGCATGTCCTACTGCCCGGAGTGCGGTCACCACAACCGCGAGTCGGCCCGCTTCTGCGGCCGCTGCGGCGCGAGCCTGCTCGAGCCCGACGCCGGCGAGCCGACGCAGGCGTTTGCGGCCTACGTCGAGGACGAGGGCGAGGAGGCGGGCGACGAGACGGAGGGCGCGGTGCTCGTGATCCGCGTCGGCGGGGGGCGGGCGGGCGAGCAGTTCCGCATCGACGCCGACAAGATGGCGATCGGCCGTGCGCCGACCGCCGGCGTGTTCCTCGACGACATCACCGTCTCCCGCGAGCATGCCATCCTCGAGCGGCGCGCCGACGGCCTGCACCTGTCGGACGCCGGCAGCCTGAACGGCACCTACGTGAACCGCCAGCGCATCGAGAGCGTGCGCCTGGCCGACGGCGACGAGGTCCAGATCGGCAAGTACCGGCTCACCTACATCGAACGGGGGGCGTGAGATGTCCGCCGAGGCCACAGAGGGGCGCAGCGCCTCCCGGCTGACGATCGGGACGGTGTGCAAGTCGCTGCAGGAGGAGTTCCCCGACATCTCGATCTCGAAGATCCGGTTCCTGGAGGACCAGCGCCTGATCACGCCCCGGCGCACGCCCGGCGGCTACCGCCTCTACGGCGAGGAGGACGTCGAGCAGTTGCGCGCCATCCTGCGCATGCAGCGCGACGAGTTCCTGCCGCTGCGCGTCATCCGCCAGGTCATCGCCCAGGGCCGGTCGGCCGCAGGCACAGGCCGGCGGCCGCGGCTCGTGGGCGGCGTGGAGGACCGGCTCACCTTCGACCAGCTGCTCGCCGCGACGGATGCCGACCCGCTGTTCGTCCGCGAGCTGGAGGAGTTCCAGCTGGTCGAACGGCACGCGAGCGAGTCCGATGCCGTCTTCACCCGCGCCGACGTCGAGATCGTCATCCTGTGCCAGCGGCTGGCGCGCTACGGGGTCGCCGCCCGGCACCTGAAGGCGTTCCGCTCCGCCGTCGAGCGCGAGGCGGGCCTGCTCGAGCAGATCCTTGCGCCGGCGCTGCGCTCCCACAACCCGGATCGCCGCGAGGCCGGCCTGCAGGAGCTCGAGGCGCTTGCCGAGCTGACGAGCCAACTCGCCCACCTGCTGCTCGTGCGCGACCTGCGCGACCTCGCCCGGTAGGTTGCCACCCGTCCCGGCCGGGTATGTAAGCTCGGACACGATGACGGACGCCGGCACCTGCGCATTCCCGGAGTGCGCCCAGCCGCATGACGGCGGCGACCTGCCCTTCTGCCCCGAGCATCGCACGCTGCTCCTTGACGACCCGGGCGAGTTCCGGCGGCGTTGGGGCGCCCTCGACCCGCGGCCGGGCGCGGAGCGCCCCTATCTGCCGCGGCACATGGGGGGCACCGCGACCGACCCCGACGACGCCTGAGCGCTACTCCGACTCGTACTGCACGAGCGAGTGGACGTCGTAGCCGTAGAGCTTGTCGCGGCCGTTCAGGAACCTCAGCTCGACGACGAACGCCAGCCCGACCACCTTCGCTCCCAGCTGCTCGACCAGATCGATCTTCGCCCGTGCGGTGCCGCCGGTCGCGAGCAGGTCGTCGTGAATCAGGACGCGGGCGCCGCGGATGAGGGCGTCGACGTGCATCTCGAGCGCGTCGAACCCGTACTCGAGCGCGTACTTCGCGCCGACGGTCAGGAACGGCAGCTTGCCCGGCTTGCGCGCCGCCGCGAACCCGCAGCCGAGGCGGTACGCCATGGCCGCGCCGAGGATGAACCCGCGCGCCTCGGCGCCGACCACGATGTCGACGTTGCGCGGCTCGGCCCACTCGGCCAGGTCGTCGACGGCCTGCCGCAGGGCGGCGGCATCCGCCAGAAGCGGCATGATGTCCTTGAAGACGATCCCCGGTTTGGGAAAATCGGGGACATCGCGGATGCGGGAACGGAGATCGATGTGCGGCATTCGGCGCGGCGATGCTAACACGGAGCGCCGAAACGGTCGATAGACCGGGGGACCCATGTATGACGTGTTGCGAGCGGCGTATCGTTTTCACTGTCCTCGCCGCCCCGGGGGCGAGCTGACCCGCGTCGCGCTGTCGTCGTTCCGGCTGCTCGAGCGGCTCCCGGGAGCCGCCCATCCGGCCGTCTTCCGGGTGGAGTACGACTGCCAGTGTGGCGACCGCCATCAGGGCCTCGTGTCACATGCCGACCTCGACTACGGGCCCCTGCACCCGGTCGAGATCGAGTTCCGCAACCTGCTCACGGGGCGCACCGAGCCCGTCGGCGACGAGCTGGCCGAGCTCGCCCGCATGCACGTCCAGCGCGGCAACTGGCCGTGGCGGCTGTACTGCTCGCCCGAGTCTCGCCTGCGGCCGGTGTGGCCGTCGAACCTGGCGATGGTCGCGCCGGCCGGCGAGGGCCGCGACGACGTCCTGGGCGTGGCGATGAGCTGCCCCGCCTGCGGCGAGCTGTCCCTGAACCTCGTGAGCGGCGCCCACCTGGACGTGCCGTTCTACCACGACCGGGTCGTCCGCTATGTCGAGCGGCCGTTCGGCGACGCGCGCGACCTCACCGTGGAGGGCTTCCACCACCAGCTGCACTCCGCCCGGTTCGACGTCGAGCGGGCGGATCTCTAGGCGGTTACTCCGGAAGGTCGAGCTGGACGGCTCCGGACGAGGAGCCCGGTCGTGGCCGTCGAGGTTCTCGGACACCGCGCTGCTCGCCGCCGTTCCCGCCGCCCTCGCGCCCGGTGGGCGACGGAGCAACCTCGTGGAGCACCAGTGGCCACCGCCACCAGCGCCCCGGCTCGCGCACGACATCCCAGCACACACCGGGCAGCCCCGGCAGCTTCGCTCGTCGCGCCGCGCGGTCGGCCTCGGCCATCGCCTCCTCGAACGTGTCGAAGCGGGCAACCACCTCGCCGAGCGGGTTGCGGACGCAGTAGCGGCGGATGGTCTGCGCCTCAGCCACGTGTCAAGGATAGGCCCGCCGCGGTCAGCCGGCGACACGCTCGCCGGCCCGCGGCGGAGCGGGGGCGGGGGAGACGACGGCGATCGCCGCCGCCGCGACACCACGCGCGCGGCCGGGAACCTCCCGGCGGCGGCGGACGAAACTCAGCGCGACCAGAAGCTCAGCCGGCGGGCGGCGCCGGACGACTCGCCGTCGCCGTCGCCTGTCGCCGGTGCCGTGGCGGCCGGCTCCGGATCGGGATCGGCCGGCAACGGCGCCGACACGCCCTGCTGGAGCTTGCGGGCATAGAGCTCGAGATCGGCCTCGCGCCGCTGCAGCATCGCCTGCTGCTCGGCCAGCCGGCGCTCCTGCGCCTGAAGCTGCGCCTCGCGGCTCTTGACGGCGGCGTGCGCCTGGCCGAGCTTGCCGGCGTCGCGCCCGGAGACGCCGTTCTCGGCGGCGGCCCGCACCGCGTCCTCGAGCTCCTCGCGTGCGGTGTTCTCACGGGCCTCGATCTCGGCCATCCGCCGTTGGAGGACGGCGCGCTCGCGGTCGACCGCCTCCTCGGCGTCGGCCAGCGCGGCGCGCTGCGCGTCGAGCTCGGCCTCGATCCGGTCGGCGCGCACCGTCAGCCTGGCGACGTCGGCCTCGCGCTCCTGCAGCTGGGCGTCGCGCAGCTCCATGCCGTCGTGGCGGGTGTCGAGCTCGCGCTCGCGCGCATCCAGCGAGTCCTGGCGGCGGTCGAGGCGGCTCTCGCGCCGCTCGATGTCGCTCTCGGCGGTCACCAGCCGCGACTCGCGCTGGCGCAGGTCGGCGGCCAGCCGCTCGACCTCGACCGCGGCGCGCGCTTCGGCCTCGGCGATGGCGCGGTCGGCCTGCTCGTGCAGGCGCGCGGCCTCGGCCTGGAGCTTCTCGGCGGCGACCCGGGAGGCGGACACCTCACGCTCGTCGTCCTCGACCCGCTGCCGGCGCAGCTCGACGTCGGCGATGCGCTCGTCGACGCCGTCCAGGCGCTTCTCCATCTCGGCCAGCTCGGCCATCCGCTCGTCCGTGTGCGTGCGCTCGGTGACGAGCCGTTCGCGCTCGGCCGCGGCGACCTGGGCCGCCTCCTCGGCGCGGGTGCGGGCCTCGTCGAGGCGCGCCAGCTCCGCCTCGCGATCGGCGAGCTCCCGTGTGTGCGCCTCGAGCGCCGCCTCACGGGCGGCAACGTCGGCGGTCGCAGTCGCGACGGCGGCCGCCGCCTGCTCGACCTCGACCAGCTTGGCGTCCACCTGCGCCAGCGCCTGCTCGCGCTCGGCGAGCGCGGCGAACCTATCCTCGACCTCGGCCGCACGGCGCTCCGCGTCGGCGTGCACGGACGCGACCCGCTCCTGGGTCTCGGCCAGCATCGACTCGCGCTCTGCGGCCGCAGCCGACGCCTCCTCGAGCTGGGCCTGGCGGGCGGCCAGCTCGTCGAGCGACCGGGCCAGGTCGGCCTCGCGCGCATCGACCGCCGCCAGACGGGCCGACGACTCCTCGGTCAGGGCGGCGGCAGCGGTCTCGCGCTCCGCAACGGCGGCCTGCGCCTCGCGGACGGCTTTCTCGCCGGCCTCGAGGGCCTCCGCGCGCTGCTCGAGGTCGGCGCGCAGGGCGTCCACCGAAAGCTCCTTCTGCGTGAGCACCTTCTCGACCTTCTTCGCGCGATGCTCGCGGTCGTCCAGCTCCGCCGAGCGGGTGATCAGGCCCGCCTCCTGTTCGGCCAGCGCCGCCGAACCGAGCGCGCCGCGCTCACGCAGCTGCTCCACGAGACCGTCGCGTTCGTGCGCGACCTGTCCGCGCAGGTGCTGCTCGTGCTCGACCTGGCGCCGGAGGGAGGTGAGATCGTCCTGCAGCGCGGCCGCCTGCTGCTCGTGCACGGCCACGCGCTCGGCCACGATGGCGTCGATGTCGACGTCGCCCGCGTGCGCAGGCTCGGCCTCGCGCTGCGCGAGCGCCTGTTCGCGCGCGTCCAGGTCCGCCGTCCGGCGGATGAGCTCGGCCTCGAGCTCGGCGAGGCGGGCGCGCTCGTCCTCGGAGTCGGCGCCGACGTGTGAGGAGGCGATGCCCTCGCTGACGGCCACCGCCGCCTCGCGCTTGGCCAGGTCGCGCTCGCGCCGGGCGAGGCGGGCCTCGCGCTCGGCGAAGACGACCTTGGCCTGCTCCTGGAGGGCGGACTGCTCGCGCTGCAGCCGCTCCTCGGCCTGGCGCAGCGACGTGAGGCGGTCCTCCATCGCGCGGCGCAGGCCGCTTGGCGTTTCGTCGTTCGCGGGCGTCCGGCCGTCACTCATGTGCTGGTACCTCTCCTGGTGGAGTCTGCGAGGCCGTTGGCTGGAGCACGAGCCTTCGGCAGGGCGTTCGGCGGGCCGCCGTCGTATCCGAGGATGGGTATCGGCGATCGAGGCCCGTTGCTTGAGTGTCCGTGTGCCGCGCGAGGGCCGTCAAGATGCGGACGCCTGCGGGATCGCAGGACGGGGCGGCGGGTCGTTAACGCGCCGCGCCCCTGCACGACGGTGGCGAACGACCGTCCTCCAGGGGCGCGGCGAGAACCTGTCGGCTTGTCGGAGATCCCGCCGATGTGGTTTGACAATCAGGAAACTCGTCCTAACCAAACCGGCTTGAGATGTCGATAAGCCGTTGAGAACCCGTCTGATTTACCAACCCTTGATCGGCATTTCGATCCCCCTTCGCTGATCCAGTACCCCGAACGAGGGGCACTATAGCCCCTCTGTCACGTGATGTCAAATAACCCGTATGAGTGAGACAATGTCTCATCCCGAACGCCTTGGCGCGATCCGCCTGTACGCGGCGATCCTGGCCGCGATGGCGCTTTGCTCCACCGGTTTCGCCGCCGCCACCGCCGGCGTGGGGCGATGGGACGTGGTGGCCGTGCTCGCCGCCGTCGGGTACGCAGCCGAGTCGAGGACCATCCGCATCTCCACGCGCGTGGAGCTCTCGGGCTCGCTGATCCCGCTCTCGATGGCGGCCGTGCTGTTCGGCCCGGCCGCCGCGGCGATGGTCGGCTTCGCGTCGATGCTCTCGGACCGGCGCCGGCCGGCCGAGCGGTTCGTGATCTTCAGCGGTGGGCGCGCGCTCGCGGGCGCATGCGCGGGCGCGGGAGCGCTGGCGGTGGGGGCGGCGGGACTCGGCCCGGGCCTCGGCCGGCTGGTGGCCGCAAGCGCGGCGGCCGCCGCACTCGCCACCGCCGTCGAGTTCTCGGTCACGACGCTCACCCTCTGGCTCCGTCACCGCACGCCGCCGCGGGAGCTCTGGGGGCTCGCGCGCATGTACTCGTTCGTGACCGTCGCGCTGTGCGCCCCCGTGGCCGCCCTGTTCGCCTACGCCTATGGCGGCGCCGGCGTGTGGGTGCTCGCCTTCTTCGGCATCCCGGTCGCCGCAACCCGGTTCGCGTTCGGCATGAACGCGCCCAAGGAGCAGCTGATCAAGGCGCTCGAACAGACGAACGCCGACCTCGAGGCCGCCAACAGCCACCTGCGTCGCATCAACATGAGCTTCGCCGAGGCGCTGGTGAAGGCGATCGACGGCCGCGACGCCTACACGGCCGGCCACTCGAAGGCGGTCGCGGAGTACTCCCGCGACGTCGCCGCGGAGCTCGGGCTCACCCGTGAGGAGGTGCAGCGCATCCACCTCTGCGGGCTCGTGCACGACATCGGCAAGATCGGCGTGCGCGCCGAGGTGCTCGAGAAGCAGGCGGCCCTCGACGACGGCGAGTGGGACGAGATGCGCCGCCACTCGGCGATCGGCGAGGCCATCCTGCTCGAGGTGCCCGGCTACGCCGACATGGCCGAGGTGGTGCGCAGCCACCACGAGCGCTGGGACGGGGGCGGCTACCCGGACAACCTCGTCGGCGAGCAGATCCCGCCCCTCGCGCGCATCATCGCGGTCGCCGACTCGTACAACGCGATGACGTCCGACCGGCCCTACCGGCTGGCGATGAGCCCGGAGCGGGCGATCGAGCAGCTCGTGCTGGGTAAGGGCAGCCAGTACGAGGCCGCGCCGGTCGACGCGTTCCTGCGCGTGCTCGGACGCGCGCCGGAGTGGTACCGCAAGGGCTGTTTCCCGATGGACGACGCGGAGCCCGCCCGATCCGACCCGGCGCCGTTCCCGACCGTCCTCGCCCCGCGCGCGGCCGCGTGAGCATCGGTTCTCAAGCCTCCGCGCCGCCCGCCGATAGTTGAGTGATGCGCGAGGTCCGCCTGATCGAGATCCTGGCCGACGCGGCCGCCGCTCTGGCGGCGCCGCAGGCCGACCCCGGCGGCGTCGAGTGCGTCCTCGCGGATGCCCTCGAGCGCGCGGCCGTGTCCGCGACGCTGCATCCGACCTCCGCGGGCATCGAGGTGCAGTACGAGAGCAGTCCCGGACGCCTCGAGGCGGCCTTCCTGACCGTGCTGTCCGAGTCGGCCCGGCTGGCACTCGCCGCCGGCGGCGCCTGCGCCGGGCGCACGCTGGACGCGCACGGGTTCGCGCTCGAGCTCGAGCGCGCGGCGGCGATCGCGCGCTGGCGCGGTCAGCCGCTTGCCGTGGCGGTGTTCGAGATCCTCGGGCTCGAGATGGGCCCTGGCATGGTCGACCAGGCCGACGTCGTCGACGAGGTGGGGGAGCTGGCGCTCTCGGCGGTGCGTCAGGACGATCGCGTGGGCCACGTCGGCGCAGCCCAGTTCGCGATGCTCTTCCCGCGCGCAGGCACCTTCGAGGCCCGGTCGGCGTTCAAGCGCGTCCGCGCAGCGCTGGCCGCCAACGACCGCGTCTCACGTGACGTCGCGATCGGCGCGGTGGGATTCGCCGAGCTCGGCGAGCACCGGACCGGCGCCGACCTGCTCGCGATCGCCCGCGACCGCCAATCCAAGACGCGCATGCGCCGCGTCTATCTCGCGCCGGTCGACCCGACGCACCCGCTGGCCGGCTAGGACGCGTCCAGCGCCCTTCCGTCGATACCCGCGAGCGGGCGAGCGCCGCATCCGTCGCGCCGGCCGCCCCGCGACCGGAGGGACGACGAAGACCACGGTCAAGCCCGCTCAGCTTCAACTTGACATAACCGGCATTATCGTGCGTCGGCGAAGAGGGCTTATCCGGGCTGGACGCTGTCGTCGGTGCGCGGCGCCCGCGCCCGCCAGGGCAGCCGCCGCAGCGTGAGCCAGATCGCGATGCCGCCCGCCACGGCATTCGACAGCGTGATCGCGACCTGCATGCCGATGCTGAACGCGAGCACGCGGCTCGTCGCGGCCGCGTTCCGGAACATGTAGCCCAGCAGGGCCTGCTGCGGCCCGACGCCGCCCGGCGTGAACGGCAGCAGCGTCGAGGCGCTCTGGGCGGAGAGCGCGAGCGCGGCGTCGACGACGCCGGCCGGGACGCGGAACGCGGAGAGGAACCAGTACATCGCGGCGATGCGGCAGCCCCAGCCGGCCACCTGCAGCGGCACCACGGTGCGGAAGTACCGCCGCGGCGTGAGCAGGATGGCGAGGCCGAGCCGCACGCGCGACCAGAAGCGCGCCACGTGCCGCTCGACGTAGGTGAAGAAGACGCCCAGGAGGATCAGGGCGACGGCCAGGCCGAGCATGAACCAGCGCGCGTGCGATGCGAAGAAGCTGTACTCGAAGGCCGCCAGGTGGCCGAGCGCGGGCAGGCGCGGGATGCGGCCGGTGAGGTACGCGGCGATCAGGAACACCGGCCCGATGACGACGTCGACCAGCGTCTCCGCCAGCAGGCTCGACGTGATCGTCGTGTAGGCGGCCTGCGGCATCGCCCGGTGCGCCAGGTACACCTTCATGACGTCCCCGCCGCGCGCCGGGACGATGCTGTTCACGCCCACGCCGGCGAGATATGCGGCGACGATGCTGCGCCAGCGAACGCGTCCCTCCGGGTAACCCGCCTGGAGGATGATCCGCCACGCGCTCGCCCGCAGGATCAGGTTCGCGAGCGTGAACCCGACGGCGATCAGGAGCGCCTCGACCCGGACGTCGGCCAGGTGCGACCAGAACGCCGTGGTCGCGTGCCAGAAGGACTGCAGCGACTTCACGTCATGAAGTCTGCCAGCCGGTGGCGCCGGCGCCGGCAGCGGCCGCCGGGCGGGCGGCTAGTCCTGGCCGCGGAGGAAGTCGCGCAGGCCCGGGTTCTTCGACTCCAGCTCGCGCAGCGCACGCGTCTCGATCTGGCGCACGCGCTCACGGGTCACGCCGATCTCGGCCCCGACCTGCTCGAGGGTTGCGGGCTCGCGGTCGTTCAGGCCGAAGCGGGCCTCGAGGACGTGGCGGGTGCGCTCGTTGAGCTCCTCGAGCGCGGCGCGCAGCTCCTGCTCGCGCTGGCTGCGCACGAGCAGCGTGTCCGGCTGGCGGACGTTCATGTCCTCGACCATCTCCGAGAAGCTCGACTCGCCGTCGCCGACCGGCCCCTCCAGCGAGACCGGGTCCTCGACGATCCGCTGCAGCTCGATCACGCGCTCGACGGGCAGCTTCAGCTCGGCGGCGAGCTCGGAGGTGAGCGGATCGCGTCCCAGCTTCTGGGTCAGCGTGCGGTTGGCCCGGTGCAGCTTCTTGATCACGTCCAGCACGTGCAGCGGCAGGCGGATGGTGCGCGCCTGGTCGGCGATCGCGCGCGACATCGACTGGCGGATCCACCAGGTGGCGTACGTCGAGAGCTTGTAGCCGCGGCTCGGGTCGAACTTCTCGACCGCGCGCATGAGCCCCATGTTGCCCTCCTGGATCAGGTCGAGCAGCGGCACCCCCGAGGACGAGTACGCACGCGCCATCGAGATCACCAGGCGCAGGTTCGCCTCGACCAGGCGGCGCTTCGCCTCCATGTCGCCGCGATCCTTGCGGCGCGCCAGCTCGAGCTCTTCGGCCCGGGTCAGGAGCGCGCCGTCGCCGATCTGGCGCACGTACGTGTGGAGGAGGTCGACGGCGGGGGCCGGCGCATCGGTCAGATCGAGCTCGTCGACGGCGTCCGCCGCGTCGAAACCGGGCTCGGCCGGGGTTGCGGGCGCATTCGCGTTGTCGTCGGGCGTTGCGGGGGTCACGGGGAAGCTTTCGGTCGCGGGCCGTCGTCGGGTGGGTTCACCCTCTGCCACTGTCAATCGGCGCTGGGACCGCATGTCTTGAGCGCCGATGCGCCGGTTCGGGGACGATTGCGCGGGTTTGCATCCGACCCGGTGTGCGTTAGCACGGTCGGGGGATGGCGGGCGATCGGGGCCCGCCGAATACCAGCCCATGCACACTCCCGCCCACGCACACCGAGTCCGGGGGATCAGCCCCGGCGACACCCGGCGGATCTCCGCCGGCTGCTCGCACGCGCTGGTCCCGGCACATCCGGCCGCCCGCGGGTACCGCTACGTCGACCTGGGGGGCGCGGAGCCGCCGTTCTACCTCCTGCGGATCGGCTCGGGCGACGCCTGCGCCTCGGTGTCGCTGTGTGCGCCGATCGAGCTGTCCTCGGCGGGTGAGGCCGAGCCCGGCGCCGCGGCCGTCGCCCAGATCAAGGTGACCGTCGGCCTGAACACCATCCGCTGGGACCGGCTGCTCGATGTCGAGGTGCGCTCCGGCGTCTGGGGCGACCTGCTCGCGCAGGCGCTCGCCGAGGTCGCCGCGCTCGACCTTTTCGAGCGCGGGTCGTGCCCGATCTGCTCGCCGGTTGGCTAGCTGACGCGGCCTTCCGGGCTGATCGATACCCCGCGCTGCTCGAGCCGCTTGCGGATCAGGTACTGGAACGTCGACCACGCGCCCCGGCGGGCGTCGAACATGCGGTAGACCTGCCACTCCGTCAGCATCGACGGGTCGCTCCGGCGCGCCTGCGCCCAGTCGGCGAACTTCGGCAGCCGGCCGCTGCGCAGCGAGAGCGCCGCGCCCTGCTCGACGGCGCGCTCGAGCCGCTCCTCGCCGACCGGGACGTCGAAGCCGGCCTGCTTGAGCGCGTTGTTCAGCGAGCCGAAGGTGTGCCAGTAGAGCGACTTCGACGGCATCGCGCCCTTGCGGGCCTCGATGTCTTTCGCGGTCGGCACGCGGCCGAGCTCGTCGCCCAGGTCGCGCAGCAGCCGCAGCAGCTCGTCCTGGGTCGCGAACCGGCGCGGGACGAGCCCCGCCAGCCGCTTGGCCCGGTTCCACGACTTGAAGTGCTCGATGACCGTCTGCGGGTGCACGGTCGTGCCCGAATCGGCCTCGAACTCGCGCATCGTCGGCGAGCGCCCGAGCCGCTGCGCGCACGCGCGCAGCTCCTCGAGGATGTGCTCGTCGGAGTAGCGCTTGCGCATTCCGGCCTGGAACTGCTCCAGCTGGCCGCGGTCGATGCCCTCGATCGCGCTGTACACCGTCTTGCGTCTCATCGTGGCACTCCCCCAGGCTCGGATTCGCCTTTGGCGGAGGTTATAGCAAAAGCTCGAAACCGTGCAAGTGAAACAGACGTGCCTTGAGAGGGCGTCAACGGCCACCTGGGTAGAGTTCCGGCAGTGACCGGGTTCTCGGCAAAGGTGGCGGCCGCCCGCGCGGCGGCCGGACTCTCGCGGCGCACGCACGCCGGCGGCGGGACGACGCTGCCCGGCAAACTGCTCCTGCGGATGGCCCCCGACGCGATCGAGCGGATGACGCCGCGCCTGCGCGATGGATCGGTGGTGATCTCGGCGACGAACGGCAAGACGACGACCGCGAAGATGCTGGCGGCGCTGCTCGAGCCCGAGCGCAGCCTGTGCCGTAACACCGCCGGGGCCAATCTCGACTCCGGCGTCGCATCGGCGCTCCTGCACACCCGCGCCGCCGACCTCGGCGTGTTCGAGGTCGACGAGGCCGCTCTCCCCGGCGTCGCCCGCAGCCTGCGCCCGCGCGTGACCGTCCTCGGCAACCTGTTCCGCGACCAGCTCGACCGCTACGGCGAGCTCGAGGCGATCGCCGCTCTGTGGGAGGAGACGACCGCCCGCCTCCCGGACGGTGCCCAGCTCGTCCGCAACGGCGACGACCCGCTGCTCGCCTCGCTCGATCACGCCGGGCCCGGGCTCGTCTTCGGCATCGACGATGCCCGCTCGGCGCTGCCCGAGCTGCCGCATGCGAGCGACTCCAAGTGGTGTCCGGCGTGCGGCACGCGGCTGCGGTACGAGCACGTGTATCTGGGCCACATGGGCGAGTGGAGCTGTCCCGGGTGCGGCCGCCGGCGTCCGCCGCTCGAGGTGTGGGCCGACACCGTCGAGCCGCACGGCCTCGACGGCACCCGGTTCGTCCTGCGCACCCCGATCGGGGACGCCGCCGTCGAGCTGCCGATGCCGGGTCTCTACAACGTCTACAACGCACTCGCCGCGGCTGCCGCGGCGTGCGCCGTCGGCGGCGTGGACATCGGCCGCATCGCGTCGGGCCTCGAGCGGTTCGACGCCGCCTTCGGGCGGTTCGAGCGCCTGCGCGTGGGCGAGCGCGACGCCGTGCTGCTCCTGGCCAAGAACCCCGCGGGCGCCAACGAGCTGATCCGCACCCTGGCGGCCGACGACCGGCCCAAGCAGCTGCTCCTGGCGCTGAACGACCGCATCGCCGACGGCCGCGACGTCTCCTGGATCTGGGACGTCGACTTCGAGCTCCTGGCCGGCGGCGTCCAGGAGGTCGTGACGACGGGCACCCGGGCGGCCGAGATGGCGATGCGGCTGAAGTACGGCGGCGTCGATCCGTCCCGGTTGGTCGTCGTCGCCGGCGGCCCCGGCGCCGCGATCGACCGCGTCCTCGCCGGTGGCGTCGGGCCCGCCTACCTGCTCGGCACCTACACGGCGATGCTCGAGCTGCGGGCCGAGCTCCAGCGCCGCGGCGTCGTGCGGCCGTACTGGGAGGCGGCGTGACCGATCTGCGCGTCTGCCACCTCTACCCCGAGCATCTGAACATCTACGCCGACCGCGGTAACATCGCCGTCCTGCGGGCGCGCTGCCGGTGGCGCGGGATCGGGTTCCGGGTGGACGCGTGCGGGCCCGGCGACGCGCTGCCCGACGCTGACCTCTACTACGTCGGCGGCGGCCAGGACCGCGACCAGCTGCTCATCGCCGACGATCTGGTCGGGCGGGCCGACGGCCTGCGCGCCGCCGTCGACGCCGGGTCGTGGCTGCTGGCCGTCTGCGGTGGCTACCAGATGCTCGGCCACTACTACCGCGGCCACCTCGGCGACGAGATGCGTGGCACGGGGCTCGTCGACCTCGTCACCGAGGCAGGGCGGACGCGGATGATCGGCAACATCGCCATCGACTGCGAGCTTCGCCCCGGGGAGCCGATGGCGGTGGTCGGGTTCGAGAATCACGCCGGCCGCACGCAGCTCGGCGACGGCGTGCGGCCGCTGGGCCGCGTGCTCCACGGACACGGCAACAACGGCCGCGACGGGGGCGAGGGCGTCCACCACGGCCGGATCGTGGGCACCTACGTCCACGGCCCGCTCCTGCCCAAGAACCCGGCCCTCGCCGACCTGCTCATCGCCCAGGCGCTCGAGCGCCGTCACGGGACGGTGGTGCTCGAGCCGCTCGAGGACGGGCTGGAGCATACGGCCCACGATGTGGCCATGGCGATCGCCGCACGCTAGTCCGGCCGCCGTCGTCGCACCTCGCCGCGGCCGTGGTCGCTCGGCCGGCGGGTGCCGTCGAGCGAGAAGCCGGCCCGCTCGTAGAACGCCGCGGCCGCATCGTTGCCGGCGAAGTGCCAGAGGACGATTGGGCCGTGGCGGGACGCGAGGTCGGCGACGGCGTGCGCGAAGAGGGCGCGGCCGAGGCGGGTGCCGATGCGGGCGGGTTCGACGTAGGGGCCGTGTACCTCCCCTGTCCCGGCGGGGACGGCCGCCCTGACCGGGTTCAGCGGCCCCAGAGCTCGCCGAGGTGGACGAACGGGTCGCCGGGGCGCCAGCGCTCGAGGAAGCGGTGGATCGGCGGGCGCAGGTCGATCGTGCCGAGCTCGCCCGCGTGCATCAGCCGGTGCCCGTGGATCGCGCCGTCGACCGACGTGACGCCCGCCAGATCGCGGCCGGAGAGGTCGGCGTGGAAGAGGACGTGGACGACGTGCTTTCGCGGCCGCATCCCCGACGGCGAGATCGACTCCACGATCGCGATCGGCCCCTCCAGGGCGAGGCCCTCGAGCCCGCACTCCTCGGCCAGCTCCCGCGCCAGGGCGACATGCAGCGACTCCCCCTCCTCCACCCCGCCCCCGGGCAGCAGCCAGTAGGAGCGCCCGCCCTTCTCCTGCTGCAGCAGCAGCACCGCGTCGCCGTGTCGCAGGAGCGCTGCGACGCGGATGCGCGGCCCGCTCATCGGGGGCGGCCCACCGCCGAGGAGCCGAAGCCGCGTTCGGCCCGATCCGATCGAGGCAGCTCCGAGACCTCGACGACCGCCACCGCGGGCAGCTCGATCACGACCAGCTGCGCGATGCGGTCGCCCGGCTTGACGTGGAAGGGCTCGTCGCGGTCGGTGTTCAGCAGCACCACCTTCAGCTCCCCCCGGTACCCCGAGTCGATCAGCCCGGGCGCGTTCACCACCGTGATCCCGTGCCGCGCCGCCAGGCCCGAGCGCGGCTGGACGAACCCTGCGTGCCCGTGCGGGATCGCCACGGCGAGGCCCGTCGCCACCGTCGCCCGCTCGCCCGGCCGCAGCACGACGTCCTCGACGCTTGCCAGGTCGAGCCCGGCGTCGCCCGGGTAGGCGCCGGTGGGCAGGTGGGCGTCGGGATGGAGGCGGCGGACGAGGAGGTCGCTCATACGCGGTAGGCGGCGAACCGGCCCACCATCTCACGCGGGAGCCGCGCCGTCACGAGCACGCCCTCGGCCGCGTCCTCGCGGGCCGTGATCGGGGCGCCGGTCGCGTACAGGGCCGACAGCTCGCCGCCCTGACCGTGCGGCACCAGCAGACGGACGTCCACGTAGCGCCCGCTGAAGAACTCGGCGATCCGCCGCTTCAGCTCGTCCAGGTTCTCGCCGGTCCTGGCCGAGATCAGGACGGCCTCGGGGAAGCGGTTCTGCAGCCGCCGCACGGCGAGCGTGTCGACGGCGTCGATCTTGTTGATGACGAGCAGCGACGGGAGCGAGTCCGCGCCGATGTCCGCCAGCACGGCCCGCACCTCGTCCAGCTGCCGGCGCAGCCCCTCCTCGCCCGTCGACGCGTCGGCGACCAGCAGCACGAGGTCGCCGGCGAGCGTCTCCTCGAGTGTGGCGGCGAACGCCTCGACGAGCATGTGCGGCAGCTTCCCGATGAACCCGACCGTGTCGGTGACGAGGTAGGCGCGGCCGTCCTCCCGGAACGCCCGCGTCGTCGGGTCGAGCGTCTCGAAGAGGCGGTCGTCGACGCTCACCTCGGAGCCCGTCAGGGCGTTCAGTAGCGTGGACTTGCCGACGTTCGTGTACCCGGCGAGGGCCACCGCGGGCATCGCCGAGCGGCTGCGCCTGCGGCGCATCACGCCGCGGCGGGCCGCCACCTCTCGCAGCCTCGTGCGCAGCAGCGCGAGCCGCCGCCGCGCCATCCGCCGGTCGGACTCGAGCTGGGTCTCGCCCGGGCCTCTCGTGCCGACGCCGCCGCCGAGCCGCTCGAGGTGCTTCCACATGCCGCGCATGCGGGCCAGCGAGTACTCGAGCTGGGCGAGCTCCACCTGCAGCTTGCCCTCGGCGGTGTGCGCGTGCTGGGCGAAGATGTCGAGGATGACCGCCGTGCGGTCGACGACGCGCATCTGCAGGGCATCCTCGAGCGTGCGCTGCTGGCGCGGGGTGAGCTCGTCGTCGGAGACGACCACCTCGGCCTCGAGCTGCCCCGCCAGCTCGCGCAGCTCGTCGAGCTTCCCCGGGCCGAGGTAGCTGCGGGGGTCGGGCCGGCGCCGGTGCTGCACGAGCGTCGCGACGGCGTCGACCCGCGCGGTGCGCAGGAGCTCGCGCATCTCGGTCAGCTCCTCCGCGCCGTCGGTGCCCGGTGCCAGCGACGCCACCACCACCGCCCGCTCGGGCTCGGCGTCGTGAGTGGTGATGTGCGTCACGATGAGCAGTATAGGGAGGCGCTCGTTCCGCCCCCGGCCGCCGTCAGACGGCCACGCGCAGGTGCTGCTCGATCCGCGCTACGGCCTCGCGGAGGTCGGCGTCGGGAAGGGTCAGCGAGAGCCGCACGTAGCCCTCGCCGTTCGGCCCGTACGAGGAGCCGGGCGACACCACCACGGCGGCCTGATCGAGCACGAGCTCCGCGAACGACACGGACGTATGGCCCTCGGGCACGGGCACCCAGATGTACATCGTGCCCTTGGGCGCGGGGACGTCAATGCCGACCGCGTGCAGCGCGGCGATCGTGAGGTCGCGGCGGCGGCGGTAGACCGCGCACATCTCGCGGACGTGGTCCTGCGGGCCGGTGAGCGCGGCGGCGGCCGCGAGCTGGACGGCGTCGAAGACGCCGGAGTCGATGTTGGTCTTCAGCTTGTGCAGCGCGGCGATCATCTCGGCGTTGCCCACCGCCGCACCCACGCGCCAGCCCGTCATGTTGTAGGCCTTCGAGAGCGAGAACATCTCCACGCCCGCCTCGCGCGCCCCCGGCGCCTCCAGGAAGCTCGGCGCCCGGTATCCGTCGAAGGTGATCTCGGAATAGGCGTTGTCGTGCACGATCGGGATGCCCCGCTCGAGCCCGAACGCTGCCAGCCGCTCGAAGAAGGCGACGTCGCAGACGGCGCCGGTGGGGTTGTTCGGGTAGTTGCAGAAGAGCAGGTTCGCCCGCTCGCCGGCCGCGGCCGGGATCGCGTCCAGGTCGGGCAGGAAGCCGTGCTCGGCGGTGAGCGGCATGAGCACCGGCTCGGCGCCCGCGAGCAGCGTCCCCGAGGTGTAGACCGGGTAGCCGGGGTCGGCGGCCAGGCACGCGTCGCCGGGGTCGAGCATCGCGAAGCACACGTGCGCCACCCCCTCCTTGCCCCCGAGCAGCGGCAGCACCTCGGTGTCGGGGTCGAGCGCCACGCCGAAGCGGTTCGCGTAGAACGCGGCCACGGCCTCGCGGAACGCGGCCAGGCCGCGGTTGGAGGGGTACCGGTGGGTGTCCGGCCGCGCCACCTGGCGCTGCATCTCCTCGACGACGTTCGCGGGCGTGGGGATGTCCGGGTCGCCGATCCCGAGCGAGATCACCTCGATCCCGGCCGCCCGCCGCTCGGCGATCTTGCGCTCGAGCTCGGCGAAGAGGTACGGCGGCAGCGACTGCACACGCTGGGCGATGCGCACGGTCTAGAGCACCTCCAGCGCCGCCAGGAAGGCGGCCGAGAACTCGCCGGTGTGCACGCGCTGCACCGGTCCCGTGAGCCGGATGGCGAGGTCGTCCGCGACCGCGACGACGAGCACGCCGCCGTCGGTGTGGACGTTCACGGGGCTGCGGGCGCGGCCCGCGACGACGGCCGCGACCGCCGCGGCGCTCGATCCGGAGCCGGACGAGAGCGTCTCCCCCGCCCCGCGCTCCCAGACTCGCATGCGGATGTCGTTTCCGCCCAGCGGCCGGTAGAACTCGACGTTCGTGCGGTTCGGGAACCACGGGTGGCGCTCGATCGGGGGCCCGGCCGTCGCCAGGTCGATCGCGTCCACCCCTTCGGACTCGATCACGCAGTGGGGGTTGCCCAGCGACACGAACTGGTAGATCGGGGCCGGTGGGTCGCCCGCGTCCGGCCGGTGATCCGAGCCTTCGAGCGCCGCGATGCCGGCGTCGATCGTGACCGAGCCGCCGTCGACGGTTCCCGAGACGGTGCCCTTGAGCGTCTCGAGCACGACGTCGGCGCGTCCGTCTCGACCGGCGACGTAGCCGGCGGCGATCCGGCTGCCGTTGCCCGAGAACTCCGCCTCGCTCCCGTCGGGGTTCAGGATCTGGACGCGGTCGTGCCCCGGAGCGAGCGGGTCGAGCACGAGGATGCCGTCGCTGCCCGCCCCGAGATCGGGATGGCAGATCCGCTCCACCTGGGGCGCGCGCAAGGGCGCCGGGAGGTCGGTGCGCTCGATCACGAGGTACGCGTTCCCGGCCGCCTGCCACTTCTCGAACCGCATCGCACGGGAGGATACCGGCGGGCGCCCGGCCCCCGCACGCCCTCTCCCAGGTGTTTCCTGTCCCTCGCCTTGGGGAATATCGTATTACGATGTAAATGGATAGGAGGGCATGATGAGTGCAATCCGGCACGAATCCGTGCGCGGCGGCACCCGAACCGAGAACGGCGCCGTTCGCTCGTGGGACGGGATCCCCGCCAGGATCTTCCTGCAGCCAATCGCGGCTCCCAGCGTGCTGGGGCTGTTCGGGTTCGCGGGCGCGACGTTCATGGTCGCCGCGAACCTGGCGGGCTGGTACGGATCGACGACCACCTCGCCGATGTTCCTGTTCCCGTTCGCCGCGGTGCTGGGCGGAGTCGCCCAGTTCACGGCGGGAGTCTGGGCGTACCGCGCGCGTGACGCGCTGGCCACCGCGATGCACGGCACATGGGGATCGTTCTGGATCGCCTACGGCATCTTCTGGTGGCTGGTCGCGAATCACACGATCACACCACCCGCGGGGAGCACGTTCGTCCCGCTCGGGTACTGGTTCATCGTCCTCTCGGCGATCACCCTGAGCGGCGCCCTGGCCTCGCTCGCCGAGAGCGGCGCGCTGTTCTCGGTGCTGGGCAGCCTGACCACAGGCTCGATCCTGCTCGCGATCGCCTACCTGATCGGCTCGAGCACGGTGCTCACCTGGGCCGGCTGGGTGCTGGTCGTCTCGGCCTGCCTGGCCTGGTACACGGGCACCGCGATGATGCTCGCCGCCACCACGGGCCGCACCGTCCTGCCGCTGTTCAAGCGGTCGCGCGCGGCCAACGTGCCCGGTGGCCAGCCGATCGTCCCGGTGCAGTACGCCGAGGGCGAGCCCGGCGTGAAGATGGGGCAGTAGGCCCGGTCGCAGCCCGACACGCGTCGCCCCGGCCGCCGCGGCTGCCCCCGAAAGGGCGGTCCGGCGGCCGGGCGCGCGTCAGTGCGTGCCGAGCAGCGCGCCGAGGACGATGACGGCGGCGAGGACGGCGCAGACCAGCGCAAAGCCGATCACGATCGGCCATGTGGCGGGCAGGCCGTCGACCACCGCGAGTCCCGCCACGATCGCGATCGCCATCAGCGGGACGCGGGTGACGGTGTGCGGCCGGGCGCGCAGGAAGCGGGCGCCGACGCGGTCGGCCAGGAGCAGGGCCGAGCCCAGCGTGCCGAGCAGGAGCACCGCCACCACGAGCGGCCCGATCACCCACTCGGCCCACCCGCGGATGTTCCCGCCCGCGACACCCAGGAGCAGCGCCAGCACGGCCACCGCCGGGGCCGCGGCGGCCAGGATCACGAGCGCGTCGCGTGCCTCGCGGACGGCGTCGTGCTCGCGCCGGCCGCTCACAGCGACTCCGCCACGCGCCCGGCCACCGCGGCCGGGTCGCCGGCGGCGTCGACGCCGACGAGGTCGGGCAGCCGGCGCATCCACGTGCGCTGGCGCTTGGCGTAGCGGCGCGTGCGCACCATCAGCCGTCGTTCCGCCTCGCCGCGGTCGATCCTGCCCGCGATCAGGTCGGAGAGGTCCTGAAGGCCGTGGATCCGCTCCGCCGGGACGGAGAACCGACGGGCGGCCCGCGCCGCCCGCACCTCGTCGACGACGCCGTGCTCGAACATCGCCCGCGTGCGGGTGGCGATCCGCTCCGACACGACCGCGGCCGGCAGCTCGAGGCCGACGACGGTCGTCGGATGCCGGCGGTCGCGCGCCCACAGCCGGTCGGCCGCCGGCGCGAGGCTCGCCCCGGCGGCGTGCAGCTCGAGCGCGCGCACCACCCGGCGGCGGTCGTTCGGGTGCACCGCCGCCGCGGCGGCCGGGTCGGCCGCGACCAGAAGCGCGTGAGCGGCTGCGGCGCCCGTCCGCTCATACAGCTCGTCGAATCGCATCCGCTCGTCCGCCGGCACCTGCGGCGGCAGCGCCAGGTCGGCCAGGGCGGCACGCAGGTAGAGGCCGCTGCCACCGCACACGATCGGGATGCGGCCGCGGGCGAGCACGGCGTCGATCGCGGCGTGCGCGAGCTCGGCGTACTCGGCCACGGATCCTGCGTGGTCGGTCTCCCACACGCCGATGAGGTGGTGCGGGGCCGCGTCGCGCTCCGCCGCCGTCGGCTGGTTCGTCAGCACCGGCAGGCCGCGGTAGAGCTGCATCGCGTCGCACGAGACGATCTCGCCGTCGACCAGCCGCGCCAGGGCGATCGCGACGGCGCTCTTGCCGGACGCCGTCGGGCCGAAGATGGCGACGATGGGCAAGGCTAGACGGCGACGGGCGCGGGCGTGCGCCCGGCGAGCGTCTGCGACGTCGACGCGGTGATCTCGACGTCCACGAGCGTCCCCGGGGCGGCGGCGCCGGGGAAGTTCACGGCCTTGTTCGTGCGCGTACGCCCGCGCCGCACCGTCGGGTCGGTGCGGCTCGGTCCCTCGACCAGCACCTGCTGCACCGTGCCGACCAGCGCGGCGTTGTGGGCTGCGGCGTGGTGCTGCACGCGGTCGACGAGGCGCTGGATGCGCTCCTTCTTGACGTCGTCGGGGATCTGGTCGTCCATCCGGGCGGCGTCCGTCCCCCTCCGCGGCGAGTAGACGAACGTGAAGGCGTGGTCGTAGGCAACCTCGTCGACGAGCGAGAGCGTCTGGTCGAACTCGGCGTCGGTCTCGCCCGGGAAGCCGACGATGATGTCCGTGGTGAGCGCGATGTCGGGGATCGCGGTGCGGATCCGCTCGACGAGCGCCAGGTAGCGCTCGCGCGAGTACGTGCGCCGCATCGCCTTGAGCACGCGCGTCGAGCCGGACTGGACGGGCAGGTGCAGGTGCTCGCACACCGCCGCCGACTCCGCCATCGCGGCGATCACGTCGGCGCGCATGTCCTTCGGATGCGGGCTGGTGAACCGGATCCGCTCGATGCCCGCCACGGCGTCCAGCGCCCGCAGGAGCTCCGCGAAGCTCGTCGTGATCGCCGGCCGCAGGTCGCGTCCGTAGGAGTTCACGTTCTGGCCGAGCAGCGTCAGCTCACGGACGCCGTCGGCGGCCAGCGCAGACGCCTCGCGGACGAGGTCGCCGGGATGACGGCTGTGCTCGCGCCCGCGCACGCTGGGGACGATGCAGTAGGAGCAGTTGCAGTTGCACCCCGTCGAGATCTGCAGCCACGCCTGGTGCGGGCGGTCGCGCTTCAGCGGCAGGTCGCCGGCGAAGCTGTCGAAGGTCGAGAAGTGCCCGCGCGGGATCTCGCCGCCGGCCTGCACGAAGTCGCCGAGGCGGTGGATGTTCCCGGGGCCGAAGGCCAGGTCGACGAACGGGAACTCCTCGAAGAGAGCGTCCTTCATCGACTCCGACCAGCACCCGCCCACGACGATCACCTTGCCGGGATCGCGCTGCTTGGCGGCGCGCGCGTCCATGAGGTGCGCCACCAGGCGGTCGTCGGCCTTCTCGCGGATGGTGCACGTGTTGAAGACGAGGAAGTCGGCGTCCTCGGGCGCCTGGGCCTCCCCCAGCCCGACCGACTCGAGCAGGCCCTTGATCCGCTCCGAGTCGTGCACGTTCATCTGGCAGCCGAACGTCGTCACGTGATAGCGCTTCATCTCCCTGCGAACTGTATCGGCCGCGCCCTCGTTGCCGACCGGCAACGAGGCTATGCTTGTGCCCGTGGGTAGGAGGCTCGTGACCGCCGTCGGCGTCGTGCTCGTCGCGATGGGCGTGCTCGCGGCCGCCGCGGACGCCAAGCTCGTCATCCGGGCGCAGAATCCGGACCTCGTCGTGCGCGTCCAGATCTGGCCGCGGCACCCGAAGGTCGGCGACACGATCGTGGCGCGCGTGCGGATCACGAACACCACCGGCCACAAGCTGCTCGACGCACAGGCCGGCGACATCTGGACCACCCCGACATACGGCCTGGGCGGCGCCATCGCGGGCACGCTCGGGAAGGGTGTGATCTGGCAGGACGTCTTCCGCTACAAGGTGACGGCCAAGACGCCGAAGGGCCGGTTCGTGATCGAGGGCGACGCATCCGACCGCCGCGGCGATTCACACGCCGCGCTGGCCGTCACGTTCCCGTAGAGACGGTCTGTCTAGCGGCGGGCGACGCCGCGGCCGCTCAGCGCCTGCAGGCACAGCAGCAGGACGACTGCGCCGACGATCGAGGCCAGGAAGCTGGCCGACTGGCCGCTGTGGTAGATGCCCGCCGCCTTGCCGCCGGCGGTCGCGACCACGGAGCCGGCGATCCCGACGATCGCCGTCACGATCAGGCCCGTCGGGTGTTTGCCGGGGACGAGCAGGCGGGCGATCCAGCCGACGATCAGCCCGATGATGACGGCCTCGACGATCCACATGGGGAGATCGTACTAGGCGCGCTCCCAGCGGGTCTCGATCGCCGGCGGGTCGGTCAGCGTCTGCATCACGACGCAGTAGCGCTCGGTACGCCGGCGCAGTCCTTCGAGCTGCTCCTCGGTGGCGCCGGGAGCGTCGATGTCGAAGGCGACGCGGATCGCGCTGAACCCGACGGGCGCCTCACGGTCGACGCCGAGCGTGCCCCGCAGGTCGAGGTCGCCCTCAACGGTGACCGCGATGTCGTGCACGTCGAGGCCCATGGCCGCCGCCACCATCTGACAGGTGATCTGGGCGCACGCGGCCAGCGCCCCCAGCAAGAGGTCACCCGAGCATGCGCCCGTGCCCGCGCCGCCGACGCCGGCGTGCGCCTGGGCCGCGTAGATCGCCCGGCCGAGGTCGACCGAGCAGGCGATCGGCCCGTCGGCGGCCAGGCCGCTGCGGGCGGTCAGCGTGATCCGGCCGCTCTCCGGCTCGGCCCGATAGCCGGCCTTGAGCGGCTCCTGCAACGCACGTAGATCCATCCGATGCTCCTTTCCCGGCCGAGGGTATCGTGCCGCAGATGGGCGTGCGGTTCGAGTTCGTGCAGGGCGACATCACCACGGTGGCCGTCGATGCGATCGTGAACGCGGCCAACGGCACGCTGCTCGGCGGCGGGGGCGTCGACGGGGCGATCCACCGGGCAGGCGGGCCGGCCATCATGGCCGAGTGCCGCCGGCTGGGCGGGTGCGACACCGGCGACGCCAAGGCGACGACCGGCGGTGACCTCCCAGCCCGGTACGTGATCCACGCGGTCGGGCCGGTCTGGCGTGGCGGCGGAGCGGGCGAGGCGGACCTGCTCGCGTCGGCGCACCGGCGCGCGATCGAGCTCGCCGACGAGCTCGGCTGCGAGTCGGTCGCCTTCCCGGCGATCTCGACCGGCATCTACGGATACCCCGTCGGGCGGGCGGCCGAGGTGGCGCTGACCGCAGCCGGCGCCGCCGCAGCGGACGCCGCGAACGTGCGCAGGGTGGTCTTCGTGCTGTTCTCTGCGGGTGACCTGGACGTCTTCCTGCGCACCGCGGCGGGGCTGCGGCTGCCGCTCGAGCACGGCGACTGAGCGCTCGCGGCGCGCCGCCTACCGGCTGAGGACGCGGGCCGCCTGGTCGCAGACCGCCTCGGCGACGGCCGCGAGCGCGGGAGCGTCCACGATCAGCTGCACGGCCACGCCGCTGCGGGTCGGCAGCTGCGTCTGGGCGCGGCCGGCGTCCACCCACACCGCGATGCCGACCTCGTCGATCGCCCGGGGGACGCTTGGCGGCGCCAGGTCGAGCCCGAATACCTCGTCGGCGGGGACGAAGTGGCCGAACCCGTCGGCGGCGGCGTCGAGCAGCGCGTGACCGAGCGCGAAGAGCTCGGCCGGCGTGAGCTCCGCGCCCGGCACGTGCGCCACCGGGCTCCCGCCCGCGTGCAGCGTCAGCTCGTAGGGCACGGACTCGGCGAACGGCTCGGCCGTGATGACCAGCTCGACGCTGATGCCCGAGACGTCCTGCTCGGTGTCGCACAGCCGGATCCTCATATCGCCCGCCGGCGCTTCTTCCGCGGCAGCGAGAGGGTGAACGTCGAGCCCTGGCCGGGCTCGCTCTCCACCGACAGGCGGCCTCCGAGCGCGGTCGCGAGCTCGCGGGCGATCGAGAGACCGAGGCCGGTGCCGCCCTCGCCGCGGCGGCTGTAGAACGGGTGGAACACCGTCTCGAGCTCGGCGGGCGAGATGCCGCGGCCGGTGTCGGACACGCGGATCGCCGCCAGGCCGTTCGAGGTGTTGCACCCGAGCTGCACGGTGCCGCCGCGCGGCGTCCACCGGAACGCGTTGTCGAGCAGGTTGTTCACGATCTGGAGCACGCGGTCGCCGTCGGTGATGATCGTCGGGGCCTGGTCGATCGGCGTGTGGAAGATGACGTCATTCGTGCGTGCCTTCTCGCGGAACGACGCGGCCGCCCGCTCGAGCAGCGCCGCCAGCCCCACCTCTTCGCTGACGACGCGGAACTGGTGCGCCTCGAGGCGCGTCAGGTCGAGCAGGTCGCCGACGAGGCGGTCGAGCCGGCGCACCTCCTCGTTCACGGCTGCCAGCGAGCCGTCGAGGTCGTCCGGCCCCACCACGCCCTCCGCCAGCGCCTGGACGTGCCCGGAGATGGCGGTGAGCGGCGTCCGCAGCTCGTGCGTCACCCGCATCAGGAAGTTGCGCTCGAGCTCGTCCACCTCGCGCAGGCGGTCGACCATGCCCTGGAACCGCGTCGCCAGCTGACCCAGCTCGTCGTCCGAGGTGCGCCTGCCGATGACGTTCACGTCCAGGTCGCCGCGCGCGACCTTGTCGGCCGCGGAGCCGATCACGCGCAGCGGCATCGTGATCCGGCGGGCGACGTAGCTCGCCAGGATGATCGCGACGATCAGCCCGACGGCGACGCCGGCGGCGACCAGGCCGATCACGTTCTTCCAGGCGTTGTTCACGTCGGCGAGCGGCTTCGCGAGCACCACGGCGCCGATCGGCTGGTCGCCATCGAAGATGGGAGCGCCCACACCGATATAGGTGGTCGATGCGCCGGTCGGGGTGAACTGGAACACCGGCCGCGATGTCGCGCGGAGCTTGCGATAGTTCAGTGCGATGCCGGAGGTGCGGATATTGCGGGCGCCCTGGACCGGGAAGAGCGGCTGCCCCGCGTAATAGAGGCGGGCGTCGCTGACGTGCTCGAACTCGGATGCCAGCACGCGCGCCGGGTGCTTGGTGCCCTGCGCGAAGGTCGCGGTGAACGAGCGCTGGTAATAGCTCGCCACGCCCGTGACCTGCTTCCGAAGCTCCGCCTCGGTCTGCGAGCGATTGTAGTTCTGGTACAGGCTGACGACGACCACGCTCGCAATGACCGTGGCCAGGACGAGCGTGCCCGTGAAGAGGAACGCGAGCCGTGCTCTAAGTGACTGCAGCATCGTCAGCGACCTTGTAGCCCACGCCCCATACGGTCGCGACCGGGCAGTCATCGCCGAGCTTGCGCCGCAGCTGGCGCACGTGCACGTCAACGGTGCGGGTGTCCCCCGCGAAGGTGTAGCCCCACACCCGCTCGAGCAGCTGGTCGCGGGTCAGGACGAGCCCGCGATGGTCGAGCAGCTCCCAGAGGAGGTCGAACTCCTTGGGGGCGAGCTGGATGTGCCGCCCGGAGACCGTCACCTCGCGGCGGCCGGCGTCGATGCGCAGGTTGCCGTGCTCCATCGCCGCCTCCTGCGGACGCGACGAGCGCGCGGCCTGGCTCGAGCGGCGCAGGATCGACTTGATCCTCGCCACCAGCTCGCGCGGGTTGAACGGCTTCGTCAGGTAGTCGTCCGCCCCCACCTCCAGGCCGACGATCTTGTCGACGTCGTCGTCGCGTGCAGTCAGCATCAGGATCGGCACGTCGGAGGTCGACCGGATCTGCCGGCACACCTCGAGCCCGTCGATGTCGGGCAGCATGAGGTCGAGCACGACGAGATCCGGCTTGACGCTGTCGGCCTTTGACAGGGCCTCGGCGCCGTCCCTGGCGATGTCCACCTGGTAGCGGGCGTTCTTGAGGTACATCGCGACGAACGACGCGATGTTGCGCTCGTCCTCGACGACGAGGATCTTCTCGGCCATCCTCGTAGCGTACAGCCTTGCCAGGCCGGAGCCTAGAAGTGCAGCCTGGTCGCGTGCTTCGGCCAGCTGTGCGACTTGTGGTTGAGGATGTACGTCCCCTTGCCGGCGATCTTGCCGCTGCCGTCCACGACACTGCAGATCTGGATGCTGGGCCCCTGCAGCTTGACCCAGAACTTCCCGGTCGCGTTGATGGTCATCGAATGCTTCGAGGTCGCCCTCCAGCCGTCCCGGCCCAGGTACTTCCACGTGATCCCCGAGCCGCGCACCCATCGCTTCGGATTACCCTTGCCGGTGCGGTCGCGGACCCAGATCGTGCCTTTCGAGAGTGAGCCCCACTCGGCGCCGTTGCCCACCACGCTCACCCAGCCTGATCCCTTCGCCTGGAAGGTGGAGCACGTCGAGCCGCAGTTCTTGGCGAGCATGACGGCACCCGATGCGGGCGCGGCCGCCGCGAGGACGGCGAGGATGCTGGTGATGAAGGCGAGTCGTCGCATGCGACCTGTATCGGCACGGTCACGGGCGGCTCCAGTAAGCCTTCTGTAAACCTCACAATATGCGCGGGGCTACTTCGCGATCTCTGTCGCGCGCGATTCGCGGATGACCGTCACCTTGATCTGACCCGGGTATTCGAGCTGATCCTCGATCTCGCGGGCGATCTGGTGGGAGAGCAGCGCGGCCGTGTCGTCGTCGACCTGCTCCGGCTTCACCATCACCCTGATCTCGCGCCCGGCCTGCATCGCATAGCAGCGCTCGACGCCGTCCTTGGCCGTCGCGATCTGCTCGAGCGCCTCGAGGCGCTTGATGTAGTGCTCGAGGCTCTCGCCGCGGCCGCCGGGGCGGGACGCCGAGATGGCGTCCGCGGCGATCACGAGCACCGACTCGACGGTCTGTGGCTCGACGTCGTGGTGGTGCGCCTCGATCGCGTGGCAGACGCTCGGCGACTCGCGGTACTTCTTGGCCATCTGGGCGGAGATGACCGCATGCGGCCCCTCCACCTCGTGCGTGACGGCCTTGCCGATGTCGTGCAGGAGCGCCGCCCGGCGGGCGGTCTTCTGGCTCGCGCCGAGCTCCGCCGCCATGATCGAGGCCAGGTGGGCGCACTCGACCGAGTGCTTCAGCACGTTCTGCCCGTAGCTCGTGCGGTAGCGCAGCCTTCCGAGGATCTTGACCAGCTCCGGATGCAGCCCGTGGACGTTGGCCTCGAAGCAGGCCTGCTCGCCGGCCTGCACGATCTGCTCCTCGATCTGCGCCTTGGACTGGTAGTACATCTCCTCGATCCGCGACGGATGGATGCGGCCGTCGGCGATCAGGCTCTCGATGGTGAGCCGGGCGATCTCCCGGCGGACGCCGTCGAACGCCGACAGCACCACCGCCTGCGGCGTGTCATCGATGATCACGTCCACCCCGGTCAGGTTCTCGAGCGCGCGGATGTTGCGGCCCTCGCGGCCGATGATGCGGCCCTTCAGGTCGTCGGAGGGGAGCTGGACGACCGAGACGGTGGTCTCCGCCGTGTGGCTGGATGCCGTGCGCTGGATGGCCACCGACAGGATGTTGCGGGCGCGCTTGTCCGCATCGAGGCGCGCCTCCTCCTCGATCCGGCGCACGAGCTTGGCCATGTCCGTGCGCGCCTCCTGCTCGACGCGCTCGAGCAGGGCGGTGCGGCCGTCGGCCGCCGTCATCCCGGCGACTCGCTCGAGCGCGGCCAGCTCGGCGTCGCGCGCCGCCTTCAGGTCTTCCTGCAGCTGCTTGGCGTGCGTCTCGCGGTCGGCGATCGACTGCTCACGGCGGGCGAGCTCGTCGCCGCGAAGGTCGGCCTGCATCTGGGTGGCCGCCATGCGTTCCTCGGCCTTGATCAGCTCGGCGCGCCGGTCGGCGAGCTCGCGCTCCTGCTCGGTTCGCTGGGCGAGCAGCTCCTCGCGGGCGGCGACCTGCGCCTCCTTCATCTGTGCCCCGGCACGGCGCTCGGCGTCCTCCAGGATCAGTTGCGCCTGGCGCTCGGCCTCGGCGGTCTGGGGGCGGCGCCGCATCGAGTCCACGGCGTATCCGGCCCCCGCGCCGAGAACGAGCGCGAGCGCGATCAGCAAAACCTCCACCGCGTCTCCTTATGTGCGTGGCCGCGACCCGCGGGCGGCGGCCGTCATCGAATCAGGTACTCGAGTCCGGCCGCGCCCCGCGCATCGGGGCGTGCCGAGGCTCGGCCGGCTCCGCGGATGCGAAGCTTGGGCCCGAACTGATCGTGGACGCGTACCGGTGCAACCAACCCGCCCTTTTCGGCAGGAGAACGTGAACAAACGGCGGTGAAGCCAGACTCGACATGGATCGTAGTCGAGCGGTAGGTGATCGGGCAACGACTGGCAGCGGCGGCCTCGGCGCGGCGATGACGACCGTCGGCGGTCAGCAGTCCGCGTCGAGTCCGAGCGCCGCCGCCACCGTCTCGGCGTCGAAGCCGCGGCGGGCGAGGTAGGCCGCCGCCCGGCGGACGCCTGCGGCGTCGTCCGTGCGGGGTGCGCGGCGCGATCCGAGCGCCGCCCGGGCGCGATCGAGCTCCGCCGCCGCCGTCGTCCCGCCGTGCGCGGCCGTCGTCTTGTGCGGGATGCCGATCCGGTCGAGGTCGTGGCGCACGCGCAGCCGGCCGTAGCCGGCCGCGCGCCGCGCCGCGACGACGGCGCCCGCCAGCATGTCGTCGTCCACGAGCCCGACCGATGCGAGCCGGTCGATCACTCCCGCGGCCTCGGCGTCCGAGAGCCCCCACTCCCCCAACCGGCGCTCGAGCTCCGAGCGCGAGCGCGGCCGCCGGCCGATCAGCCGCAGCGCGCGCCGTTCGGCGGCATCGGCGCGGGCGGCGGCCCGAAGCGCCTCCTCGGCCAGCGCGTCGAGCACGGCGCCCGCATGGAGGCCGTGCTCGACCACGCGGCGATCGTGCACCTGCAGGCGCTCGCCGGAGCCGAGCACGACCTCGATGGTGGGATCGCCGGCCCGCAGGCGCCGCAGTCCGCGGACGGGCGTCGCCGCGGCCACGGGGTTACTCGACCGAGGTCAGCGAGGCCCCGTTGGCCTTGGCGGCCTCGTCATCGGCGCCCGCCTGCGACGCCGCGGGCAGCTTCACGGGCTCCTGCCTGGTTGCCGACGTGCGGCCGACCGGGACGACGGTGTCCGGAAGCGTCCCCTGGATGCCCTCGAGCAGCTTGGCCGTCACGTCGGGGTGCTCGACCAGGAACGCCTTCACGTTGGTGCGCCCCTGTCCCAGCCGCTCGTCCCCGAAGGAGAAGTACGAGCCGGACTTCTGGATCAGCTTGTGCTCCAAGGCGACGTCGAGCACCGAGCCCTCCCAGGAGATGCCCTCGCCGTAGGCGATGTCGAACTCGGCCTGCTTGAACGGCGGCGCGACCTTGTTCTTCACCACCTTCACGCGCACTCGGTTGCCGACCGCCTCGGTGCCCTCCTTCAGCGTCTCGATGCGGCGGATATCGAGCCGCACCGACGAGTAGAACTTGAGCGCACGGCCGCCCGGCGTCGTCTCCGGCGACCCGAACATGACGCCGATCTTCTCGCGCAGCTGGTTCGTGAAGATGCAGATCGTGCCGGTGCGGTTGAGCGTGCCGGCGATCTTGCGCAGCGCCTGGCTCATCAGGCGCGCCTGCAGGCCGACGTGCGAGTCGCCCATCTCGCCCTCGATCTCGGCCCGCGGCACGAGCGCCGCCACCGAGTCGATCACGAGCACGTCGAGCGCGCCCGACCGGATCAGGAGCTCGGCGATCTCGAGCGCCTGCTCGCCGTTGTCGGGCTGGCTCAGGAGGAGATCGTCGACGTTCACGCCGATGCGGCGGGCGTACGCCGGGTCCATCGCATGCTCGGCGTCGATGAAGGCGGCCAGGCCGCCGGCGCGCTGCGCCTCGGCGATGACGTGGTAGCAGAGCGTCGTCTTGCCCGACGACTCCGGTCCGAACACCTCACATACGCGCCCGCGCGGGAGCCCGCCGATGCCGAGGGCGAGGTCGAGCGACAGCGCCCCGGTCGAGACGGCATCGATGGCGATCGCAGGCGCGTCGCCCATCTTCATCACGGCGCCCTTGCCGAACTGGCGCTCGATCTGGCTGACGGCTGCTTCCAGGGCTTGCTCTCGCTCCATCTCGTCTCTCCACCTTCCTCTCGGCGCGTCCCCGCGACGCGCCTGCTCGTAGTGTCGCAGCGGGAGCCGACGTGGGCCGGTTCCCGAACAGACGTTCGGTATCCTAGAGGGGGCGTCGGACGCCGTTCAAGTCCCGGACTGTGCCGAGGCTGCAACAAGATGCGCGCGCAGCAGCTGCAGGGCGGCGGCGGCGGCCCGGCCGCGGACGCTCGCGCGGTCGCCGGGGACATCCATGCGCCGGCCGATCCCGCCGTCGGGCGCGGCGACGTGCAGGTAGACGAGGCCGACCGGCTTCTCCGGCGTGCCGCCGCCCGGGCCGGCGACGCCGGTGACCGAGACGGCGACATCGGCGCCCAGGCGTGCGCGGGCGCCCTCCGCCATGGCAGCGGCCGTCTCGGCGCTGACCGCCCCGTGCTCGGCGAGCACCGCCTCGGGAACGTCGAGCAGGGCCTGCTTGAGCGCGTTCGAGTAGCTGACGACGCCGCCCAGGAAGACGTCGGAGCTCCCCGGGACGCCGGTCAGCCTCGCCGCCACCATGCCGCCGGTGCACGACTCCGCCGTGGCGGCCTTCCAGCCGCGCTCCCGCAGGACGTCGAGCACGATCTCGGGCAGCGTGCGCTCGTCGGTCGAGAACACGTGCTCGCCCAGCGACGCGGCCATGCGGGCCGCCAGCGCGGCTCCCTCCGACTCCGCCCGCGGCTCGGCGCGGATATCGATCTCGATCTCGAAGTTGCGCGCGCAGATGCTCGTCTGGACGCCGTCGGCGTCGCCGCCCGCCTCCGCGAACAGATCGGCGACGTGCGACTCCCCGATCCCGTACGTGCGGATCAGCCACCGGCGGCGCGGCTGCGCACGCGCGAACAGCGGCCCGAGCGAGGCGTGCTCAGGGGTCATCGCCCACAACCGCCGCAGCTCCGACGGCACGCCGGGCAGGACGACCACCCACGATCGCTCGACCGGCATCACCAGGGCGGGGGCGGTGCCCGCGATCCCGAGCACCTCCGCGCCCCTCGGGATCATCGCCTGCTTGCGGTTCCCCGCCTCGAAGCGGGCGCGGTCGTATCCGTACCGCTCCGCCACCTGATCCGTCCACCGGGTGATGCGGTCGAGCACCGGCCGGTCCAGCTCGAGCTCGGCGCCGGCCACCTGCGCGAGTGCCTCGACGGTGCGGTCGTCGTGGGTCGGGCCGAGCCCGCCGGAGGTGACGACCAGATCGGCGGCATCGAGCACGAGCCGCAGTCCTGCGCGGATGTCCTCCAGCTCGTCGCCGACGACCACGGTGCGCCGCACCGTGAACCCGCTGCGCTCGAGGCTCGCCGCCAGATGCGGGCCGTTCTGGTCGGCGATCACCCCCCGCAGGAGCTCGTTGCCCGTGAGCAGGATTGCCGCGGTCGGTCTGCTCAAGCCACCTTGGCGCCGGCCGCCGTCAGCCGCAGCAGCTGCCCGGCGGCGACGTGCGGCAGCGTCACCTGGTGCCCGTCGATCTCGACCGTCACGTTCGCGGGCGCGCCCAGTGCAAGGAAGACGGGCTTGCGGGCGGCGAACGTCACCCGCGGATCCGCCGCCGGGTCGACGATCGTGCCCTTCGCGCCGAGCGTGAGCCCGCCCTGGGCGACGACCGCCTTCCCCGTGGGTGAGCCGACCGTCGCCGCCACCCAGGTGGGCCGGCTGACGGAGATGACGACCTGGTAGGTCCCCGCCGTCTGGCGGTGCGCTTGCGAGGTCGCCGGGGTCGTCCCGGAATGGCCCGTCGTCGCGCCCGTGGACGCGGTCGTGCGCGTGCCGGTGTTCGTGTTGTACGGCGCCGGCTGCTGGGGCGGGAACCGCAGCGCGAGCACGATCAGCGACGCCACCGCGACGATCGCCGCGAGGGCGATCATGATCAGGTTCGATTCACGCCGGTGGCGGCGGCGCTGCGGGGGCCGCGACCGCGGGCGCGAGGTGATCGGCGTCTGCTCGATCGAGCCGCGCGGGTCGTGGTGGCGCGAGTTGAACTCGTCGACGAACGGCTGCCCGTCGAGCCCGAGGTACTCCGCATAGGCGCGCAGGAAGCCCTTGGTGTACGTGGGGCCCGGGAGGATGTGGAAGTCCTCGTCCTCCAGCGCGCGGATGTAGCGCGTGCGGATGGCCGTCTCCGCCTCCACCTGGCCGTAGCTCAGGTTTCGGCGCTCGCGGGCCTCTCTGAGTGAGCTCCCGATCTCGAACATGGCAATCGCCGCCCCCGACGGCGTCCCGGGAGTGTACCGGGACATCCCCGTCAGGGAGCGACGGTCGGGACCGGCGCGGTCTCGGCACGGACCGCGTCCTCGACCGTCTGCAGCCGGTCGAAGGCCGCCGGGGCCAGCGATGGTGACACCCAGGCAAAGCCGATCGCGTCCTGGCGCAGTCCTTCCAGGAAGCTCCCGGCCTGGAAGACGCCGTCCTGGACGCTGCGCGCGGCGGCCGCGACCACGACCGCCGGCCGCGGCCCGATCACCGCGAGCATGTGGAGGCCGGGCAGCCGCTGGGGTGCGATCACCAGTGCGGCGGGCGCCTGCGGACGGCAGCCCGGGTCGGGGACGTAGACGACGGCCGCGGAGGTCGTCCCCGTGCAGCCGGCGGCGGTCACCACGGCCCGACGGCCCGCGGCCGCGACGCCCGCCCGGAAGGCCGGCGCCAGCACGTCGCCCGGCTCGGCGACCGCCACCACCCGGCCGCTCAGCGCGGCCAGCGTGCCCGCCAGGTACGCGAGCCCGCCGCGGTCGTACTCGACGACGCGGACGTTCCCCGCGACCGGTCGCGCCGGCCGGACGCCGACGAGCAGGACGTGCGTGCCCGGGTTGGCCCGGGCGGCGGCGTCGGCGGCGGCCTCGGTGCCTGCGACCACGAGATCGGCGTCCTGCGCCGAGCCCACCCGCCGCGCGCCGATCATCGCCACCGCGTCGCGAACCCCCGCCGCCAGCTGCCGATCGGCGCCGGCGAGCCGGATGCGCACCGGGGCGGCGGCCGGCGTCGACGCGGGCCCGAGATCCGACCCGCAGGCGGGCGAGGTCACGGCGATGACGGCGAGGACCGCGCCGACACCCGCCCGGCTCACGCCGGCCGCGGGAAGTAGCGGTCGCGCAGGACCCCCATCAGGCCGGCGGCGCTGGCCACGAGGACGCCCACGAACAGGTAGTCCGCGGCCTGCTGAGCGCCGTCCGCGCCCCACGACTCGGGGCCGACGGCGACGCTCGCGACGATCAGGAGCCCCATCGCCGCCAGCGGCAGCAGCGCCGCCACGATCGCCAGCCGCGCTCCGAACACGAGCCCGAGCACGCCGGCCTCGAGCATGAGCATGAGCCCCGTGTACTCCTGCGAGCCGCGCGCGGCGCCGGCCGCCACGATCAGCAGGTCGGCGCCGGCCGCGACGGTGATCGCGACGGCGTACTGACGCAGCCTCGGGCCGGGCCGCGGCACGCCCATGACGCGCGCGACCAGCGCCGGGTTGGCGTTCGAGAGCGACTCCAGCCCGGTCCGGCTCAGGGAGAGCTGCGATTCGGCGGCCGCGAGCCAGTCCGCGCCGCCGGCGACCGCCTGGGCGAGGCGCGCCCGCGCGACCGGCCCGGCCTGCTCGAGGGCGCGCGAGATCCCGAGCGTCGCCGCGCCGAGCCGGCGGTGGACATGCTCTCGCTGCGCGGACACCTCCAGGGGCAGGCCGTCCAGGGTGAACTCGGCGAAGACGGCCTCCTCGTAGTCGAGCCGGCCGCCGTAGAGCGCGAAGCCGTCTCGGTCCCCGTAGGTGTGCTCGAGCACACGGGCGAACGCCGGCAGGTCGGCCGCACGGCAGACGATCTCGACCGGCGCTCCCTCGGGCGCGATCCCGAGCGGGTACACCCCGACGAGCGCCGGCTGGTAGGGGGCGAGCACGTCGAGGAGGCCGGTGGCGTGCAGCCGCGAGTACCAGTCCCCGTCCACGGAAGCGCATGGTACTGGCGGCCGCCCGGACGCCGTCACGGCGGGCTCAGCCGGCGCGCGTCAGCGGGTGGCCTCGTCGGCCGGCTCGGGCAGGGGCGTCGCGGTCTCGCCCAGGATCCGGTGCAGGTCGGTCTCGGTGATCAGCACCTTGCGCGCCTTCGAGCCCTCGTAGCCGGACACGATCCCGCGCCGCTCCAGCATGTCGATCAGCCGCCCGGCGCGGGTGTATCCGACCCGCAGCCGCCGCTGCAGGAGCGACACCGACGCGGTCTGGTGCTGCGCGACCAGCCGGATCGCGTCCTCCAGCACCGGGTCGTCGTCGGCGTCCAGCTGCTCGGGCTCGACGTCGGTCGGCGGCTCGAGCAACTCCTCCTCGAACGTGGGCTCGCCCTGGCGGCGGCAGGCCTCGACGATGTCGCGCGTCTCCGCCTCCGAGATGTAGGCGCCCTGGACGCGCTGGAGCTTCGACGTCCCCAGCGGCTTGTAGAGCATGTCGCCCTGGCCGAGCAGCGCCTCCGCGCCGCCCGTGTCCAGGATCACCCGGGAATCCGTCTGCGACGACACCGCGAACGCGATGCGCGACGGCACGTTGGCCTTGATCATGCCCGTGATCACGTCGACCCGCGGGCTCTGGGTCGCGAGCACCAGATGGATGCCGACGGCGCGCGACTTCTGGGCCAGGCGGATGATCGCGTCCTCGACCTCGGCCGGCGAGACCATCATCAGGTCGGCCAGCTCGTCGATCACGACCAGGACGTGCGGCAGCGTGTCGCGGCCCTGGGCGGCCCGGGTCGCGTTCAGCTCGCTCAGGTTGCGCGCCTTGGCGGCGCCCATCGTCTCGTACCGGGTCTCCATCTCGCGCACGACGTTCTGGAGCACGAGCGAGGCGTTCTTCATGTTCGTGACGACGGGGGTCAGCAGGTGCGGGATGGCCTCGTAGTGGTTCAGCTCCACCCGCTTGGGGTCGACGAGGATCATGCGGACGTCGTCCGGGGTTGCCCGCAGGAGGATCGAGCACAGGATCGCGTTGATGCAGCCCGACTTGCCCGACCCCGTCGTGCCGGCGATCAGCAGGTGCGGCATCCGGGCCAGGTCGCACGCCACGCCGTGCCCCGAGATGTCCTTGCCCAGCCAGGCGGTGAGCGGACTCGAGCCGGCGGGCGGATCGGCGTAGATGTCGCCGAGCGTGACCAGGTTCGCCGAGAGGTTGGGCACCTCGACGCCGACCGCCTGCTTGCCCGGGATCGGCGCGAGGATGCGGATCTCGGTCGTCGCGAGCGCGTAGGCGAGGTCGTCGCGCAGCTGCGAGACGCGGCTCACCTTGATGCCCGGCGCCAGCTGGAGCTCGTAGCGGGTCACGCGCGGCCCGGTGACCATCCCGATCACGCGTGCCTCGACGCCGAAGTTGGCGAGCGCTTCCACCAGCTGGCGTGCGATCTTGTCGTGGTCCTGGCCGGCTCCGCGGGCGGCCGCGCTGCGCTTGAGGATGCTCGCCTTCGGCAGCCGGTACGGCGTCCGGCCGGGCGCGGGCATCGGCGGCGGCAGCACCGGTGTCGGCTCGTCGGCGATCTCGGGGTCGTCCCCCTCGCCGGAGATCTCAGGCGAGGACGGCGCAACCCCGGCCGGGGGCGTGGGCGCGTCCTCGAGCTCCGGCACCTCGCCGAAGAGGTCGGCGAAGGCGGCCGAGCCGTCGACCGGCGGGTCGGCGGGCGGCGGGCTGGGGACGGCGCGCAGGGCGGGCCGGCCGCCGGGGCGCTCGAGGTAGCGGCGGCCGGTCTCGGCGGAACGACGCATGCCCGCGCCGGCTGCCCGAGCGACGTGGCGGCCGGACGCGCGCATGAAGACCCCGAGCGACGCGCCGGTCACGAGGACGACGCCGACCAGCGCCCCGAGCACGACCAGGATCGAGACGCCGATCGGGCCGACGAGTCCGGTGAGCCCGATGCGCGCGTACGCGCCGACGAGGCCGCCGTGGCGTTCGGCGGCCGCCGTGTCGGTCGTCGAGAGCGCAAGGATCAGCGTGGCCACGCAGACGACGGCTCCCGTGCGCAGCGGGCGCAGGCGGGTGAGCGGGCTGCGCAGGAAGATGCCCGCCCCGACGACGATCAGGAGCGGCGGGACGACCGCTCCGGCACGCCCGATCACGAGGTGGAGCGCCGTGTGGAGCTTGTGCCCCACGACGCCGCCGTTCCAGCCCAGGTACTCGACGAACGCCAGGAACGCGCCCAGCGCCAGCAGCCCGCCTCCGACCAGGTCCGTGCGCTGCTGGCGCGCCGAACGACTCGGCGCCCGTTTCCGCCTGGGGGGAGAGTGGCGGGTGGGGGTCGACGGGCGCCGAGTCTTCGTGCGTGAGCCAGCGGCGCGACCACGTGCTCGCGTCGTTGCTCTGGTCATCGGGGAGGTGTTCTGCGCCGGACCGGCGTTCCCTGCACGCGCCGCGTGGGCGGGACGTGCAGGGAACGGGTGGACGCGGCTACGCGAACCTCTGGACGAAGCCGAGCGCGGTGTCGGCGACCTCACGCCACCCGCGGTCGATCGTGAGCGCGTGCCCGCGGCCGGTCAGCTTGACGATCTCCGTCACGCCGTCGTTTCGCCGCTGCTTGCGGTACGAGGCGTTCGCGATCGCCCACGGGACGGTGTGATCCTGGTCGGCGGAGACGATCAGGAGCGGTCCCCGCTCGGGGTTCCTGGCGTCGACCTTCGCCTCCGACCAGGGGTTGAAGTTGGCAGCCGCGGCCTGGAAGATCGGCTCGCCGGGCCCGGGCACCGAGAACTCCTCGTAGAGCCGCTTCGCCTCGTCCTCGTCGACCGCGTTCGCAAACGCGTAGCGGAACTGCTCGAACGTGAGCGGGACGGCGCGGTTCCAGTTGGCGGGGTTGCGCAGCACCGCGCTCGATGACCGCAGCGCGGACAGCGGCAGGGGCAGCACGCCCCGGAACGGCGCCGGGCTGATCGCCACCGAGGCGGTCGCCAGCCCGCGCCCGGCCAGGATCTCGGTCAGCAGGCCTCCGAACGAATGGCCGACGATCGCCGGCCGGCGATCGAGCCGCCGGATGATCGCCTCGTGGTGGTCGGCGATCTCGCCGATGCCCTTGCCGGCGAACGTCTCCGGGTGCGCCTTGGCCTCGGCGACCGTCTCGGGGTCGTCGGGCCAGCCCGCCTTCACGGCGACGAGGCCGGCCTCTTCGAACACCTCCCCCCACCGGTCCCAGCTCGACGGGAGCAGCCAGAGGCCGTGGACGAACACGACCGGCGTTGCGTTGGTCGCGTTCGCGCGGTCGATCTGCGCCTGCTCGTGCTCGCTGATGGTGGACGTGTGGGGCTGCGTCGTTGCCATCATGACTCCTCTCTTGCGGGTCGGTGACACCATGCTGACGGGCGTCTCACCGGGCATCCGCGGGTTGCGCTGGGTCGCGCTCCGGTGCGCTTCCGGAGTGCGCTCGGCCGGGTTCAGCGGACGTGGCGGGCGGCGGCGAGGATCATGCGCAGGATATCGAGGCGCGCGGCCGCGGCGCCCGCCGCCTGAGGGCCCGTGCGGCGACCCGACAGGTTCCGCGGCGCAGGCGGACTTTGTTCGCAAACCGTGAGCGTCCTGCAACGGAACGGTGTGGCGCACGATTCCGCCCGGATGTCGGCTACAGTGCTCGGCGTGCGGCGCGGACTGTTTCTCGCACTCGTGGGCGTGGGCGCGCTGATCGGAGGGGGCACCGGTCAGGCGCTGGCCGCCAACCCGTTTCCGCCCAGCTCGTCCTGGCAGACGAACGGCACCGTGCGCGTCGTGATCTTCTCCGGCAACACCCTGTACGTGGGCGGCCAGTTCTCCCGGGTGCGCCCGCCCGAGACGCCGGCGGGGAGCGGCGAGGTCGTGCGCAACAACGCCGCCGCCTTCAACGCCACCACCGGGGCGCTGCTCAAGTGGAATCCGAACGTCAACGGCACGGTGCGGACGATCGCGGTCGTGAAGACGCGCGTGTATCTGGGCGGGACGTTCTCGAAGGTGCGCGGGCACGCCCGGAGCAACATCGCCGCCGTCGCGACCGGCACCGGCGCCCTCGCCAAGTGGAACCCGGGCGCGAGCCGGTCGGTGTTCGTCATCCGGCGGGGGCCGAACGGGAACCTGTTCGTCGGCGGCGACTTCGGGAGCTTCGGCGGCCGCACGCGCCACCATCTGGCCGAGGTCGGCCGGAGCGGGTCGGCGCCGGTCTCCACATGGGCGCCCTCGATTGGCCAGATCTCGGGTTTCGCCTGCCCCCCGCGCTGCTCGCCGCGGATCTTCACCATCGCCTTCTCGCAGAACGGGAAGCGGGTCTACTTCGGCGGCCACTTCGGCACCGTGGACGGCGTCGACCGCAACGAGATCGCCGCCGTCCCCACCAACGACGGCCGCCATGTGCTCGCGTTCAACCCGAACATCTATGCCGCAGCCAACTGCCCGACGTGCGCGACGGTCGAGACCAGCCGCGTCTACCACATCATCTCCACCGCTTCGCGCATCTACACCTGCGGCGGCTACTGGAAGGTGAACGGGTCGAAGACGTCCTTCAACGTGAGCGCCTTCAACCCGAACTCGGGCACGCTCTTGAACTCGTTCACCGGGCAGGACGACGGCGACACGCCCGGGTGCGCACTGCGAAACGGCGTGCTCTACGCGGGCGGGCACTTCAACGTGGCGGGGCCGAACTGCAAACCGGGGAACCAGGGGCCGTGCTCGACGCGGCACCACGTGGCGGCGTTCGACGTGGTCGACAACAAGCTGCTGCCGTGGAACCCCGACGCGAACTCCGCGCACGGCCTGCTGACGATCGCGAACGGCGGCAAGCACGTCGCCTTCGGCGGGTACTTCTCGCGCATGGGCGGAACGAACCAGCAGGGGTTCGCGCTCTACCAGGCGTCCCACCTGCCGTAGACGCTCACATCCGGCGACGCCGGCTGTCGAGATGGAGCAGTTCAGGGGCCTGGCCCCGAACGGGGCCAGGCCCCGTCTCTTGGCCGGACTAGACCTCGACGACGATCGGCAGCACCATCGGCCGCTTGCCGGTCGTCTGCGACGCCAGCTCCGCCAGGGCGTCGTGGAGGCGCTGCTGGACGACGTGCACCTCGGTGGCGCGCTGGTGCTGACAGTCCTCGAGCACCCGCTCCACCGCCGCCCGCGCCCGCTCGACCAGCACCTCGCCCTCGTCGGACTCCCCGTCCAGGCCGCGGACGATGATCTCGGGGTCGGCGAGCACCTCGGCCGAGTCCGCTGCGATCGTGGCGACCACGATCATCACGCCGTCGGAGCCGAGATGGCGGCGGTCGCGCAGGACGACGTCGCGGACGTTGCCGACGGACAGGCCGTCGACCAGGATCGTGCCCGCCTCGATCTGGCCGACGATCGAGACGCCGTCGGCGTCCAGCTCGAGCAGCGTGCCGTTGTCGGCGATCCGCACGGCGTGCGCCGGGATGCCCGCCGCCTCGGCCAGGCGGGCATGCGCCTGGAGCATCCGGAACTCGCCGTGGACGGGCACGAAGCTCCTCGGCCGCACGGTCTCGATCATCCGCGTCAGATCGGCGGCGGAGCCGTGCCCCGAGACGTGGACGTAGTCCGTCGCCTCCGTCATGACCCGCGCGCCCATGCGGGCCAGCCGGTTGACCGTCTCGGTCACCTTGACCTCGTTCCCGGGCACGGGCCACGAGGACATGACAACGGTGTCCGTATGGTGGATCTGGACGGCCGGATGGTCTCCGAGCGCCATCCGCGTCAGCGCCGAGCCGGGCTCTCCCTGGCTGCCGGTACAGATGATGACGATCTCGTGCGGCATGAACTCGTCCAGGCGCTTGGCCCGGATCAGGCCGTCGTCACGCACCGTCGCGTAGCCGAGGTTGCGGGCGATGTTGATGTTGCGGATCATCGACCGGCCGACGACGCACACCGTGCGGCCGCACGCCTCGGCGGCGTCGATCACCTGCTGCAGCCGGTGGATGTGCGACGAGAACGAGGTCACGATCACCCGCCCTCGCGCCTCGCGCACGATCTGGCGCAGGGCCGGGCCGACGGTCGTCTCCGACGGCGTATGTCCCGGCCGCTCGGCGTTGGTCGAGTCGGCCATGAGCAGCGCCACGCCCGCGTCGCCGAGCGCCGACAGCCGCGCCAGGTCGGTCACCCGGCCGTCGACCGGCGACTCGTCGAGCTTGAAGTCGCCCGTGTGCACGATCGGGCCGAAGTCGGTGTGCAGGATGACGGCGACGGCGTCCGGCACCGAGTGGGTCACGCGGGCGAACTCGGCCTCGAACGGCCCCACCTGGACGCGGCCGCCCTCGGGGTCGATCTCGACGAGCTCTGTGTGCGGCATGAGGCCGTGCTCGTCGAGCTTCGACTTCACCATCCCGAGCGTGAGCCGGGTCCCCCACACCTGCGCGCCGGTGCCGATCTCGCGCAGCAGGTAGGGCAGCGCCCCGATGTGGTCCTCGTGGCCGTGGGTGAGCACGATCGCCTCGAGCGTCTCGGCGCGCTCGGCCACGTAGCGGAAGTCGGGCAGCACGAGGTCGATCCCGAACATCTCCGAATGCGGGAACGAGAGCCCGGCGTCGAGCAGGATCATGCGGCCGCCGCTTTCGAACACGTTCATGTTCTTGCCCACCTCGCCCAGCCCGCCGAGCGGGACGATGCGCACCGGTTCGGACACCACTAGACCCGGGCCGCGGAGCGGATCCCGGCAGCCTCGAGCGCCGCTGCGATGGTGGCCGTCTGGGCGGCGTCGGCCTCGACCAGGGGCAGGCGCAGGCCGCCGACGTCGTGGCCGAGCAGGTTCAGGGCCGCCTTCACCGGGATCGGGTTCGTCGTGACGGCGAGCGCGGCGTAGAGGCCGTGCAGCGCGTCGTCCTGCGCTCTGGCCGCGGCCGTCTCGCCGCTGCGGGCGAGGTCGATCATGCGTCGCATCTGGACGCCGGCCACGTGCGAGGCGACGCACACGCCCCCGGCTCCGCCCAGCTCGAGGAACGGGCAGAGCAGGTCGTCGTTTCCGGCGTAGAGGGCGAGCCCCGTGTCGGACAGGATGGCGCGCGCCTGGTCGAGGTCGGGCGTCGCCTGCTTGACCGCGACGACGTTGTCGATCTCACCCAGCTCGCCGAGCAGGTCGGGCTCGAGGTTCAGGACGACCCGCTGGGGGATGTTGTAGACGATCACCGGCCGTCCGTCGGCGGCCTCGGCGATCGCGCGGAAGTGCGCCAGGATCCCCGCTCGGGGCGGCTTGTTGTAGTAGGGCGTGACGGCCAGGACGGCGTCCGCGCCGGCCTCGACCGCCGCCCGCGTCAGCGCCGCCGAGTGATGGGTGTCGTAGGTGCCCGTGTTGGCGACGATGCAGGCCGAGTCGCCGACCTCGCCGGCGAGCGCGTCGACGAGGTCGATCTTCTCGCGGTCGTTCACCGTCGGCCCCTCGCCGGTCGTTCCGCACACGACGATGCCGTCGGAGCCGGTGTCGACCAGGTGGCTCGCCAGCCGGCGCGCGGAGGCGAAGTTGACCGAGCCGTCGGGCTGGAACGGCGTCACCATGGCTGTGAGGAGCTGGCCCAGCGGCGCTGCCATGGGAAGGAGTCTACCCGAGCGGCCCCGTAGACTCAGGCGAGGTGAGCTCCGCATTCCGCCCCTCCGGCGTGATCGTCCCGCTCGTCACGCCCTTCGCCGCGGACGGAGGCGTCGACCTGGGCTCGCTGCGGGCGCTGGCCGAGCGGTCGCTGGCCGCGGGCGCAGCCGGGATCGTGGCGCTGGCGACCACCGGCGAGCCCACCTCGCTCGACGACGGCGAGCGGGCGGCGGTCGTGGCGGCCTGCTCGGAGGTGTGCGCCGACCGGGGCGCGGTGCTGGTCGTCGGCGCGGGCACGAACGACACCCGCACGACCATCGCCCGCCACGAGGCGCTCGCCGACGTGCCCGGCGTGACCGCCTCGCTGGCCGTGGTGCCCTACTACGTGCGGCCGTCCGAGGCGGCGATCGTACGCCACTTCCAGGTGGTCGCGGAGCGCTCGCCGGTGCCGCTGATCGCCTACAACATCCCCTACCGCACCGGCCGCGGCCTGGGCGCCGGAGCGCTGCTCGAGCTCGCCGCCACCGAGAACGTTGCGGGCGTCAAGCAGGCGGTGGGGGCGATCGACGCCGACACGCTGCTCGTGCTGGCCGGCGCCCGCGACCGGTTCGCGCTGCTCGGCGGCGACGACGCATTCCTCTTCCCGCTGACGCTGATGGGCGCCGCCGGCGCCATCGCGGCGTCGGCCAACGTCTGCACCGGTCGGTTCTGCGAGATGATCGCGCACGGCCTGCGCGGGGATGCCGAGGGCGGCCGGCCGCTGGCCGAGGCGCTGCTGCCGCTCGTGCAGGCGCTCTTCGCCGAGCCGAGCCCGGCGGTGATCAAGGCGGTGCTGCACGCGCAGGGCCTGATCCCCACCGCGGTGGTGCGCATGCCGCTCGCCGGGGCGACGACGCAGGCCGTCGAGCGGGCGCTCCGCACGGTGCGCGCCGCGGAGGGTTGATCCGCAGCGCCCGGGCCGCCGTTCGCCGGCGGCCCGGGCGAGGGTTCGACGGACCGCCTCCGCTAGCGGCCGGCGCGGCCGCCCGCGAACGCGGCCCGGGCGATGCGGTGCAGCCGCACGCCGGCCGCGCGCCGGGCGTCGCGGTCGGCGGTCCGGTCGGGCACGGCGGGTGCCGCCGGCGTCCGGGCGGGCTCCGGCGGGTCGAACACGTGCTTCATGTGGCGCTCTGTGAGGTCGAGTGTGAAAAGCAGATCAAGCATGGAAGACAGTGCCCCTTCGGTCTTGCTGAATCGGTTCAGACCCATGGTAGATGAATCGGTTCAGACGATCAAGTAGGATGCGTCTTCCATGCCACGGCGCACCACCTCTCGCGTGCGGCTGCGCGACGTTGCCGCCCGCGCCGGGGTCTCGGTCGGGAGCGCCTCGCAGGCGTTCGGCCGCCCCGAGCTCGTCTCGGACGACGTGCGCCGGCGGGTGCTGGCGGCCGCCAAGGAGCTCGGCTACGCCGGGCCCGACCCGGCCGCGCGCCGGCTCCGGCTGGGCCGGACGGGCACGCTCGGGGTGCTCTTCTCGGAACGGCTGCGCTACCAGTTCACCGATCCGGCCGCGCCGGCCTTCCTGCGCGGCGTCGCCACCGCACTCGAGGACTCGGCGATCGGGCTGCTGCTGATCCCTGACTCGCGCTTCCGCGACGAGACCGCCGAGACGGTGCGAAGCGCCGCCGTCGACGGGTTCCTGATCTACTCCGTCGTGCGCAACGACCCCCGCGTCGACGCCGCGCTCGGCCGGGGGCTGCCGGTGGTGACCGTCGACCAGCCGCGCGACGCCCCCACCCCGTTCGTCGGCATCGACGACCGGGCGGCCGCGCGGACGGCTGCCGGCCATGTGCTGGCGCTGGGGCACCGGCGGGTCGCGGTGCTCTCGTTCGCGATGGCGCTCGACCCGGCGGGGCGGCTCGTGGTGGACATCTCGCACGAGCGGCTGGCCGGGTACCGGGACGGGCTCGGCGATGCGTGGGACGAGCGGCTCGTGCGCACCTGCCGTCCCAACGCCGCCGAGCCCGCATACCGCGCCACCCTGGCGCTCCTCGCCGAGGACGACCCGCCCACGGCGATCCTGGCGATGAGCGACGTGCTCGCCTTCGGTGCGCTGCAGGCCGCGGCCGAGCTGGGAGTGCCCGTGCCGGGACGGCTGTCGGTGGTCGGGTTCGACGACAACCCGCCGGCGGCGCTCGCGACCCCGCCGCTGACGACGATCGCTCAGCCGCACGAGGAGAAGGGCCGGCGCGCGGCGGGGATGCTCGTGCAGGCCATCGGCCGGGGCGGCGTCCGGAGAGCGACGCGGACGATCCTGCCGACCGACCTGGTCGTGCGCCAGAGCACCGCTCCGCCCGCTTCCGGCTAACGCCCGGGCGCCGCCCGCAGCAGCTCGCCGCCGAGCCGGGCGGCGGTGTCCACGAGCGCGTCGATGTCGGCCGCCTCGGTACGGTGGTTGACGATGCAGGCGCGCAGGCAGTAGCGGCCGCCCAGCTCGGCATTGGACGGGAACGTGCGGCCGTCCCGGCGGATCGCGATCATCAGCCGCTCGTTCAGGCGGTCGAGCGCATCGTCGGAGAGGCCGGTGCCCGCAGGTGCGTAGCGGAAGCACGCGATCGAGAGGGTGACCGGGCACATCGACTCGAGGTCGGGGTGGGCGCGCACGCGTTCGTCCAGGTAGCGGGCCAGCTGCACGTCGTGCGCGATCCTGCGGGCGTAGGCGCCGGTACCGTGCGCCGCCAGCGAGAGCCACACCTTCAGGGCCAGGAATCCCCGCGACCACTGCGGGCCCAGCTCGCCGATGTTCATCCCCCGCCCCGACAGTGCCGCGTCGTCGCGGACGTAGGCGGCGTCGATCGAGTAGCTGCGCAGGAGCGTGCGCGGTTCGCGGACGAGCAGGCAGGCGCTGGACTGGGGCGTGTACAGCCACTTGTGGGGGTCGAAGGCGATCGAGTCGGCCCGCTCGATCCCGGCCAGCAGCGGACGCAGGCCGGGCGCGAGTGCGGCCGCCCCGCCGTAGGCCGCGTCGACGTGCAGCCACAGGCCGTGGCGCCGGCACACGTCGGCAACCTCGGGCAGCGGGTCGATCGCGCCGGTCGCGGTCGTCCCGGCCGTCGCCACCACGGCGAAGGGCCGCATGCCCGCCTGGAGGTCGCGGTCCACCGCCCGGGCGAGCTCGTCCACGCGCATGCGCAGGCCGGCGTCGGTCTCGATCGAGCGCACCGCCCGCTCACCCAGCCCGAGGATGTCCGCGGCTTCGACGATCGTGGCGTGCGCCTCGGCGGAGGCGTACAGCACGAGCCGCTGACCGTCGACTCCGTCTCTGCGCGCGTCGCCCTGCGCGCCCGCGTCGCGGGCGGCCTTGAGGGCGGTCAGGTTCGAGGCGGCGCCCCCGCTCGTCATCAGCCCGCCGGCGCCCTCGGGAAGTCCGAACAGCTGCCCCAGCCAGCGGGTCAGGTGCAGCTCGAGCTCGCTCGCCGCCGGCGACAGCGTCCAGCCGCCCACGTTGGGGTTGAGCGCCGCCGCGAGCAGGTCGCCGGCGGCGCCGGGCACCGTGCCCGACCCCGACACGTAGGCCAGGAACCCGGGATGGCCGCACAGCGTGGAGTGCTCGAGCACCAGCGGGCGCAGCAGCGACGCCAGCTCCGCGACGGGGATCGGCTCGGCCGGGATCGGCAGCGCCGCCGCCTCGGCCATCGCGGCTGCGTCGAACGGACGCGAGACGGGCAGCCCGCGCATCCCGTCCAGCAGCTCCGCCCAGATGTCCACCATCGCGGTGGTCAGCTCGCGCGCCCGGTCCGCGCCCCAGTCGAGGTCGCGCACCGGCTCCGGTCTGCTCACAGCAGCGCCTCGAGGCCGCGCGTCAGCCCCGGCGGGAGCTCGCGGATGCGGCGTACGGCCAGGAGCACGCCCGGCGCGAACGCCTCGCGCGACGTCGTGTCGTGCCGGAGGGTGAGCGTCTGTCCCAGCGCCCCCAGGATCACCTCCTGGTTGGCGACGATGCCGGGAAGCCGGACGCTGTGGATGGGGATGTCCCCGCCCATGCGCGCCGCCGTCATGAGCGCCGTCCCGGAGGGAGCGTCCTTCTTCGTGTCGGCGTGCAGCTCGATGATCTCGGCCGCCTGCATGTACGGCCGCGCCTCCTCGGCGAAGCGCATCATCAGCACCGCCCCGATGGCGAAGTTCGGTGCCTGGAAGATGGCGATCCCGGCCGCTCGCGCCCGCTCGCCGAACGCCTCCAGGTCGGCCGGCGCGAGCCCGGTCGTGCCGAGCACGAGCGGCACGCGGGCGGCGATCGCCGCCTCGCACGCCGCCGCCGCGCCCGCGGGCGCGGTGAAGTCGACGGCGACGTCGGCGCCCGCGGCGAGCGCGGCGGCCAGGCTGCGCCCGAGCGACGGCGCAGCCCTGGCGGCGAGCTCGAGGTCGGGCTCGGTCTCGATCGCGCGGACGAGTGCGCTCCCCACCTTGCCCGTCGCCCCCGAGATCACCACCCGCAGCATGCGGCCGATCGTACCCGCACCCGCCGGCTGACGCTCATCCGGGCACCAGCCCGCAGGTGACGTTCACCACCGTGCCCGTGATGCCGCCGGCGTGGTCGGACGCGAGGAACGCCGCCGTCTCGGCCACCTGCGCGAGGCTGGGTGCACGGCCGAGCATCGTCATCGGGCCGAGCGTGCGCTCGATGTCCTCGGCGCCCATCCCCGAGGCCCGGCGGGTCGCGTTGGTGTCGTCGGGCAGGCCGAACGTCTCGGGCACGCCGGCCGTCCACATCCCGACGACGCGCACGCCGCGCGGGCCGGTCTCCCTGGCCAGGTAGCGCAGGAACGCCTCGGTGGCGGCATCGGCGGGCCCCGTCCCGCCCATCATCGGGCTCGTCCCGCGGGACGAGCCGCTGGTGAGCGCGAGGATCACGCCCGATCCCTGCTCCGACATGATCCGGGCCGCCGTCCGAGCGGTGACGAACGACTGGGTCATGCCCGTCGTGATCGGGGCCAGGAAGTCGTCGAGGCGCATGTCGACGAGCGGGATGCCCTGCACGTCGCCGCGCGAGGTCAGGTTGAAGCACACGTCGATGCTTCCCGCCCGGTCGCGTACGGCCGTCGCGTGGGCCGCGACCTGGTCCTCGTCGAGGACGTCCACGACGGCCACGTGCGCCGACCCGCCGTCGGCGGCGATCGCCTGGGCGACGGCCTCGAGCCGCTCGCGCGTGCGCCCGGCGAGGAACACCTCGGCGCCCTCCCGGGCGAAGGTGCTCGCCACGCCGCGGCCGATCGCCCCACCGGCCCCGTAGACGATCGCCTTCCTGTCCTCCAGCATCCGTTCCATCGGCGCTCCCTCCCTCCGGTCGGTTCTCGGAGTCAGACCGTATCGGGCGCCCGTGATCATCGCCGTCCGCCCGAAGTCGATCGATCTGCTCAAGTGGCAACGCCTTTGGACGAACACCCGGGCCATGCGCAAGATCTCCGCACTCGCAGCCGCCGTCGTGGCCACCGCTGCCGTCCTCGCCCTCGTGGCCTTCGGCCTGGCCGAGTACGGCCTGCGCAGCGGCGCCGCCACCGTGCGCTACGCGGCCGCAAAGGAGGCGGGCGTCACCGAGGTGCGCACCACGAAGCACTACCTCATCGTGCTGAACATCGTGCCGCCGGAGCACATGTACCCGCCGGCCGTCGCCGCCCGCGTGCATCCCACCGAGGGCGAGCTGAACATCCGCGGCACGATGGCGCCGATCACGCCGACCGCGCGCCACTTCGAGGCGCACGTCTACAGCCTGGCTACGGGCAAGCCGGTGCACGGTGAGCATCCGACGATCACGGTCGTCGACCACACGGCGCACACGTCGGAGCAGGTGCGGGTGACGATCATGCAGGACGTCGTTGTCGGCGCTCGCGACTACCACTACGGCAACAACGCGAACATGGCCTACGGGCATGACTTCACCATCACCGTGACGCTGAACGGCGAGCGCGCGGTCTACCCGGTGCACCTGACGTGATCCGCGCACTGCTCCACCGGCTCTCAATCCGGGCCAAGCTCGTGATCGGCTTCGGCGCCGTGGGCGCCCTGCTGGCGCTCACCCTCGTCGTCTCGCTGATCGCCCTCGAACGCCAGCACGCCGCCACCCAGACGCTGGCGACGCGCAACGCCCTCCAGGTGCAGGCCGCGGACGACGTCGCCAAGGCCTCCTCGGACGTCGCCGCGTGGGAGAACGCGAACGTTCTGGGCGGCGGCGACCAGGCCGGCGACCTGAAGGGCTCCATCCAGGAGTTCCGGACGGCGCTCGCCGAGCTGCGCAACCGCTCGGCGAACCCCGAGCAGGTGTCGCTCGTGACCAAGATCCGCACCGAGTTCAGCGCCTTCTCCGCGCTCGACCGGCTCATCCGCACGTCGATGCGAACCGGCGCCGACGCCCGCGCACGCGAGCTCGCGCTGGGGCCGGTGCTGCTCGACTTCGGCAACATCTCCGAGGACGCCGCGACGTTCGCGCAGGTGGCGCGGCAGGCCGAGGCCACCCAGGTGGCCGCCGCCGACACGATCGCCTTCCGCGCCCGGGTGATCCTGATCCTGCTCGCGGTGCTGGCCGTCGGCTTCGGCGCCCTGGTCGCCGTCGCGGTCTCACGCGCCATCCTCGGCCGCACCCGGGAGCTGCTGGTCGGCGCCGAAGCGGTCGCTGGGGGCGACCTCACCTACACGCTGCGGACGTCGGATGACGAGCTGGGCCGCGTCGCACGTGCCTACAACGTGATGGTCGACGCGCTGCGGTCGATCGTCGGTGAGATCCACTCCGTGAGCGACGGCCTGGTGGCGACGTCGGGCCGGCTCGCGTCCGAGTCAGACGAGACCCGCCGCGCCGCGGGCGAGATCGCGCAGGCGATCGAGCACCTGGCCACGGGCACCGAGACGCAGGTCGTCCTCGTGAGCGAGACCCGCGGTGGGATCGGCGAGGTCGCCGCGGCGGCGCACGCCGCCTCGGAAGGGGCCGCCGGCACCGCCGCCGACGCGGCGCTCGCCCAGCGGCTGGCCGCGGAAGGGGTCGCGGCCGCGCAGGAGGCGCACGCGGCGATGGGCGACCTGACCGAGTCGAGCTCCGAGCTGACCGGCGTGATGGAGCACTTCACATCGAAGTCCACACAGATCGGCGGAATCGTCGAGACGATCACCGGCATCGCCGGGCAGACGAACCTGCTGGCGCTGAACGCGGCCATCGAGGCCGCCCGCGCCGGCGAGCAGGGCCGCGGCTTCGCCGTCGTCGCCGAGGAGGTGCGCAAGCTCGCCGCCGACTCGCAGGAGGCGGCCGGAGCGATCGCGCAGCTCGTGGGCGACATGCAGGCCGAGACCGCGCGCGTCGTGTCCGTGGTCGAGGAGAGCGCGCGCCGGACGAGCGGCGGCGCGGTCACCGTCGAGGCCGTCCGCGACCGGTTCGCGAAGATCGATGAGGCCGTCTCGCGGGTCGCCGGCTCGGCCGGGGCGATCGCCGACGCAGGCGCCGCCATCTCCGGCCAGGCCGCCCAGATGGAGCAGCGGCTGGAGGGCGTCACGTCCTCGAGCCAGTCGGCTTCGGCCGCCGCCCAGCAGATGTCGGCGGCGACCGAGGAGACGTCGGCGTCCACCGACGAGATCGCGGCCGCGGCCCGCAGCGTCAGCCAGACCGCCGCGCTGCTGCAGACGCTGGTGATGCGGTTCCGGGTCGACGGACCCGCCGACGCGGATGCGTGAGCGGGCCGCCGGCGCAGCCGTCCTGGTCGTCGCGTCCGCGCTGCTCGCCGGTTGCGGCGGGGGCGGCGGGGTCATCACGGTCGCCGGCGTCGAGACACCGCAATCGGGAGCGCGTGCCGCCTTCCACGTGCCCGCCGGGGCGACGGTGGTGCATGCCGGCCCCGGCAGCGTCCACGCGACGGTCGCGGCCGGCGGCGACCGGATTCGCATCTCGCTGGCACCGAACCGGTCCGGCCGCCGAAACGTCGTCACGGTCTCCGTGCGCCGGGCGGGCCGCCTCGTCCGGGGCGCCCACGTGCGCCTCGACGCCGGGATGTTCGACATGGCGATGGGCGTCGCAACCTACGGCCTGAGCGCCCGGCCCGCCCACCGCGCCGTGCTGCCCGTCTGGGGGATGCCGGGCCGGTGGGGGCTCGGGTTCACGATCACGACTCCGGGCGCACGGCCCATCCGCGTGGTCGTGGACGACCGGATGCCGCGCTAGATGATCGAGCCGGGCTGCGCGACGAGCGCCGGGTTGAGCACGGACACGGCCTCGGCGAACCGATCCTCGCTCGGGCCGATGCCCGCCGCGGAGAGACGCTCCGGCGCGAACAGCTGGCGCGCAAGCGCCGCGATCGCGTCCGCGTCGACCGCGTCGATCTCGGCGCAGATGCGGTCGAGCGAGAGGATCTCGGTGTCGGTCAGAACCGACTTGCCGAGCCGGCTCGTGCGGTTCGACGTCGACTCCATCGAGAGCATGATCCGCCCCTTCAGGTTCTCCTTGGCCCGCTCCAGCTCGGCGACGTCGAACCCGCCCTCGCCGATCGCCTGGAACTGCTCCGCGACGATGCGGATGCACTCGGCGAGGTTGTCCTCGCGGGTGCCGAGGTAGACGCCGACCATGCCGGTGTCGGCGTACTGCGACGCGTACGTGTAGACCGAGTAGGCCATCCCTCGTCGCTCACGGATCTCCTGGAAGAGCCGGGACGACGCCGACCCGCCGAGCATCGAGTCGAGCAGCGAGGCGGCGAACCGGCGCCGGTCGGAGCGCGCCAGGCCGAGGCCGCCGAGCGCGACGTGGAACTGCTCGGTGTCCTTCACCTGGAACAGCGACCGCGGCTGCGACTCCCCCACCCACAGCGGGCGCACCCCGGCGGCCGGGTCGGGGGTGCGGCTGACCGGCGCGAACCGCGTCTCGACGGCGTGTGCGAGCGGCTCGTGGTCGAGGTTGCCGGTCGCGGCGACGACGATGTTCGGGCCGACGTAGCGGCCGTCGTGGTAGGCGCGCACGTCGTCCGGCGCCGCCCGCGCGATCACGCCCTCGGTCCCGATCACCGGCCGCCCCAGGGGATGGTCTCCGAACACCGCCTCGCCGATGAGGTCGTGCACGAGGTCCTGCGGCGTGTCCTCGTACATGGCGATCTCCTCCAGCACGACCTCGCGCTCCGACGCCATCTCGTCCGCGTCGAACCGTGGCTGGAGCACCATGTCGGCCATCACGTCGAGGGCCGTCTCGAGATGCGAGTCGAGCACGCGGGCGTAGATCACCGTGTACTCCCGCGAGGTGGCCGCGTTCAGCTCCCCGCCCAGGCCGTCGAAGATCTGCGCGATCTCGACCGTCGAGTAGCGCGCCGATCCCTTGAAGAGCAGGTGCTCGATCAGGTGGGAGATGCCGGCCTGGCCGGGCAGCTCGTCACGCGAGCCGGCGCCGATCCAGATCCCGATCGCGACCGAGCGCACCGAGGCGACGCGCTCGGTGACGATGCGCTCCCCGCTGTCGAGGGTGGTGATGGTGTAGCGCTGCACAGGTGTGACGGCCGGAGGGGACGGGCGGTCCCGCCCCCTCCGGCGCGGTCCTAGCGGCGGCGCGGCCCGCGGTCGCGGCCGCTGTCACGGCGGGGCGGGCGCTCCTCGCGTGGCGGCGCGGGCGTGCGCTCGGCCACCTCGACCAGGGCTTCAGGGCTGATCTCGGTGTCGCCGTCGAGCTTGGCGAGGAGCGTCAGGCCGATGCGGCCCTTGTCCTTGTCCACCTCGGAGACGGTGACCTTGACGGTGTCGCCGCGGTCGATCACCTGGGCGGCCGACTGCAGGCGGTTGCCCTTCGGCAGGATCCGGCTCACGTGGAGCAGGCCGTCCACGCCCTTGCGCAGCTCGACGAAGGCGCCGAAATCGGTGATCTTCACGACCTTGCCGACGTACTCGTCGCCGACCTCGACCTCCTTCGTCATCGCCTCGATCGAGAGGCGGCACTGCTCGGCCAGCTCGCCGTTCGTGCCGTAGATGCGGATCGTCCCGTCTTCCTCGATGTCGATCTGGACGTCGTACTCGGCCTCGAGGCCGCGGATCGTCTCGCCGCCCTTGCCGATGACCATGCCGATGAAGTCCGGGTGGATCTTCGTGGACACGATCCGCGGCGCATGCGCCGCGAGCTCTGTCCGCGGCTCGGCGATCGCCTCGCGCATCTTGCCCAGGATGTGGATCCTGGCCTCGCGGGCCTGGCTCAGGGCGCTGCGCAGGATCTCGGTGGTGACACCCGTGATCTTGATGTCCATCTGCAGCGCTGTCACGCCCTGGTCGGTGCCGGCGACCTTGAAGTCCATGTCGCCGAGATGGTCCTCGGCGCCCTGGATGTCGGTCAGGATGACGTAGTCGTCACCCTCCTTGATCAGGCCCATCGCGATGCCGGCGACCGGCGCCTTGATCGGCACGCCGGCGTCCATCAGCGAGAGCGTCGAGCCGCACACCGAGGCCATCGACGACGACCCGTTCGACTCGAGGATCTCGGACACCAGCCGGAGGGTGTACGGGAAGTCGACCGCGCTCGGGATCACGGGCACGAGCGCCCGCTCGGCGAGCGCGCCGTGGCCGATGTCGCGCCGCTTGGGACCGCGCATGAAGCCGGTCTCGCCGACGCTGAACGGCGGGAAGTTGTAGTGGTGGATGTAGCGCTTCGTCTCATCGAGCGACAGGTCGTCGATGCGCTGCTCCTCCTTGGCCGTCCCCAGCGTGCACAGCGTGAGTGCCTGGGTCTGACCGCGGGTGAAGAGCGCCGAGCCGTGCGTGCGCGGCATGACGCTCACCGTCGACGTGATCGGCCGGATCTCGGTCTCCGAGCGGCCGTCGGGACGGCGCTTGTCGACCGCGATCTTCGTGCGCACGATCTCCTTGTACAGCTTGTCGCACGTCGAGAGCACGGCGGCGCGGGTGCCGGGGTCAAGCGGCCCCTGGCCGTCGCCCTCCACCTCGATCCGGCCCGGGAAGGGCAGGTTGATCGTGGCGGCGATGTGCTCGTAGAGCGCGTGACGCTTGGCGGACTTCAGCTCCTTCGAGTCCTGCTCCGCGTCGGTCAGGCCGCGGATCGCGTCGCCGAACTGCTCCTTCACGTGGGCGTAGACGGCTGCCTCGCGCGCCTCGGTGGAGAGCTGGGCAAACGCGAACTGGACGCGCTGCCGGCGCAGGACGTCGGCGTCGGTCGAGTCGCCGCCGATCTCCGGCAGCTCGCTGCGCATCAGCGCGTCGACGCGGCCCGACAGCGCGGCCAGGCCGCCCTCGCGGACGGCGTCGGCGAGCGCCGCGCCGTGGGTCGAGCGCAGCGACTCGGTGACGGCGCCGTCGGCCCACTTGGGCTGGCCGGCCCGCTCCGCCAGCTCGATCTGGAGCTGGCACAGCTTCTTGACCTCGCCGTGGGCGAGGTCGAGAGCCTCGATCAGCTCCTCCTCGGCGATCTCCTGGGCGCCGGCCTCGACCATCGTGATGGCCTCGGGCGTGCCGCAGACGATCAGGTCGAGTGTCGACTCCTTCAGGTCGGGCAAGGTCGGATTCACGACCAGCCGGCCGTCGATGCGGCCGATACGCACCGCGCCAACCGGGCCCAGGAACGGCATCGGCGACAGCATCAGCGCTGCGGACGAGCCGTTGATGGCCAGGATGTCGTGCGGGTGCACCTGGTCGGCCGAGAACGTGGTCACGATCACCTGGACCTCGTTCTTGTAGCCCTTGGGCCAGAGCGGCCGGATCGGCCTGTCGACCATGCGGGCGGTCAGGATCGCCTTCTCGCCGGCGCGCCCCTCGCGCTTGAAGAATCCGCCGGGGATCTTGCCGGCGGCGTATGCCTTCTCCTCGACGTCGACGGTGAGCGGGAAGAAGTCCGCCCCCTCGCGCCCTTCCGTGCGACCAACGGCGGTCGCGAGGACGACGGTTCCCTCCTGCCGCACCAGCACGGCCCCGTGGGCCTGCTTGGCGACTGCGCCGGTCTCGAAGCTGATCTCCTTCTCGCCGATCGTGACGGCGAGGCGCGTTGCCCCGGGCTCAACTGCAATGCTCATGTCTTCTCTCTTCTCTCCTCGGGCCCGCGGTCGCGGGCCATCCTCCGGTCCGCGCGCCCCTAGCGGCGCAGGCCCAGCTCCTTGATCAATGCGCGGTAGCCCTCCAGGTCGTGCCTCTGCATGTAGGTAAGCAACCGGCGCCGCCGGCCGACCAGCTTGAGCAGGCCGCGGCGGGAATGGTGATCGTGCTTGTGCACCTTCATGTGCTCGGTGAGCTCGCTGATCCGCTGCGTGAGCAGGGCGACCTGCACCTTGGTGGAGCCGGTGTCGGTCGGGGTTACCCCGAACTTCCCGATCAGCTCCTTCTTCTGGTCCTGGGTGAGCGGCATCGCCCACACCTCCTTGCCTCGTGGTACCTCGTCGCCGGCATCCCAGGGCTGCGTCGGCAGGCCTCGCAGCTCCGCGGTGCGGCCGGGAGGCAGGGTAGCAGAGCCGGTCGTTCTGTCCCCTGGAGCGGCTGGAGATGGAGCGGTGCAGGGGCCTGGCCCCGAATCGGGGCCAGGCCCCGGGTTGTCGGTGGGCGGGGACTGTCCCCCGGTGGGCGGTGACCCATGTACGCTTGCCGTCGGATGAGCACCGCTGTCGTAACCGGAGGCGCCGGATTCCTGGGTTCGCACCTGTGCGAGTACCTGCTCGAGCGCGACTGGCGCGTGATCTGCCTCGACAACCTGGACACGGGCAGCCTCGAGAACATCGAGCGTCTGCGCGGTGACGCGTTCGACTTCCGCTACCACAACTGCGTGGAGTTCATCGACGTGGACGAGCCGGTCGACGTCGTCTTCCATCTCGCGTCGCCGGCGAGCCCGGTCGACTACCTGCGGCTGCCGCTGGCGACGCTGAAGGTCGGCTCGTACGGGACGCACAACGCGCTCGGCTTGGCGAAGTTCAAGCGCGCGCGCTTCCTGATCGCCTCCACGTCGGAGGTGTACGGCGATCCCGAGGTGCACCCCCAGCGCGAGGAGTACTGGGGCAACGTGAACCCGGTCGGCCCGCGCGGCGTCTACGACGAGGCCAAGCGGTACTCCGAGGCGATGACGATGGCCTACCACCGCCAGCAGGGCGTCGACACGCACATCGCCCGGATCTTCAACACGTACGGGCCGCGCATGCGCCAGCACGACGGCCGCGCGATCCCCACGTTCCTGCGCCAGGCGCTCGAGGGCAAGCCGCTGACCGTGTTCGGCGACGGCAGCCAGACCCGCTCGTTCTGCTACGTCTCCGACCTGATCGAGGGACTCTTCCGGCTGGCGATGAGCGACTACCACCTGCCCGTGAACGTGGGCAACCCGGACGAGATGACCCTGCTCGAACTGGCCGAGCGGATCGTCGCCCTCACGGGCACGCGCTCCGAGGTCGTGTTCGAGGGCCTGCCGATCGACGATCCCAAGGTGCGCAAGCCCGACATCACCCGCGCCCGCGAGATCCTCGACTGGGAGCCGAAGGTGTCGCTGGACGAGGGCCTTCGGCGCACGATCGAGAGCCTCGGCCGAACGCCGGTCACGGCGTAGACCTGCGTTGGACGTCGAGAGGTTCCTGCGCGCCCTGCCGGCGGGCTTCGCCGACTTCCCCCGCTCCGAGGCGCCGCTCGACCGCTCGCTGCGGCCCGTGCTCGAGTCGGTGGACGGCCTGTCCGAGGAGAACAACCTCGCGCTGATCGGTCTCGCCGCGGCCCACCTCGAGCCGGGCGAGTGCTACGTCGAGGCCGGCACGTACCGCGGCCGCAGCCTGATCGCCGCCGCCCGCTCGACCGAGGCGGACTGCGTCGGCGTCGACAACTTCTCGTTCGACGACTCCGATCCCGAGGCGCTGCGGGCGAACCTCGAGCGCTTCGGCGTGGCCGGCCGCGCGCGCATGCTCGACGGCGACGCGGCGGAGGTGCTCGGGGCGGCGGAGCTGCCGCCCGTGGGCGTGTTCTTCTACGACGCCGACCACTCGACCGAGGCGACGCTGGCCGCCTTCGCCGCCGTGATCCCCCATCTGGCGGCCCGCGCCCTGATCGTGGCCGACAACGCCGAGTGGCCCAGGGTGCGCGCCGCGGTCGACGGCTTCGTGGCGGCGCACGCCGAGGCGGAGCTGGCGCTGCGCATCGCCGGGCGCGAGGACGGGCAGCCCTGGTGGTGGGACGGCGTCGATCTCATCGCCTGGTGGCGTGGATAACCGGGGCCAGGCCCCGCGTGGGGCCTGAAGAACCGGGGCCTGGCCCCGCGTGGGGCCAGGCCCCATCTCAACCGTGGAGCGAGCGCACCTTCGCGACGTCGCGGCCCAGCTGGGCCACCAGCTCGTCCACGGACTCGAACCGCAGCTCGTCGCGCAGCCGGTGGGTCAGGTCGAGCCGCATCGGGGAGCCGTAGATGTCCTCGTCGAAGTCGAGCAGGTATGCCTCGACGCGAACGCGGCTGCGGTCGTCGGTGAAGGTGACGTTGTAGCCGACGCTGATCGCGGCGGGATGGCTTCCGCCGGGCAGGTGGGCGACGCCCGCGTACACGCCGAGCGCCGGGCTCGGCGAGCGCGGCACCGGTGCGAGGTTCGCCGTCGGGTACCCGAGCTCGCGGCCGCGCCCGTCCCCGCGGACGACGGCGCCCTCGATCCACGGCGGCCGGCCCAGGAGGTCGCCTGCATCCTCCACCCTGCCGGCGCCCATCAGCTCGCGCACCCGCGACGACGACACCGGCGCCCCGCCGGCCTCGAGCAGCTCCTCGACGTGCACGTCGAACCCGAGCCGTGCGCCCTCGTCGGCCAGCAGCCCGGGGTTGCCGCGGGCGCCGCGGCCGTAGTGGAAGTTCGCGCCCACGCTCACGTGCCGCGCCCCCAGCGTTCCCCCGAGCACCTCGGCCGCGAACTGGTCGGCCTCGAGCGCCGAGAAGGCGCGGTCGAAGCGCACGATCACGAGCTCGTCGGCGCCGAGCTCGGCGATCAGCGCCGCCCGCCGGCTGAGCGACGACAGCTGCACGAGCTCGATGTCGGGGCGCAGCACGGCCACGGGCGGCGGGTGGAAGGTGATCACCGCGGAGCCCAGGCCGCGCGCCTTCGCCGTCGCGACCGCCTCGCCGATCACGAGGCGGTGGCCGCGGTGGACGCCGTCGAAGCTGCCCAGCGCGACCGACCGCTCCGCGTGGGGCACGTCGGCCAGGCTCTGGCGGACGATCACAGCACCACCACCGGCTGCAGCCGGTCGCCGCGCGGCTCCGCCACGGCGGCCAGCTCGCCCTCCGCGAGCAGCCGCGTCGCGCCCGTCTCCCCCGCCCGCTCCAGCGACCGCCCGTGGGCGACGTCGCCCCGCTCGGCCGGGTCGATCGCCCGTGCCGGCAGGTGCGGGAGCGCATCAGCCGGAGCCCTGTACCAGCGTCCGAGCGGCTCGGCGGCGATCTCGCCGGGCGTACCGGCGTCGGCGACGGCGAACGCTCCCACGTGGGTGCGGCGCAGCTCCAGGCAGAACGCCCCGGCGCCGGTGGCCGTGCCCAGGTCGGCGGCCAGCTGGCGGATATACGTGCCCTTCGAGCAGTGCACGGCGATCGCAGCACGCTGCGTCCCGCGGTCGAAGTCCCGCACCTCCAGCTCGTGGATCGTCACCCTGCGCGGCGGCGGTGCCACGGCCTCGCCGCGGCGCATGCGGGCGTACGCCCGCTCGCCGTCCACCTTGACGGCCGAGGCTGCGGGCACGGCCTGCACGATCTCGCCCACCAGGCCCCCGGCTGCGGCGGCAACCGCAGCCGCGTCGGTGGCCGGGCCGCCGGCGGTGATCTCGCCCTCCGGGTCGAGGGTGGTCGAGACCGCGCCGAACTGGACGACGGCCTCGTAGCGCTTGTCGAGGCCCGAGAGGAAGGTCGCGAGCCGGGTGGCGCGACCGGCGATCACGAGCAGGAGGCCGGTGGCGAAGGGGTCAAGCGTGCCGGCGTGCCCCAGCTTCCTGCCCAGCGCCGGCCGCAGCGACCGCAGCACCGCGAAGGACGACCGTCCCGCGGGCTTGTCGACCAGGACGAGGCCGGTGACGTCGGGCACCCGCCCGATCACCCGGATTCGGAGTCAACCATCTACGCGGCCGTCTCGGTGAGCTGTGCGCTGACCTCGGCCACGATGAACTCGCGGATGTCGTCGACGCTTCCGGGATGCGCGAACCCTGCGGCCTGCTTGTGGCCGCCCCCGGCGGAGCGGCGCGCGATGGCCGAGACGTCGATCAGGCCGCGTGAGCGCAGCGAGACCCGGTTCGGGGTGATGCTGCCGTCGGCCAGCGGCACCTGCTCGCGGATCAGCCCCGCCACCTGGACGCCCTCGACGGCGCGCAGGTGGTCGATCAGGCCCTCGGTGGTGGCCTCGTCGCCCTCGACCAGCGCGAGGTCGTCGCGGGTGACGTGCGAGATGAGCAGGCGGCCGTCGAAGTACGGCACGGCGTGGTCGATCACGCGGCCGAGCAGGCGCAGCTTGCCGGGCTGGACGCTCTCGAACACCCGCTCGAAGACCTTGTGCACGTCCACGCCCGCCTCCACCAGCCGCGCCCCCAGGCGCAGCGCCGCCGGGCTGGTCGTGCGGTACTGGAACCGTCCGGTGTCCGTGACGAGGCCGACGTAGAGCGCCTCGGCGATCGCGGGCGTGAGTTCGATGCCGAGCTCGTCGAAGATCCGCGCGAGGATCTCGGCCGTCGACGAGGCGCGCCCGTCGATGAAGTTCACGTCGCCGAAGCGGCTGTTGTCGTGATGGTGGTCGACGTCGATCACCGGTGAGCAGGCGGCCCGGATCTCGGCCTGCTGTCCGCCCAGGCGGCGCTCGTTGCCGCAGTCGAGGGCGAGCAGCGCAAAACCCTCGAGCGACGCCGGGTCGACGTGACGCTCGAGGCCGTTCGTGTCGAGGAACGCCACCTCGTGGGGGATGCTCGACTCCGGCTCGAGGTACGTGCGCACCTGTTTTCCGTGTGAGCGGAGCGCCGCGGCGGCCGCGCTCATCGAGCCGATGGCGTCGCCGTCCGGGTTCTCGTGGGTGGCGATCAGCACATGGCCGGCCGCAGCAAGAGCGGCGACCACGGGGTCGAGGTCGGTGTCGGGAGCGCTGTCGTTCATTCCGGACTGGTCGACCGGCTGCTCGCGGCTCATGATCTCCTCCAGCCGCATCGCCTGGTCGAGGGTCTCATCATAGTGGAAGGAAAGCTGCGGAGTGCGCTTGAAGTGCAGCTCCCGCGCGATCCGCGCCTGGAGGACGCCGTGCGCGCGTTCGAGCGCCCGCAGCGAGCGGCTGCGGCGCTTCTCGGATCCGAGCACGCTCACGAACACGTCGGCGTGGGAGAGGTCGGCGGCGGTGCGCACGCTGGTGACCGTGACGAAGCCGACGCCTGGGTCGCCCAGCCCCTCGACGCCCTCGGCCAGCACCTCGCGCAGCACCTCGTTCACGCGCCGCATCCGCTCGGACGGCATCAGGACCTCCCCACCGGCAGGTCGCTCCCCACGGACAGCACGGCACGGTCGGCGGCGACGAGCTCGTAGTCCTGGCCGCTCAGGAACCGCTCGGCGTCGGCCAGCGCCTGCTGGACGGCGTGGTGCTCGCGCCGCACCACGGCCATGGTCAGACGCGAGCGCTGCCACAGGTCGTGCAGGTCGACCTCGGCCACCGAGGCGCCGAACCGGCGCTCGAGCTGGGCCTTCGTATGCAGGAGGTGCCGGCGCTTGCCCTTGAGCGATTCGCCCTCCGGCAGGTGCAGCTCGAAGCTCAGGATACCCACGAAACCTGCCGCCATCGCGGAATGGATCGTACCGAAGGTTGATAGAACCCTGGTCATGCAGGAGATCCACGACTTCGCGATCGCCGTCGTCGTCGTCGGCGGCGGCCTGTGGCTGGCGCTCGTCTCGACCCGCGTGACCGCGCGGCTGCGCGTCCCCGCCCCGGTGGTGTTCCTGGTCGCGGCCGCCGCGATCTCGGACGCCTTCCCCGGGCTGTCCGACGCGGTCTCGATCCGCGACGTCGAGCGGATCGGCGTGGTCGCGCTGATCGCGATCCTCTTCGACGGCGGGATCCAGATCGGCTGGCGCAGGGCGCGCACCTCCCTGCGGCCGGTCGTCCTGCTCGGCGTCGCCGGCACGTTCCTGGCCGCCGCGCTCGGCGCGCTCGCCGCTCAGGCGATCCTGCCGGTCTCGTGGACGACCGCGGCCATCATCGGCGCCGCGCTCGCGCCCACCGACCCCGCGGTCATGTTCTCGGTGCTCGCCCGCCGCGATATCGGCGGCCGGGTGCCGACGATCCTGGAGGGCGAGGCGGGGGCCAACGACCCCGTCTCGATCGCGCTCGTCGTGGGGATCATCGCGTACGCGACCTCCGGCTCCTCCGGCGTCCGCGACGTGGCGGACTTCCTGATCGAGATGGCGGTCGGGGCGGGTGTCGGGCTGGGCGGCGCGTTCCTGATCGTGCGGGCGACGCGGACGAGCCCGCTGCCGCGCGAGACGCTGATCCCGGTGCGCACGCTCGCGCTGGCGGGGCTGACGTACGGCGGCGCGACGCTCTTGCACGGATCCGGCTTCCTGGCCGTCTTCATCGCGGGCGTCGCGGTGGGCGACATGCGGATGCCGTTCAAGGGCGAGATCGAGCGCTTCCACGCCGCCCTCGCCTCGCTCGGCGAGATCGTGGTCTTCGCCGTGCTCGGCCTCACGATCCACCTCTACGCCATCGGCTGGTCGACGTTCGGCTACGGGCTCGCGCTCGCCGCGGCGGTCGTGCTGGTCGTGCGGCCGCTGTCCGTCATCCCGCTTCTGGCACGGGAACGGCTCCGTCGCGGCGAGAAGGTCTTCCTCGCCTTTGCCGGGTTCAAGGGGGCGGTGCCGATCCTGCTCGCGGCGCTCGTCGTGCTCGAGGGCGTGCACGACGCCGGGCTCGTCTACCGGCTCGTGTTCGTGGTCGTCGCGGTGTCGGTCACGCTGCAGGGACTGGCGCTCGAGCCGGCCGCGCACCGCCTGGGCGTGCCGATGACCGACCGCCGCAGGCAGCGCGGATGGGCGCTTCGGATCCCACTCCGGCACGAGCCCGAGGGCGTGCTGCGCTTCGTGGTCACACCGTCCGCGATCGCCGACGGCCGCAGCATCCGCGACCTTCCGATCGGCGAGGCCGCCTGGATCGCGCTGGTCGTCCGAGCGGGCCGTACGGAGCAGCCGCGCGGCTCGCTCGAGCTGCGGCCACAGGACGAGGTCGTGCTGCTGGCCGATCCCGGCGACGAGCCGGCGCTGCGGGCCGTCTTCACCCGCCCGCGACGCGAATGACCCTCCCCGAGACGTGGCCCGATGGCAACTTCGGTTCCGGATCTCCGTCATACGGGTGTGTACCGCCGTTCGCGTGCGTTGCCTGCGCTCAGCGGGATCGGGGTCGTCAACCTGGACTGCTCGACGCGCCGGCGGACGAGCCCTGCTGCTCCGGCGGGAACCGGAGCGTGACCGATGCCGGGTAGGTGGCGGGCACTCTGAGCGGACCACGCCGGCGCCGGCTGATCGCCGCCTGTCTGATCGTGATTGCGACAGGCGTGGTGATCGTCATCCACGGCCACCGTTCGGCTCCCGGGTATCGGGTCGAGATGCGCCCGGTCGAGCCCCTCTCCGTCGCAGCCTGCAGGGCGGAGGAACGGCGGCTGCGGATGGTCGCTCCGAGCGGGTACTGCAGTCCGCCCGCGCGCCGGCCGTGGTTTCGGATCACGGTCGGGAACGTCCACGACGCGAACGGCTATCCCGTCTGCAGCACCACCGCCTTCGACCGCACGGGGCGCGCGCTCTTCACCCGGGACGTCCCCATGGGCCTCGTCGGCGGCGAGCCGAGCGGCCCGGCCGTCCGGCGTGGAACGACGCTGCGCCTGACCTGGTACTTCGACGCGCCGACGCACGATCCCAGCTACACGCAGGAGGCGCCGTGGACGAGCGCCGACATCCGCAGCTACTCCGCGACCTGTCACGGACGCCCCGAATGGCAGGTGCCGATCTGACGGTGCGACCGGTCGGGAACGTGCACCGAGCGGGCGACCCGTCGGTGCCCGGGACTAGGCGGAGCGGGCGACCTCGCGGACGGTGTAGACCTCGAGCACGTCGCCTTCCTTGATGTCGTTGTAGCCGTCGATCGTCAGGCCGCACTCGAAGCCCTGCTGCACCTCGCGGACGTCGTCCTGGAAGCGCTTGAGCGTGCCGATCCGCCCGTCGTGGACGATCGTGCCGTCGCGGACGATGCGCACCTGCGCACCGCGGGTGACCGTGCCCTGCGTGACCATGCAGCCCGCGATCGTGCCCACCCGCGACGCGCGGAACGTCTGGCGCACCTCGACCTCGCCCAGCACCTCCTCGACGCGCTCGGGCGAGAGCATGCCGATCAGGGCCCGCTGGATGTCCTCGGTCAGCTGGTAGATGACGCGGTAGGTGCGGATGTCCACACCCTCGCGGTCGGCGAGCTGCTTCGCCTCGGCGTTCGGGCGCACGTTGAACCCGACGACGATCGCGTGCGACGCCGCGGCGAGCATGATGTCCGACGCGACGATCCCGCCGACGCCGGAGTGGATCACCTGCACCGAGACCTCGTCGTGATGGATCTTCGAGATCTCGTCGACCGCCGCCTCGACCGAGCCCTGCACATCGGCCTTGATGACGAGCGCGAGCTCCTTGACCGCGCCCTCCTGCATCTGCGAGAAGAGATCCTCGAGGCTGACGGCCTTGCTGCGCTTGGCGAGCATCTCGGTTCGCTTGCGCTGGGCCCGCTGCTGGGCCGTCTGGCGGGCGACGCGGTCGTTCTCGACCACCCGGCACAGCTCTCCGGCCGGGGGCGGCCTGTCGAAGCCGAGGATCTCGACGGGCACGCCCGGCCCGGCGTCCTTCACGCGCTTGCCGTTGTAGTCGTTCAGGGCCTTCACCCGGCCCCAGGCGTCGCCCGCGACGACCGCATCGCCGACGCGCAGCGTGCCGCGCTGGACGAGCATCGTGGCCACCGGGCCGCGGCCGACGTCGAGGCGCGACTCGATGATCACGCCGCTCGCGTCGGCGTTCGGGTTGGCCTTCAGGTCGAGCACGTCCGCCTGCAGGAGGATCGACTCGAGCAGCTTGTCGAGGTTCGTGTGCGCCTTGGCGGACACGTCCTCGAAGATCGTGTCGCCGCCCCACTCCTCCGGCTGCAGGCCCTGGTTCACGAGCTCGGTGCGCACGCGCTCCGGGTTGGCGTCCGGGCGGTCGATCTTGTTCACCGCGACGAGGATCGGCACTCCCGCGGCCTTGGCGTGGTCGATCGCTTCGACGGTCTGCGGCATCACGCCGTCGTCGGCGGCCACGACCAGGACTGCGACGTCCGTCACCTTGGCGCCGCGGGCGCGCATGGCGGTGAACGCCTCGTGGCCCGGCGTGTCCAGGAACGTGACCTTGCGGCCGTCCCCCACGTCCACCTGGTAGGCGCCGATGTGCTGGGTGATGCCGCCCGCCTCGGTGGTGACCACCGACGCCTGGCGGATCGCGTCGAGCAGGGTCGTCTTGCCGTGGTCGACGTGGCCCATGATCGTGACCACCGGTGGCCGTGGGACGAGCTCGGACGGGTCGTCCTCGAAGACGACCGCCTCGTCCTCGGCCTCGTCGTCGGTGTGCTGGATCGTGATCTCGCGGTTCAGCTCCGAGCCGATCAGCTCGACCGCATCGTCGGTGAGCGACACCGTCAGCGTCACCATCTCGTTCAGGCCCATCATCAGCGTGATGATCTTGGCCGGGGAGATGCCGAGCTTCTCGGCCAGGTCCTTGACCGTGATGCCCGACGGGACCTTGACGGGCCCGGTCGGCGCCTCGGCCTCGCGCTTCGGCTCGGACCGCGGGGCGCCGCGCTCTCGCCGCTGGGCGGGCTTGCGCCCGGCCTGGGCGTCGATGACGACCCGGCGCCGGCCCTTGGGCGAGGCGCCGCGCTGCGGGCGCGGCGCGCGGCCGGGCTGCGCCGGCTTGTCCTGATCCGGGGCAGCCGCCTTCGCGCCGTACGCGCGGCGGGCCTCGTCGGGATCCACGATCTCGTCTGCCATCTGCGGCGTCAATCCTCCCATGCGGCCTGCGGCCGCTCAACTGCCACCCGGTCTTCGAGATCGGGCGGGACCATCACGTCGAATCGTAGCCTTCTCGGGATCGCGCCCTTCCGGCGCGCCCGTTCCGCGCACTCACGGCCCGGGCAAAGGTACACCCCACGGCCCGGCAGCCGCCGCCCGCGGTCGATCGCGAGCGCCCCGTCGACGACGGCCATGCGCACCAGCTCTCCCTGCGGCCGGCGCCGGCCGCAGCCGGCGCACTGCCGTACGGGAGCGCTCACCGCGAGGACGCGCTCCCCTCCTCGGCCGCCGCCAGGGCGACGTGCGCCGGAACGCCGCAGTAGCGGCTGCCGTCGAGCGCCTGGTTCGGGCAGCGCTTGCCCGACGAGGTGACCGCGATGCAGCGGCCGGGGAACTCGTCCTCCTCACCCTCCGCGCCCGTGTAGGGCTGGTCGGAGTCGTCGGCGTAGTACTCGGTCTCCGAGACGATGTCGATCCGCCAGCCGGTCAGGCGATGGGCGAGCCGGGCGTTCAGGCCCTCCTTGCCGATCGCCAACGACAGCTCGCCGTCGGGGACGACCACGGTCGCCTGGCGGTTCTCGTCGTCGACGTACACCTCGCGCACCTTGGCCGGCGCGAGCGCCTTGGCGACGAAGCGGGCCGGCTCGTCGTTCCACGGGATGATGTCGATCTTCTCGCCGCGCAGCTCGGACACGACCATGCGCACGCGCGACCCGCGCGGGCCGACGCAGGCGCCGACAGGGTCGACGCCCTGCACGCGCGACTCGACCGCGATCTTGGCCCGGTAGCCCGGTTCGCGGGCGACGGCGCGGATGTTCACGAGGCCGTCGGCGATCTCGGGCACCTCGAGCTCGAACAGCTGCCGGATCAACTCGTCCGAACGGCGCGAGAGCACGACCTGCGGGCCCTTGCCCTCGGCGCGCACCTCGATGATGACCGCCTTGATCCTGCTGCCCTGCTCGTAGCGCTCGCCCGGGACCTTCTCCGATCCGGGCAGGATCGCCTCCATGCGGCCGAGGTCGACGAAGGCGTAGCGGTGGTCGTCCTGCTGGACGATGCCGGTCACGATCTCGCCGACGCGGTCGGCGTACTCCTCGTACATCATCGAGCGCTCAGCCTCGTTGATGCGCTGCCGCAGCACCTGCTTGGCCGTCTGGCCGGCGATGCGGCTGAAGTTGTCGGGAGTGACGTCGACCAGCACGCCGTCCGCGAACCAGTCCCACTCGATCTCGGGCTCGGGCTCCTCGACGACCTCCTCGGTCGCGGCCGCGGGTGTCCCCGGCTCGGGCTCGGGCGCCGGCGCCTCGGCCAGCACGTGATGGTGGGGATGCGCGTCCAGGTATGCCTTCCACGCGTCGTCGGTCACGGTCCACGCCGTGAAGTCGCCGGTGTCGCGATCGAGGTCGACCCGCACCGGATGGCGCGCGTCGGGCATCTTGCGGTAGGCCGCCAGCAGCGCATCCTCGATCGCCGCCAGCAGCGTCCCCGGCTCGATCCCCTTCTCCTTCTCGACGAGCTTGACGCCCTCCAGGATTTCCTTGCTCACGAGCGCCCTCCCCAGGAGTCGAACACCAACCGGCCGCGGCGGATGGCGGAGTAGTCGATCCGCACCCGCGCATCGTCCTGCTCGAGATCGATGCCGGCGTCGTCGGCGGCGACGAGCCGGGCGGTGAAGTGACGGCGGCCGTCGACCGGCGCGATCGTTCGCACGTCGACCTGGCTCCCGATCACGCGCCGGTAGTGCTCCGGCCGCACGAGCGGGCGCTCCACTCCGGGCGACGACACCTCGAGTGCGAAGCGGTCGCGCAGCGGCCCGAGTTCGCGGCTGACCCGCTCGCACAGGGCGAGGTCGACCCCGTCCGGATGGTCGATGACCACGCGGACGACTCCGGGCGCCGTGCGCTCGGCCAGCACGACCTCCACGTCCGGGCTGCGGTCGTGGAGGATCGTCTCGATCTCTGTGTGTAGCTGTTCGGTCGTTGTCAGTAGTCTCACCCCGATTCCCGAACGCGGGCGAAAAAAGAGGCGGGTCAGGGCCCACCTCGAACGACCGCTCTCGGAAACGCGAAACGACCCTGAGTGTAGCACCGCACATATCCAGATGAGAAACTCGCGCTCCCCGTGCGAGCACTGATCCAGCGCGTGACCGAGGCCTCGGTCGACGTGGACGGCGAGCGTGTCGCCGGCGTCGGCCCGGGCCTGCTCGTGCTCGTGGCCGCGGGTGCCGGAGACACCCCCGAGGCGGCTGCGGACCTGGCCGGCAAGGTGGCCCGGCTGCGCATCTTCGCCGACGCCGGGGGCCGGATGAACCGGTCGCTCGCGGACGTCGGCGGCGAGGCGCTCGTCGTCTCCCAGTTCACCCTCTACGCCGACGTGCGCCGCGGCAACCGGCCCGGCTTTACCGAGGCGGCGGCGCCGGACGTGGGCGAGCGCCTCGTCGACGCCTTCGCCGAGGCGCTGCGCGACCTCGGCATCCCCGTCGCCACGGGGCGATTCGGCGCGCACATGCGGGTTGCGCTCGTCAACGACGGCCCGGTGACGATCTGGATCGACCGGCCTCGCGGCGGGCGTGAATAACGGTGCCTGGCACCATTATTCAGTCGAGCAGGCCGTCGACCGCTTCCTGGTAGTACGTCACGCCCGGGCGCAGCCAGAGCGCCAGCTTGTAGTGGCCGAGCGCGTGGCGGCGGTTGCCCATCCGGTCGAGGCAGCGGCCCAGGCAGTAGTGCGCGTAGTCGTTGGCGGGCGCGGCGGCGAGGATGTGCTCGAACTCGGCGGCGGCCTCCTGGTAGCGGTGCATGCGCAGGTAGGCGACGCCGAGCGCCTCGCGGATCGACGCCTTGTCGGGCTCGCGCCGTTTGGCCTTCTCGAGGGACACGGTCGCCTGCGCGTTGTCGCCGCGCTTCATGTGCTCGCGGCCGCGCTGGAAGAGGTCGTAGGTGTCCTCGTGCTCGTTCATCCTCTGAGTCATCGGCGGGCTCAACTTCCGAGCGTAGCCTGCGACAGCAGCGACCGCAGGCGGATGGCGCCCGCCGCCCGTTCCCGGGCGGTAAGCCGCGCGCGCACGTCGTGCTTGATGCCGCGCACGTGGCCCCGCAGCCGCCGGCTCTCCCGCTCGGCCGAGGGCAACGGCGCGTAGCGGGCGACGGTCGCGCTGTGCGCGAAGTCGGCCGCGTCCACCCCGAACGTCGCCTGCAGCCGTTCCGCCAGCTCGACGAACGTCTCGCCCGGCCGCAACGGGACGCCCTGGTCGCCGACGAACGTCGCGACGTCGTGGTAGGCGGCCGCCGCCCGCGCGCGCGGCCCGCGGCGCAGGTAGCGCCAGCGCACGCCGGCCGCCTTCACGACGAGCACCGCCGCGAGCAGGATCGCCGTGATCGAGAACAGCCAGGTGACGAAGTGGCCGTGCGAGCTCCCGCCGATCGCGGGGATGGGGCCGCTCGGGTTGCCGACGACAGCTCCGCCGTGCCCACCGATCCGGTTGAAGTCGCCGCCCCGGGTCTGCAGCCCTGTGGTCGGGTTCTTGCCGTCGATCACTCCGGTGAGAAAGCCGCCCAGCTGCTTGCCGATGCCGATGCCCGTCGTCGTCTTCGCGAAGGCCGGGCTGGACGATGACGTGTCGGTCGGCAGGTGGCTGCCCGGGGTCGGCTCGAACGGGATCCAGCCCCACTCCGGGAAGTACACCTCGACCCAGGCGTGGGCATCGTGATCGGTGACGATGTACGTGTCGGAGCCCTGCAGCTTGCCCGGCGTGAACCCCACGGCCACCCGGGCCGGGATGCCGTGCAGCCGCAGCACGAGCGCCATCGCGCCGGAGAACATCTGGCAGTAGCCCGCGTGGGTGCGCAGCATGAACTCGGCCAGCGGCGGCACGAGCCCGCTCAGGTTCGGCGTCAGCGTGTACCGGAAGGGCTTGTTGCGGAAGTAGTGCTCGACAGCGAAGACCGCCTCGTACTCGGTCTTGGCCTGCCGGGCCTGTGAGCGCTTCCAGACCTGGTTGGACGCCCGCACGAAGGCGGCGTTCAGCGCCTGCGCGCTGGCGGGCACCCTCTGCGGCCATGTCGGCAGCTCGTTTCCGCCCACCGTGACGCCGGCCCGGACCGATTGGGGGAAGTCGTGGCCCGCCTTGTTCAGCTCGGCGATCGTCGGGCTGGCGTCGTACACGGAGACGGAGTAGGAGGTGTTCCGCGGCACGTCGTCGAGCGTGCTCACGGTGCCGTCCGCCTCGAGCAGCGAGCGCACGCCGCCGGGCAGCGACCAGCGCACCGGCTGCGCGGCGCCGACCAGGTGCGTGTCCGCTAGCCCGAGCGTCTTGACCTTCACGGACACGAGGTGCGTGTTCACCGACTCTTCGAGCGGCAGGGCGGGGACGTTGAAGCTGCCGCCGGTCGCGGTCGCAAGGGGGCCCTGCGGCGCCGCCGCGGCCCAGTGGTCGACCTGGAAGCTGTCCAGCGTGGCCGCCTTCCAGTACATCTCCTTCGGCGACGTGACCGAGAGCACCTTCGTGCGCCGCTTGGGCCAGTGCAGCGGCCCATACGTCTGATCCCACATGAAGTCGACGTTCACGAGCGGCCCCTGGTGCGCCAGCGGGTTCCACGTCTGCCAGTCCAGGAACGCGCTCTTGGTGACGCCCGGCGCGGTGCCGACGATGAGCCCGGCGAGCACGACCGCGACCGACATCCCCACCACCTGCGCATCGCCGGCCAGGGGACGGCCGGTGCGCCGCGACGTGGCGACGAGCGTGAGCAGCGCGAGCGCGAGGAAGACGCCCGCCCGGAAGCCGTCGGCATGCAGGGGCAGCACCGTGCTGGGGAGGGCGAACATGGCGAAGGCGATCCCGATCCCCGGCAGCGCGGCGCCCCTGCGCACGAGCAGCCAGACGAGCGCGGCGGCGCCGGCGAAGAAGGCCAAGCGCAGGTCGTGATCGGCGCCGGCGAACCGGCCGGCGTCGATCGGGGTGTGGGTGCCGAACCAGTCGCGCAGGCCGCGCACGACCAGCTCGACGACGCGGGCCGGGTAGAGACCGTGCCGCGTCTGCCACGGCCACGTCGCCATGATGTTCCCGATCGCGACGACGGTGACGGCGGTCGCGGCCGCGATCGTGGCGGCCCGGCGCCGGACGAGCACCGCGGTGACCGACGGCAGGGCGGCGAGGACGGCCAGCAGCGCAAGGTCGGTCGCCGCGATGTGCGGGCGCTCCAGCCGCGCCCAGTGCCAGCCGCTGAAGACGAGGAAGGCCGCGGCCAGGACGGCCGTGGCGACGGGGAGCCGGCGGGCGCTACGCACGCGCGACCACCAGCCGCAGGACGGGCGCCGAGAGCGCCTTGCCGACGTGGTCGCCGTGGCGCAGGCGGGCGACGGCGATCCCCGACCGGGTCAGCCTCAGCGCCGCGGTCTCGGCCGCCGTGTCGTCGCGGCTCGCACGGGCGGCGAAGGTGGCGCCGTCGATCCAGACCACGGCCGGCTCGCACTGGCCGGACGAAAGCGCAAGGATGCGCTCCGCCAGCACGGCCGACAGGCCGGCGGTGACGACGAAGACCCGGGCGGCGTCGATCGGATCGGGGCCGCGTCCACTCTCGGCCAGCAGGTCGGAGAGCGGGCGGGGTGCGGTCGCCTCGGCGGCGGCGAGGTCGCCCAGCACGGCCGCCCAGTCGCCCGCGCCGCCGTAGCCCAGCCGTTGCCGGCCGCGCTGGGCGGCGTGGATCACGAGCGAGGTGCGCTGGCCGGCGTCGGACATCCGCCGCAGCAGCGAGGCAGCGGCGCGCACCTGGACGTCGAAGGTCGACTCCGGCGACTCGCCGCGCAGCGAGGCGGCCTCGCCGTCGAGGACGACGCAGGCCTCGTCCCTCGGCATGTCCTGGAGCTCCTTCACCATCAGCCTGCGCCGGCGGGCGGTCGAGCGCCAGTGCACGCGGCGCAGGCTCTCGCCCTGCTGGTGCTCGCGGATGCTGTGCAGGTCGTAGCCCGACGCGCGGTGCAGGAGCGCCCGGCCGTGATCCCCCCCGGGCGACCCGCCGTCGGTGAAGAGGCCCTCCAGCTCGTAGACGCGCGGGTACACCAGCATCTGGTCCACGCGGTCGAGGTTGATCTGCGCCTGGGCGAGCCCGAACGGATCGGCGATCACGAGCTCGGCCCCGTCGAGGCGGTAGCGGCCGCGCGGCGCCGACTCGATCCGGTATGCGCCTCGCATCAGCCGCCCGCGCCGCTCGAGCTCGGCCTCCACCACCCGGGCGCCGAGCCGGTCGCGCATCACCGCCCGGCCCGGGATCGGGCCGCCGGTGTCGGGGCGCACCTCGAGGCCGACGTCGATGGTCTGCCCCTCGGTCAGCTCGAGGTGGCCGGTGCGCCGGCGCAGGAGCATCGGGCGGTCGAGCACCTTCACCCACACGAACGCGCCCAGCGGAGCCAGCGCCAGGCCGACGGCGACCGGGAACAGCACGGCCGTCCCGAACCCCCACGACACCAGGTACAGCCCGGCGGCGAGCAGGAGCAGGCGGCGGCCGCGCGGCGTCATACCGGGACGGCGGTGCGCTCGATGGCCTCGCGGATCGAATCGCCTGCGTCGACGCCGGCCGTCCGGGCCTCCGGCGCCAGGATGACCCGGTGCGAGAGCACGTCCTCGGCGACCGCCTTCACGTCGTCGGGCGAGACGTAGTCGCGCCCATCGAGCACCGCGTGTGCCTTGGCCACCCGCAGGAGCGCGATGCCGGCCCGAGGGCTGGCGCCGAGTGCGAGGCGGGTGTCGCTGCGGGTGTGGTTCAGGATCGCGACGACGTAGCGGTGCAGCGACTCCTCCACGAAGACGCTCTTCACCGCCTCGATGGCGGCGGCGATGTCCGCCGCGGTCGACACCGGCTTCAGCTCGTCGATCGGCTCGCCGGCGGAGTGCTCCGCGAGCATGCGCGCCTCCTGGCGGGCGTCGGGATAGCCGAGCGTGAGCCGGATCGTGAAGCGGTCGAGCTGGGCCTCGGGCAGCGGGAAGGTGCCCTCGTACTCGATCGGGTTCTGGGTGGCGATCACCATGAACGGGCGCGACAGCGTATGGCTGACCCCGTCGATCGTCACCTGCGACTCCTGCATGCACTCGAGCAGCGCCGACTGGGTCTTCGGCGACGCGCGGTTGATCTCGTCGACGAGCACGAGGTTCGCGAAGACCGGCCCCGGCTTGAACACGAACTCGTTGTCGTGCATGTTGAAGACGCTGACGCCGGTGACGTCCGAGGGCAGGAGGTCGGGCGTCGCCTGGATGCGGGCGAAGTGGCAGTCGAGCGAGCGGGCGAGCGACTTGGCGAGCATCGTCTTGCCGACGCCGGGGAAGTCCTCGAGGATGATGTGCCCCTCGCAGAGGATCGTCATCACGCAGCGGCCGATCAGGTGCCGGGGGGCGTGGATGACGCGGGCGACGTTCTCGATGACGCGCCCGGCGGTCTCAGAGGCGGCGGCCACATCGGGTGCCGGAGCCGGTCGTCCGAGTTCGTGTGCTTCCACCTCGTGTCCTTCCTAGGGTCTGGGTGTTGAGGTCATGCGCCGGCGGGCGCGGTCGCGGTCGCGGCAGGGACGGCGAGTGCGTCCCAGACCGCGACGGCGCAGGCGGGTTTCGAGCGCCGCGAGACGGTGCGCTCGCCGCCGGCCGTCACCAGCACCAGCTCGTTCTGTGAAGAGTCGAATCCGATATCCGTGCGGCTGACGTCGTTCATCACGATCATGTCGAGGTGCTTTCGCTCGAGCTTGGCCCGGGCGCGGTCGACTCCCCCGGGGCCGTGTTCGGCGGCGAAGCCGACCAGAATCTGACCTGCCGTTCGCCTGGACCCCAGCTCCTTGAGGATATCCGCGGTCGGCTCGAGTGTCACGTGCCACGGCTCACCGCTCTTCGGGCGCTTGCCCGTATACGCGTCCGCGGGCCGGTAATCGGAGACGGCCGCCGCCATCACGATCACGTCGGCCGTCTCGGCCGCGGCCAGCGCCGTCCGCTCGAGGTCGGCCGCCGATTCCGCGTGCAGCACGCGCATGGGGGCCGTGGGCCGGGCGCCGGCGGCGGCCAGGACGAGCGTGACGTCCGCGCCGCGCCGGGCGGCCTCGTCGGCGACGGCGACGCCCATCCGGCCGCTGGAGCGGTTGCCGACGTAGCGAACGGCGTCGAGCGGCTCGCGGGTGCCGCCGGCGGTGACGAGCACGCGCACGCCCGCGAGGCTGCGGCCGCTGCGCAGCCGGGCAGCGACCGCCGCGGCGATCTCCTCCGGCTCCGCCATCCGGCCGACGCCGATCTCGCCCTCGGCGGTGTCCCCCTCCCCGGGGCCGACCAGCTCGACCGCGCGTGCGGCGAGCAGCTCGAGGTTCTCCCGGGTGGCGGGCGCGGACCACATGCGCGGGTTCATCGCCGGCGCCGCCACGACGGGGCCGGTGTAGGCGAGCGTCGTCGCCGTGAGCACGTTGGCCGCCTCGCCGTGGGCGATGCGGGCGAGGGTCGTGGCCGAGAGGGGCGCGATGCACAGGAGCTCCGCGCGGGCGGACGCGTCCAGGTGCGGGAAGACGTCCGGCCCGCCGTCGACGAGCACGGGACGGCGCGAGAGGGCGGCGAAGGTCGTCGGCCCGACGAAGCGCTGCGAGTCCGGCGTCTGCGCCACCTGCACCTCATGGCCGGCGCGGACGAGCAGGCGGACGAGCTCGCAGGTCTTGTACGCCGCGATCCCCCCACACACGCCGACCAGGATCATGAGCGTAGTGTCGCCGCCGCCGGGGGGCCGCCGCAACCCGCGGATGGGCACGGTTTCGTCACGATGTGGCGGTGGACGTCATCGTCGCATAGGACGATCCGCCCGGCCGATCGGTTTGGATGCCGGCGGCGGCGAGGTGGCGGCCCGCCGGGCAATTGGCGCCGCGGATGCCGCCGATTGGCGCGCACGAGTTGTGACGATCGTGTTGCAGGTCGTGACCCACAAGTCACATCGTCCCCGGCAGACTGGGAGCATGACCACCTCGACCACGGACACCGCGCCGCTCCGGCGTCCGACCGCCCGGCCGGTCTGCGCGATCTGCGCCATGACCACGTCCGGGCTGACGGCCGCCGTGCGGATGACCCACGGCGTGACGATCTGGCTCTGCCGTCCGCACGCCTCACCCGAGTTCCGGTGCCGCAACGACGGCCGCGACTTCGTCGACACGCTCGCGCGCCTCTGGGAGGCGCACGGCTGCCTGACGGCCGCGAGGCGGCGCGCGCTCGAGGCGCACCTGGCGCGGTTCGCGGACCGTCCGCGACGACCACGGCCGGGCTCGCACGGGTGGCCTGCGCTCCGGCGCCGGGCCGAGACGGAGTGGGCACTCGGCGTCGACCCCGCCGACACGATCCGCCGGCTGCGTGCGGAGTGCGTCGACGCCCGGGTGAAGCCGCCGAGCCTGCGCACGATGCAGCGCTGGTACCACGAGGGCCGCTGGCTCCGCGCGGTGTCAGCCGCCGCTGATCGCCGAGATGACGTCGAGCCGCGAGTCGGGCCGGAGCGCGGTGTCGAGCCCGGCCCGCTCGCGGTCGACGTACACGTTCACGTGCCGGCGCAGCGTCGGCCCCGGCTCGCAGAGGCGGTCGCGCAGCCCCGGCCAGCGCTCGTCCAGGCGGTCGATCGCCGCACTGACGGTGGGCGCGTCGACGTCGAGCCGCCGGGGCAGGTCGGCGAAGACCGTCGGCAGCGTGACGGGAAGATGAACGTCGGCCATCAGCCGATCACCGCCACCTCGACGGAGGCGATGCCGGGCAGATAGCTCGCGATCTCGGACCAGCTCTCCCCCTCGTCGGCGCTCGCGAACACCTGGCCCGTGCTCGTGCCGAAGTAGAGCCCCGGCGAGTCGAGCCCGTCGATCGCCATCCCCTCGCGCAGCACGCCGAGGTATGCGTTGCGCTGCGGCAGGCCGGCGTCGAGTCGCCGCCACGTGCTGCCGGCGTCGCTCGTCCGCCAGACCGATGCGCGCCCGTCGGGCATGCAGCGGCCGTGGCCGGGGTCGAGCGGGATCACATAGAAGCTGTCGCGGTCGTGCGGGTGGGCGGCCGCCGCGAAGCCGAAGTCGCACGGCAGGCCCTCGGTGATCTCCGTCCACGACCGGCCGGCGTCGTCCGAGCGATGCATCCCGCAGTGGTTCTGCTGGTAGAGGCGGTCATGGTCGGACGGCGACATCACCAGCTTGTGCACGCAGTAGCCGACCTCGGGGTTCTCGAGCGGCCAGGCGGCGCGGAGGCCGCGGTTGCGGGGCGTCCACGAGCCGCCGTTGTCGGTCGTCTCGAAGATCCCGAAGCCCTGCACGATCGCCCAGAAGCGGTCGGCGTCGTCGGGATCCGGCAGCAGTCCGGCCATGCCCAGATGACCCGGCGGCTGGTTCTCGGGCTTGTTCCAGGCGTCGCGTCCCGGCTGGTCGTCGAGCGTCGACATGAGCGACCAGGTGGCGCCGCCGTCGCGGCTCTCGAACAGCCCGGCGGACTCGGCGCCGGCGATCACGCGGCCGTGGGCAGCCATCAGCCCGGAGATCTTCGACAGCCGCAGCTCGCCGTCCTCGCCGTAGCGGAGGCCCTCCGACGAGAGCTCCCACGTCTCGCCCAGGTCCGGACTGCGCCACACGCCGGCGCCGTGCCACTCGCTCGCGGCGGCGGTGAAGATGGTGCCGTCCTCGGAGTCGTAGGCCGCGTTGTAGACCGGCCAGCCGTCGCAGTACGGGCCGCGGACGCTCCAGTCGCGACGGTCGCCGTCGCTCTCGAGCACGAACAACCCCTTGCGCGTTCCCACCATGAGCACGACCTGCGTCATTCAGTATCCCTCCCGGGTCGGGTTCCAGGGGTAGTGATCGCCCGGGTCGCGAAAACTCATCGGCGGGCGGCCTACTCCTTCGTGGTCGGCGACACCTTGAGCTGTCCCTGCGCGATCTCCTCGAGCGCCATCGTCAGGAAGTTCTTGGAGCGCGACTCGACCAGCGGCGGCGCGAAGCTCTCGAAGCTGCCCTCGCCGAGCTGGTGGTGGTAGTCGTTGATCTGGCGCGTGCGCCGCGCGGCGGCGATCACGAGGGCGTACTTGCTGTCGACTTTCTCCAGGAGGACGTCGATCTTCGGATAGATCATGGATGCTCCTCAGCCGTTCATCGCCGACCGCATCAGCGCCGCCAGATCGGCGGCCGCGCGGTCGGCATCGTCGTTGGTGATCACGTGGTCGAACTCGGGTTGTGCCAAGAGCTCCTCGGATGCGATCCGCAGCCGGTCGCGGATCTCGGTCTCGGTGTTCTGCCGGCGGCCGCGAAGCCGGGCCTCGAGGTCGGCCATCGTCGGAGGGGCGACGAAGACGAGGACTGCGTCCGGCATCTGCCGCCTGATCTCGCGAGCACCGGCGACCTCGATCTCGAGGACGACGCTTCGGCCGTCCGCCAGCCGCTGCTCGACCTCGTCGCGCAGCGTGCCATACCGGTTCCCCGCGTAGGATACATGCTCGAGGAACTCGCCAGCCTGCGCGCGGCGCTCGAACTCCTCCGCGCTCAGGAAGTGGTACTCGCGACCGTCGCGCTCGTCCTCGCGCGCGGGCCGCGTCGTCGCCGACGTCGACAGCTCGACCTGCGGCGCGAGCGAGCGGGCACGTGCGATGAGCGTCCCCTTGCCGACGCCGGACGGGCCCGCCACGACGAACAGGCGCGCGTTCAGCGCTGCCCCCGGCGGCCGCCGGCTAGCGGAAGAGGTCGAGCAGCTCGCCGCGCTGGCGGTCGGACAGCCCGCCGACCGTCTTGCTCTGGCTGATGCGGCACTGGGTCAGAAGCCGGGTGGCCTTCACCCGCCCGAGCCGGGGCACGGCCACCAGCATGTCGTACACCTTGGCGGTCAGCACCTCGTCGGGGGGGTCGGCGATGACGTCGCCGATCCGCACCCGCCCCGCCTTGAGGTCGCGCTTCAGCTGGGCCCGCCGCACCCTGATGTGGTTCGCTCTGCTGAGCGCCTCCATGCGTTGATCGAGCGACCGGGAGGGTGTCTGGGAGAGGGTGCTGGTTGTCATGGTAGGGGGCGATTATACCCGTGTGCGGTCGGCGTGCAACCGGGAAAAAACCGCCTAAACAGGCGAAATTTGCGGCCATTACCCTCAAGCTCGAGTTGAGCTAGAGAGTCGAGGGTGCGCGACGCCTACGAGATCCCCGATCGAGCGCGCGGCGTGCCGCCGCACGAGCGGGTCGAGGTCCGAAAGCACACGCCGCGGGAGCTGCGGGTCCCCGAAGAGGGACGTCCCAATTCCTACCACGACCGCGCCGGCCGCAACGAACTCGATCACGTCCTGGGCGCTCGCCACCCCGCCCATGCCGACGATGGGCAGGCGGGTGGCGGAAAACGCCTGCTGGACGGCGTGCAGGCCGACGGGCTTCACGGCCGGGCCGGAGAGTCCGCCGCCGCCTCCGCCGAGCAGCGGGCGCAGCGAGTCGCGGTCGATTGCGATGCCCCTGACCGTGTTGATGAGCACGAGCCCGTGCGCTCCGCCCTCGGCGGCCGCCGTCGCGATGGCCGCCACGTCTGCCACGCTCGGCGAGAGCTTGGCGAGGACGGGAAGGTCCGTCTCGGAACGGCATCGCTCAACCAGAGATCGAGTCTCGTGCGGGTCGGTGCCGATCGAGATGCAGCCCGACTCGACGTTCGGGCAGGACACGTTGAGCTCGATCGCGGCGACCGACGGGTGCGCGGCGATGCGGGCGACCGCCGTGGTGTACTCCGCCGGCGACCAGCCGCCGACGCTCACGATCAGCGGCACGCCGAGCTCGCCCAGCCGGGGCAGGTGATCGGTGCAGAACGCCTCGAGCCCCGGGTTGGCAAGCCCGATCGAGTTCACCATCCCCGCCGGGGTCTCCGCGATCCGCGGCGGCGGGTTGCCCTCGCGCGGGTGCAGGGTCACCGTCTTGGTCACGAAGGCCGCCAGGCCGAGCGTCCCCGCCGCGAGCGCGTCGAGGGTACCGGACCCGTTCACGAGCGGGTGGGCGAGCTCGATGCCGCAGAGCTCGGTGCGCAGCAGGTCAGGCGAGGACACGCCCCGCCTCCACGACCGGACCCTCGATGCACAGACGCTTCCACGTGCCGTCGAGGTGCACGGCGCAGCCGTAGCAGGCGCCGTATCCGCACGCCATCGCCGCCTCCATGGCGAGCTGGCAGGGGACGTCGTGCTCGGCGCAGAGCGCGGCGACCGCCTGCAGCATCCGGTCGGGGCCGCAGGCGTAGACGGTCCCCGCCGCGGGCAGGAGCCGCGCGAGCGGCTCGGTCACGAGGACGGGGTCGAGCACGACCGTGGCCTCGGCGTCCACGAGTGCTGCGCACACCGCGTGCGCCTCGCTGCGGAAGCCGAGCACGGTGCGGACGTTCCCGCGCTCGGAGAGGCTGCGGCGCAGCCACGGCAGGATCGCCGCGCCGATGCCGCCGCCGACCAGGATCGCATCGCCCGCGGCCGGCTCGAAGCCGCGGCCGAGCGGACCGACCACCCCCACCGACCGTGCCGCCGCGAGCGCCCGCGTCCCCTCGCCGCGGACGTCGAGCAGGAACGCGAGCTCGCCCGGGTCCGCCCAGGCGGCGGAGAGCGGTCGAGGCAGGTAGGCGGCTGCCGGCGCGGGCTCTGCCTGCAGCATGAAGAACTGCCCCGGCACCCCGGGATCGCCGCCGTCGTCGCGCAGGCGCAGCAACGTGTACGCACCGACCGCCTCGACGCCCGCGACCGGCAGGCTACGCGCCGGAGGGGGCGGCACCGATCGCCTCGTACTCGTGCAGGTCCTGGAGCGCCACCGGCTCGACCGCCTGGGCCTGGGCGATCGACTGCACCGCGGCCGACGCCCCGGCCATCGTGGTGATGCACGGAATGCGGTGGGCGATCGCGGCCGCCCGGATCTCATAGCCGTCGACGCGGGTGCCACGTCCACCGGGCGTGTTGATGACGAGCTGGATGCCGCCGTCGCGCACCAGGTCGACGACGTTCGGCGACCCCTCCACCACCTTGCGCACGGTCTTCACGGGGATGCCGATGCGGCGCAGTGCGCGCGCCGTGCCGGCGGTCGCGACCAGCTCGAAGCCGAGCGACTGCAGGAGCGCGGCGAGCATCGTCGCTGCGGGCTTGTCGCGGTCGCGGACCGAGAGGAACGCCGCTCCGCCGCGCGGCAGCGGACGGCCGGCCGCGCGCTCGGCCTTGCTGAAGGCCGTCGGGAAGTCCGGCCCGATGCCCATCACCTCGCCGGTCGAGCGCATCTCCGGCCCGAGCGTCGGGTCGGCCCCGGCGAAGCGCTGGAATGGGAGCACGACCGCCTTCACGCTCGTGTGCTCGACCTCGCCCTCCGTCAGGTCGATCGGGAGCCCCAGGGCCGCGCGGCAGGCGGCGCCGACCAGGTCGCGGCCTGTCGCCTTCGAGACGAAGGGGACGGTGCGGGAGGCGCGCGGGTTGGCCTCGATGACGTAGATGGTGGAGCCCTGCACGGCGAACTGGACGTTGATCAGCCCGCGCACGCCGAGCGCCTCCGCGATCGACGCGGTCTGGCGGCGCAGCTCATCCTCGACCCGCTGGCCGAGCGACATGGCCGGGATCACGCAGGTGGAGTCGCCGGAATGGACGCCCGCCTCCTCGACGTGCTCCATGATCGCGCCGATCACGGTGCGCGAGCCGTCGCAGATCGCGTCGACGTCGACCTCGATCGCGTCGTCCACGAACCGGTCGATGAGCGAGCCGGCCTGCACCGGCCCCGACCGCAGCGACCCGTCGTCGTCGCAGATGCGCATCTCGCGGCCGCCGAGCACGTAGCTCGGGCGCACGAGCACCGGGTAGCCGATCCGGTTTGCGATCGCCACCGCCTCGTCGGCGTCCGCCGCGATCCCCCACTCCGGCGCACGCAGGTCGAGCTCGGCCAGCACCCGCCCGAACCGCTCGCGGTCCTCGGCGACGTCGATCGCGGCAAACGGCGTGCCCAGGATCGGCACGCCGGCGTCCTCGAGCCGCTTGGCCAGGCGGAGCGGCGTCTGCCCGCCGAACTGCACGACGACTCCGAGCGGCCGCTCGCGCTCCACCACCTCGAGCACGTCCTCGACCGTCAGCGGCTCGAAGAAGAGCCGGTCGGAGGAGTCGGCGTCGGTCGAGACCGTCTCCGGGTTGCAGTTGATCATGACGGCGTCGTAGCCGAGCCGGCGGAACGTCTGGGCGGCGCGGACGCAGCAGTAGTCGAACTCGATGCCCTGCCCGATGCGGTTCGGGCCGGCGCCGAGGATTACGATCGTCCTGCGTTGCGGCTCCTCGAGCTCGTCCTCCTGCTCGTATGTCGAGTAGAAGTAGGGCGCCTGCGCCTCGACCTCGGCGGCGCAGCTGTCGACCGCCTTGTAGACCGGACGCACCCCGTGGGCGGTGCGCAGGGCGCGCACCGTCGCCTCGTCGGTGCCGGCGAGGTCGGCGATGCGGGCGTCGGCCAGGCCGAGCTGCTTGATCCGCCGCCACTCGGTCTCGACGACCGAGTCGAGCGGCGTCCGCATGAGCATGCGCTCGGTGTGGGCGATCCGCTCCCACTCGTCCAGGAACCACAGGTGCACGGACGACTCTGCCGCGAGCGCCGCCGGATCCTCGCCGGCCGTCAGCCGGCCCTGGATGGCGTCGAAGCGGTCCCACTCGGCCTCCGCCACGGAGCCGGAGGTGCGCGGCCGGCGGTCGAGCTCGCGCGAGCGCATCGCCTTCCCCCACGCCTCGGCGAACGTGCGGCCGATGCCCATCACCTCGCCGACCGACTTCATCTGCGTGGTCAGGCCGGTGTCGGCCCCGGGGAACTTCTCGAAGGCGAAGCGCGGCAGCTTGACGACGACGTAGTCGAGCGTCGGCTCGAACGCGGCCGGCGTCGTGCGGGTGATGTCGTTCGGGATCTCGTCCAGCGTGTAGCCGATGGCGAGCTTCGTGGCCACCTTGGCGATCGGGTAGCCGGTCGCCTTCGACGCGAGCGCGGACGACCGTGACACGCGGGGGTTCATCTCGATCACGACCAGGTCGCCGGTGTCGCGGTTCAGGGCGAACTGGACGTTCGATCCGCCGGTCTCGACGCCGACGGCGCGGATGACGTCGGCGGACGCGTCGCGCAGCAGCTGGTACTCGCGGTCGGAGAGCGTCTGTGCCGGTGCCACCGTGGCCGAGTCGCCCGTGTGCACGCCCATCGGGTCGACGTTCTCGATCGAGCACACGATCACGACGTTGTCGCGCTTGTCGCGGATCACCTCGAGCTCGAACTCGCCCCAGCCCGCCACCGACTCCTCGAGCAGCACCTGGCCGATGGGGCTCTCGCGCAGACCGCGGGTAACGATGGCCTCCAGCTCGGCCGGCGTGCGGGCGAAGCCGCCGCCGTGGCCGCCGAGCGTGAACGCCGGGCGGATGACGAGCGGCAGCCGCAGCTGCCCGGAGGCGAGCGCGGCGTCGGCGTCGGCCATGCTGACGGCGATGACGCTCGCGGGCACGCGCAGGCCCACCTGTGCCATCGTCTCGGCGAAGAGCTCGCGGTCCTCCGCCCGGCGGATCGCGTCGTAGGACGCGCCGATCAGCTCGATGCCCAGCTCGTCGAGGATGCCCGCGGCGTGCAGGTCGGAGGCGAGGTTGAGCGCCGTCTGGCCGCCCAGCGTCGGCAGCAGCGCATCCGGCCGCTCGCGGCGCAGGACGGACGCGGCGCCCTCGACGTCGAGCGGCTCGAGGTAGGTGCGGTCGGCCCACCCGCCGTCGGTCATGATCGTGGCCGGGTTGGAGTTGATCAGCACGGTGCGCATGCCCTCGGCGCGCAGCACCCGCAGCGCCTGGCTGCCCGAGTAGTCGAACTCGCACGCCTGCCCGATCACGATCGGGCCCGAGCCGATCACGGCGACGCTGGCGATGTCCGTCCGCCTAGGCAACGGCCCTCGGCGCCTCGTGCCGCAGGCCGGCGGCGAAGCCGGTGAGGATGCTGCGGGCGTCGTGCGGGCCCGGGCTCGCCTCCGGGTGGAACTGCACCGAGGAGACCGGCAGGCCGGTCAGCTCGAGCCCCTCCACCGTCCCGTCGTAGAGCGAGGTGTGCGTGATCCGCCCGCTCCCGAAGCGGGTCTCGAACTCGCGTCCGCCGTTGGGCGGCCGCACCGCGAAGCCGTGATTCTGGGACGTGACCAGCACGCGGCCGGTGTCGAGCTCGAGCACCGGATGGTTCGCGCCCCGGTGTCCGAACCGGAGCTTGAACGTCTCCAGGCCGAGCGCCTGGCCGAGCAGCTGGTGGCCCAGGCAGATGCCGAGCAACGGCGCCTGGCCGACCAGGTCGCGGACAACCCCGACGCAGTCCGGCAGGGCGGCCGGGTCGCCGGGGCCGTTGGCGAGCACGATGCCGTCGGGGACGGACGCGAGCACCTGGGCGGCGCCGGCGTCCCAGGGGAACACCGTCACCCGGGCGCCCGCCTCCTGCAGCAGGCGCACGATCGAGGACTTGATGCCGTAGTCGAGCACCGCGACGTGCGCCCGCTCGGCGCCCACGGCGGCCAGCCGTTCCGGCGCCGGCCGCGACACCTCCGCGGCCAGTGCGCGCCCGAGCATGGCCGGCTCGCTCCGCACGAGCTCGAGCACCTCGGCCACCGACGCCGTGCCCGTCGACACCGCCGCGCGCACGGCGCCGCCGTCGCGCAGCCGGCGGGTGATCGCACGCGTGTCCACGCCCTGGAGTCCGACGACGCCGCGGGCCGCCAGCCAGTCGGAGAAGCCCTCCCGCCCGTTCGGCGTCGCGTTGCGGCCCTCGCGCACGATCACCCCCCGCGCGGCGGGCGCGGGAGACTCCGAGGCGTCCGCCTCGACGCCGTAGTTGCCGATCATCGGCTGGGTGAACGTCACCAGCTGGCCGGCGTAGGACGGGTCGGTGACCACCTCCTGGTAGCCCGTCATCGAGGTCGTGAACACGATCTCGCCGACGGCGATCCCGTGTGCGCCGTAGGGCCGGCCGCGGTGGACGGTGCCGTCCTCGAGCACGAGGAACGCCGACATCAGGCGCCGCTCCCGCTCACGCCACCGCCTCCACCAGCCGGTGGGCGATGCGCCCGCGCGACACGGTCAGACGGCACACGCCGCGCAGCGTCCGGCCGGCGAAGGCGCAGTTGGCCGAGCGCGACGCGTATGGGGGCTCGACCCGCCATGTCTGGGTCAGGTCCCACACCGCCAGGTCGGCCGACCTGCCGGCGGCGAGCGTCGGCGTGTCGAGGTCGAAGGCGGCGGCCGGCCCCGCGGTCATGCGCTCGATCACGGTGGCCAGCGGAACGAGGCCCGGCTCGACGAGATGCGTGTAGACCGCCGCGAACGCCGTCTCGAGTCCGATCACCCCGAAGGGCGCCTCCTCGAAGGGGGCATCCTTCTCGTGGTCGCGGTGGGGCGCATGGTCGGTCGCGATGCAGTCGAGCGTGCCGTCGGCGAGCGCCTCGATCAGCGCGGCGCGGTCGGACGCCGCCCCGAGCGGCGGATTCATCTTCGTCGTCGCCGCGTCGAGGTCACGCACCGCCTCGTCGGTCAGGCACAGATGGTGGGGCGTCACCTCCGCGCTCAGGCGCGTGCCCAGCTCGCGTGCCCGCCGGAGCTCGAGCACCGACTCGGCGACGGAGACATGGCAGATGTGCAGCGGCGCGCCCTCGTGGCGGGCGATGCCGAGGTCGCGTCCGATCATCGTGCTCTCCGCGATCGCGGGCCAGCCGTGCAGGCCGAGCTCGGCGGAGACGGCGCCCTCGTGCATCTGCCCGCCCGCGGAGAGCGACGGGTCCTCCTCGTGCAGCGCGAGGCGAAGGCCCGTCACCGAGCTGTACTGCAGCGCTCGCCGCAGCACTCCGGCGTCGGTCACGGGGCGGCCGTCGTCGGAGAAGGCGGCGGCGCCGCGTGCGGCCAGGTCGCCCATCTCGCTCAGCGAGCGCCCGTGCTGCTCCTTCGTGATCGCGCACATGAACCCCGTGGCGATCGCCGCGTCGGAGCGCGCGCGCTCGATCAGCCCGGTCAGGACGGCGGCCGAGTCGACGACGGGGGCGGTGTTCGGCATCGCCAGGATCGCGACGAAGCCGCCCGCGGCGGCCGCGCGCGTGCCCGAGGCGATGTCTTCCTCGTCCTCGTCGCCGGGCGTGCGCAGGTGGACGTGCGGGTCGACCAGGCCCGGCGTCACGACGAGCCCGGACGCGTCGATCGTCTCGGCGTCTCCGCCGGCGAGATCGAGGCCGATCTCGGCGATGCGCCCGCCCTCGATGCGGATGTCCAGCGTCTGCCCGTGGAGACCGGCGAGCGGGTCGACGAGCCGGCCGCCGGCGATGACGACGCTCGCGGGCGGCGAGTCCGCCTGGAAGAGCCGCTCGGCCATCAGGCGACCTCCTGCCCGGTCGCTCCGGCGACAGCCGGCACGGGTCGCAGCGCCGCCTGGGTGGCGGCGGGCGCCGGACCTGTGAGCAGGTCGTAGAGGACGGCCATCCGTACCACCAGTCCCGCCCGCACCTGGTCGACGACCGCCGAGCCGGGCCCGTCCGCGACGTCGCCCGCGATCTCGACGCCGCGGTTCATCGGCCCCGGGTGCATGATCAGCTGGCCGGGCCGCACGCGTGCGCGTGTGACGCCCCACAGCGCCGAGTACTCCTGCAGCGAGGGAACGTACGCCGCCCCGTCCGCCATGCGCTCGCGCTGCATGCGCAGGACGTAGACGACGTCCGCGTCGGCGATCGCGTCGATGTCGGTGCTCACCTCGACGCCGAGGCTTTGGGCCTCGCGCGGGATCAGCGTCGGCGGGCCGACCAGGGTCACCTTCGCTCCCATCAGCTTGAGGCCCTGGATGTTCGAGCGGGCGACGCGCGAGTGCAGGATGTCGCCCACGATGGCGACGTGGAGGGCGTCGAGCGGTCCGCGGGCGGCCCGCATCGTGTACAGGTCGAGCAGGCACTGGGTGGGGTGCTGGTGGCAGCCGTCGCCGGCGTTCACGACGTGGGCGTCGGTCGCCTGGGTGACGCGCGCCGCCGCGCCGACGGCGCGATGGCGGATGACGATCACGTCCGGGTCGTAGGCCGAGAGCGTCTGCACGGTGTCGCGCAGCGACTCGCCCTTGTCGACGCTCGAGCCGGCCGCCTTCAGGCTGACGACGTCGGCCGACAGCCGCTTGGCCGCCAGCTCGAAGGACGAGCTCGTGCGCGTCGAGGACTCGAAGAAGACGGTCATCACGGTGCGGCCGCGCAGCGTCGGTACCTTCTTCAGGTCGCGGCGCACCACCGACTCGAAGCTCTCGGCGGTCGTCAGGATCCGCTCGACGTCATCGCGGTCGAGGTCGGCGACCGAGATCAGGTGGCGGCGGGTCTGGGGGCGCTTCGGGGGATAGAGCTCCACAGATGCTCCTAGTCCGGATGGATGAGCACGACGCGGTCGACCTCGTCGACCTCGATCAGCTCCACGTTGACCCGCTCGTTCCGGGCGGTGGGGAGGTTCTTGCCGACGTAGTCGGGGCGGATCGGCAGCTCGCGGTGGCCGCGGTCGACCAGCACCGCCAGCTGCACGCGCTGCGGGCGGCCGTAGTCGAACAGGGCCTCGATCGCCGCCCGGATCGTGCGCCCGGTGTAGAGCACGTCGTCGACGATCACGACCGACTTGCCCTCGAGCGGGAAGTCGAGCCGCGTCGCCTTGACGACCGGCTGCGGATGGGCGCGCTGCTCGCCCGCGCGCACCGCGACGTCGTCGCGGTAGAAGGTGATGTCGAGCGCGCCCGTCGCAGGCGCCACGCCGCCGAACTGCTCGATCAGCGTGCGCAGCCGCTGGGCGATCGTGACGCCCCGGGTGTAGATGCCGACCAGCGCCAGCTGGGCGACGTCCGGGTGCCCCTCGACGACCTCGTGGGCGATGCGGCGGAGCGTGCGCTGCAGGTCGCCCTCGTCCAGCAGCACGCGCTCAGCCTCGGTGGCAGACATGCACTTTCTCCTTCCCGGCCTCGCTGGGCGCGGACTTAAAGGTGGCCTTCTGGCCGTGACGCCGCATCACGGCGCCGGAGGGACGATACCAGCTGCGGCGGATGGAAGTCCCCCGGCGTGGGAAGCTCCCCGGACGTGGATGAGCTGCTCCGAGACCTCGCCGTCGCCCGCATCGGGGCGACGTTCAACCAGTATGCGCAGGCCGGCCCGGACGACGTGGCCGACGCACCCGCCATCCGGCTGTCGAACCTGTGCGCCTACCTGGCCGAGCGCGCGGGCGCGGACGTCGTCGCGCTCGGCGAGGCGGGCGGCTACCAGGGCATGCGCTGGTCGGGCATCGCGTTCACGTCGGAGCGCGACCTGGCCCGCTGGGGCGACCCGTACCGGCCGAGCTGCGCCGCGCGGCGGTGGAGCGAGCCCTCCGGCACGATCGTGCACCGCGTGCTCGGAGAGCTCGGCGCCGAGCGGCGGGTGATCCTCTGGAACACGGTCCCCACCCACCCCCACCGCCCCGGCGTCCCGCTCTCCAACCGGCGTCCGGCCGTGGCCGAGGTCGAGGCGGGCGCCGTCTTCGCGCGCCGGCTGATCGAGCTGGTGCGCCCGGCGACGGTGGTCGCGGTCGGACGAATCGCGGAGTCGGTGCTCGGAGATGCCGCCACCTACGTGCGCCATCCGGCGAACGGCGGCGGCGCGGCCTTCGCCGAGGGGATGCGCGCGATCCTGGGTGAATAGCGGTGCCTGGCACCGGCTATTCACGTCTCGCGGTGAGCAGGGCCCATTCGAGCGTGTAGTCGAACGCGGCCAGGCCGGCGGCGACGTCGCGCTCCAGGGCGGCCAGGCCGGCCGAGTACTCGTCGGCGGCGAGCAGGTGCAGCGTGGAGATGTAGCGGCCGCGGACGCGCTCGAGCACGTCGGTCGCCTCGGCGTGCACCGGCCGGCCGATCCGCTCGACCCCGACGTCGCCGAAGCCGGCCTCGGCGAGCTCGTCCGCGAGCACCGCCGGATCGGGGAACCGGGCCGTGTCGATGCGCTCGATGGACGGGAAGTACGGATTCAGGAAGAAGCGCTCGAAGTGCTCGCGGGCGAACGTGGCGATCGCCAGCCGGCCTCCCGGCGAGAGCACCCGGGCGACCTCGCCCAGCGCCGCCGGACGGTCGGCCAGCGTGTGCACCACCAGGTGCATGTGGGCGGCGTCGAACCAGCCGCTGCGGAACGGCAGCTGCTCGGCCGCCCCCTGCTTCCAACCGATCCCCGCTCGCGCCCGGGCGGGCTTTCGCCTCGGCCAGCATCTCGGCCGACGGGTCGACGCCCCACACCCTGCCGCCGAGCCGCCGCTTTGCGAGCACCGCGAAGCGGCCGGTGCCGCAGCCGACGTCGAGCAGGCGGCGACAGCCCTGCAGCCCCGCCAGCGTCCGCTCCGACAGCTCCATCCACGCCTCCCCCGCGGGGCGCAGGCGGTCGTAGCTCGCCGCCAGCCGGTCGAACCGGAAGCTCACCCGGCCGGCGCCGGGGCGGCGGGGGCCGCCGGTTCGACCCGCTCGCCGTTTCGCAGCAGGTGCGGGCGGCCGCGCTCGGGCAGCGGCAGGTCGACCGCGTCGAAGTCGCGCGGCACCACGGTGGCGGCGAACTCGGGCACGGCCTCGGCGGCGATCTCCCGGCCCAGGTAACGGGTGGAGATGTGGGTCAGCGCGAGCAGGTGCACGCCGGCGTCGCGGGCGAGCGCGGCCGCCTGCCTGGCCGTCGAGTGGCCGGTCTCGGCGGCGCGCTCGCGCTCGTCCTCGAGGAACGTGGCCTCGTGGACGAGGAGGTCGGCGCCGAGCGTGGCGTCGAAGAGCGTGCGGCAGGGGCGGGTGTCGCCCGAGAAGACGATCCGCCGCCCCGCGCGGGCGGGCCCGACGACGTCGTCCGGCGCGATCGTCTCGCCCGATTCGAGCGTCACGGCCTGGCCGTGCTGCAGCTGCCCGAACATCGGCCCCTCGGGCACTCCCAGCCGGCGGGCGGCGTCGATGTCGAAGCGGCCCGGCCGTTCGTCCTCGACGAGCGCCCAGCCGACGCTGCGGGGTCCGTGGTCGGTCGCGAAGGCGTGGATCCTGTAGCCGTCGCGCTCGAGCTCCTGCTCCGGCTCGACCTCGCGCACCGTGAGCTGGAACGGCAGCCGCCCGATCAGCGGGTCCATCGTCGCCATCAGCCCGCCCAGCCCGCGCGGCCCGTACAGGCGCAGCGGCGCCTCGCGCGCACGCAGGCCGTAGGTCTTCAGGAGGCCGGGCAGGCCGAGCACGTGGTCGGCGTGGCAGTGCGTGATCAGCAGGTCGTCGGCGTCCACGAGACCTGCGCCGGAGCGCAGCAGCTGGCGCTGGGTGCCCTCGCCGCAGTCCACCAGGATGCGGTCCCCCGCCCGGCGCACCAGCTGGGCGGGGAGGCCGCGGCGGGCGGTGGGCGCCGAGGCGGCCGTCCCCAGGAAGAGCACGCTCAGATCCATCGCCGGATTGTACGGAGCGTGTAGTCGCGATTGACATATGCTGATATCGGAATATGATGCAGATATGGCCCGCTCCCCCGCGACAGCAGATGTGTGGAACGCGGTTGCCGAGGCGCCCCGTCGCGCGATCCTGGACGTCCTGGTCAGCGGCGAGAAGGCGGTCGGTGCGATCGTGGCCGACGTCTCGATGTCCCAGCCGCAGGTCTCGAAGCACCTGCGCGTGCTGAGCGAGGTCGGGCTCGTCACGTGTCGCGCGGACGGGCGCCGCCGGCTGTACCGGCTCGACCCCGCGCGCCTGCGGCCCTTCCAGGAATGGCTGGCCAAGTACGAGCGGGCGATGCATGCCCGCCTGGATCGGGTGGACGACTATCTCAACGAGCTCCAGCAGAGAGGAGAGCAGCAGTGACACCGAATCACCATCGAGCGGCGATCGTCGAGTTTCCGAGCGATCTCGAGATTCTCGTGACGCGGGAGTTCGACGCCCCCATCCAGCTCGTCTTCGACGTGTTCACGAAGGAGGAGCACGTGCGCAGGACCTTCGCCCCATTCGGGGAGGAGGTGACGGTCTGCGACATCGACCTGCGCGTCGGCGGGGACTATCGGTACGTCATGCTGACCGACGACGGGATCGAGTGCGCGTTCAGCGGCACGTACCTGGAGGTCGAGCCGCCGACCCGGTCGGTGCAGACGTGGCTCTTCGAAGGCTGGCCGGATGCCCATGCCGTCGAGACGATGGAGCTCGCGGAGGCTGACGGCGTGACAACGCTCGTATGGAAGCTCGCCTTCCGCGACCAGGCCGGCCGTGACCGCATGACCAGGTTCGACGGCATCGAAGCGAACTTCGACAACGTCGAGAAGTACCTGCGCTCCCTGCTCGAACCGCAGGGAGACGCGTGAACGACGTCCACATCTCGGCCGACATCGAATCCGGCGGGCCCGGGGCCGCCGGCAGCTAGGCCGGCTCGGCGTCGCGATACGGGTCGAACGGCCGCTGCTCGAGCGGCTCGCCCATGACCGCGCGGGCGCGGCGCAGGAACACGTCGAGCTGGAACGCGGGCGGCTCGTCGCCGTCGACGACCAGGCGCAGCAGTCGCAGCGGCGCCGGCGCGGGCACGTCTGCCTCGACCGGCGTCCGCCGCGCCCGCCACTCCTCGAGCGAGACGACCTCGGCCCCGGGCGGCGGCGCGAGCGCGATGTGCGGGGCCGCGCTCACGGCAGCACCAGCGCCTGGCCGGCGGAGATGTCCGCCCCGTGGAGGTCGTTCGCCTGCTCGATCTTGTAGACCGCGTCGCGGGGGTCGGCGGTCGGGTAGGCGTGCTCCGCGATCGCCCACAGCGTCTCCCCCGTGCTCACCGTGTGGTGGCGGGGGTGCGCAGGCGCGGCGCCGCTCGAGCTCGAGGGCGCGTAGCTCATCGCGAGGGCGAGCGCGCACGCCGCGGCGGCTGCGAGGGCGGCGAGGCGGCGGATGTCGAACGTACCGAACATGTGTTCGGTGATGGTAGCGAACACATGTTCGCCTGTCAAGGAGGGATGCCGTGTGCTGCCGGACGCGGCTTTCCGGCCGGTTAGGGTGGGCGGGCATGACGCTGCGTCTCGCCCACCGCACGCTCGCGCTCGACGGACCGCCGGTGATGATGGGGATCGTCAACGTCACGCCCGACTCGTTCTACGACCGCGGCCTGACGGCCGACCCCGGCGCCGCCGTCGCCCGCGGGTTCGACCTCGTGGCCGCGGGTGCAGGGATGATCGACGTCGGCGGCATGACGGCGCGGCCCGGGCGCGTCCTCTCCGAGGAGGAGGAGGCCGCCCGCGTCGAGCCCGTCGTGCGCGCGCTGCGCGGTGCGCTCGACGTCCCGATCTCGGTCGACACGTACCGGGCCGGCGTCGCCGACGCCTGCCTGCGCGCCGGCGCCGACCTCGTGAACGACCACACCGGCCTCTCCGACCCCGGCATGGCGGCGGCCGTCGCGCGGCACGGCGCCGGGATCGTGGTCACGCACCTCGCGCTGGCGCCGAAGCAGGTGCAGGGCGGCCGCACGGCCGTGCCCGTGGACGAGATCGCGGCGTTCCTCACCGACCGGGCGGAGCGCGCCCGCGCCGCCGGGGTCGGCACCGACGCGATCCTCGTCGATCCCGGCCTCGGGTTCGGGAAGGACACCGACACCGACCTGCGCACGCTGGCCGAGCTGCCGCGGCTGGCCGGGCTGGGCTATCCGCTCCTGCTCGCTCCCTCGCACAAGGAGGTGACGGCGGAGCCGCTCGGCCTGGACGAATCGGCCCTCGAGGGCACGGCCGCGGTGGTGGCGCTGGCCGCCTACATGGGCGCGTCGGTGCTGCGCGTGCACGACCTCCCGTTCATGGGCCACGTCGCCAGGATGGCGTGGCTCGTGCGGGATCAGGCCGTGGGCGCGGCCAGGTCGGCGTCGAAGAACGACGGCAGGAACGCGCCGTCGCGGTAGATCGGCTCGCCGTCGGCGTGGATCTCGCCGCCGGAGCGCAGGTCGCAGACCATGTCCCAGTGCAGGCCGGAGCGGTTCAGGCTGCCCGTGTTCGGGTAGCCGGCACCGAGCGCCATATGGCAGGTGCCGCCGATCTTCTCGTCGAACAGGATCTGCTTCGTGAAGTCGGTGACCTCGTAGTTGGTGCCGATGGCGAACTCGCCGAGGATGCTCGAGCCGGCGTCCATCGCCACCATCTGCTCGAGGTAGGACTGGCCCACGCCCGCCTCGGCCCTGACGACGCGGCCGTCCTCGAAGCGCAGGCGCACGTCCTGCACCTCCCGCCCGCCCATGACCGCAGGGAACGAGAAGCGCACGTCGCCGGTCGTCTCGGTCTCGAGCGGGCCGGTGAAGACCTCGCCGTCGGGGAAGTTGCGCTCGCCCCGCGACGCGACCCACGTGCGCCCGCCGACGCCGACGGTCAGGTCGGTGTCCTCGGCCAGCACGCGCAGACTGCGCACGCCGGCGATGCGGTCGGCCAGGGCCTGCACCTTTCCGGCGTACTCCCGCCACGCGGCGGCGGGGTCGTCGAGGTGCAGCCACCCGGCCCGGTAGACGAAGTCCGCGTACTGGTCGAGCGACATGTCGGCGTCCTGCGCGAACGCGTCGCACGGATAGGCGGTGACGCACCAGCGCAGGTCGCCCGCGGCGGAGCGCTCCATGAACCGGCCCATCACCGGCTGGGCCGCGCGCGAGCGGCGGGCGAGCTTGGCCGGGTCGATCCCCGAGAGCTCGCGCGTGTTCCACGCGGCCAGGATCGAGATGCGGGCGTCAATCGCGTCCATCTCCTCGAGCGCCGACGGCGGCAGGTGGTCGAGCTGGGCGTCCCCGGCGGCGGCCAGGTAGGCCTCGTCGATGCCCTGCACCGAGGCGCGCACGTGCGGGATCGCCCCCGCGGCGAGCACCGCCCGCACGATCTCGACGATCAGCGGCTCCGCCAGCTCCGGGCCCTGGATGAGGACGAGGTCGCCCGCGCGGACGCCGGTCGAGTAGTTGGTGACGACGTCGGCCAGCCGGGTGACGCGCGGATCGGTCACAGGAACGCCCCGTCCCGGTAGATCGGCTCGCCGTCGGCGTGCACCTCGCCGCCCGAGCGCAGGTCGCACACCATGTCCCAGTGCAGGCCGGAGCGGTTGTTGCCGCCGGCCTCGGGGAACGCCATGCCGAGCGCGACGTGGCACGTGCCGCCGATCTTCTCGTCGAAGAGGGTGTCGCGGGTGCCGGTGCGGATCTCGTCGTTCAGCCCGAACGCGACCTCGCCCAGGTAGCGGGCGCCCTCGTCCATGTCGAGCATCCGGGAGAGGAACCCGGCGCCCTTGCTCGCCTCGGCGCGGACGACCCGGCCGTCCTCGAACCACAGCCGCACGCCCGCGACGTCGTTGCCGTTGTACGGGGCGTCGAGGCTGAAGGAGATGTGGCCGCGCGTGGCCGTCTCGACGGGGCTCGTGTAGACCTCGCCGTCGGGGAAGTTCTGGTGGCCGTCGGCGTTCATCCAGCGGCGGCCGGAGACGTCGAGGGTGAGGTCGGTGTCGGCGCCGAGGATGCGCAGCTCGCGCACCTGGTCGAGCCGCTCGGCGATGCCGGCCTGGCGGGCGGACTGCGCCTTCCAGAACGCGACCGGGTCGGGGTCGAGCAGATGACCGGCGGAGTAGACGAAGTCCTCCCACTCGGAGAGCGACATCCCGGCCTCCTGTGCCACCGCGTCGCAGGGGAAGGCGGTGCCGCACCAGCGCACCTCGCCGGCGGCCTCGCGCTCGAAGAAGCGCTCGAACAGCCGCCGCGTGGCCGCCGAGCGGACCGCCTGGCGGTCGGGATCGATCCCGCTCAGGTAGCGGTTGTTGCGCTGGCCCCAGACGGTCAGGGACCGGGTGGGCGTCTCGACCTCGATCTCGTCCAGGCGCGTGATCGTGCGCAGCTGGTCGTCGCTCGCCTCCGCCAGGAACACCGCCTGCGCGCGCTCGACGCGCGTACGCACCATCGGGTGTGCGCCCAGCTCGGTGATCGTCCGCACGAGCTCCACCAGCAGCGGCTGGGCCAGCGGGGGGCCGTCGATCATGACGGTGTCGCCCTCACCGACCTCGAGCGAGTAGCGGCAGAGCACTTCTGCCAGCGTGGTCAGTCGAGGGTCATGCACCGGCCGCGTATGTTAGCCACACTTGGCAACAGGGTGGTGAAGCTCGCCCTGGATGGTCAACCATCTACCGGGCCGAGAGCACCGCGTCCAGGATCCGGCCGGCCCCGAACCGGACCGGGTCGTCGACCACGAGGCCGGTCTCGCGCTCCGTCTGCACGACGGCCTCGCGGGCGTCCTCCTCGCCGAGCCGGTTCGTCTTCAGGGCGACGGCCACCACGGGCGCCGGGCGGACGTGGCGGGCCATCCGGATCTGGTCGTCGATCAGGCCCGGCAGGTCGCGGATCGGGTAGCGCGGGTCGCCCTCGATCAGCTCCCGCCCCGGCTCGTGCACGAACACCATCGCGTGCGGGGCCGATCCGTGCAGCAGCCCCAGCGTCACGCCGGAGTAGTAGGGGTGGTTCAGCGAGCCCTGGCCCTCGATCCACAGGATCGCGCCGTCTCCCCCGCGCTCGTGGCCGTCGACCACCAGCCGCTCGGCCGCCCCGGCGACGAAGTCCGACACCACCTGGTCGACGGCGATGCCCCACCCGGCGATCGCGATGCCGGTCTGGCCCGTGGGCACGAACACCGACGCGTGGCCGCCGCGGCGGGCCTCGCGGTCGAGCTCGAGGCACACCGTCATCTTTCCGAGGGCGCAGTCCGATCCGACCGTGAGCACGGTGTGGGTGGCGACCGCCAGGTTGGCACCGCTGGGGACGTCGAGGTCGTCCGGCACCCTGCGCAGGTCGCGCAGCGAGATGCCCGCGGCGGCCGCCGCGGCGGCGATCTCGGCGTCGTCGGAGAGGAACTCGTGCAGGCCGCTCTCGACGTCCAGCCCGAGCTCGATCGCGCGCAGGATGCCCCGGCGGAAGGACGGCGGCAGGTGGCCGCCGGCCGGCGCGACGCCGACGAGGAGCGTCGTCGGCCCGTGCTGGGCCGCGGCGTCCATGTCGGCCACCACCGGGACGTCCGAGACGAGCCCCGGCACGTGGTCGGACGCGACCGTGCCGGCGCGGGTGGAGTCGATCACGGCGACGGTGGGCGCCTCGGCATAGCGCATCACGCCCGTCGCGGTCTTCGCGTCCTCGTCGAACGACTCCTCGGCGAGCACGGCGTACCGCTTCGCCGTCACGGCCACTGCTCCAGCGGCGTCACTCCCAGGCCGGGGCCGTCGCCGGGGACGACGCGTCCGTCCTCCAGCGTGAGCCCGGTGTGGCTGTCGTTCTTGTTCAGGAGATGGCCGTCGAGGTCGACGACGTCGACGAGCGGCGAGATCTGCGCCGCCTGCGCGATCCCGAGCGACGACTCGTTCATGCAACCGAGCATCACGGTGAGGCCGAGCGCGCGGGCGGCGTGGATCATCCGCACCGCCTCACGGATGCCGCCGGACTTGGTGAGCTTGATGTTCACCCCCTCGGCGATCTCGCCGCAGCGGGGGACGTCCGGCAGCGTGTGGCAGCTCTCGTCGAGCACGATCGGGATCGACAGCGAGCTGTCGTGCAGTCGCATGTAGCCCCTGCGGTCGGCCGCCGGCAGCGGCTGCTCGATCAGCTCGACGCCGAGCGCCTCCAGCTCCGGCACGAGCTCGATCGTCGAGTGCACCGTCCATGCCTCGTTGGCATCGACGCGGATCAGCGCGTCCGGCGCCTGCGCGCGCACGGCGCGCACGCGCTCGAGGTCGGCCGCGCCGCCGACCTTGATCTTCAGGGCGTGGTAGGAGGAGGCGGCCGCGGCCCGCCGGGCCGTGCCCTCGACGGTGTCGATCGAGATGGTGTAGCTCGTCGGCGGCGGCGTCGGGTCGAGCCCGAGGATGCGCCACAGCGGCTGCCCGCAGATCTTGCCCAGCAGGTCGTGCAGCGCGCCGTCGACGGCGCACTTGGCGGCCATCTCTCCGGGGATCTCCGCCAGCCGCGCCAGGATCGCCCCGGTCGCCAGCGGGTCGTCGCCGAGCAGCGGCTCGACGCGGTCGAGGAAGGCCATCGCGCTCTCGATCGACTCGTCGTAATGCGTGTCCGGCGCGCCCTCGCCGTGGCCGACCAGGTCGCCGTGCGCGATCGCCACCTGGACGACCTCGGAATGGGTGTCCGCGCTGCGCGAGATGACGAACGGCTCGTTGTACTCGAGCGCGAAGACGCGGGCGTGGAGCTGCACGCGCGCCAGCCTATCCGACGGCGAGTTACAGTCGCGGTCGATGCTTTCGAACCCCGATTCCGTGCTCCCGAACACCGATGGACGACATCGTCCGGCTGCGCACGCGTGACCTGGCCTCGGCGGCCTGTTCGCGACGCACGTGCTCCTGACCAATCCGACCGCATTCCGCCGGTACGCGATCGGGGGCCCGTCACTCTGATGGCAGGACGGGGTCACGTTCGCGACGGAGGAGGCGCACGCGGCCGCGCACACCGACCTGACCGCCCGCATGCACCTCTCGGTGGGCGCGCTGGAGACGCCGGCCGGACGCAGGCGGTTCATCTCGCAGTTCGCGCCCGCGGCGCGCGCCGAGGCCGAGGCCGAGGATGCCGCCGATCCGCCCGCGGACACGGTCGGCGACCTGGACCGGATGGCGCACGCCCTGCGCCGGCGCGACTACCCGAGCCTGGAGCTCGAGGCCGAGGTGCTGGCCGGCGAGTACCACGACACGGCGGCGCCGTCCTCCGCCTCGCGCGCCCTGCGCTGGCCGTACGGCGCGCCCCGGTGAGCCGGCGAGGGCCGCTGGCGTAGAATGGGGCCCACGCGCCTGTAGCTCAGGGGATAGAGCGTGCGCCTCCGGAGCGCAAGGCCGTAGGTTCGATTCCTACCAGGCGC